>PLBO01000115.1 GCA_003134555.1 Actinomycetota bacterium
CTAACGGTCTTACGGGCGCGGATAGTGTGACCGGTGCTAACGGTCTTACGGGCGCGGATGGTGTGACCGGTGCTAACGGTCTTACGGGCGCGGATGGTGTGACGGGTCAGACCGGAGCCTCGGGTCTCACCGGCGCGACCGGACTCACGGGAGCGACCGGCCTCACCGGTGCGACCGGCCTCACCGGTGCGACCGGCCTTACGGGCGCGGTCGGTGTCACTGGCGCGGTTGGTGTCACTGGTGCGACCGGCGCGACGGGCCTGACCGGTGCAACGGGGCTCACCGGTGCGACCGGCGTCACCGGTGCGGTGGGCGTGACGGGCGCGACCGGACTTACAGGCGCGACGGGCGTGACGGGCGCGGTCGGGGTCACGGGTCAGACGGGTGCGACCGGTCTCACCGGCGCGACGGGCCTGACCGGTGCGACGGGTGCGCCTGGTGGGCCGACGGGTAACACCGGCGCGTCTGGTTTCGGCTCGCTGCCGGCGAACAACGTGGTCGCAACATCTCAAACCCGGACCGGCGCGGGCGCGAACACGTATGGCGATCTGACAACGGCGGGTCCGTCGGCGACGGTCACGGTGACTGCGGCGGGGGAGGCGCTGGTGACCGTGACTGCCCAGCTGACGAATGACACGGCTGTCCAGGGCTGCTTCGTCGGCTTTGCCGTATCGGGTGCGACGACCGTCGCCGCGAGCGACACGCAGGCGCTCGAATACGTCAACAACGGCGGCAACGGGTTCAGCGGACAGGCGAAGCAGTTCAGTGCGACCTATTTGGTCACTGGCCTCAACGCCGGCAGCAACACGTTCACTGCCAAGTACAGGAACACCAGCACCGCGAGCACCTGTACGTTCGTCAATCGGAACATCATCGTGATCGGGTACTGAGCACGATCTTCCCGGCCGCGAAGCGCGGCGGCTCTCGGGTGTTAGACACAGGACAAGACTGGCGCGCGCGCCGTGTCGTTGACGATCTCGCTGTCGGCGGGGTCGACGAGCGCCACCACGGTGCACTACGCGACGAGCAACGGCACCGCGTCGTCGACATCGGACTACACCGCGGTGTCCGGGACCGTGACGATCCCGGCGTACGGAACCGTCGCGTATGTCAACGTGCCGGTCGCCGGAGACTCGACGCTCGAAGGCAACGAGACGTTCAAGGTGACGCTCAGTGCTTCGACCGCGGGAATCAGCCTCGGGCGTTCAGTCGGAACCGCGACGATCTACAACGACGACTGATGGCGGGCCGAGGGGATTGACGCCCCTCGGCCGCGAACTGACCCCGTTCCCTTAGATCTTGCGGCCGGCGAACGCGAGGAGGCGGTCCTCGGCGGAAGCCTTGTCACTGCACGACTGTTCGGCACCGAAGACGCCCGGCACGCGTAGGTCCGGTCCGATCATCTGCTGCCCGACGCCGAGTGCGCCTTCGAGCATTTCGGTGTCGGAGACGTGTTGACCCGTCGCGCGCGCGAGGTCGGCCGCGTGGGTTGCGACGTCGAAGATCGCGATGTTGAGCGCGATGCCGGCGGGCATCTCTCCGAACGGCAGCTTCACGGTCTTGTCCATCGCGCCGGGCGAGTTGAAGGCCGCCATCGCACGCTTCGACGACTGTGCCCACGCGCCCTGCGGGTCGTCGCCCACGTTGTCGCCGCCCATGAGCTGACCGAGCATCTCGTCGGGCACCGAGCCGTCCTCGACCGAGATCGCAAACATCGTCGAACCGCCGACCATGTGGTTGATGAGGTCCTTGACCGTCCACTCGGTGCACAGCGTGGGCTGGTTCAGTTGCCCCGCGTTGACGTTGTTGATGACGTCTGACGTCACGTCGACGACCCGCTGCATCATCGAAATGCCTTCCACGGCTACCCCCCTGGTCGCGTCTTTGGTGTGGAACCTATCCAGCCCGGCCACCCCGGGCCAGAGGTCGGACGGTCGGATACGGTCCGGATCGATGTTGTTGAAGCCGCGGTACGAGGGCCCGACGATCATCTCGATCGCGGGCGAGCCCGACGATCAGCTGGTCCCGGTGACGCGTCAGCGCCGGCGGTTCGAGACGATGCTCGAGGGTCTGAGCGAGAGCGACTGGCTTTCGCCGACGAGGTGTGACAGTTGGACAGTCCAGGACGTGGTCGCGCACCTCGCCGGCGTCAACGCGTTCTGGCACGCGTCGGTGCGGGCCGGTCTGGCCGGCACTCCGACGCGCGTGCTGGCCGGCTTCGATCCCGCGACGACTCCCGACCTGATGGTGGCGCCGATGCGTGAGCAGGCGCCGAAGGAGATACTCGACCAGTTCGTGAGTTCGAACGACGCGTTCTTGGGTGTGCTTGCAGAGCTGGACGATGGTGGTTGGGAGACGCTTGCCGAGTCACCACCCGGCCACGTTCCTATTCGTCTGCTGGCGCAACATGGGTTGTGGGATTCCTGGATCCACGAGCGCGATGTGGCATTGCCGCTGGGGTTGAACCCGCGGGTGGAGCCCGACGAGGTCGCGTCGTGCCTGAGGTACGCGGCAGCATTGAGCCCCGCGTTCCTGATCAGTGCCGGTCACACTCTCGCGGGACGGTTTGCTGTCGAAGCGACCGATGCCTCGTTGTGTTGCGTCCTCGAGGTAGGGGAGTCCGTCAGCGTGCGAGACGACAACGCGCCGACCGAGGTGCCATGTCTGCGCGGCGCCGCCGTGACCCTGGTCGAAGCGTTGAGCATCCGCGCGCCACTGCCACCAGGAGCACCTTCCCAGTGGGTTGAACTGCTCGAAGGCCTAGCAATCGCGTTCACCGCCGAGGCGCGGACGAGCTAACACAACGTCCGCATTCAGCGGGCGCCGCGGACAACACGTGCGAGAACCTGCGTCTGGCTAGAGGGCGGCTGAGGGTTCTCATCGTTTCCGCTCGGGGCAACAAGTGTTCGATCCGGTCATCGGGCTCTTAGCCCGAAGTAGGGAGCGATGCAGTGGGGTGCGATGCCCAGATCCGAGCGTCATGGTCTCCTCTCGGAGTTAGCCTGACCATGTGGCGCGCTCCGCAGTTCCGGCAGACACGGATCCAACGGCATTCGCGGTCCTTACCGCGCGGTGGAGCGCGATGAGTGTCGGCGAACGAGCCGAACTGACGCAGCAGCTCTGCCTCGATGTCGAGCAACTTGCGCGCGCCGGCATCGTTGCTCGCTATCCCGCCTACTCCGAGATCGAGATCTGCCACGAGCTCGCGCGCCGGCGCTACGGCGCTGCGCTCGCCGACGCTGCCTACGCTGGTCTCCTTCCTCGCGGATGACGAAGGGTCCGCTCGAACTCGTCGGGCAGGTCGCCGAGATGCTCGATGAGCTCGGCATCGCCTACGCACTCGGCGGGTCTATGGCGAATTCTACGTCCGGCTCGATGCCGCTCGTGCCGCAATCGACGCACACTCTTCGTTCAATCTCGTCGATACCGCGCACGGTTTGAAAGTCGACTTGTTCGTGCTGGGCGAGGGTCTGCTCGACCGCATGCAGATCGAGCGGCGGATGAACGTCACGATCCCCGGTCTTGCCGATCGCATTTGGGTGACGTCGCCCGAAGATCAGGTGCTCCGCAAGCTCGACTGGTATCGGAGCACGGGTAACGAATCAGAGCAGCAATGGCGCGACGTTGTCGGGATTCTGCGGATTCATCGCGAGGCAATGGACCGCGTCTACCTGAATGAAACCGCGCGAGAGCTCAACCTCGAAGAGCTGCTCGAGGACGCGACGCACGCGGCCAACCTGGGCTGAATCTCTCGACCTCACGTCCGAGGCACCAACAGGACCGACGACCGCAGCTGGGTATCAACCGGTGGCGAATGCGTCGCGAGATCAGGCTCGGTCTTCGGGCGATCAATCCGAACTGAAGTACGGAGCGGCGGGTCAGGGTCCACCATTGGGCGCGCGCTCGCTCGCGTCAGCGGACGGAAGCGGCTCGGCGCACTTCGGTCGGATCCTGCGGACGGTTATTCGATGGCCGGTCACGCGTGCCGATTCGCTCGCGCCCGGTCGTCACCCGCTCGTCGTCTTCGCGCACGGCTACGCAGTCGAAAGCAGTGCCTATTCACGACTTGTCGATGATCTCGCCGCGGCGGGCATCATCGTTGCCGCACCGGAATTTCCGGGGGAAAGCGGCGCTGGCCGCACCGCCGAACGAGAGCGATCTGGTTAGCGAGCCCTGCGATCTGGAATTCGTCGCGACGTCGCTTGAACGCGAGCCGCCTGTGGGTCTCGCCAGTGCGCTTGCGCATGCGCCGCTCGTCTTCGCTGGACATTCCGACGGGGCTACGGCAGCCGCGTCGGCGGGCTACTCGACCAACAACTGCCGGGGACCGAACCCGGTGGCCGTCGTGGCACTTTCCTCGGATGACATCGTTGTCAAGGCTGACGCTTTCGGTTCATCGCCTGCGTTGCTTGCCGCGACTGGAACCGACGACGAGGTGAATCCGGTAGGCAATACCGAGAAACTGTGGCTGCAGGTGCCTCGGCCTTCATGGCTCCTCACCGTTCAGGGCGGAACTCACCTCGGCACTTTCACGACCGATCGCGATCTCGCCCGGGTAGACGCGCTCATCGCAGCCTTCGTCATAGCGCACACCGTTGATCCAAACGCCGCGACCCGAATGATCGCGAGCGGTCGTCTCCACCTCTACAAGCGCTGACCTGAGTGGTCATCCAAGTCAGGTACCGGTACGCCTATCGAACGTGTGACGGTCGGCCGATGTCGGAGTGCGAGCAGCGCGGGCGCCGGCCGCGTCGCCTGGCCGTCAGGGGGTTTCGTTGGCCGCTGCCCCGCGACGGGTCTTGGTGCCGGCGACGTACGCGACGAGCGCGACCACCGACACGCCGGCGTAGATCGCGAGGCCTTGGCCGGTGCCGGGCTGTAGTACGACCGCGCCGAGTGCGCCGAGGACCCATAGCAGCTGGAACAACGTTTCGAAGCGGGCAAACGATCGGCCGCGCGCGGCGTCCGGAGCATCGCGTTGAAGCAGGCTGTCGAAGCCTTGCCGGCCGATGCTTGCGCCGAACGAAACGGCGAAGACGGCGGCCGCGATGGTCGGGTGGGCAAGGTGGGCCGCGGCCACGACGGATACCGCGGCGGTGAGGATAAGGGCGAAAGCGAGCAATGGCTCCTCACGATGCAGCCGATGTCGCAATATGGGGCTCGCAAACGTACCCGCGAGGCCGCCGGCGATGCCGCAGACGGCGATGAGGCCGAAGAACCAGGTCGGGTCGCCGGCGCTCTTGAGCTCGAACGCGACGAGGAAGACGACGAAGCCGATCCCGGCGCGCAGGATCATCATGGCGCCCGCCGCGAATCGGATTGTCAGTGATTGAAGTTCGCGATGCTCGAGCGCGCTGCTCGGCATTTCGGTCGGAGTTTCGGCTGGAATGCGCAGTGCGGTGATCGCGCCGGCGAAGTAGACGAGTGAGGCGATCTGCAGCACCGGAACGGCGTTGGTGACGCTCAGGATCCCGGCGGCGATTGCGCCTCCAACGAGCCCGCTGAGCGTCGAGATGCGTGTCAGTCGTGAGTTCGCGGCGACCAGATTGGAGTCGTCGGCGACCAGGCTCGGAACGAGCGCACTCTTGGTGATCGCGTAGGCCTTGTCGAGGATGAGGATCCCGAACGCCTCGGGGTAGAGGAGGAGCGTGTGCAAGTTCCCCGCCGCGAAGAGGCACAGGATGCCCCGTCCCAAGCAGGTCGATGCGGCGACCGCGGGACGTGCGTGACCGAACCGGTCGACGAGCGGCCCGACAAGAGGAGCGAGCAGGACGAACGGTGCCAACGTGAGTACGAGATATCCGATCGTGCGGGGCCGGGCCGCTCCGATCGAGACGTTGAAGAACACTGAGCCGGCGAGCGAGACGGTGAAGAATGCGTCGGCACCTGTGCCGAGCGCGTGCGTCGTTGAGAGCCGCGCCAAAGGCATCGCACCGAAGATGCGGGTGAACATGCGACGCAGGACGAGCAATGGCGTCTCCTGCCCACTCGACAGTCACCGGCAGTCCTCGCCGGATCGCCGTCGAATGCATCGTACCGACGAGTGCGCCTACGCAACCGAACGTTCGACGTGGTGGACGCGCCGAGTCGAAGACTACGTTGGACGGCGTATCGCAGCGCTCGCCCGAATTGCAGCTCGAGGAGTCCGCGACGTCCCAGATACGGGTCCACCACCAACCGAGTCTGCGGCGACTGCTTTCGTATGTCGCGCTGGTCTCGACGTCGATCACACTCGGGGCCGCATGCGGCGCCGGCACACGGTCGGCCGCCGACAGCCGCGCGATCGCGATCTACTCGGCCGCCATTCGCGCCGCAGTAACCCAGCCGATCGGCAATCCCCCGACAACGACACGACCCGGAGACACCTTCGTCATCGGTGCGCACGCCTGGATCGCTCTCTCGATACAAGCAGGCATCGCAGACACGCTCGAGAACCTCGCGACCATCCGCTTCGTCGACAACAGCTCCGAAGCAATCGACAACACTGATCCCCACAAGGCCGTCCACGGCAACGGCATGTTCCTCACGCTCGGCGACATCCCGCCGGCTAGCAACGACGTCACGATCACCGCGCGGCGCTACGAACGCGCCGACCGCACCGCCAAGTTGACGATCAAGCTCCACCGAACCGGCTCGACCTGGAAGCCCGTGAGCACGACAGTCTCCTGATCGTCCGCGCGCCGAGGGTTGTAGCCGTCTTTCACGGCGGGGTTCAGCGGGCGAACATGGCGACGAAGTATCGGGTGCCGGGTACGAGGTAACGGTTGGCGCTGCGTTGCATGTTGGGTAGGAGCTTGGTTGGCGCGGGACCGTTGGTGCCGGGGAGGAAGGTGTCGAAGCTCACCCAGTATGAGTTGATGTCGAGTTCCATGGCTCGTACCGCGCCCGCGGCGCGTAGGACGTCGGCGAGGCTGACGATGTCGAGCACGCCCGCGGCGTAGACGAGGTTGCCGCGGGCGTCGATCCCGACGCCGGAGCGCCAAACAAAGACGCGGCCGCCGAGGGTCTGGCCCCAGCGGAGGTGGTCGTCGCGGGAGAGGCCGGGGACGTCGTTGGCGCCGTCGACGATGAGATCGAGGCTCTGGAACGCGGACGCGTAGGGGGTTGTCGGCTGAAGATCACGGCCCCATACGCCGAGGTCGACGGTCCCGTCGGCGCGCACGCCGAAGGTGGCCCGTCCGGTGACGAAGGGGCGCACTATCCGGCCTTCGCTCTGGTAGCCACCGCGCGCCATGTCGAGGCGGAAGCCGCCGTTGAACGCGGCCACCAGGCCAGGCGTTTCTGACGGCGGGACGTGGTCACCGTGTTGCCATCCGGAACCGCCCGGTTGGTCGTTGCCGTTGTAGATCACTGCGCGCAATGCTCGACGGTCGAGCCAAGCGACACCCGCGAGCAAGCTGGTGTGTACCCGGTCAGGTCGCAGGAACGTCTCGTATACCGCGAGACGGCCGCGCACGAGCCGGCCGGTGGGCTGCCATACACCCTCACCGGCGAGCGCAGGACTTGCGATCGCGTTGATCGGAGGCGGCGTATACGAGACCGTTGTGGGTGTGCCCGCGACGGCCGTCGCGGGCGTCTCACGGCCACTGGGCTTCGGGACCTTGGGGATGCCGCCTTTGGGGGCGCCTCCTTTCGAGGGTTGATGGTGCTGATACCACGTGCGCTCGATCACATTGACGATCCCGTTTCCACCGTGAGCGCGGACCCACTCCACGAACTTGACGTTCACCGGATCGGATCCGCGAACCAACGCCGTGCCCAGCGACCAACCCACTGTGACGACCCCGGCAAGCAGCGCCACCGCGAGTAGGCGGCGCGCCCGGCGGCGCATCTTGCGCCGGGCTGCGACGATCTCAAAGACGTCGCCACCGTCGAGCCCCGACCCAGTTGAAGCACCCGAGTCCGGGTCGACCCGGTCCTGGGCGGATGTCACAAGACGCACCGTATTGCTGCCCGACTCAGCGGCTGGTTAAGGCCTGCGAGTGCCGAATGACGTCGCGTCATCGGGTGATGCCGGTGTGACCGATGGAGTAGCGGCCGGGTTGGGGCCACACGCACAAACCGTGGGGGCGGTGCGGGATGTGAATGGAGGCGATGAGGTGCCCGTCGATGGTCGAGATGGCGTAGACGGCGTCGTGGTAGCGACCCGAGAGCCACAGCACAGTTCCGTCGACCGAGACGCCGCCCATGTCGGGGCTGGTGCCGGGGAGGTTCCACGTGGCGGTGACCGTATGGGTCGCGAAGTCGATGACGCTCACGGATGCACCGCGGCGGTTGGAGACGTAAAGGTGGCGGCTGTCGCGGCTGGGGTAGAGGCCGTGCGCGTCTGCACCGGTCGGTATGAAACCGATCTCGCGGAAGGTCGCGCCGTCGATGAGGTGGACGCCGCCGCGCTTCAGGTCGGCGACGTAGAAGATGTGTCCGGCGGGTTCGAGTTTGATGTCTTGGGGACTGGAGCCGGGCAGGTCCAGATAACCGATGATCTTGCGGGTCGCGACGTCGATCTTGACGAGCCGACCGGCGTATTCGCAGGTGGCGATGAGGTGCGAGCCGTCGGCGCTGAAGTCGGCGTGATCGATTCCCGCGCAGTTGACCGGGACGTGTTGTTGGAGCGCGAACGTGTGGGGGTCGCGGAAGTCGAGCCGGTTGAAGTATTCCGCGACGACGATCGCCGACGTTCCGTCGGGTGTGAAGTAGAGGTTGTAGGGATCGTCGACCGCGATGTTGGGTCCGGCGATCTTTCCGGTGTTGGGATCGATCGGTGTGAGCGAGTTCCCGAGGTTGTTCGTGGCGTACAGCGTGTGCATGTCCCATGCGGGCACGACATGTTGCGGCCGAGCCCCGGTTTGGTACCGGTCGATCACCCGGTACGTGCTGGGGTCGATCACGTCGACGTAGTCGGACAAGCTCTCCGGCACGTACACCAACGACCGCGCCTGCCGTGCGACCGCGCTCAACATCCCCGCGCCCGCCGCCGCATACACGTTCACCACCGGCGTGTGCGCGGCCGGTCGCGTCGAAGTCGGCGCCGTCGTTCGTGCGGCATGCTTCGACGCACTGCAGGACACGAACGCCAACACCGGGATCAGGACGAGGAGGACCGGGCTCCGTCGCGGCCGCGACCGTCGAATCGGGTGAGACGACACGGGCGACCCCGCACCTTCTCGCGATCCAAGTCCTCGCCGCCGACCGGCGTTACGCCGCCTCACGTCTGGGCCGATGCGCCGAATCTAACGCCGCCGCGAGTTCGGTGCTCGGTCCCGTCAGGTAAGGGTTCGGGCAAAGTCGCGCCGCGCAAATCAGACACAGGACGCTCACAAGAGAACCGAAGACAGTGAGCATCAAATGCGCGGCTGGTCACGCGGCGAACACGGCGATGAAGTCGCGTCCGCTCGGGTGGAGGTAGCGCGTCGGATCGAAGTTGATGGTTGGCAACAAGTTGGTGCCGACGATCGGATGCGGCGCAGGTCCCATCGCGGTGGTGAACGTGGAGAAGCTCACGACCCGGTTGATGTCGAGTTGCATGGCGCGCACCGCACCGGCGGCGAGAAGAAGGTGGGCGAGATCGCTGGGAAGGAGATGGGCTCCGACCGCGTATATAAGGTGACCGTACGCGTCCACGCCGAGTCCGGAGCGCCATGTCGTTGTCCCGCCACCGAACACGGCGCCCCACGACTGCGGCGAAAGGTCGTTTGCGACTTTGCCGCCGTCGATGAGCAGCCTCAGGTTTTGTCGGACGGCGACCACATGCGCGTCGGCGGTCGCATCGCGGCCCCACATCCCGACGGTGGCTGTTCCATCACTGCGAATGATGAAGGAGGCGGCGCCGTCGCGCAGGGGAATCGCCGTCTGGCCGTACCCAGCCCAGCCGCCCTCGGACGCGTTGACTTTGAACCCTGCATTGAACGTGGCCAGCAGGCCGGCTTGGGCAGCGGGGTCGACCGACCCGCTGTAGCGGAACGTGCCGGACGGTTGGCCGGCCCCGGCGTAGAGCCGGAACACGACGCGGTTCGTGTCGATCCATGCCAGCCCGGAGGCGGGTAAGTCGGAGCGAGCGCGCAGTGTGGTCGTATAGATCGCTGGTTCGGCGCCAATGGGCCGGGCGCCAGCCGCCCAATGTCCCTCCCCGGCGAGTGCCGCGGATTGCGGAGCGATGTCGGCGGGACGGGCTGTGGCATGGCACGTCCCGCCGCCGCCCAAGCTGGCCATGCCGACCGTTGCCGTACGGCGCGCGGAGCCGGCGCGGGGCGCATCTCCGTACGCGAAGACGGTTCCGTCAGCCGCGGTCAGCCAGTAGCCCCTCCCCGTTGGGGTGGTCGCGAACGCCACGATCTTTCGGGTCACGGTCGAGGCCGCGTTCGATCCGTAAGCGTGCGCGTCGCCGAACGCGAAGACCCTTCCGTCAGTGGCAGCCAACAGGTAGCCACGGCCCGAAAGCGAGGGTGCCATCCCGATGATCGACTCGTTGCCGTGGACCGAACGCGCCGACCCGTAATGGTGGGCGTCACCGAACCCGAATACAGCGCCGTCGGTGCCCACTAGCCAATATCCCCGCCCGCTCGGTGTCGCTGCAATCCCGACGACCGGCTGGTACAGAGATCGACTACTGAGCGAGCCGTACAGGTGGGCATCACCAAAGGCGAAGACCGCTCCGTCGGCGCCAACCATCCAGTAACCGTGGCCCGTTCGTGTAGTCGCCATATCCACAATTGGGCGTGCGAGCGCCACCGCGCTCGTCGATCCGTAGTAGCGGGCATCACCAAACGCGAAGATGCCCCCATCTGCTGCCACCAACCAATAGCCGCGGCCCGATGGCGTCGAACTCATGCACACCAACGCGCGGTTCACGGGCGGAACGCGCGAGCCGTATCCGACCGCGTCACGGAAAGCGGTGATGTGCTCGTCGGCGCTCATTAGCCAATAACCCCGGCGAGGGACTGCGGCAGTCACGGTCGTAGTAGAACGAGGAGAGGTCCGAGGCGCTGCAGCATTGGAGCGCGGCGCCGCACAACTCGACACGAGCGCGCCGACCAAGAGCACCGTGAACACAAACGCGGCGGCGGGTGGGCACCAACCGCTCGCAATCCCCGACGGTCCTCCGGATCCCGCCCCTGAGTCCGCCAGGACGACCGCAGCCGTCATCGCGGCGTCCATTCGTCAGAAGAACACATCTGGGTGCGGTCCGCGAAACGTGCCCGGATCGTCCGCGTCGATGGCACAGACCGGACTGGGGGAGAGCCAAAGCGTGCCGCCCGCCGCCCGCCGCCGACGTCCACGTCGAACGCGCATTGCCTGATCATCGTTGGTTCGGCTCCGAACCACCTGGGAGCGAGGAAAAGCTTCGGCAAAGTCGCATGAAGTGATGCTGCCGTAGACATCGCCGTAAACCCGAAGTGAGGGAGCGAGTCGAGACTGGTTGCTACCAGGTCGAGCCGTCGCTATCGACCAGTTCGACATCGAACTTGCATTGTTCGAAGCACTCAGCGGCGGGCGCGAATGAAAGCGTTCGCGAGCGCGCCGTCGACCGCGTCGAGCGCAGCATCGAGATCGAGGTCGGCCGGTAGTTCGAGCTGGCTCGCCATACGAACGATGCCGGCGCGGTCATGCACCTGCGTGGGCTCGATCTCGACGTCGTGGAAACCGACAGCCGCGAGCAGCGCTTCGTAGTCGGTGTCGACGAGGGCGCCGGCAACGCATCCCGTCCACAATCCCATCAGCTCGGTGAGTCCCGGTGATAGCGGACGGAAGAACACGACATCGGACACTGCGAAGAGACCACCGGGCCGCAGCACGCGGTAGACCTCCGCGAGCACCGCCGTTTGTCGGCGGCAAGGTTGATGACGCAGTTGGAGATGATCACATCGAAGACAACTTCACCGTTCGCCTCAAGAGTGCCTATGTCCCGCCTCCTCGAGGTTCGTCTTCGTCAAGAGTCTGCGTGGATATTTCCTCGATCCGGTAGGGCCGGACGTCCCTTGCCGACCGAGCGAGTTACAGACACGGACCCAACGCGGCTCGGGCTCTCCTTGGTGAGCGTCGCGGTCGAGTTGGTTCTCCGCACGACCGACAGCTCGTCCGCGTAGCGACGTTGCCAACCTGCGCGGACCGCACCTCTGAGCCGCGATTACGGTCGGGAGATGACCGTGGTGGTGGCGCATCGAACGTGTCCGCGCGACGCGCGTGAGAACTCGCTCGACGGCATCGAGATCGCTGCGCGCCTGGGAGCCGACGTTGTGGAGGTCGATGCCCGTCGTAGCCGCGATGGCACGGCCGTCTTGTTGCACGACGTGTGGCTGGGTCGGGTCCAGCACGTGCCCTGGCCGCTGAGATGGGCGAACGACGAGCTGCTCGCGAGGCTCGGGGTGCCGACGCTGACAGTGGCGCTCGAGCGGGCGCGCTCGGTAGGCCTGCGCGTCGCGATCGACACCAAGGACGCCGGAGCCGCCGAGGCCGTGCTCGAGGCGGTACGGGCGATGGACGCGCTCGATCAGGTGTTGCTCTGGTCGCAACACATGCCGACGCTGCGAACGTTCGCACGCGCCCAACCCGAGGTTGAGCTCGCGCTCTTCCGCGACACGCTCGATGATGCTGCACACGACCGTTTCCTGGCCGACGCGGTGGCGGTGGGTGCTCGGGCGGCATCAGCTCATCAAGACGCCGTTACTCCGGCGTTCGTCGCATCGGCACGCGATCGGGGGCTCGCCGTCTATTGCGGATACCAGAGCCTGGAGACGCAGACCGCTCGCCTGGCCGAAGTCGCACGCGCCGGACTGGCCGGCGTCGTCACCGACTGGCCGGCGCAGGCGCGAGCGGTCCTGTCGAACTCAGGCTGACGATCACGAGAGGCCAACCCGCTGCCTCGACGGCTCGGGCTCACAGGTCCCACCCAGGTCGTCCAGTAATCATCGCAATACCACGAGAGCGAGCGCGCATCGGAGTGGATCATGGGCGAACAGGCTCGCCGAGCAGATCGGTATCTCACTCGCGCCGCCGACGACTTGCCGTCGCTGTTCCCGGGACACGACGGTGACTCCGAGCACTACCGCATCTTTCCTGGCCTCGTCGCGCTGATGACCGGTCTGGTCGGACTCGGTCGCACGCTTCCGCTTGTTCGACCCCTACGGCCCGCGCCCTGAGGGTCGCCACACCGAGGACCACGATGGCGCCACCTGATTTCACTCCATGTGTGGTCGGCCGCCATTCTCCTCGTAGCGGCCGCGTCGACGGCGACCATCGGTCGGACGCGTGACTGACGCCGGAGAGCCAGGCTCGCTTCACCTCGACAACGGGCGGAAAGCGCGATCTCAGTGGTCGAGTCTCGCGACCGCGGCTACGGCTTCGACGGTGCTCGCGTTGATCGTGTTGGTGCTTGGTTGGCGAGGTTCGGATCTGCCGGCACAGGTGTATCGAGTCGAACTGTTCCGCCGATACGGGCTGGTGTTATGGGACAGCCAATGGTTCAGCGGCTACCCGACGCTCGGGTACAGCGTGCTTTCGCCGGTAGTGGGAGCCGTGACCGGTGCAGTATTCCTCTGCGCGTTGAGTGGTGTCATCGCTGCTGTCTTGTTCGATCGGATCGTGCAACGCGCGATCGCGCCCGCGTCGCGGGTCGGGTCGCTCTGGTTCGCGGCCGGGACCGTCACGAACCTCGTGGTCGGGCGCGCCACGTTCGCGCTGGGCGTCGCGGTCGCGCTGGCCGCCGTCTTCGCGTTGCAGCATCGGCGGATCGCCGTTGGGCTCGTGTGCGCGGTCGCGTGTCCGTTGGCAAGCCCCTTGGCCGGGCTGTTCCTCGCGATTGGCGCGGCCGCGTGGGGCTTCGCTCGGGCAGATCGCCGCATCGTGGCCGCCGCCGTCGCCGCAGCGGCGTTGGCCCCGATCATGATCATTTCGGTGCTGTTCCCGGGCGGCGGGTCGTACCCGTTCTCGACCTTCGCGCTCGTATGGGACCTGTCGGTCTGCGTGGTGTTCTTGTCTCTGATGCCACGCCATTATGTCGTGCTGCGCTGGACCGCGGCACTGTATGGCGCTGTCGCGATCGCCGCGTTCCTCGTGTCTTCACCACTGGGTGAGAACGTAAGCCGGTTCGGCCAGTACGCGGCCGGCCCAGTGCTGTTGTGCGCACTCGCACCTCGGCGACGCGCCTTACTCGCGATCGTCGCGGCCCCGCTACTCATCTGGCAGTGGTACCCGACGCTCGACGCCGTGACGGCCGCACCCCACGACCCATCCACCCGTCGCGCGTACTACCAGCCCCTGCTCACCTTCTTGGCCTCGACACCACCCTCCGGCGCACGCGTCGAAGTCCCTCCCACCTACCGGCATTGGGAAGCTGCGTACCTCGCGCCCCAGATTCCGCTCGCTCGGGGCTGGGAACGCCAACTCGACATCGGCTACAACCCCCTCTTCTACAACGACACCTTGACCGCGGGTATGTATGAGCGCTGGCTTGCTACGAACGGCGTGAAGTACGTGGCCCTACCCGACGTCCGACTCGACAGCTCATCGACCCAAGAACGATCCCTCATTCTTCAGCAACCCGCATACCTGAAGCCGATCTGGCACAACACCCACTGGCACGTCTGGCAGTACACCGGCTACCACGGCCTCGTCGACGGAGCCGCCGACCTCGTCAACATGCGACCAGACAGCTTCACCTTGAACGTCCACTCGCCCGGACCACTCACCGTCCACATCCACGCATCACCACACTGGTCCGCTGACCACAACGGCTGCATCGAACCAAGCCCCGACGGATGGACCCACATCCAAACGACCAGCACGGGAACAATCCACGTCACGCAGGCCCTACGCGGAACGCCGTGCACATAGCCCGAACGGACCGGTTGCCATCGAGCTGACGGTCGTGCCCGCGTCGTCCGGGACGGCCACTCCCGTAGGTCCGTCAACGGCATCCATCCCGTCATCGCGACGGCTCTGGAAAGGCATTTCGAGTTGTCAACGTTGCGGCGCCAGCTGAATGCCGCTCGTCGAACGCTTAGCCCGAAGTAGGGAGTGACACCGGTGTGTATCTCCACCATCGGGTCGCGTTGCGACGGCTCGATTTCGAGCGTCCCTGATCGGCACATCGGTGACGGTCGCATGAGTCTGCAGCGCGCGTTATTGGGACACACCTCGTACTGATCGGGACGCGGTCATTCGAGGTGTTGGAGTGCAATGCCGGGGCGGCGTTCGACGGTCGCGTAGCCGTCGGCTGTGGGTGTGGTATGCGCGTTCGTGAGCGGATCCCGCGCGGATGACGGTCTCGTTATCTGGTGACGTTCATGTTGTTGAGTGAGTATGGCGGTGCGAGGTCGGCGCCGTCTGGGTCGGCGAGGTAGCCGGGCTGGTGGCCGGCGATGCCGGTGTGGCCGTATTGCCACACGATCTTGTTGGTGGTGGGGTCGATGACGATGACACGGTTGTTGTCGTCGTCGGTGGCGAGGATGTCTCCGTTGGGTAAGGGTTCGGCGAGGGACGGCTTGTCGAGCATGTTGGGTCCGCTGGGGGCGTACCGCCAGAGCAGGTGTCCGGTGTGGTCGAACTCGACGATCTGGCCGGGCCTGGAATAGTCGACGGTGAGGTAGCGGTCGGGGCCGATTTGGTTGGTGTCGGATGGGTAGTGGACGCCGGGCGCGTGTGTGGTCCAGGAGACGGTGCCGTCGAGGTTCATGGAGGTGATCCAGTCGCCTCCGATTTCGGTGACCAGGATCTGACCGTTGGGTTGGGGGAACGCGCCGTTGGGGCTCGAGAACCGAGTTCCGGTTCGGTGGCTGCAGTGGCCGGTCCGGCCGAGCTGTTGCGCGGGGACCTGGGTTCCAGGCGTGAGGAGAACGATGCGACAGTTCTTGATGTCGGCGACGATGATGCGCCCGTCGTGGAGCATGATGGCGTCGTCGGGGTTCCAGAGTTGGTTCGCACCTGTGCCGGACGTGCCGGGGGTTCCATAGCGCCAGACGATCTTGTGGGTCGCGATGTCGATGAGCGTGACGACGAAGGCGTCTTCTTGGGTAGCGATGATCTGTTTGCCGTCGGGTGTGAAGAACGCGTCGTCGGGCACGTTGAAGGTCTGGTGCGGTCCGAGATCGCCGGGCCGGGGGAACTGCCAGATGATGTGACCGTTGGGGTCGACCTCGAGGAGGCGGTTGTTGCCACGGTCGGCGATGAGGATCGGTCCGGGAAGCGCCGATGCGTCCGTTGCGGCTTGTGCCGCGGATCGTTCGGCCGTGGCGCGGCGCGCCCGGCTATTTGGCGTCGTTGCTTGTCGATCGGCCGACGCGGGCCGGTTCGGTGTTGCAGAGAGCATCCACGTGCCACCCGCGACGACAAGGCTCACGAGACTGATGCCGGTCACAGTGACGGCGCGCCGGCGGTGCAGGTACCGGGGCAGGTTCGACCATCGTCTGGTGTGGTGCTCTGCGCGGTCGGTGGTGGTCACGGGTGGCTTCAGTGGCGGATGTCGAGTTCGACGAAGTCTCTGGTGTTCGCATGTAGGTAGCGGTCAGCGGGTCGTTGCATGTCCGAGAGCAGTTTGGTCGCGGTGATCGTGGTCGGTGAGTTCCCTGTGTAGGTCATGAGCGACACCCATTCGGGGTTGATGTCGAGTTCCATCGCTCGGATGCAGCCCGCGTGCTGGAGGACTGCTCCGAGTGTCGCGACGTTCAGGCCGGGTCCCGCGACATAGATGAGGTTGTGGTTGGCGTCGACGCCGACACCGGACCGCCAGGTGTAGATGCGATTGCCGAGGGTCGCGCCCCACTGATGGCTGTTCGCGTCGGACAGGCCCGCGACGAGTTGGCCGTGGTCGACGAGCAGGTCGAGGTTCTGTCGAACCGATGCAACGGTCGAACCTGGCGCGTCGTCTCGGCCCCACATCCCGACGTCGACGTGACCGTCTGTGGTGATGACCAGCGAGACGCGGCCGTTCACGAGCGGCTGCACCGTGTGGCCCTCGGTGACATAGCCACCTCGGCTCGCGTCCAACCGGAACCCGCCGTTGAAGGCCGCGACCACGCGCCCGAAATCCGACGGCGAGATCGTCGAGCCTGCCCGCCACGGCCCGCCTCCGGGCACTGACGTGCCGTTGTGCAATGTCGCGGCCAGCACTTGCATGTTCATCCAGGCGATCCCGACGAGCACGCTCGTGTGGACCGCGTCCGGTCGTAAGTAGGCGAAACAGACCGCGCCGGTCGAGCGTCCCACGGTCCGCCATTGCCCTTCACCCGCGAGCTTGGTCGACGCGAGCGGAGGAACTGTCGCAGGGCAGACGCTCTTGCCGACCGCGACCGAACTACCGGACTTTTCGACCGCGGCTGGATGCCCGGCCGGCGGGGCAACGCGCGCGATGCCATCCTTGGGTGTCCCGCCCTTGGGCGGTTGATGATGTGCATACCACCAATGCTCCACACCGTCGACAAGCCAACCCAACGAATGGCCACGCGCCCATTCGGTTGCATTCGCCGACACCGGATCACCGTTCGACACCAATACCGCGTGGGCGAACGACCACACCGGTACCACCACGACGACGAGTGCCGCGACCACAAGCCGCACGCGACGTCGAGATCTTGGACGCGTCGTCGACGCGGCTGTCGGTCGGGCGTTCGCGCTCATCTCGTCGGCAGGCACTGCGTCATCAACCGCGACTCTTGTCACCATCCGCGCGGTGACGCTAAGGCCGATCGGGTTAGGACCACGTAATGGATGAGATGGTCTCGACAAAAGAGGACCAAAGTCCTACAACTCGAGGTCGACCAGCAATCCATAGGACACCCGCTGCCCGTCGCTGTCGCGACATGCTGCGTTATCGACGCCTGCTTGGCGCATCGCTCACCGCACCGACCCACGTGTCAATACAAAGGTTCGGCAAAGACGCACGACGTTCCCGGCAACTTTTGCCTGATCCTTCCCTGCAGCTCAGGTCACTCCGAGCCTCTTTGACCATGATGTCCGGGTGCGAGCTGTGCATGCCGTGCGACAGCGAGACCGTTCGGTCCGGCATCTCTCGCTTGTCACGCGAGCAGTTGCGGTCGGCTCGGTCGCATTGTCGGCGGGTTTCGCAACCGTGATGGCGTGGGCGCAGCCGGCACGAGCGAAGATCGGTGTTGCGAGATCTCCGACGGTGCGTCGCCGGCCGGCGTCGACGTTTGCACCGCGAGACGATGCGCCCGTGGCGGCGCCGGCTTCGTTGCCGTCGACCGCGGGGTCGCCCGCGAGTCCGGACCCAAACTCCGGCGGGTATCTCGCCCCTCCGCCACAGCCGCCGTCTTACGATTCCGGGGGCGGGAATGTGGTCGTGTCCGGCCAATCGTGATCGCCGGCGTCGCTCAGGCAAGTTTCGCGGCGCTGGGAACCACCGCGGTCGTGGTCGTCGCGGAACGGTCGGCGCTCTCGGTGGCGTGCCACGAGGTCGAGCGCGTTGTCACCGAGGTTGATCGCGCCTGCAGCCGGTTCCGGAACGATTCGGATCTCTCTCGCGTGAACGCGCACCCGGACCACGACATCGTGGTCTCGAGGTGGCTCCTCGACGCGCTGGACGTCGCGATGCACGGCGCGCGTGCAACCGGCGGACTCGTCGACCCGACCGTTGGCGCCGCGGTCTCCGAGATCGGCTACGACCGGGATTTCGCTCGGCTCGATCGCGACGGGCCGGCGCTGCCGGTCCGCGTGCGGCGAGTACCCGGATGGCACCGCGTCGCCATCGACCGGGTCCGCGGGACAGTCCGAGTGCCAATCGGCGTCGAGCTCGACCTCGGTGCCACGGCCAAGGCGTGGTGTGCGGACCGCGCCGCGATCGCCGCCGCGCGGCGCGTTGGAAGTGGTGTCATCGTGGGGCTCGGCGGTGATCTCGCGTGTGGGGGCGAGGCTCCCGAAGGCGGATGGCGAGTACGGGTCGCCGACGATCACCGCGCGTCGATCGAGGAGCCGGGGGGCCAGACCGTGATGATCGCCGGCGGTGGTCTCGCGACGTCGGGAACGTCGGTGCGGCGGTGGAGTCGCGGCGGACGACCGATGCACCACGTCATCGACCCGTCGACGAGTCAGCCGGCGGCCGAGCACTGGCGCACGGTCTCTGTCGTCGCGGGCGCGTGCGCCGACGCGAACATCGCAAGCACGGCATCGATCATTCTCGGCGCTGACGCTCCGGAGTGGCTCGGGATCCGGAGGTTGCCGGCGCGACTCGTCGGGAGCGACGGCCGTGTCACGGTTGTCGGCGGTTGGCCCCACGAATGATCGCGACTGCGTCCGGCGCGCGGGCGCTCTGGTACCTGACCCGCGCGACCGGCCTCGTCTCAATTCTCCTGCTGACGGCGAGCGTTGCGCTCGGAATCACCGAAGCGACCCGCTGGGCAAGACCGCACATTCCACGATTCGTGATCGCGGCGCTGCACAAGAACATCTCGCTCTTGGTCGTCGCGTTCCTGGCCGTGCACATCGCTACCGCGGTCGCCGACAACTTCGCGCCGATCGGCTGGCTCGACGTCGTGGTTCCGTTCCATTCGCCATACCGGCCCCTGTGGCTCGGCCTCGGCACCGTCGCCTTCGACCTGCTCCTGGCGCTGATCATCACCAGCCTGCTCCGCGCCCGGCTCGGCTATCGCATATGGCGCGCCATCCACTGGATCTCGTACGCGTGCTTCCCGGTCGCGCTCCTGCACGGCCTCGGCACCGGCAGCGACACCCGGGTCCGTTGGTCGCTCCTACTCACGATCGGGTGTCTCGCGCTCGTGCTGTTCACGGTCTGGTGGCGACTGTGGACTGCGCGCGGGACACCAGTCGTTCGGCGCACATGGGGCGGCCTCGGCGCGGCGCTCGTCGTCTGGCTGATTCTCGGCTGGACCTTCACCGGACCAGACGCACCCGGTTGGGCACGAAGAGCCGGAACTCCGGCATCACTCATAGCAGGCGCCTCCATCCAACCTACGGGATCCTTGAACCTGCGCGTCCCTTTCAACGCTCGACTCACCGGCACCGTTCGAAACCACTCCACGGCCGGCAATCGCGTCACCGTCTCGATCAGCGCCTCCCTCTCGGGGGGCGCGCTCGGCGCCATGCGCCTGACACTGGAAGGAGCGCCGCTGCGCGACGGCGGCATGCGGCTCGGCCGCGGTACTGCAACTCTCGGCACGACCTCGCAGCCATTCCGGTATACCGGCACGGTCGTCGGCCTCGACGGGACCGCGATCCGAGCGCGCGTACACGACGCCACCGGCCATGCAATCACACTCGCCGTGAGCGTGAACATCGACCCAAGCGCCGGCACGCTGACCGGAACCGTCTCGGCTCGCGCCGCAACGAACTGACTCGCGGTCACCGAGCGTGCGAGACCGGCAGACCGTTCCCCTGCGCGAGAGCCGACCCTCCAACCGTGCACTGCATGCCTCGCGCAATTGGGTCGGCTCTTTCCTTGGCGCTTACCCTGGTTACGGCACGCTCACACGCGAGGCGGTCGACTGAAGAATCCTGGACTGATCATGCGACGCGCGGTGACAGCCGTAATCCTCACGCTCATCGGGCTGGGCGCGCTCGCGACGTTCCGGTCGTCGCCCGGCGTACCCAGGTCGTCGTCCGCACTTCGCCTCAAGCGAGGCGGCGTGGCCGCCGCGGCCCCACCCGGCGGCACGGTGACCACTACGCCACGCGCGGGTCGCGCGGGTCCCGTCGCCGGTACGACGCCGACGACTCGTGCAGCCGCGCGTCGCACGGTTGACGGCGACCCATTCGACAACCCGTACGGCACCGTCCAGGTGCGCGTGACCCTGCAAGGAACCAAGATCGTCGACGTCACCCCGCTCCAGATGCCGGTCGATCGTCAGTACTCGGCCGAACTCAGTCAACAGGCGGCGCCGCTCTTGCTCCAGGAAGCCCTGCAGGCGCAGAGTGCACAAATCAACATTCTCGGCGGTGCCTCGTACACCAGCCAGAGTTACGCACAATCGCTGCAGAGCGCACTCGACAAAGCCCACCGGTAGATCGACACCCGGCCGGTATCGTCACTTACACGGCGGTCGCGCGCGATGTCGACCGATCCGCGCGCTCATGGCAACATCGGCGCCGAGTAAGCGTTGGGCCAATGTTCTACGTCCGACGCCGGGTCGCGCTCGATCGGCTCCTGGCGTGTGCCGATGACGGATCGCCGACGGTTGTCGGCATCCACGGAAGGACAATCGTGATGAGTATCTCACCGGTCGGTTCGACGGCCATCTATGCGCCGCAGGTCCGTTCCCACCAGGCCCCGCCGCCGCGCGCCGGAGTTCCCGCGAAGGTGGGCGGCGACTCTGACGGCGACAACGACGGCAGCAAAGGCGGGAAGATCGACCTCCGAGCCTGACTGCGGCTCTTCGAACAAGTGGTCGCCAGGGATGAGAGTTCGTGCACGTCGCGGTCGATGAGTACAGCCGCGTCGCGTGCGTCGAGATCCTCCCGGATGAGACACCAACACCGCGATCGGTCGGATGGTTCGCGAAGCACGGGGTTCGAGCGCGCGAGGTCATCAGCGACGGCGGAAGCTGTTACATCGCTCACGACTTCGCGCTTCGGGCTGGAAGCCCGAAGCCGGCGCGCAGTGTCCGGTCCGAAGCCTGCACGTCGTTGCAGTTGTGATTCTCAGCAATTAGGGCGCGATGTTCCTCGGGCGGCGCCGGTAAGGGTGACCGGCAATCGGCGGGGCCCGTTGGCCCAAAACACGGGTACGGGTTCGCGCTGGTATCCGATGTCGATGCGAGCTTCGTGGACGCGATCGATGAACACGTCGAGTGCGACGCGGCCTTCGAGTCGTGCGAGTGACGCGCCCGGGCACACGTGAGGGCCGCCGCCGAAGGCCAGGTGGTCTTTCGCGTTCGGGCGATCGAGTCGGAACTCGTCGGGGTCGCCGTAGGTCCGCTCGTCGCGGTTTGCCGAGGCGAGGCCGAAGCCGACCTTGACGCCGGCGGGGATCGTGACACCTTCGATCGTGATGTCGGCGAGGCAATCGCGCATCAAGACGTGGATCGGCGGGTCGTGGCGCAGTGACTCCTCGACCAGGGTTGGTACGAGTTCCCGCTCTGCCCGCAATCGCGCGAAGAGAGCGGCGTCGGTGCACACGGTCTCGAGCAGGTTCGCGATCAGGTGCCGCGTCGTCTCGTTACCCGACATGAGCAAGAACGCAAGTTGTGTGCGCATCCCCAGCTCTGTCAGATGCTCACCATCGACTTCGGTGTTGATGAGCCGCGTGACGAAGTCGTCGGGTGGATCGGCCGATGCCTTGCGTTCGGCGATCATCGCGTCGAGGTAGGCGGTGAAGTCGGGCGCGACGCCGGCCAGGCCCTCGCCGTCGACTCCGTCCGCGCGGCGGTTCTTCGTCGCGTACGTGGATTGCACGACGATGTCGGACCACTCGGCGAATCGGGCGTGATCGGCAGGATCGACACCGAGGAGATGCGCGATCACGGTGGCCGGGATCGGTGTCACGTAGTCGGCCACCAGATCGCCGCCACCCCGCGCGACGATCTGGTCGAGCAGTTCGTGGCACAACGCTCGAACGAATGGCTCCACCCGGCTGATGCGATGTTGCGCGATCGCCGAGTTGATGATCCGGCGGATCTTGCCGTGACGCGGTTCGGGAATCTCGCTGATGAGTTGTTCCTCGGCCGGTACCACCACACCCGCCGCGCGGAAACTCGCCTGGAACACCGCGATGTTCTTCGTGGCCGCGAGCACATCATCACGACGGGCGAGGAAGTAGGCGCCGGACGGAGTCCGCGAAACTGGGCACACTGTGCGCAACTCGGCCAGGGCCTCATAGGGCACGCCGGCCGAGGCATCGAGCGGGTCAGCAACCATCGACGCCATGTTCCCACGGGCGTCAGCACCGAGCGAAGCGCCGCGGATCCCGACCGCGCCCCCCGGCGTCAACTGCCCCGGACAAGCCGATCGGCCGCGGTCGCGGACGCCGCCGACCCGGCGATCGGTGACACCCCGCGTGCGTCGTTATGGGGCGAGTGCGTTCTGGGATACCCCGAGCGCGTTGTTCTAGGACGTGCGTTTTGGGACACGTCTATCGGGATTGAACTCAGTGCGGGCGTGCCGAGATTGCCTGGCTTCGTGAACGTTGACATTGCAGCGCGGGCAGATCTAACCCTGGCGATCGGGCGGGAGCCCCGCTGTCCTACGACGACAGCATCGACCTCGTCTTCTCGTACCGCGAGTGACGGAGAAGCCTCGGTTGCCGAGAGGTTGAACCTTCCGGGCCAACCGGCCGTAGTACATCGTGCTTGGTTCCGAGGAGGTTGCATGCGTTACCAGCGCGGACGGTTCGTGCGGTTCAGCAAACCTCGTCTGGTCGCGTTGGGCGCGGTCGCAGTACTGACGTTGGCCGCCTGCGGAGGATCCACGACCGGCACAACCAGGACGCCGGGGGGCCAATCCCCCACTCCGACCACCGCTTCGAGTGGCGGCGGCTACTACTGACCCGCCGATAGGTTCTCTGCCTGTGCACGGTACGGTGCCCTTTCCTTCGGGCGGATGACCGTGTTCGAACTCGCGACCGTGACCTTCGCAAGGTCGTGCTGAACGAGCGCGGTGCCAGGACTGGGCGCGATCCGTATCAGCCTGTTTCGGCGGGAGGAAGCCCAAGTTGCGTTCGGAGGATCCTGACCTGCTGCACCACAGCGTCGTTGGCCGCTGAGATTTGCTGCTCGTAGCGACGTAGTTGCTGAAGCGAGGCCGAGGCGGCCGCTTTCGAGGTGAGGATGGCCCGCGCTTCGTTGACGCTGACCACCGCGTGGGCAGTTGCCTCGATCGCTGACGGAGAGGCGATGGCGAGCAAGCTGCGATCGAACAGGCGCTCCGTGGCGGCGGCGTCGTGGAGATCGGCTCGGGCCGCAACGAGATCGCCTTGGTCTGGCCCGTCGAGCCCGTGGAACGCCCTGTCGAGACCTCGGTTGCCGACCGTCGCGATCGCCAAGTAGCGCGTTGCGAGAACTCGACGCTGAGCGTCTGCCACGGCCGCCGCTGACGGGCTCGTCGCGGTTCCCGCAGTGGGTGTGCGCGCGCCCGTGCACGCGGCGGCCAACATGACAACAGCCAGCAACGGCAACGTGAGCGATCGGATCATCGGGCCGACGTCCGTTCTCGTGCCCGAATCTTCGGGAATGATCGATACCACCTGACGGGATGCTAGAGCCCGTTCCACGCGTCGAGCCGGCGCCAACCCCTCGGAGACGAAACATTTGCCGATCGGCTCATTCGTCCTGATCGGCGCGCTCGTGCCCCGAATTTGGGCGATCAATGTCGGCGTCGTAGCTCGTTGGGATCGCCATGCATCCATCGCGCGTAGGCGAGCGGGAGCTGCTACCGAATCGTCACGAGGATCAGAAGTGCCACCACAACGACGAGGATGATGCCAATGGGGACGTGCATTCCAGCCCGTTCTGTCGAAGCTGTGATACGTGAACAGTGCCCATTTGGTGCGCGAGCGAAACTGTCAA
The DNA here is from genome assembly GCA_003134555.1 of Actinomycetota bacterium. Lineage (GTDB taxonomy): Bacteria > Actinomycetota > Acidimicrobiia > IMCC26256 > PALSA-610 > PALSA-610. The sequence goes on from PLBO01000115.1 coordinate 24,465, forward strand.
GAGGGCATGTCAGGCTCGCCGAAGCCGCTGACAGTCAGCGCAGCAACGAAGTAAGTCCGGCCGCCGCGAACGCGCAGCCGCCGAGACCGAGGAGCCGTCGCCAGGGTTCACACCCCGGAACATCTCATCGAGCGCCCACCAGGCCAGCGCCGCCTGGCCGATCCATTCGACGATCGTGCGGGCAGGAGTGTCTCCAGGCACGATCCAGCGCAGGCGACTGCAATGAGGAAGACCCACAACGGGAAGTTCGGGAGCTGCGCGACGGTGATCCGTCCCGTTTGACGATCGCGGAACAACCAGTCGAAGAGCGGCACACGCTACAGATCCTCGTTTGGCTCCTCGTTCGTGTGAGTAACCACGAGCGGCTCGTCTCGAACCGCGCGCGCGAAGTCCACGGCTCGAACGCGCGAGTGTCCGAGACGAGACGTCGGGAGACTTCCAACGTGGCCACTGGCCCGACGATTGGTGCCTCTCTTCACCGTTGGATACCGACAGGTTCGAAGCAACTCCGCGCTACGACCGAGATGACCTCGTCACACTTGGTCGTGATCACACCGCCGATTCGCGAAGCCCGAAGCCCGAAGCCCATTTACCGTTAAGAGCCCACGGTCGGACCGACGCGGCGGCGTCCACTCCGTCGTTCTTTCCCCCGGCGACCGACAACAGGGCTGTAACGCGTTGCGAGCAGGACGAGCGCGATCGCACCGATCAGTAACGCGAAGTCGCGCAACGCCACGTCCCAGTACTGGTGCTCGTCGAACCCGACGAGCACGAGGTTCGTGACGATTCCCGCCAACCATGCCGCGACGACCGCCCCGCCGACCTGTGGGACCACCAGCACGAGCACACCCGCCGTGATCTCGACGACGCCGGCACCGTGCATGAACGTCGTTGGCGAGATGTGCAGCGTGTTCGGCACACCGCTCCAGAGATACTGGGTCCAGTCGACCAGCCGATCGAAGAACTTGTCCACGCCGACAACCATCGGCAAGACGGTGAAGCCAACACGCAGAACGGCGAACGCGGCCCGGGCAGTGTCGGGCGTCGGCGTCTCCGCGACGGGCATCTCAAGCGGCTGTTGGTCGGAGAGCACCATGGCTCCTCACTCCGTCGCCGTACCGTCGTCGACGTGATGTCATAGGGGCACTGCGTTCGTCGATCGATGGACCGACCCGTCCCGAGATGACTACGTGCAACAAACCGAAACGGTTCAGCCGTACTTGTCCCTGCAGACAGGGACTGTGTCGACCCCCAGCCTCATGGTGGAGCCCGCGTGGCGACTGGTGCAGCATCACAACCCGTCGGGGCGGCCTGGCGCGGACCAGCTCCTGGCGGGCGCAGTGAGGCGAGAGATCGGCTGAACCTCTCGCACTGCCTCCTCGTAGGCAAGGGCATGCAACGACGTATTCTCAGTCTCATCATTTCGGGACTCTTCGCGCTCGGCCTGGTGGCGTGTTCGAGCAGCTCCAAGCCGAGCAGCTCCAAGAACTCCCCCGCAGCGGCCAACGCCCAGATCACGATCCAGAACAAGACCTTCACCCCCTCGCCGGTGAAGGCCGGGAGCACAGTGAGTGTGCAAAATATGGATGGCTTCACCCACACCGTGACCGCCGATAACGGCGCGTTCGATGTGACGGTGAACGGCGGAGCGACCGCGACATTCAAGTCACCTGCGACGGCCGGTACCTACCCGTTCCACTGCAAAATCCACTCGTCGATGCACGGGACACTGACCGTCACCTAAACGGGTCAGATCAACGGCGGCAGACCCGGCGTTCGGGATACGCCAGTCGCGAGATTCGGGGACGCCCGTTAGGGACACTCACTGTTTCGAGTGTTCGGCTCTCCGGCGAGTTCGACTGCGTTCGTCGCTCCCTGGCAGCGGATGCCGCGAGCGGGTCTTTGCGGTGCCGGTCGGCTCCGCAAGGCTGACTGGCTTGTTGGGGATGTCGGGCCGGGCTTTAACGCGGTCTGGCCCGGGGCGGGTAGGTGTCGACCGGGTGCACGGCGAAGTGAACCGCTGGAGGTCGTTGTCCGTATTTCGCTCGACGGCGATTCGACGGAACGTGGACGAGGACGATCGGTGGCGATACAGATGAAAGAAATGAAGTTTGTGCACAAGAAGGCCGTCGTCGGCGCGCCGCTGGCGTTCGGAGTCTCGGCCTTGATCGTTCTCGCGGCCTGCGGATCGTCGACGGCAAAAGTGTCGCCTGCCGCGCCGCCGCCCGCGGCTACTTCGACCACGCTGCACGTCGCGTCTCCGGCACCGGTCGTGCTGACCGCGAGGACTTCGACGCTCGGTTCCGTACTCGTCGACGCCAAGGGCATGACGCTCTACACATTGACGAATGCCGGGAAGCCGATTCCGTGCACGGGTCAGTGCGCGACCTTCTGGCCGCCGCTGTTGTTGCCGTCCGGCATGATGACGGCGATGGGCGCCAAGGGCGTGACGGGTCTCGGAACCGCGTCGGCAGCCTCGGTCTTGCAGGTCACCGAGAACGGCGCTCCGCTGTATCGTTTCTCGAAGGACACGGCGCCCGGCGACACCAACGGGGAAGGCATCTCCAGCTTCGGTGGTACGTGGCGCGTCGCCAAGGTGGCCAGCAAGGCCGCCGCCGCTCCGCCGGTAACGATGCCACCCGCGACGATGCCACCCGTAACGATGCGACCCGCGACGATGCGACCCGCGACGATGCCACCCGTAACGAGTCCACCCGCGACTTCCCCCGCAACCCCGGGCGGCTACTACTGAACCTGCGTGTCTCGCTGCTCGGGAGTGATCGGGAATCTCGGCGGCCGCGCGTTCGCCTGAGCGAACGGTGCCGTCGATCGCGCCGTGCTGACCTCCTCGACAGCGTCCAATTCAGCTTCGCGCGGTCAGCATCGGATGGGAAGCGCGCCTCTCGGTCGCTGTCGTTGGCGTACTTGCCGCCCAGGCGGACTGCGGCGAAGTGCGCTTACAGCCGCAGGTGCCGAGGGAAGCCCGGATCGACAACTGGACCGCGTCAGCCGCACATAATCGCGTTCCCGCCGTTCGCATAAGCGTCCCAGAGGAGGCTGTCGGGCTCTGTTGCATTGGCGCGTAGTCGCG
>PLBO01000063.1 GCA_003134555.1 Actinomycetota bacterium
GCGTACGTCGCGCACGACGATCAAAGTGACGACGAAGACGGCGATCCCAATCGTGACCCAGACCGACTGGATGCGCGCTTGCTGCGCGTAGTCTTTGCCGCCGCCCGCGAGCCGGGCGATCATGACGAAACCGATGCCGTTCAACATCGCCGCGATGGGCAGGAGCGTTCCGTCGGCCGCCGGCGCGAATCGTCGCACCGCGAGATGGGCGACGAGATAGAGCCCGAACACCCAGGCGAGCAGGATCGCGACGTTGGGAGGAAGCTTCGGGCCGTTGGCGAGCGCGACGAGGATGTAGCCGCCGACCGTCACCGCGATGACGAGCAGGCCGAGCGACATCTCGGAGCGCCGCCGGCTCCGGGCGATGTTCGCGAACGCGGCAGTCATCAGGGCCCGACCTTCGTCGTGACCGTGACGCGCGGTCTCGTCGTCGTGGTCGTGCGCCGCGGCCTGGTCGTCGTGGTCGTGCGTTTCGGCCGGGTGGTTGTGGTCGTGCTCGCCACCGCGTCGGCCGCGGCCCGGAGCCGTCCGACGTACGCCACCGCAGTCGCGAGCGAGCCGCGCGCACCGTTCGTGGTGACGCGGTCGCGGTCGAGCGCGGGCAAGCTCGCCACCACGAGGCCGGTGCGCCGGTCGACCGTGGGATTCCAACCGAGCACGCCACCGGGGACGCCCTTGTAGATAACGACCTCGCTGCCCGACGCGCCGACAAAGTACGAGCTGCGTGCGTACCACCCGAGCGCGGCCGTCGCCGCGCCGACGATGAGCAGGAGCGGTAGTACTACGAGGATCGCGCTGCGAACCGTGCGCCCACGCGAACCCTTGGCGCGCGGCACGCGGGGCTCGGGCGGGTCGGGCGGTGCCACGACTGCAGACCGCGACACCGGCACCGTCTGTTCGGCGACCAACGCGGTGGGATCGTGAGCGACCACCGGATCGGCCTCGAGCACGTCGATGACGATGACTGTGATGTTGTCCTCGCCGCCGGCCTCGTTGGCGGCGCCCACGAGCGCTTCGGCCAAACGCTGCGGGTCCTGCTCGGCGCGCGCCAAGCGCTCGATGTCGCGCTCGCGCACCATCGTGGTGAGCCCGTCGGAGCAGAGCACGACGCGGTCGCCCGTTTCGACGTCGAGCGTGTACAGATCGACCTCGACCTCGCTGTCGACGCCGAGCGCGCGCGTCACGATCGCGCGTTGGGGGTGCGCCTCCGCCTGCTCGGGTGTGAGGCGTCCTTCGCGGACGAGCTCCTCGACGAGACTGTGGTCGTCGGTCGCGCGGCGCAGTGTGCCGTCGTGCAGCAGATACGCGCGCGAATCGCCGACATGGCCGATGAGCAGCTGACGACCGCCGACCGCGACGACGGCCGTCATCGTGGTGCCCATGCCGGTGAGCTCGTCGTCGCCCGCCGCGCGCGTCAGGACCGCGGTGTTGGCGCGAGTGATCGCGTCGTGGAGCGGTGTGCCGTTCGCCATCGCCGCGCGCAGTGCCTCGATCGCCGTGTGACTCGCGACTTCGCCCCCGCGATGGCCACCCATGCCGTCGGCAACCGCGAAGAGCGCGCGTTGATCGTCGATGAGGAAGGCGTCCTCGTTGTTGGAGCGCACCCGGCCCTGGTCTGTGGCCGACGCCGCCGCGAGCCTCACCGTTGCGCCTCGAGGACCGTCTCGCCCACCTGGACCCGGTCGCCTTTGCGCAACTTCACGGGTTCAGTGATGCGCTTGCTGTTCACGAGCGTGCCGTTGGTCGAACCGGCGTCTTCGACCCACAGCGTGCCGTCGCGGTCGAAGGCGCGCGCGTGCACCTGCGACACGAACGTGTCGAACGTGAGCGCCACCGCGCAGCCACCGCCGCGGCCGATCGTCGAGTCGCCTTCGATCGGGTACGAGCGTCCGCGTTCGGTTTCCGGCGTCAGGACCACCAGCCGCCACTCGCGTCGCTTCGACGGGCGCGCCGCGCTGTTCGGGGGCGGCGCCGGTGCGGGCACGATCGGAGCCGCCGTGACCGCCGCGCTGCCCCGGAGCTCGCGGGCGACGATCCAGACGACCCGCATGAGGAAGACGTAGAGCAACGCGAGGAGGCAGAACTTCAGGACTGTGAGGATCGAATCGGACATGTGCCCGCTACGACTCCTGGTACCGGAGAGACGTTGCACCGACGACGATCACGTCGCCGTCATTGAGCGAATGTTCCTTCACCACCACTCCGTTGACCTGCGTGCCGTTGGTCGAACCCAGGTCGACGACGCGAAAACCGAATTCGTCCCGCCGCACCTCGGCGTGACGGCGCGAGACCTGCGGGTCGGAGAGCGGGACGGCGCACTCGGGCATGCGACCGATGACCGCCGGCTCGTCGCCGAGCGCGACGCGGCCGCCGTCGGGGAGAACCAGCGTGCTCGTCGTTCCCTGCCCGCCGCCGACGATCTCGGCGTCGACCCGGAGGTCGCCCTGGCGGGCATTCTCGTCGAGCACGAGCGAGACCTCGATGAGACCCTCGAAGTGGTAGCCCTCGTCGCGGCCGTGCTCACGCGCGGCGTCCGCGAGCTCGGCCGCCAGCGCGTCGTGGAAGCCGGAGAAGCGCTCGAGGTCGTCGCGCGACAGCCAGACCGTGAAGCGATTCGGCGCGACCGTGCCGCGTACGCCGAGCGTGCGGCCGGTGTCCATCTCGCGCGCTACGCGACGGCCGATCTCGACCGGTTGGAGACCGCCGCTACGGAACGCCTTCGAGAAGGTGCCTTCGACCAGCCGCTCAAGCCTTCGCTCGAACCGCTGCAGTCCCATCGAAGTGATGCTACCGGCGCGACGACCGGCGGAAACGTGCACTTGGACTGGTACGATCACCTGCTCACACGCGCGAGTGGCGGAATTGGCAGACGCGCAGGATTCAGGTTCCTGTGCCCGCAAGGGTGTGGGGGTTCAAGTCCCCCCTCGCGCACCGATAAGTGTGAGATGCGTTCCGAGCCCACCGACGTCAATTCGAGCCTGATCTCGCCGCTGCGTCCGCACGTCATGGTGCTGTTCGGCGCCACCGGCGATCTGGCCCGGCGCAAGCTCTTGCCCGGGCTGTTCCACCTTGCGCAGGCGGGTCTGTTGCCGGAGTGCCGGATCGTAGGCACCTCGCTCGACGACCTCGACGACGACGGCTTCCGTTCGTACGCGCGCGGTGCGCTCGACGATTTCGCGCACCACGGCGTGCCCGACGACGAGTGGGACGCGTTCTCGTCGAGTCTCTTCTACGTCTGTCAGTCGGACGGTGACGAAGCGTTGGCGAAGGTCGTTGCGGAGCTCGAGCACGAGCTCGGCGGCGACGTTGCGCGACTCCACTACCTCAGCGTCCCGCCGGCTGCCGCGCCCGAGGTGGTGCAGCGTCTCGGAAAGCTCGGCTTGGCCGAACGCGCGCGCATCATCATGGAGAAGCCGTTCGGTACCGACCTCGCCAGCGCGGTCAAGCTGAACAACACGCTGCATGCGACGTTCGACGAGAGCCAGATCTTCCGGATCGACCACTTCCTGGGCAAGGAGGCGGCACTCAACATCTTGGCGTTCCGGTTCGCCAACGGGCTCTTCGAGCCCATCTGGAACCGACAACACATTGCTCACGTGCAGATCGACGTGCCGGAGACGTTGTCGATCGGGAACCGCATCGCGTTCTACGAGAAAACCGGTGCGTACAGAGACATGATGGTCAACCATCTGTTCCAGGTGCTGGCCTTCATGGCAATGGAGCCGCCGACCGCGCTCGAACCGCGGTCGATCGGCGAAGAGAAGAACAAGGTCTTTCGCTCCCTGAGCCCGATCGAACCGTCCCAGGTGGTGCGGGGACAGTACGAGGGCTATCTCGACGAGCCGGGAGTCGGGGCGCACTCGGAGACCGAGACCTTCATCGCGCTGCGGTGCGAGATCGACAACTGGCGTTGGGCCGGAGTGCCGTTCTACTTGCGCACCGGCAAGCGCATGGCCCAAGGCGCGCGCATCATCTCGATCGCGTTCCGTGAACCACCCAAGAGCATGTTCCCGATCGGCTCGGGCGTCGGCGCCCACGGGCCGGACCACCTCACCTTCGATCTCGCCGACGCGTCGAGGCTCTCGCTGTCGTTCTACGGGAAGCGCCCCGGTCCGGGCATGAGGCTCGACAAGCAGAGTCTCCAGTTCTCCTTGCACGAGACCGGACGCACGACCGACCTGCTCGAGGCGTACGAGCGGCTGATCTACGACGCGATGTGCGGTGACCACACGCTCTTCACGAGCGCGGAGGGCATCGAGAAGCTGTGGGAGCGATCGAAACCGCTCCTCGAGAATCCGCCTCCGGTCCGGCCCTACCCACCAGGGTCGTGGGGGCCCAACGCCATCCACCAGCTGATCGCCCCCGACGCCTGGCGCCTGCCCTTCGAGCGGGGCTGGCGTACCGCTTCGTAGACGACTCAGCCCTCGCCGAACGCGCCTTGCGCGCGCGCCGCGGCGATGCGCGTGTCGTCCCAGCCGAGCACGTCGCGCAGTACCTGCTCGGTGTGTTGCCCGACCGTCGGCGCCTTGGTCGGCATCGGCAGCGTCTCGTCGACGAACTTGATCGGCGTCGGCAGCATGTCGGCGCCGACCAGCTCGGCCGGGAGGAGCTCGGTCCGGTCCTTGAACTGCGGATCGGCGTAGAGCGTCTTGGGGGAGTTGGCCGGCGCGATCGGCGTGTTGTGCTCGAGACCGAACGCGAGCCACTCCTGCGTCGTCCGGGTCGCGAAGACGTCGCGCAGGATGATGCGCAACTCGGTGTTGCCGCGCGCGTGATCGCCGTACTGCGAACCGGGCCAACGCTCGAACAGCTCGGGTTGCCCGATGCCTTCGCAGAAGTTCTTCCAGAACTCGCGCTCGGAGGCCATGAACAGAAGATGGCCGTCGCGGGATGCGTAGAACTGGTAGCGCACACCCGCTTCCATGCCGCCGGTTCCGGGCGCGCGGCGCTCGAAGTTGTCGGCTTCGTTGCCGGTGACCTCCGACTCGGGACGCTCGTACGCGCGCCACGTCTCGCTGCGCAGCCAGTCGATCGCCGCGGCCGCGTCGGATTGGGCGATCTCGAGCTGACAACCTTCGCCCGACTCGCGCGCTCGGAGCACGCCGGCGAGCAAGCCCAGGGCACCGAATACCGGCCCGGCGTTGATGCCGATCGACACGTGCTCGGGCATGTACGCGAAGCCGTCGTCGTCGACCTTCGGTTGCACGATTCCCGCCCAGGTGTCGTACGCGATGCCGTGGCTCGGCATGTCGCGATACGGCCCGGTCGCGCCGTAACCGGAGATCGTGCAGAACACGATGCGCGGGTTCACTTCGCGCAGCTGTTCGAAGCCGAGCCCGCGCCGTTCGAGCCCGCCCGGGCGCATCGCCTCGACCACCGCGTCGGCGTCGCGCACCAGCTCGATGAACGTGTCGCGTCCGGCATCGGTGCGCAGGTCGAGCACGACGCTGCGCTTTCCGCGGCTGACGTGCAGGAAGAGCAGCGAGACACCTTCGACGATCGGCCACGTCATCCGGCGTCCGTAGTCGCCTTGCGGCGGCTCGACCTTGATGACGTCGGCGCCGAGGTCGGCGAGATGGGTCGTGAGGTTGCCGGGGCCGAGCATCGACACTTCGACGATGCGCAAGCCTGCGAGTGGAGCGGGGCGTTCGGCGGTCACGGGGCCGCAAGCTACCTGCCCGCGGTCAGACCTCGCCTTGCAGCAAGCGGAGTTGATTGTCGGCCGTGTAGGTCATTCCGCGCTCGATCGCGTCGGCATGGCCATGCAGGCGCGCGTCGGCCAGCGCGACCAATGTCGCGCCCGCGAACGATGCCGGCAGTGGGGTGCAGGCGGCGACGTTCGCGGTGACGACCTGCAACCGAGTCACCGACTCCAACGCCGAGTCGACCGCGCCGCGGGCGTTGTTGCCCTCGCCGCGCACCATTTTCTCGATCTCGTCCCGCAGGCGGGCGATCTCGCGGCGCGCGTCGCGCTCGCGGGCCGGCGCGTCGATCTGATCCGGCTTGTGCTCATCGGGTTTGGGTGGCGCCGGGCGCGGCCGAAGCCACGCCTGCGCACTTTGCATGGACTGCATTACGAACCCCCTCGCCGCCCTTATCGGCGGAAAATGGGGGGTTCCTGAGGTGTGAGGCCCGAACTTGAAGGCCGACGGCGACCTCAAGATTGGACGGTATGGGAGTTGGAGATGGTGCCGATCACGAAGAGCGTGATCCAAAAGGCGATCGCCACGAACCCCAGGACGATGCCTGCCATGGCCAGGCCGTCGCCGCCCTGGCGGCCCTGGGAGTTGCGAATCTGAGTGCGGGCCACGAAGCCGAACACGACGGCCAGGATCGATCCGACACCGCACGGAACCCAGCCCACCAGGCCGAGAACGAGCGAGGCGATGGCGAGCCCGTTCGTGGAAGGCGCGTGGTATCCGGACGGTGGGTACGGCGGGGGGTACTGACCGTATTGACCCGCTCCCGGCGGCGCGTAGGCGCCGGGAGGGCCGTACGGGGCGGGTGGTGCGTACGGGTTCGGCGGAGCCGATTGCTGCGGCGGCGGGGCCGGAGGAGGCGGCGGCGGTTGGCCCGGCGCACCCCACTGGCCCGCGGGCGGCGGCGGCGCGGCGCCCCATGGGTTGGCCGGCGCGGGCGGCCCAGGCCCGCCGGCCGACGAAGCGGGGGGAGGACCGGGCGCGCCCGGCTGCGGCGGCGCGGCCGCGAGATCGACGCCACAGCGGACGCAGAACCGGTTGTTCGGGCTGTTGTCGTAGCCGCAGTTCGGGCAAGACATTCCGGACAGCCTACGGCCGCTCGGAAACCCTGCCTACGGGGACTCGAACGCGGCGAGGTGCCCCGCGGCGCGTTCGGTCGATTTCGGCGGTCACCGCGTACGCTCACGCCGCGTGCAGTGGCGTCGAGCGTTGCCCGTTATCGGATGCGTGGCGGGTGCACTCGCGCTCAGCGGCTGCGCGACGCCCGGCTACGACGCGAGCCGGCTCCAGTCCGAGCTCGTGCACGCGGGAACGACCGTCGAGCAGGCGCGCTGTGTCACGAAGGGCCTGACCGACAAGTTCGACGAGAGCCAGCTCGGCTCGCACTCCACTCCTTCTGAGAAGGAGTTCGCGACGACCCGAGCCATCCTGTCGAAGTGCAAGGTCACGCTCCCGCTGCAGCCGCGCTGAGCTCGCTCATCGTGTAGAGCGGGAAGAGCTCCAGATCGTCGGCCGCGAGCTTCTCGCGACCGCCCGATTCGCGATCGATCACGCAGATCACCGGACCGAGTCGGGCACCGCGGGCGCGTAACTCCGAGGCCGCGTCGAGGATCGCGCCGCCGGAGGTGACGACGTCTTCGACGATGCAGAGGCGCCGGCCGTCGATCTCGCCGCCCTCCGCAAGCTGGCAGGTTCCGTACGTCTTGGCCGCCTTTCGGACATACACCGCGGGTAGGCGCGTCGCCTGGGAGATCATCGTCGCGAGCGGAACGCCTCCGAGCTCGAGTCCGGCGAGCGCGTCCATGCCGTACGGCACCAGCGCCGCGCACGACGCGGCGATGTCGCTCAACAGCTGAGGGTCGGATTCGAAGCGGTACTTGTCGAAGTACTCGTGACTCACCACACCCGACCGCAGGGTGAAGGTGCCGGTGAGATGCGAGGCGTCATAGATGCGGCGCGCGAGGTCCGCGCGGTCGGTGTGGTCCACGCGCCGACGGTACATCGATCGAAGTGGTCGATTCGTCCCGTTGACCGCTCGGGCCTTCGCCCCCTACCGTTCACCTTCGCGGAAGGGGAAACACCGCGCCGGCCAGCGCCCGATGCCATGCGTCGGGACGCCGGCTCGGAAGCAGAGGCACTGGGATGACGGAGCCGGGGGGGAACCGTCATCCCGGAGCCTTGCTCCGGCTCTCCTCGGCGAGTGCTCTCAGACGACGTAGTTCGTCGGGCGCCATGTTCTTGTCGAAGCACTTGAGCTCGGCCATCTCCGCCACCTGCCGGTAGAAGGTCGGCCCGACGTAGCGCTTCGCGAATGTGCGGCGCAGCACCGGAGCCCGCAGTGCGTTCAGCGCGGCCGCGAGGGGACGCGGCAAGGGGATGCGTCCGCAGCGGATCAGCGCGTAGGTGAGCGCGACGTCGGCCATCGGGTCTCCGCGGCGGGCGTTCGGCCAGTCGATCACGATGGGTCCGCGCGGCGACATGATCACGTTGAGCGGGTGCAGATCAAGATGCAACAGCCGGTCGCCCCCACCGGGCATGGCCGCGAGCCAGTCGGGTCCCGGAATCTCGTGCAGTTGATCGTGGAGGTCGGCCAGGATGCGGAGGTGATCGCCGAGCTTCCACGGTGGCCGCACCATGGCATCGGCCATGATCGGGCCGTCGATGCGTTCCATCACGATCTCGGTGTCGTCGGCGCGCACCGCTTCGACACGAGGCACCGGGTAACCGCGGTCGGCGACGTAGCGCATTGTTCGCGCCTCATGCGCGATCGAGCGGCCGTCGCGTGTCTTGCGCAGCACGAGGCCGGGCGCGTATTCGAAGATGTCGCCGTCGCGTCCGCTCGCGAGCAGCTTCATCAGACGATGCGGCTCGTCTTGTCGCCCCAGTAGCGATCGCGCAGCAGGCGCTTGTAGAGCTTGCCCGTTTGTTCGCGCGGCAACTCGGGGTCGAAGTCGACCGCGAGCGGACATTTGTAGTGCGACAAGTGCGCGCGGCAGTAGGCGAGCAGTTCTTGCTCGAGCTCGGGGCCGGCGTCGTCCCACGCGGTCGGTTGCACGACCGCGTGCACGCGCTCGCCCATCTCGGGATCGGGGATACCGAACACCGCGACGTCGTAGACCTTCGGATGGTCGATGAGCAGGTTCTCGGCCTCTTGCGGATAGATGTTCACTCCGCCCGACACGATCATGAACGTGCGCCGGTCGGTGAGGAAGAGGTATCCGTCGGCGTCGAGGTAGCCCATGTCGCCGACGGTCGACCAGCCCTTGTCGTTGAACGAGTCGCGTGTCTTGGCTTCGTCCTTGTGGTACTCGAAGCCGGGACGGTTGGGCGGCGGCTCGAACCAGACGGTGCCGACCTCGCCGGCGGGTTGGCTTGCCCCGGACTCGTCGAGGATGTGGATCGGGCCCAGCATCGAGCGACCGACCGAGCCCGGATGCGCGAGCCAGTCGGGCGAGCTGACGTAGGTCGCGCCGGTGCCCTCGGTGGCCGCGTAGTACTCGTCGATGATCGGACCCCACCACTCGATCATCTTGCGCTTGGTCTCGACCGAGCACGGTGCGGCTGCGTGCAGCACGACCTTCTGCGACGACAGGTCGTACTTGGCGCGGACCTCGTCGGGCATCTTCAGCATGCGGACGAACATCGTCGGCACCCATTGCGAGTGCGTGACCTTGTACTGCTCGATGTAGGCGAGTGCGCGCTCGGGATCGAAGTGCTCCATGACGATCACCGTGCCGCCGAGACGCATCGTGCTCATCGAGTAGAAGAGCGGCGCCGAGTGATAGAGCGGCGCGGGCGAAAGATAGATGGCGTCGCCGTCCATCCCCCACACCGTCGTCATCATCCCCATCTCGACGGGCTGCTCGCCGACACGCTGCCGCGTGATCTTGTACTTCACCCCCTTCGGCCGCCCGGTAGTCCCCGACGAATAGAGCATGCGCGTGCCTTCGAGCTCCTCGTCGAGCGGAACCGCCGGATACCGATCCCGGGCAAGTGCGTAAGGCTCGTAGCCGTCGACGACCAACGCCTCCTCGCCAACCATCAGCCGAACCTTGACGCGCGGCATCTTGTCGACCAACTCCGCGGCAACATCCCGCAACGTGTCACTGGTGACGAGCACCTGCGCGTCACAGTCGTCGAGAATGTAAGCAACCTCGTCCGCATTGAAATGCGTATTGATACAAGTAAAGAACAACCCCGACCGCTGCGCCGCCCAACAAGGCTCAAAAAACTCAGCCCGGTTCTCCATCAAAACCGCAACATGATCCCCAAACCTCAACCCCGCGTCCCAAAAAAGCTGCGCAAGCCGGTTCGACCGATCATCGAGCTCGCGGTAGGTGACGACCTGCCCGGACCCTGCCATCACATAAGCAGGATGAAGCGGCCGCTCGAGAGCGTGCTTACCAGGCCACATTTTTGTCTTCCGCCCTTCCTCTCACCCGTGCGATGGAGGCGAGCAGGAACGAGAAAAGGAAAGGTGGAGGGCGACGTGCATACGGAGGTGAGTTGGAACCCGAACCGCAGTATGTGCGTCGCCCTCCACCGTCACAAGATCAAAAGGCAGTGATGACCGACCGAATAACTTCCCCAGCCTCCATCGCGCGAAACGCCTCGTTCACTTCATCGAGCTTGATCGTGCGCGACACCAACGCCTGAGTGTCGAGACGACCGGTCTCGATCAGGTCGGCGAAGCGCTGGAAGTCGCGGCGCACCTGACCCGACCCGTACTTGCAACCCTTGAGCGTCTTCTCGTTGAAGAAGAGGTCGAAGGTCGACAGCGTGACCGTTGCTTCGGCGCGGGTCATACCGACCATGACCGCGGTTCCGCCCTTGCGGATCATGTTGAACGCCTGGAGCGTGGTTTCGGGAAGGCCGATGACCTCGAACGCGTAGTCGACGCCGCGCCCGCTCGTCAGCTGCTGGACCTGGGCGACCGGGTCGCCCTCGTTCGGGTCGACGAAGTCGGTCGCGCCGGCCTGCTCCGCCGTCTTGCGCTTCATCTCGACCGGGTCGACCGCGATGATGCGCGACGCGCCCGCGATGCGAGCGCCCTGGATAACGGCCTGGCCGACACCGCCGCAACCGATGACCGCGACCGTCGCGCCCGGGTGCACCTGCGCGGTGTTGAGCGCCGCGCCGACGCCGGTGGTGACGCCGCAACCGATGAGCGCGAGTTGGTCGTCGGTCACGCTGGTGTTGATCTTGACGATCGACGACTGGTCGCACGTCATCGCCTCTGCGAACGTGCCGAGGCCGGTCATGGCCGAGTATTCGCTGCCGTCGGAGCGCTTGCCGCGCTGCTTCATCATGATCTCGAACTCGGTGTCGCACAGGTGCGACTGGTCGTGCAGGCAGAACCAGCAGGTGCCGCAGGCCGGGATGAACGACGCGATGATCCGGTCGCCCTTCTTGAGGCCGGCGACGTCCTTGCCGACCTCGACGATCGTGCCCGCACCCTCGTGGCCGAGGACGGTGCCGGGCATGATGCCGACGTAGCCGTTCTTCAGCGACAGGTCGGAGTGGCAGACGCCGCTGGCGCCGAGCTCGACCACGACATCGCGCGGCCCGGGGGGCGCGGGATCGATGTTCTCGATCGAGAGCGGCCCTCCGGTTTCGGTGAACACTGCAGCCCGCATGGGCTTCCTCCTTGACCTGCGTACGTGCGCTTGACCTGGGATGACGTCGCAAAGCTAGCGCCCCGCGTCCGTTCGGCGCCCGTGGGCCCGCGAACCGTCGCGCCTCGCTCCGCCTCGGGCACCGACCCGTCGTTGGCCGAGGTGCGGATCGGGTCGTCGTTTAGCATTCGACGGTGCGGGTTGCGTATTTCGGTCCGGCCGGGACGTTCACCGAGGAGGCGCTGCTGTCGCAGCCCGACCTCGCCGCGGGTGATCGAACGCCGTTCGCGGCCGTGCCCGAGGTGATCGCGGCGGTCGAACGAGGCGACGCCGACGGGGGGGTCGTCCCGATCGAGAACATGATCGAAGGCTCCGTCTCGGTCACGCTCGACACGCTTGCCTTCGACAGCGAGCTCCTGATCCAGCGTGAGATCGACCTTCCGGTCTCGCTGAATCTGTGCGTGCGCCCCGGCGTCAGTCTCGCCGACGTGCGTACGGTCGTGTCGTTCCCCCACGCCCTCGCTCAGTGTCGCGGCTGGCTCGCGAAGAAACTGCCGGGCGCGGAGGCGCGCGCGTCGCACTCCACCTCCGACGCGGCGCGCGAGGTCGCGAAGTCGAAGCGCACCGACATGGCCGCGATATGTAACTCGCTCGCCGCGCAGCTCTACGGCCTGGAGGTGCTCGCCCGCGAGGTCGAGGATCATCCCGAGAACGAAACGCGTTTCGTGCTCGTCGGTCGGGGCGTGCCGGCGCCGACCGGTCACGACAAGACGTCGATCGTCTGCTTCCAGCGCGAAGACCAACCCGGTTCGCTGCTCTCGATCCTGCAGGAGTTCGCGGCGCGCGCGATCAACCTCACCAAGTTGGAGTCGCGCCCGACGAAGCGCGGCTTGGGCGACTACTGCTTCTTCGTCGACTGCGCGGGGCACGTCTCCGACGAAGTGGTCGCCGACGCGCTGCGCAACCTCGTCGCGAAGCAGGCCGAGGTCAAGTTCCTCGGCTCCTATCCGGTCGGCGGACCGGCCGAGGCCGGCGTCGTCCGGCGCAAGGCCGCGGGGCGCGCGTGGAAGAACGCGGCGACGTGGGTCGAGTCGCTGCGCGCGCAGATCCGGGAGACCGAGTGATCGACCTGAAGCGGCTGCGCGAGGAGCCGGAGTATCGCCGCGGCATCGAGCGCAAGCGCGTGCGCGACGATTTGATCGACGAGGTGCTCGCGGCCGATGCCGAACATCGGTTGCTCGTGCAGGAGGTCGATGCTCTGCGCGCCCGGCAGAACACGGCCAGCAAGGAGATCGGGAACGCTCCCCCCGACGAGCGGCCGGCGAAGATCGAGACCGCGGGGCAGTTGAAGGACGAGCTCACCACGCAGGAGAAAGAGCTCCAGGCCGTCGAGGCGCGCCTGCGCGAGCTCGCGCTGCAGCTCCCGAACCCGGCCGACGCGTCGGTGCCCGACGGCGGCGAGGACGAGGGAGAGGTCGTTCGAGTGGTGGGCGACACGCCGGCACCGCCTCCGCTCGACCACGCCGCGTTCTCGGAAGCGATGGGCTTCGTCGACACGAAGCGCGCGGCGGAGGCGAGCGGATCGCGTTTCGCGTACATCATGCGCGAGGGCGCGCTTCTCGAGCTCGCGCTCGTCAACTACGCGATGAGCACGATCGTGCGCCACGATTTCGTACCGGTGATCGCGCCCGCGTTGGTGCGTGAGCGCACGATGGAAGAGGCCGGGTTCTTTCCGACCGACCGGGCCCAGGTGTACGACGTCGACGACGGCGAGCTCTTCCTGCTCGGTACGAGCGAGGTCGCGTTGTCGGCGCTGCATCGTGCCGAGACGCTCACGCCCGAGGAACTTCCCGCTCGCTACGGCGGGTTCTCCACGTGCTTCCGGCGGGAGGCGGGCACGTACGGCAAGGACACGCGTGGCATCTTCCGCGTGCACCAGTTCGACAAGGTCGAGATGTTCTCCTACTGCGCGCCCGAGCAGAGCGCCGGCGAGCACGAGCAGATTCTGGCGATCGAAGAGGAGATCGTGACCGGGCTCGGCCTGCCGTACCGCGTCGTGAACATCGCGGCGGGCGATCTCGGCCCCGCGGCGGCCAGGAAGTTCGACATCGAGGCCTGGCTGCCGTCGGAGGGCGCGTACCGCGAGATCACGTCGTGCTCCAACTACACCGATTACTCCGCGCGCCGGCTCGGCACGCGCGTGAAGCGCGCCGGTGGCAGCGGTCTCGTACACACGCTCAACGGCACCGCGGTCGCGGTCAGCCGCATGCTCGTGTTCCTGTTCGAGCACTACCAGCAGCCCGACGGGAGCTTCGAGGTTCCCTACGTGCTGCGGCCTTACACCGGCTTCACCACCGTCGCCGCGCCCGCGTAACGCCGGTAGCCTCGAACCCGGAGGGATGCCGGAGCGGCCGAACGGGGCGGTCTTGAAAACCGCTGTGCGCAAGCACCCAGGGTTCGAATCCCTGTCCCTCCGCAACGCTCCTGTTGTCAACTAATGGTCCGCGGGTCGGTTCGTCGTGCACACTGCCGGGTCGTGGTGGAGCGATTCGACATGGTGGTCATCGGAACCGGGCCCGCGGGCGAGAAGGGCGCGGCGCAGGCTGCCTACTTCGGTAAGCGCGTCGCGATCGTCGAGCGCAGCGCGCGGCCGGGCGGCGCGGCGGCGATCAACGCGTGGGTTCCGTCCAAGACGCTGCGCGAAGCCGCGTTGTACCTGACCGGCTTCCGGCACCGCGACGTGTACGAGGGGCTCAGTCTCGACCTGGACCCCACCTTCGCGGTCAGCCGGCTCCGATCGCGCTCGGCTCTGGTGGTCGACAAAATCACGAGTGAGGTGCGGTCGAACCTCGACGCCCACGGCATCGAGCTCGTGACGGGCGACGCGCGCCTCGGCCCGGACCGGTCGGTGCGCGTCACCACCGCGGACGGCGCGGTCCGCGAACTGCAGGCCGAAGCCGTCCTCATCGCGACCGGGTCACGCCCGCATCACCCCGCGGCGATCGACTTCGACGATCCGGACGTGGTCGATTCGGCGACCGTCCTGGACCTCGAGCGGCAGGTGCACCGCCTCGCGATCATCGGGGGCGGCGCCGTCGGCTGTGAGTACGCATCGATCTTCCGCGCACTCGGCACCGAAGTGACACTGATCGACAGCAGGACCCATCTGGTTCCCATGATGGACGCCGACGTTTCCGACGGGCTCGCCGCGGCCCTGCGCGACATCGGTGTGCGGGTCGTCCTCGAGGCGGGCGCCGTGCAGGTCGCGCGGGACGATGACGGCATCGCGGTCGAGATCCCGAATCAGCGCGTCGTCCGCGCCGACAAGGTTCTCTTTGCCGCGGGACGCGTCGGTAACACCGACGATCTGGCATTGGACGCCGCCGGCGTCGAGGTCGACGAACGAGGACGGATCACCGTCGACGATTGCTTTCGCACGACGGCGCCGGGTATCTACGCCGCCGGGGATGTGATCGGGCCGCCCGCGCTCGCATCGGTCTCGATGGAACAGGCGCGCGTCGCCGCGTGCCACGCGTTCGGCATTCCCTTCAAACAAATGGTCGACCCGATCACGCCCGCAGGCGTGTACTCGATACCCGAAGCCGCCGCGGTCGGGCTCACCGAACAACAGGCCGCTGCCGAGGGCATCGAATACGAGATCGGGCGGGCGCGCTTCGTGCACAACAGCCGGTCGGTCATCTCGGGAACCACCGACGGATTCATCAAGCTCGTGTTCCGCCGCGCCGACCGCCGGCTGCTCGGTGTGCACATCCTGGGCGAATCGGCCACTGAGCTCATACACCACGGACAGACGGTGCTCCACTTCGAAGGCACGATCGACTATTTCATCCAGAGCGTCTACAACGTGCCGACCCTCAGCGAGAGCTACAAGTACGCGGCCTACGACGGGCTGCAGCGGCTCGCGCGTCGCGCGTAGAGCCGGGCGCGAGCCGAGGAAGCGTCAGCTCAGCCCGGCGCGTTGGCCGATCTCCGCGGCGTCGACGCGGTTGGTGGTGTCGAGCTTGCGGAGGATGTTCGAGACGTGGACGCTCACCGTCTTCTTGCTGATGAAGAGCTCGTCGGCGATCTGGCGGTCGGTTCGTCCGAGGGCGAGTTGCGCGAGGACCTCGACCTCGCGCGCGGTGAGCCCGAGGTCGTCAGCGACGGTCTGTCGCGGCGAGTCGGCGGACGTATCGCCGGCGAAGACGAGGGTGATGCGCGCGCGTTGCGCGAGACGTTCGACGCGCTCCCGTATCGGTGGCGCTCCGATCTCGACGGATGTCCGCCAGGCGGTCTGCGCGGCATCCGTCGCGCGCCCACGGCCGCCCCGGTTCGCAAATGTCGCTTCCGCCTCTCGCCACCGGCAGTACGCGGCGTGATAGGGCTCAGCTGCTTCGTCCCACAGTTCCGCCGCGGTGCGCCACCGGTCCGGATCGGATGCTTGCAGACGGGATTCCTCCGCCTTGCACGACGCGACCAGCGCAAACGATCGGGGCGGGCGACGGACGCCTTCGTCCGAGCGCACGACGACCCGGCGCTCGGCTTCCTCGACGAGCGCACCCGCGAGCCGGCGGAACTTGTCGGTATCGATCGTGCGTCGTCGCGCAAGAGCGGTGTCGTGTTCGTCGGCAAGGGCGCGTATGCCGACGGCGCACATTTCGACTCGGTACCCGATGTCGTCGGTGCCCGCGGCGACCATGAGGCCACGTTCGATCTCCTCGAAGGCCTCGGCAGGCTGGCCCCGCTCGAGCGCCAGCTCCGCGCGCAACAGGTGGAACCAGCCGCGGACCTGCACGGTGCCGAGGCCGGCCGACAGCTCGTCGGCATCGTCGAGCCGAACGTCGGCCTCGTCGAGCCGGCCGCGGCGGATGGCGAGCACTGCACGCAGCGCTTGCGGACCGAAGACGCAATCGGTGACGCCGCGTTCGTCCATGAGGCCGAGCAGATCGTCGGCCTCGTCCCACCGTCCCCGGCGAATGAGCGACTCGGCACTGTTTCCGCCCGCGCCGTTCAGCCGAACCCCGACGAGCCGCTCGTCGCGCGCGATGCCGTCGAAGACGACCTGCGCGGCCTCGTCGAGTCGTCCTGCTTGCATAAGCACGTGCGTGAGGATCTTGTAGCCCAGATCGAGACTGTCGGGGCGTCCCAGCTCTTCGGCAATCTCGACCGCCTCCCGCACGAGCGCGATCCCGGCGTCGGGGTCGCCGTGCTCGGCCACACACGCGCCGAGGGTCGTGAGCGCGTGACTCTCCACGGCGCGGGCGCCGACGGCGCGGGCGACCGCCACCGCGTCACGGCTGCGCGCTTCGGCCTCGTGGTCGTGCGCGATGAGCAAGAGGCTGCGGGCCTCTCCGGCCATGACGGCTGCAAGCTCGACCGATGGCGGCTCGACCGGAAGCAGCTCCGCGGCGCGGCGGTATGCGTCGAACGCGCCTTCGGCGTCGCCGATCGCCCACGCGGTGCGGCCGAGCATCGTCAGACCGGCCGCGGCGCGACGCGGATCCGAGACCGCGTCGATGCTGTCGAGCGCCAGCTTGACGAGCTCGAAAGATCGCTGCGGCGCGCCGGTGAGGTAGGCCGCCTCGGACGTCTTCAAGATCAAGTCGACGTAGTCGATGGCGCGACGTCCGGTTTCGTCCGGGAGCCGTTCGCAGGCCGATATCGCGCGCTCGTAGTGCGCGTAGGCCTCCGGCATCGCGAGCAGGGCGGCCATCGCATCGGCGGCCGTGATCGATGCGTGCAGAGCATTCGACCATTCATTGGCTTGCCACCAGTGTCCGGCGAGCTCGATCTCGGCGTATCCCGGGCCCGCCGCGCGCAGCTCCGGGTTCGTGGTCAGCGCGACGGCGAGCCGGTGGTGCAGTCGAGCGCGCTCGGTGGGCAACAACGCGTCGTCGACCGCGTCGCGTTGCAGAGCGTGGCGAAACCGAAAGCGCGACCGCTCGTCGACGGTCAGAACGTGAAGATCCACCGCTTCGGCGATCGCATCCCGGAGAGGCTCCGTATCGAGATCGCAGGCCGCGGCGAGCAGACGGTGATCTATCGAACCGCCGGCAGCCGCGACGACGGCGGCGACGTGGCGGGCGTTTGCCGTGCAGCGATCGACGCGCAACATGATCACGTTGCGCAAGGCCGCGGGAAGTGATGTTGCATCGCGCGCCGCGGTGAGTTCCTCGGCGAAGAACGGGTTGCCTTCACACCGCGCGTGAACGGCTTCGAGGAGAGCCCACTCGGGTTGATGACCGAGAATCCCGGCCATCAACGCCGCGGTCGCGTCCAACTCGAGCCCGGTCAGTTCGAGTTGGGAAACCGCGCGATGCCTACCCAGCTCCGCGAGCATCCGCGACACAGATTGCTCTTGTTCGAGCTCGTCGCGGCGGTAGGTACCGACCAGCAACACTGGGCTGCCGCCGAGATTGCGCGCGAGGAAGTCGATGACTTCGACGCTGGCCGAGTCGGCCCAGTGCAGGTCCTCGAAGACGACCACTACCCGGGAGCGCTCGGCCAGCAACGTGAAGCAGTTCAACAGCGCCTCGAACAAGCGGGTCTTGCCCATCTCGCTCGGCGTCGTCGCATCTTCCCGCGGGCCCTCTGAGTGGGTGTCGAGCAGACCGAGCCCTTGACGGGCGGGTGTGAGGATCGCCGCGGCGGTCGGCTCGTCGAGCTGGCGGGACAGCTCGCGCAGGACACCGACCACCGGGGCATACGGGAGTCCGCCGCCAACGGCCGGGGTGCACACCCCGGCCGCGACCAACGTTGCGGCGGCGCGGGCTCGATCCCGGAACTCCTCGATCAGGCGGGTCTTGCCGATACCGGCTTCGCCGCCGATCAGCACCGTCCGCGCGCCCGTCGCGTCGAGCGAGCCGAGGGTGTCGCACAGCAGGTCGAGCTCGGCCTGTCGACCTGCGAATGCGGTACCGGTGGCCTGCTCGCCCACGCCGGAATCCTCCCACAGCCCGGCGCTCACGCGCCCTCCTGAACCTCGGTGATCGAGTCGGCGACCAGCCCGTGGGCCTCCCGATGCACGGCGTGCGCCGCGTCGGCGTCGGGCGCTTCGACGAGGCAGAACACCTTGCCGCTGTTCTCGTCGAACCAGTAACGCAGATAGCGAACGCCATGCGCCTTTTGCACCTCGAGATCACGGCGATGCGCGCCGGCGACCGCATCAGCCGTCAGCCCCTCGACCTTCTCGTGAACATCCATGAACAGCGGCATCTTCAGCTCCTCTCAGCAGGGACGACCGATACGGCACCGGAATTCGCCGGCAGCCGACGGCGCCGGCACCGAGAGCGAGGGCGGCGCGATCACCGGCGAATCGTGGCGGACGCTCACGCTGGCGCGCCCGACGGTGAACGCGAGGGCGACGAACACGGCGAACACGAACAACAAGGCGGCGGCGCGTTGCACGGCGGTCCAAGACCTCGTCAGCGCGGTCGGTGTCAGCACTGAAGTAGCAGTCATCACGGCTCTCCTTTCACACGGCAACCCCGCCGACCGGGGCGGCTCCTCGGAGGTCTTTCACCTCCGACCGTCACACCGTGCTCTCTCGAGAGCCCGCGCACATCGGAAGAACGCCTTAGATCCCCAACATGCGATACCTATCTCGGTGCTTGGAGGAGCCCGATGAGGTTGCCGTCAGCGTCGGTCACCGCTGCGATCAGCTTGCCGCCCCCGAGGGGGCCGGTCGCTGTGTTACGTCGATCCGGTTTGAATCGTCAGTGGCATGACGGATCGCGACGGAAGAAGGAAACGGTGTCCGAACCCGACTGGCTCGTGAACCGCTTCGAGGATCACCGCGCCCATCTGAGCGCGGTCGCCTACCGGATGCTCGGGTTACGCGGCGAGGCAGACGATGCCGTCCAAGAGGCGTGGCTCCGGCTCAGCCGCTCCGATTCGAGCGCCATCGCGAACCTGGGCGGCTGGTTGACAACGGTCGTCGCGCGGGTGTCGCTCGACATGTTGCGCGCCCGTGGTGCCCGGCGCGAGGAACCCGCCGGCACGCGGCTGCGCGACCACATCGAGACCCCCGCGGCCGGCAGCGATCCCGAACACGAAGCGCTTCTGGCCGACACAGTGGGTTCCGCGCTGCTCGTGGTACTCGACACGCTCAGCCCGGCCGAGCGACTCGCGTTCGTGCTGCACGACGTGTTCGCCGTGTCTTTCGACGAGATCGGTTCGATCATCGGACGCTCGTCGAACGCCGCGAAGCAGCTTGCGAGCCGGGCGCGCAACAAGGTGCAGGGATCCGGACCCATTGCCGACGCCGATCGCACTCGACAGCGAGAGATCGTCGACGCGTTCCTCGCGGCCTCCCGCAACGGCGACTTCGACGCGCTCGTCGCGTTGCTCGACCCCGACATCGTGCTCGAAGCCGACACCGCGGCGGTGCGGATGGGTTCGCCGGAAGAGGTTCGCGGGGCGCCGGCCGTAGCGGGAACCTTCTCGGGCCGCGCCCTCGGCGCACAACCCGCGCTCATCGACGGCGCCGTCGGGATCGTGTGGGAGGTCGGCGGAAACCTCAAGGTCGCATGGGACTTCACGATCAGCGATGGCAAGATCGCCCACATCGACATGCTCGCGGCGCCCGAAAGCCTCGACGACCTCGACCTCACCGTTCTCTAGGACTGGATTCTCTCAGCATGCTCAGTGTCAACAAATACCCGCAGGACTACGTAGACGCATGTCGCGCACGAGTGAAGGCACAGGTCTCGACGTACAGAAATCTCATCAAGACAACGAAGAGTGAGTCCGCGATCGCATCGTTCGAGCCGGTGTTCTTCAACAACATGGCCATCATCTTGGACAGCTACTTCGTCCATCGAGCCAGGACTATGGAAGGCAAGGACGGCAACCCGCTGAACGAAGTCCGGGTCGTCTGCAATTCGTTGATCCAAAACGGCGGCGCGTTGAGCGCGGACAAGACGATCAGAATGAACCCGGCGAAGTCGGTTCTGAAGTACCAGGTCGGAGACGAGATTCGATTGAGCGAAGCAGACTTCCTGCGACTCGCCGAGGCCTACTTCGCCGAGATCGAGAGTAAGTATTCGTAGCCGGCGGGCCGCCTTGTCGCGGTTGTCCGGTTTACGTCCTCTTTCCGCTCAACCACGGCAACCCTCGTGCCGACTCACGGAGAGTGGGGGAAGTCGGTCGAAGCCGGTCGTGTCGCGAGCCGCGTTGGACCGCGGGCGCGCATCTGACTCGCGGAGTGGCATTCGCGCTAGCCCTGGCGTCGATTGTCGTCGGCTTGTCGGCGACGCCCGCCGTGGCCTCTCCGCAGACCGACTTCGTTACCGCGACCGCGCAAGCGGCGAAGCTCCAACTGCAGATCGCGGAGAACAGTCACCGCGCCGATGTGCTCGACGAGCGCTACCTGCAGGCCCAATCAGCCGTCGCAGCCGCGCTCCGGGAGATCGACGCGACACAGAAGCAGATCTCGGCGACTGATGCGTCGGCCGGCTGGTTGCGTAAACAACTCGCGGGTCGCGCCGCGCTGCTCTACATGGGCGCGGGCAGCGTCGACCCGATCGGCATGAACGTGTCGAGTGTCCAGGACCTCGGATCGCGAGCGAGTTACGGCGAGGCCGCCGCTCAGCAGAACGTCCGCATTCTCGACGTTCTCGGGCGCACGGAGGAGCATCTCAGCGCGCAACGCCACGATCTCACCGGGCAGTTGGCGGCCGCGCAGGATCAGCAGCGCGCCGCGGACAGCGCTCGACGCGAGGTCGTGCATGTCAACGCCTCGATGCAGAAGCTGCTCGACTCGACCAACGCCAACGTGAAGGCACTCGCGGCCCGGATGGAGCGAGAAGCGCTCGCAGCCGCCGCGGCGGCGGAACGGGCGCGGCTTCAGCGGCTCGCCGCGAAGCAGGCGGCCGAGCGCCGGGCCAAGAGCGGTGGGGGTGGCGCCGGCCGGAGCCCGTCGCCCGACCCGGGAGGCATCGGTGCCGGTCCCGGCGAGGTCGCGGCGCCCAGCGCCGGGGCGGCGGCTGCGGTCGCGTATGCGCAAGCCCAACTCGGCAAGCCGTACGTGTACGCGGGTGTCGGTCCCGACTCGTTCGACTGCTCGGGCCTCACGATGATGGCCTGGCTCCAGGGCGGCGTTTCGATGGCCCACGGATCGCAAGCGCAGTACGCCGCGTTCCCGCACGTGCCGATCGACATGCTCCAACCCGGCGATCTCGTGTTCTTCGGACCGTCGGGGCCGACGAACGAACACGTCGGCATCGTCGTCGGCCCGGGAATGATGATCGACGCCCCGCACACCGGCGCGTTCGTCGAGCTTGTGAGCTATTACCGGACCAATCTCGTCCCGATGGGAGCGCGTCCCGGGTCACCGTGACGTCCTGCGCGCTCCCATGTGCGCCCGGTCGTAGCGTTGTGACGTGCCCAGCGCCGAGTGTCCGGGATGCGGCGCCGCCAACGACGCCGGTGCGGATGCGTTTTGCCCGTGGTGCGGACTCGACCTGCGCGGCCCTGAAGCCGTAGAGCTGCGGCGGCTTGCCGGCCAGCTCGGGGAGCTCGACCGTCAGCTCTGGGACCTCGACGGACGCCGCCGTCGACTCGCGGCCGAACTCGGTCGCCGACAGTTGGCCGCAAGTCGCGCGACAGTTCCGCCCCGGCCTTCGGGGTCGGAGCCGGCGTGGAGAGGGCCGCAAGCGTCGACGCCGTGGAAGTCGCCCGAGTGGTCGGTCGACCGGGTGCGCTCGCTCCTGCTGTGGGTCGGCGCGGCGTTGCTCGCGGCATCGGCCCTGACATTCACAGCCGTTGCCTGGGCCCACCTGGGTGATGGTGGCCGAGCCCTGTTGCTCGTCGGGGTGACGGTGTTGAGCGTCGGTAGCGCGCTCGGATTGGCGCGGCGCCTTCCCGCGACGGCGGAGGCGTTCACCGCGCTGTCGATCGCGCTGGCCTTGATCGATTGGCTCGCGCTGCGCCGCGCGGGGATGACCGCGGGCCTGTCGGCTACGGCGTGGTGGGCCGTCGGCTCGCTCCTGGTCTCGATCCTCGCGTTCGCGCTCGGCACCGCGGTCGGCAAGCGAACGAGTCGAGTCGCCATCGCGCTGCTGGTTCCGCTCTCGCTCGAGCTCACCGTCGCGACCGACGCCGGCGCGGCGTGGAGCTTCGCCTTGGGCTTCGCGCTGATCGCGGCAGTGGCGGCGCTCGCGTCGCGTCTGTTGCAAGGGCGCTCCGAGGAGATGCCGGCCCGAGTGGCGCTGACGGCTCACGCCATCGCGACGTGGTCGGCCGCCGCGGTCCTCGTCCTGATTGCGAGCGCGCATACGCACACACTGGTGCAGTCGCTCGTGCCGGCCGGAGTGGTCCTCACGCTCGCGCTCGCGCCGCTTGCCGTGTTGCGCCGCGGGACG
The DNA here is from genome assembly GCA_003134555.1 of Actinomycetota bacterium. Classification (GTDB taxonomy): domain Bacteria; phylum Actinomycetota; class Acidimicrobiia; order IMCC26256; family PALSA-610; genus PALSA-610. Next base: position 22,678 of record PLBO01000063.1, read on the forward strand.
GCGCCGGAAGTCTTCGAGGCGCTCGCGGTAGTCGTGTGCGCGGTGATACCCGGCGCGCTCGTCGTCGGTGCGGCGGCGACGCTCGGCCCCCAAGGCAGGCTGGCGTGGGCGACTGTCGTCGGGGGCGCGGCGATCGTGATCGCGCCGTCGCTGCCTCGACGATGGACGCGTCCCGCGTGCATTGCCGGAGGTCTGTTCGGTGCGGCCGGGCTCGCGTACGGCGCGATCGCGGCGCAGGCTGCGATCTTCGGACCGCTCGCGTGGCTGCGCGATGCGTGGCAGGGCTCGCTCGCCTCGCCGGCCCGGGCGGTCTATGCCGGACGGAGTACCACGACCGTATGGCGGTTCGGCTGGCCCGCGGTTGTCGCACTTGGTTCGAGCGCGATCGCGCTTGCCGCGGTTGCGGTGCCGAGCCGGCGCCGGCACGCACTCGTCCCGGTTCAGTCGGCCGCGTCGGCGCTGGGCGGTGTCGCGACGTTCGCAGCTCTCGCCGCGTGTCTGGCACCGGTCGTCGCGGACGCCTCCGCGGGAGTTGCGTGCGCGACCACGGCGGGGGTGCTGAGCGCGTTGCTCGTCGGGGCAGCCATTCTCGATCGTTTCAAGCCGCGGCTGGCGGTCGTGGTGCTGCCGGTTGCGGTCCTCCCCGGGATCGCGGTCACGGGATGGGCTGCTTTGACGTCGACGGCGTCGGTCGTCGTGCTCGGTCTCGTCTGCGCCGTTGCCTTGTTGGCGACCGTCGTCGCCGCGTCGGACCGGATGCGCGCCGCGCTCGGCGCGATCTCGGGCGCGACTGCGATCTCGTTGGCGGGGGTCGCGACCGCCGCGTCGGGTAGGAGCGCCGGCTGCGCCGGCTTTGCGGCCGCGCTCGCGGCCGGCGCGATTCTCCTGGCCGGCGTGCACGGGCCGTGGCGCGTGCCCGAGGGCGTCGCCCTCGAGGTCGTCGGTATAGCCGGCGCAGTTGTGGGGGCGTCCGTCGCCGCGCAGCAGCCGCGCTGGCTCGCGGGCACGTTGACCGCGACCGTTCCGATCCTGCTGATCGCGGCGTTGTGGCGCGAGCGCGCGGTCGCGTACTCGATCGCGGCGGGAGCAGTCGCGGTCGGCGCGACGTGGGCCTGGCTCGCCGTCGCGCACGTCTCGGTCGTCGAGGCGTATACGTCGCCCGCGGCGGCGATCGCATTGGGCGTCGGTGTGTTCGAGTGGCGCCGCGGTCCGGCGCGCTCGTGGCTCGCGCTCGGGCCCGCGCTCGTGCTCACGCTCGGCCCGACCCTCGTGCTCGGTATCGCGCGCGACGACCTCGTCCGCACCGTCGCCGCCGCCGTCATGGCGTTCGCGATCGTCGGGCTCGGCGCGTGGAAGCAGTTGCAGGCTCCCCTCGCGCTCGGCTCCGTCGCGCTGCTCGCGCTGGCCGTCGACGCGTTCGGGCCGACTGTCGCGCGGCTGCCGCGCTGGCTGTCGCTCGCGGTCATCGGCGTGCTGCTCATGTGGATCGGCGCCACCTTCGAAAAGCGCCGTGACCGGGCGAAGCGGGCGACCCGCACGCTGCTCGACTTTGGTTGACCGCCGCCGTTCGCCCGCTCAATCGTCGACGGCGAAGTCGGGGCGCGCAGCGCGAGCGGTTTCCGCTCGGCCCTTCGGCTCCTCCCAGTCCTCCTGGCGGCCGAGCGCGGTCTCGTCGAGCATGTAATAGGACCCGCCGATCGTCTCCAGGCCGCGCGCGTAGACCGAGTAGGTGTGGAACACGCGGTCGTCGACGCGCAGGAAACAGCTTCGGCCCGGATCCTCGACGGGCCGGTCGTCCTCGACGTAGAGCGAAGTTCCCGCCCGCTCGTGCTCGGCCTTCGTCCGGTAGTTGTACTCGACCGGCGTGACTGCTTCGTGCAACGTGACGTGGAAGTCGAAGTTGAAGTCGGAGCCGTTCGACGAGTACCAGGGAAACGTCCAACCCCTACGCGCCTTGTACGCCTCGATCTTTGCCAACGGTGCGCGCGACACGTACGCGAACGTCGTGTCACGGGCATGCAGATGCTCGAGGTGACCGTTCGACATCTCGTCGGCGCCGGCCGTGCAACTCGGGCAGCCGTCGTCCCAGCTCGGGTCGAACATGAAGTGACCGATGATGAGCTGGCGGCGCCCCTCGAACAGGTCGAGCAGACTCGCTTTCCCGTCGGGTCCGTCGAAGACGTATTCCTTTCCGATCTCGACCATGGGTAGCCGGCGGCGCTCGGCGCTCAGCGTGTCTCGCTGGTGGGTGAACGCCTTCTCCTTGGCGAGGAGCGCCTTGCGCGCGTCGAGCCACTCGTCTCGGGACACGACCGGCGGAAGACTCATATGCGCTCCTTCGAAGGCTGTTTCTCATACCGACGCCTCGGCCGGGCAGAACTCATCGGTGACTTCCTACCCAGCGGAGGGTCTTGTCCGTTGTGGAAGCCCGGCCCCCGAGATTGACCGTGATCTGCGACGTGAGTCAGATCACCGAACCCGACGAGCGCGCGTTGGAGGCGTTGGCGCGGTTGCAGCTGACGGCACAGCGACTCGGCGTTTCGATCCGGCTGCACAATGCAGTGTCTGGGCTCGTCGATCTCGTCGCCCTCGTCGGGCTCTCCGACGTACTGGTGTGCGCGGAATCAGGCGTCGAGGTGGATCGGCAGGTCGAAGAGCGAAAAGAGGTTGGGGTCGACGAAGAAGTCCATCGCGGTGATCGCGCCGGCTGACAGCGTGACGACGTGGATCGACCACGCCGTGAAACCACCGTCGGGATCGACCCGCCACTGCGCGAAGGCCGGTGCACCGTTTGCGTTGATGCGGGCCAGCCGGGATCCGCGACAATCGCGGCCCGGCCCGAGGAGCCAGGTGCGGTATTCGCCGGCGCCCTGCATCCAAAGCGGGTACGGCGGCATCTGCATCGTGGCATCTTCGTGCAGTAACGACACGAGCGACTCGATGTCGAAGCGTTCGAACGCGTCGACGTAGCGCGCGAGCAGTTCTTGTTGGTCGTCGTCGACGGGCTGCGGCACCGTATGCGCGGTGACGTTGCGATCGGCGAGCGTCGTCCGGGCGCGCTGGAGCGCGCTGTTCACCGACACGACCGTCGTGTCGAGCAGTTCCGCGACCTCGTTCGCCTTCCACTTCAGCACTTCACGCAGGATCAGCACCGCCCGTTGCCGGGCCGGGAGATGTTGCAGCGCGGCGACGAACGCGAGCCGGACCGATTCGCGGATCTCCGCTTCCTCGGCCGGATCACACGCGGCGGGTGTGACGCGACGATCGGGGACGGGCCCGACCCACATGTTCTCGCCGGTGGGCGGTTCGACGGGCCCGTCGGCCCGACCGACGGCCATGATGTCGATCGGCAGCGCCCGCCGCCGGCGACCTTTCAACATGTCGAAGCACACGTTGCTCGCGATGCGATAGAGCCACGATCGCACAGCGGCGCGACCTTCGAACCGGTCGAAGCTGCGCCACGCGCGCACCAACGTCTCCTGGACTGCGTCGTCGGCTTCGAACGCCGAACCGAGCATCCGGTAGCAGAACGCGGTCAACTCGGCTCGGTGCTGCTCGAAGCCGAGCTCGGCCGCGGCCGGATCGAGGCTCGTCGTGCCTGTCATGCGCGGCCGCTCCTTCGTTCTGCTGCCCGGTCGACCACCGTACCGAACGCCCTCAACTCCCGGCTACGAGCTTGAACCGCGCGCCGGTGGGATCGGTGGCCTGCGCCAAGCGTCCGTACGGCGTGTCTCCCGCGGGTTGCACGATCGAACCACCGAGATCGACGATCCTCGCCAGCGCCTTGTCGGTGTCGTCGGCGCCGAAATAGATCGACCAGCTCGCCGGGGTTCCGGCGGGCAGGAAGGCGCTTGCGTCCATGATCCCGGCCTGTTGGTTTTCGCCTTCGCCGAGCGTCGTGTAGCGGAACTCGGGGCTGTCGCCCGCGACATGCGTGTCCCACTTGAAGACGTCGCGGTAGAACTTGACCGACGCGTCGTACGCGCGGGTGTGCAACTCGAACCAGCCGGGCGCGCCCGGCTCGGCGACGATGCCGAAGCCCTTGTGCAGGCCCGGCTGCCAGATCCCGATGGTGGCCTGACCGGGGTCGGTCACGAAAGCCATGATCCCGAGCTCCATGACCGGCATCGGTGGCACCACGACCTGACCGCCGTTGGCGGCCGCGGCGTCGACGGTCGCCTGGGCGTTCTCGCTGGCCAGGTACACCGACCATTGGTCGGGCATCCCCGACTGGCCGTCGTTGCGCATCGCGCCCGCGACGGGTACGCCGTCCTTGGAGAAGTTGATGTAGCCGCCGTACTCCGGGCCGGCGTCTTCGGCCTTCCAGCCGAAGAGCTTGCCGTAGAAGGCCTTGCTCTTGTCGGGGTCGGAGGTCGACAGATCGATCCAACACGGGGCACCAATGGGGGCTACGTCACGTTGCGGCACGGCTCGCTCCTTCGCGGAAGGTTCTCGGCGGTCCAACCTAAGACTTCCCGGAGGCCGGGAAATCATCGCCCGGGATCGGGTCGGGGTGGACCGACCATCTAGTCGGCACCGGACGAGCGCATCCGTCCCGCGCGAGTGCTTGACTGGTACGAGCGTCCGCGACACGAATCAACTGGGGGTTCTCGCGATGCCCGACTTCATGCCGATGGTCCATGCGGAGCGCGCGTCGCTCGGCGAATTTCTCGACACGCTCTCGCCCGACCAGTGGACCGCGCCGACGTGGTGCGACCAGTGGAACGTGCAAGAGCTCGTCGCGCACCTCACTGCCGCGGGCAACATCACCGCGGGCCACTTCTTCGCCGGCTTCGTCAAGTCGGGGTTCAGCTTCGACAAGTTCGTCGACGGCGATCTGCGTAACTACTCGAGCGGAACGCCGGCCGACGTGAAGGCTCGCTACGACGAGATCATCACCAGCAACCGCAAACCGCCCGGTCCCGCGTACGTCGCGCTGGGCGAGGTGATGGTGCACGGCGAGGACATCCGCCGTGCTCTGGGCGCGCGCGGCGAACATTCGCCCGAGCACCTCGTGACGCTGGCCGAGCTCTACAAGAAGACGGGCGCGCCCTTGCGCGCGAAGAAGCGCGTCGTCGGCCTGAAGCTGCAAGCGACCGACGTCGACTGGGCGACCGGCGAGGGCCCCGAGGTGAAGGGCCCGTGCATGTCGTTGATCCTCGCGATGGTGGGCCGCACCGGGGCGCTCGCAGATTGCGACGGCGCCGGCGTCGAGACGCTCCGGGCGCGCGCGTGACGAACCCCTTCGACTAAGTCTTCGTCCTCGCCAGCTCGAGCAGCGTCGTAACCGTCTTCCAGTTGCGGGTCGTTGCTCTCGCGGCGAACCTGCGTTCGAAGAGGCCGTTGTTGAGCTTCGTCGTCCCATAGCCGTTCGGGCAGTGCAGGAACACCTCCCGGCCGTGCACCGCGAACTCGTCGGGTGCGAACGGCGCCGGGTCGATGGCTTCGACCTTCTTGGCGTCGGCCGCCGTCTCGAGGAACGTCACGTACGCCGCGGCGCCGAAGGGGTTGTGCTCCACCGCGGTCGCGAGCTCGGCCGGGGTTCGCAGGAGAATCGTGACCTCGAAACCGAACGCGCCGGCGATGGCCTTCTCGATCGCGGCGCGCACACGGGCCGGTGGTCCGGCCTTCGCGGTGAAGACGACGTTGCCACTCTGGATGTACGTCCGGACGTCGGTGTGCCCGAGCTCGTCGAACAGTGCGCGGAGATCGCTCATCGGGATCTTGCGATTGCCCCCGACGTTGATGCCCCGCAGGAGCGCGATGTACGTGGGCAACGCGCTACGGCCTCGGCAGGCCCTGGTGCTTGTCGAGCATGTCTTCCATCACCGAGCGGATGAATTCGTCGGCCTCGGAGGTCATGCCCCCTTCGACACCGCCGTAGATCGCCGCGCTCATGGGCTTTTCGTCCTTGTGCTCGTGTGCGTACTGCACCGCGTCGGCCAGGTCGGTCGCGAACGTGTCGGCGAGTCCGTCTTGCGTCTGCGGTCGGGTCACCGCCATGTGGATTGCATTCGGGTACTGCTGGCCGTTGAACCGCCAACCCTTCGTACGCATGAAGTCGTTGACGTGGTAGATGTCGAACTCGTCACTCGTGAAGCTGAAGCAGAAGGTCGGCGCTCCGAGGATGCGGAGCTCGGGGTGCGAGTGCACTGCGTCCTGCATCTTGAAGGCAGTCTCGAAGATGGCGCGCGCGTACTTCATGTAGCCGTCGCGACCCATGCTGACGAGCGACGCCCATGTGGACGCAAGGATCCCGCCCGAGCGCGAGCCTTCGATGCCGGGCGACGCGTATTTGCCGCCGCTCCAGTCGGTCAACAAGAAGTACTGGCTGTTGCGCAGCGCCTTGTCGCGGAACGCGAGGACCGACGCGCCCTTCAGCCCATAGCCGTACTTGTGGGTGTCGGCCGAGATGCTCGTGACGCCCGGAACGCGAAAGTCGAACACGGGGATGTTGGGGTATCCGAGCTCCTGGCCCCACGGCAGGATGAATCCGCCGAGGCAACCGTCGACGTGCAGGCCGACGCCGCGCTCGAGCGCGAGGTCGGCCATCGCGGCGATCGGGTCGATCGTGCCGTAGCCGTAGTTGCACGCGGAGCCGACCATCGCGATGGTGTTCTCGTCGACCAGCTTCGCGATCGCGTCGAGATCGGCCGTCATGGTCTCGGAATCGATCGGCGCGCGCCTGCATTCGACCCCGAGCAGGTGGCAAGCCTTGTCGAACGCGGGATGCGCGGTTTCGGGCTTGACGAAGTTCGGCCGCTCGACGCCGCGTTCGTTGCGCGCCCATTCGCGGTACGCGAGCACCGCGTGGAGGATGCTGCCGCTGCCGCCCGACGTGACCAGTCCGGCCGGTTCGCTGCCGGTAATGGCGTCGGCGTGGAGCATGTCGAGGGTCATGGCGATGATCTCGCCTTCGAACTTCGTCATGCTCGGGCACATGTCGCGCTGGAGGGCGTTCATGTGCGCGAAGAGCTCGAACGCGCGCCCGAGGAACTCGTAGTGCGTGTGGTCGCCGCAGTACATCGTCCCCGAGCACTTGCCCGTCTCCCACGTCTTGTCCTCGTCGTGGGCGAACGCCTCGAGCTCGGCGATGATCGAGTCGCGTGAGCGTCCTTCGGACGGCATGCCACGCAGCACGTCGTGGGTGGTGGCGTAGGGGTAGGACGAGCTCATGAAAGTGCCTCACTGATCGGGAGGAGAGCAGAGTACGCAGCCTCGAACTGTTCGTGTCTATCGGTGAAGAGGCCGCGATGCTCCGGGTCGGGTTCGAAGCGACGCGCGCCTGACGTCGGCTCCCGGTCGAGGTCGGCGCGCGACCGGGCGCCGGAGCGCTGCAACGCGAGGAGCGCGGTGGCGCGTGCGATCGCGACGTCGGGGGCGGAGAGCGCGATCACCGGCCGGTCGAGGACGTCGGCGAGAACCTGGCACCATGCAACGGATCGGGCCGCGCCGCCGACCAGGGCAATCTCGTGGATCGGCCGGCGGCTGAAGGCCTCGACCGGGGGCACGAGCGCGCGGAGGTTGTGCGCGATTCCTTCGACGACGGCTCGCGTGAGATCACGTCGGGTCGTCTCGAGCGACATGTTCACGAAGCCGCCGCGCATCGCGTTGCCGCCCTGCGGCGCGCTCGCACCGCCGAGCCAGGGCAGGAACATGACGCCGCCCGCGCCGGCGTGAGTGGCGCGCAGCGCGTCGTCGAGCGCGGCGAACGGGTCGGCGGCGCCGTGATCGCCGAGCTCGTCGACCGCGTAGAAGAGATTGCGCAGCACGTGCTCCAGGAGCTTGCCGCCGAGGCCGTTCTCGGCGCACACGACGTACCGGTCGGGGTACGGGCCGGGCATCGAGAAGATCTGGTGCTCGAGGTCGACCCGGAACGCGTCGACCTCGTCGACCAGGACACTCGTGGTCCCGATCGAGATGCCGGCGCGCCCGGGCGCGAACGCGGCGGTCGCGACCGCGGCGGTCGCGGTGTCGTTCGTTCCCGCGTACACGGTCGCCGACTCGCTGAGGCCGAGCTCGCGCGCGACTCCCGGCAACAGCGAACCGACCGCGCTGTCGATCGGGACGAGCGGCGGCAAGCGGGTGGTGTCGACGCCCGCGAGCTTCACCAGCACGTCGTCGTACTCGAGAGAGTCGAGTGTGCGGTTGTCGCAGAGTTGATACATGTACGTGCTGTGCCGGCTCGCGGTGATGCGCCCCGTGAGCCGTGCGGTCACGTAGTCCATGGCTTCGACGTATGCCGCGGTGCGTTCGTGCACTTCGGGCCGGACTTCCTGCAGGTAGAGAATGTGCGCGAGTGACAGGCCGCCGCCGACGGGCGGTATCCCGTGGCGCTCGACGAAGGTGAAGAACGCGTTCTCGTCGCGCGTCATGATCTCGATGCAGTGATCGGTTCCCCGCTGGTCCTGCCACATCAACATCGGAGTCAGCGGCCGGGCCTGCGCGTCGATCGGGACTATGGAGGAGTACTGGCTGCACACCCCGATCGCGTGCACGTCGCGGGCGTCGTTCGGATGGGCCGCGGTCACCTCGCGGACGGCGTCGATCAGCGACGACCACATCGTGTCGGCGTCCTGCTCCGCGAGCTCACCGGCGCGGGTCATGGGCAGCGGTCGCTGCGCACTCCCGGCCGTGCTGCCGTCGCCCCGCACGAGCGCGACCTTCACGTTGGTGGTGCCGACGTCGATCCCCAGCGCGTTCGCCATCTCCGGAATCATGCCGGTCCCGGGTGGCCTTCCGTAAATAGTTCGACTCTCTAATGGTTCGGTACCCTGGCGAGCGTGGTCGAACGTGCCGACGATCTTCCCCGAGCCGCCCGGGCCCTGACGCTCGCGGCCCGAGCCATGGAGCGCGCCGCGGCCGCGCGCGATCTCACGCTCGCGCAGTTCCGGGTGCTCGCGCTGATCGCCGCCGGAGACGAACGCTCCTCGCTGCTGGCGGAACGGCTCGCGGTCGCGAAGCCCACGATCACCGCGGTCGTCGACGGCCTGGTCGACCGCGGGCTCGTCGCGCGCGAGGCCGTCGCCGGCGACCGCAGGTCGATCCGCGTCGCGCTCACTCCGGGCGGCGTCGCTGCGCTTCGTGCGGCCGAACAGGAGATGAGCGAGACCCTGAGTCGGATCTTCGAGCACGCCCGCGAACGAGACGCGCTGCTCGGCGCGCTGCTCGATCTCGACGACGCGCTCGCGCTGCGCATGGAGGCGCGTTTGCGGGGAGAGCGTGGTCACGAGGTGCCGACGTGAAGCCGCACAAGGTGAAGAAGCAAGGCTGGATTCGTCGCCTGGTCGGCTACATGAAGCCGCACAAGAAGAACGCGTACATCGCGTTCGGGGTCGCGATCGGCGGTCAGCTCATCCAGTCGTTGCTCCCGGCGGTGCAGAAGGTCGTCATCGACGACGTCATCACCCACCACAACAAGCCGCTGGCGCCCTGGCTGGCGTTGATGATCGTCATGGGTGTGCTGACGTTCGTCTTCGCGTACAACCGTCGGTTCCGCGGCGGGCGCATCGCGCTCGACGTGCAGCACGATCTGCGGACCGCGATCTTCCGGCAGCTGCAGCGGCTCGACTTTGCCCGCCACGACGAGATGTCGACCGGTCAGCTCGTGAGCCGCGCGTCCTCCGACGTCGCATTGATCCAGGGCTTCCTCCAGTTCCTCCCGATCGGTGTGGCGAACGTCCTGCTGTTCATCGTCTCGTTGACCGTGATGTTCGTGTTGTCGGTACCACTGGCGTTCGTGATGCTCGCGGTCGCTCCGCTGTTGCTCGTCACGGCGATGAAGTTGAGAACGTCGGTCTTCCCCGCGAGCTGGGACGCGCAGCAGAAGGCGGGCGACGTCGCCAACGTCGTCGAGGAGGACGTCACCGGAGTGCGGGTCGTGAAGGGCTTCGGTCAGGAGGGCCGCGAGCTCGAACGCCTGGCCGACCGGTCGGAGTCGATGTTCGCGTCGCGCGTACGCCTGGTGAACATCCAGGCCCGGCTCCAACCCGCGATGCAGACCATTCCGGCCTTCGGCCAGGTCGCGGTGCTCGCGCTCGGCGGGTGGCTCGCGCTGCACCACCACATCACGTACGGAACGTTCTTCGCGTTCGCGTCGTACATGCTGCTCATCACGCCGCCCGTGCGCCAGCTCGCCGCGATCCTCACAGTCGGCCAGCTCGCCCGAGCCGGGGCCGAGCGCATCTACGACCTGCTCGACTCGACCCCGCTCGTCCAGGATCATCCCGATGCGCGCGAACTGCACGTCGAGCGCGGCGCGATCTCGTTCGACCACGTGACCTTCGGCTACACGTCGACACAACCGGTGTTGCGCGATTTCACCCTGCACGTCGCGCCCGGCGAGACGGTCGCGCTCGTAGGCGGGTCGGGCTCGGGAAAGTCGACCGTCGGACTGTTGTTACCCCGGTTCTACGACGTGCACGCGGGCGCGGTGACGATCGACGGCGTCGACGTGCGCGACGCCACGTTGCAATCGCTGCGACGCAGCATCGGCGTGGTGTTCGAGGACTCGTTCCTCTTCTCCGACTCGATCACCGCGAACATCGCGTTCGGCCGTCCCGACGCGACACCGGCCGAAGTCGAGACCGCGGCGCGCGCGGCCGAGGCGCACGAGTTCATCATGCAGCTTCCGTTCGGCTACGACACCGTTGTCGGCGAGCAGGGTCTGACCCTCTCGGGGGGTCAGCGCCAGCGCGTGGCTCTGGCGCGGGCGCTGCTCTCCGATCCCGAGATCCTGCTCCTCGACGACGCGACCTCGTCGGTCGACGCCCGCATCGAGGAGGAGATCCATGCAACCCTGCGCCGGATCGCGAGCACGCGCACCACGTTGCTCATCGCGCACCGTCGCTCGACGTTGTCGCTCGCCGATCGGATCGTCGTCGTCGACAAGGGTCAGGTCGTCGACGCGGGAACGAACGAGGAGCTGACCGCGCGCTGTCCGCTCTACCGGATGCTCCTGTCGGGTCCGGGCGACGACGCGGAAGGCATCGACGCCGTCGAGGAACGCGTCGAGGACGACACGCGCGTCGACGGGATAACGCCGTCGGCGTGGCGCGGCCTCGAGGACGAGGAGCTCCGGAGTGTGCTGATCGCCGATCGCACGCGTACTGCGAGCCCGGCCGCGATGCGTTTCGGAGGTCCGACCGGAGGTGGCGGTGGCGGCGCGGCCGGAGGCGCGGCATGGGGCGGCGCGCTCGCGCCGACACCGGAGCTGCTCGCCCGGGTCGACGCGCTCGAACCTGCCGACTCGGATCCGCACGTCGACGTGGCGTTCGAAGCAGTGCCCGCGCCCGACTTCTCGTTCCTCGGATTCCTGCGGCGCTACCGCGGGTGGTTGCTCGTCGGGATGTTCCTCGTCGCGCTCGACGCGCTGTGCACGCTCGCGGGCCCGTTGCTCGTGCGGTACGGCCTCGACAACGGCGTCGCGAAGAATTCACCCGGCGCGCTGTGGCTCGCGACGTTCGTGTTCCTCGCGATCACGCTGTTCGATTGGTGGGTGATGTGGGGCGAGGCGCGCGTGATGGGCCGTACCTCCGAGCGCCTGTTGCACGCGCTCCGGATCAAGGTGTTCGCACACCTGCAACGCCTCGGCGTCGACTACTACGAGAACGAGATGGCCGGCCGGATCATGACGCGGATGACGACCGACATCGACGCGCTGTCTCAGCTATTGCAGAACGGTCTCGTCAACGCGCTCGTCAATCTCGTGACGTTCGTCGGTGTGGGCGTCGCGCTCTCAATCATGAATCCGCGCCTCGCGTTGGTGAGCGCCGGAATCCTGCCGCCGCTCTTCATCGCCACGGTGTGGTTCCGCAACCAGTCGAGCAAGGCGTACGAGGCGGCCCGTGAGCGGATAGCGGCCGTGAACGCGAATCTGCAGGAGGGCCTTTCCGGCGTCCGCGTGTCGCAGGCCTTCGTCCGGGAGGAACACAACCAGGCGCAGTTCGAGGAGGTCGCCGGCGGTTACCGGGACGCGCGGGTGCGGGCCCAACGATTGGTGGCGATCTACTTTCCTTTCGTCGATTTCCTCTCCGACATCGCGGTCTGCCTCGTGCTCGGCGCGGGCAGCGTGCTCGTCGCGCAGCACTCGCTCTCGGTCGGCGCCCTCATCGCGTTCCTCTTGTACCTGAACCTGTTCTTCGCGCCGATCCAGCAGCTGTCCCAGGTCTTCGACTCGTACCAGCAAGCGCGAGTCGCGATCTCGCGGATCACCGAGCTGCTGGCGACGCCGTCCTCCCTGGTGCCCCCTGCGCATCCGGTTGCGGTTCCCCGGCTCGCCGGCGACGTCGAGCTCGAGCACGTGCGTTTCCGCTACCGCAACGCGACCGAGGACGCGCTGCGAGGTGTCGACCTCCACATCCGCGCCGGCGAGACCGTGGCCCTGGTCGGCGAGACCGGCGCCGGGAAGTCGACCGTGATCAAGCTGGTCGCTCGCTTCTACGATCCGACCGAGGGAAAGGTGAGCGCCGACGGAGTTTCGGTGAACGCCTACGACCAGGTCGCGTTCCACCAGCAGCTCGGCGTCGTGCCGCAGGAGGCGTTCCTGTTCTCCGGCACGATCCGCGACAACGTCGCCTACGGGCGCGACGACGCGACCGACGCAGCGGTCGAGGCCGCCGCCCGCGCCGTCGGCGCGCACGAGTTCATCGCCGGTCTGCCGGGCGGCTACCTGCAATGGGTCAGCGAGCGGGGCCGGTCGTTGTCGTCGGGTCAACGCCAGCTCATCGCGCTGGCGCGCGCCCACCTCGTCGACCCCGCGATCCTGTTGCTCGACGAGGCGACGTCGAACCTCGACCTCCGCACCGAGGCGAAGGTGCAGGCCGCGATGGGCGTCGCCGCGCACGGCCGGACCACCATCCTGATCGCGCACCGCTTGCAGACCGCTCGTCTCGCCGACCGCATCGTGGTGATCGATCACGGTCGCGTCGTCGAAGACGGGGCGCACGACGAGTTGGTCGCGCGCCGCGGCGCGTACGCGCGGATGTGGGCCGCCGCCGAAGGCGAACCCTCCGCCGCCGCCAACTGAGCCGGCCCGCAGTCGGGCCGGGTAGCGTCTCGCGCATGCCGCAGATGCCTGCCGACCGCGCGGGTCGCACCTGGTGGCGCGACGGGGTGCTCTACCAGATCTACCCGCGCTCTTTCATGGACACCAACGGTGACGGCGTCGGCGATCTGCGCGGGATCACGCACCGTCTCGACCATCTCCAGTGGCTCGGCGTCGACGGCATCTGGCTCGACCCGATCATGGTCTCGCCGAACGACGACTGGGGCTACGACGTCGCCGACTACGTCGCAGTCGATCCTTCGTTCGGCACGCTCGCCGAAGCCGACACGCTGATCGAGGAAGCCGCCAAGCGCGGCATCCGCGTGATCCTCGACCTCGTTCCCAACCACACGAGCGACCGCCACCCTTGGTTCGTCGACGCGAAGTCGGGGCGCGACGCCCGGCATCGCGATTGGTACGTGTGGGCCGATCCCAAGCCCGACGGCTCCGTGCCGAACAACTGGGGCATGGCCTTCGATCCCCGCCGGCCGGCGTGGACCTTCGACGAGGCGAGCGGCCAGTACTACCTCAATCAGTTCCTCTCCTCGCAGCCCGATCTCAATTGGTGGAACGAAGAGGTCCGCGACGCGTTCGACGCGATCTTGCGCTTCTGGTTCGACCGCGGGATCGCCGGTTTCCGGATCGACGTGTGCCATTCGGTCATCAAGGATCGCGAGCTGCGCGACAACCCACCGGCCACTGCCGACGACCACTGGTACGTGCAGATGATGGGCCAGCGCTCGGTCTACAACGCCTGCCGGCCCGAGGTGCACGACGTGCTCCGGCGTTGGCGCAAGGTCGCCGAGAGCTACGACCCACCGCGCGTCCTCATCGGAGAGACGTACGTGCTGGAGCCGGAGGCCTTCGCGTCCTTCTACGGCACGGGCGACGAGTTGAACCTCGCGTTCAACTTCATGCTGTTGCATTCCGAATTTCGTGCCGCCCAGTTGCGCGAGGCGGTCGAGCACGCCGAGCAGCTGTTGCCCTCCGACGCGTGGCCGGTCTGGACCGGTGGCAATCACGACAATCACCGCTTCCCGACCCGCTGGTGCAAGAACGATCCCGCGCGGACGCGCGCGGCGTTGGTCATGTTGCTCGGACTGCGCGGTACGCCGTTCCTCTACTACGGCGACGAGATCGGCATGGTCGATACCGCCGTTCCGAAGGATCGCATCCTCGACCCGGTCGGCGTCTTTCACGGCGCGCGCATGGGTCGCGACGACGAGCGCACACCGATGCACTGGTCCGCGGAAGCCGGGGCGGGCTTCTCCGAGCCCGGCGTCGAGCCGTGGCTCCCCTACGGCGACTACGCGGCGTACAACGTGGCCGACCAACGACACGATCCCGATTCGGTGCTCGCGCTGACGCGCGATCTGATCGGTCTACGAGACGCGATGCCGGAGCTGCGCGACGGCTCCTACCGCACGTTGCCCGGTCCGAACGACGACGTCTGGGCGTGGCGACGCGGCGAACGCACCGTGGTTGCGTGCAACCTGTCGGGCGATGCCGTCGAAGTCGCCGATGTCGGTCCCGGCGCGATCCGGATCTCGACGATCCGAGCCCGCGCCGACGAGCGCGTCGACGGCGCGTTGCACCTCGCGCCCTGGGAAGCCGCGATCGTGTGGCGCGACTGACTCAGGCGGTCGTCGGGTGCGCGGCGCACCACGCCAGGAGATCGTCGACGCTCCGGGCGTTGACGACCTGCTCGGCCACGACACCGCATTCGGCCGCGCGGTCGGTTCCGTACTGCTGCCACTCCAACTGGTCGGCAGCGTGCGCGTCGGTGCTGATCGCGACCTTGATGCCGGCATCCACCGCCTTGCGCAAGATGTCCCTCGGAGGATCGAGTCGCTCGGGCCGGCAGTTCACCTCGATCGCGGTGTCGAAGACGCGGCACGCCTCGATCACGACGTCGGAGTCGAACTCCGACGTCGGGCGACCGCGACCCACGAGGAGGCGCCCGGTGCAGTGGCCGAGCACGTCGACGTGCGGGTTCGCGATCGCGGCGACCATCCGGCGCGTCATCGCGACCGGCTCCATGCGCAACTTCGAATGCACACTCGCCACGACGACGTCGACGCGCGCGAGCAATTCCTCCAACCCGTCGAGCGCACCGTCTTCGAGGATGTCGCACTCGACTCCGGTGAGTATCCGGAACGGGTCCATCTCGTCGTTCAACGCGGCGACGACGTCGAGTTGTTCGCGCAACCGCTCCGGCGGCAAGCCGTGCGCGATCGTCAGCCGGGGTGAGTGATCGGTGAGCGCGAAGTAGTCGTGCCCGAGCGCGCGCGCTTTTTCAGCCATGGTGCGAATCGTGTCGCCGCCGTCCGACCAGTCGGAGTGCACGTGCAGGTCGCCTTTCAGCTGGGTGCGCAACGCATCGCCCGCCTCGGTGCCCGGTGTCTGCGCGTGCTCGAGCAGCTTCTGCAAGTACTGGGGTGTCTCCCCGGCGAGCGCTTCCGCGATGACCGCCGCCGTCGTGTCGCCGATGCCCGGGAGATCCTGCAGCCGTCCGGCGTCGGCGAGGAACTGCAGCTCGGACTCCGGCACCCGGGAGATCTCGCGCGCCGCGCGGCGGAACGCCTGTTGTCGGGGGCCCGGCGCACGCGCTCGCATGAGCAGCTCGGCGATGCGCTCGAGGGCCTCGACGGGCGTCATGCACCCGACCGTACCCCGGCGCCGTTTGCGGGACGCCCTCGTATACTCGCTGGCTCCGGAGGGCTGACCGAGTGGCCGAAGGTGCTCGCCTGCTAAGCGAGTAGGGGGTTACAAGCTCCCTCGAGGGTTCAAATCCCTCGCCCTCCGCCAATGAGCTTCCTTCGATGACCGACGACTACGCAGCTGCCTTCGCCGCATTGGGTGCCGCGACGCTCGGGGAGAGCGGCGGCCGACCGATGGCGCCCCGGATCCGCCCCGCCTGGCGCGGCGCGCGCGTCAGCGCGCCCGCGTTCCCCGTCAACTGCAGCACCGCCGACAACCTCGCGATCCACGTCGCGGTCGCGGAGGCACCGACCGGGTCGGTGCTCGTCGTCAACGTCGGCCACGAGCCCGCGCGCGGCTACTGGGGTGAGGTGCTGACAACCGGCGCGGAAGCGCGGGGGCTACGCGGTCTGGTGATCGACGGCGGCGTACGTGACGTCGACGCGCTCGAAGCGCACGGCTTCCCGGTGTTCTCGACGATGATCGCGCTGCGCGGGGCGACCAAGCAGGAGCCCGGCCGCATCGGGGGCACGGCGATCGTCGGTGAGGTCGAAGTCGCCCACGGCGACTGGATCGTCGCCGACACCGACGGCGTCACCGTCGTTCCCAACGCGCATCTGGACGACGTGCTCGCCGCGGGCCGGGCGCGCGCGGAAAAGGAAGAGCACTACTTCGCAGAGCTGCGGGCCGGCCGCACGACGATTCAATTGCTCGCGCTCGACGACTCGCCGATCGAACGCGACTGACGAGCGGAGTTCCGTGCCGGCTCAGCCGACGCGTTGCAACAGGTTGCGGTCGGTGTGCTCCACGACGGAGCCGAAGCGCGCGTGTTCCACGGTCGTGAGCTCGTCGTAGGCCCAGGTGCCGTCGGGATTGACCGTCACCGTGCACTTGTAGTTCGAGGTGCGGGCCGCCGACGCGAGGAAACGGTTCGACAGAACTCCGTAGGTCTCCGAGCCGCACTCGGCGTGCATGGTGAAATCGGTCGCGTCCGGTGCGGCGTCGCCGCCCGCCATGACCAGGCTGCCGCGCGGCACGACGAAGCACCGCATCACCTGTCCGTCGGCTGCATCCCAGAGCCAGTAGCCGACCTCGGTGTGGAACGGGTTCTCTTCGGCGCCGCGCCACGCCGCCATGCGGTAGTCGAGCCCGAACAGCACTTGTTTTCCGTTCTCGACGGGCCCGAACGGCTTCATCGAGGTCTTCTCGCGGTACGGCGTGTCCTTGACCTTGCCCTCGGCGTTCGCGTAGGCGAAGTCGAGTCCCTGCTCGCCTTCCCATTCACCGATCAGTGCGGCCAGCGGTCCCCATTCGGCGTTGTCGCTCATGCCCGCATGCTATTGGGACAGCTCACGGAGCGCTCGGCCGGTGTTCCGTCTAAAGAAGCACGACAGATCGGAGCACCTCGCCGCGCTCCATCTTGTGGAACGCGGACTCGACTTCGTCGAGCGAGATCGTCTCCGAGACGAACATGTCGAGCGGGAAACGGCCCTGCAGATACAAGTCGATCAATGTGGGGAAGTCGCGCGACGGTAGGCAATCGCCGTACCAGCTCGGCTTCAGCGCGCCACCGCGTCCGAAGAAGTCGATCATCGGGATGTCGGGCAGCGCCATGTCGGGCGTCGGAACACCCACCTGCACGACCGTGCCCGCGAGGTCGCGGGCGTAGAACGCCTGCTTCAATACCTCGGGCCGGCCGACCGCCTCCACGCACAAATCGGCGCCGTTGCCGTCGGTGAGCGCGCGGACCGCCTCGACCGCGTCCTCCTTGGACGCGTCGACGGTGTGCGTCGCCCCGAAGCCGACCGCCCACTCCAGCTTCCGCGCGTCGAGATCGATGGCGATGATCGTGCGCGCGCCGGCGAGGCGCGCGGCCGCGATCGCCGCATCGCCGACCCCACCGCAGCCGAAGACCGCGACGGTGTCGTCGCGCTGGACACCCCCCGTGTAGGTCGCGGCGCCGAAGCCGGCCATCACTCCGCACCCGAGCAGGCCGGCCGCGGTCGGATCGGCACGCCCGTCGACTTTCGTCGCCTGACCTGCGGCCACGAGCGTCTTCTCCGCGAACGCGCCGATGCCCAGCGCAGGCGACAGGGGTGTGCCGTCGGCCCGCGTCATCTTCTGCGTCGCGTTGTGGGTGTTGAAGCAGTACCACGAGCGGCCGCGGCGACACGCCCGGCACTCGCCGCACACGGCGCGCCAGTTCAGGATCACGAAATCGCCCGGCGCGATGCCCGTGACGTCGGGCCCGACCGATTCCACGACGCCCGCGGCCTCGTGTCCGAGCAGGTACGGGTAGTCGTCGCCGATGCCGCCTTCGCGATAGTGCAGGTCGGTGTGGCAGACACCACACGCCTGGACGCGCACCTTGGCCTCGCCCGGACCGGGGTCGGGAACCACGATCGTCTCGACGGTGACGGGCGCCTTCTTCGCGGTCGCCACGACGCCGCGTACTCGCTCGCTCATGGCGCCGAGGCTACGCGTCGATCACGGCGGCGTCACGACGTTCGTCGGTGTGCCGCCGGCGAGCACCGTCGCAACCGCGGTCGTCGCCATCGTGGCCATCCGCGTGCGGGTCGCCTGCGATGCGGAACCGATGTGCGGGAGCAACACGGTGCGCGGCGCGCTCAGCAATCGCGGCTCGATCGCGGGTTCGCGCTCGTAGACGTCGAGCCCCGCCGCGAACAAGCGTCCGTCGTGCAGAGCTTCGGCCAGTGCGAGCTCGTCGACGACCGTGCCGCGCGCACTGTTCACGAGCACCGCGGTCGGCTTCATGAGCGCGAGCCGCCGCGCGTCGATCAGGTGGTGGGTGGCGGCGCCGCCGGGCGTGTGCAACGACACGATGTCGGCCGCCGCGAGCAGCTCGTCGAGGTCGGCGACATAGCCCGGCTCGTCGGTGGAGTGACGCGCATGGTGGAGCACCCGCATCCCGAACCCTTCGGCGCGGCGGGCGACCGCGCGTCCGATGCGACCGAAGCCGACGACGCCGAGTGTGGCGCCGTGCACGTCGCGTCCGAGGTACTGGGTGACGCCCCAGCCCTTCCACCGCCCGGTTCTCAGATCGGCTTCCGCGGTCGACGCGAGCCGGGACGCCGCCAGGATCAACAGGAACGCGGTGTCGGCGGTCGTGTCGTCGAGCACACCGGGCGTGTTGCACACGGTGATGCCGTGCGCCGCCGCAGTACGCACGTCGATGTTGTCGTAGCCGACTGCGACGTTCGCGACCACGCGCAAACGGCCGCTCTGCGCGCCGGCGTCGAGCACGTCGGCGTCGATGCGGTCGGTGAGCAACGACACGATCGCGTCGCACTCGCGTGCGTACGCGCGGAGCTCCTCGGGTGTGTACGGCGTGTCGTCGAGATTGGGACCGACGAGATCGTGACCCGCGAGCGGATCGAGCCCGCCGTCCGGAAGACGACGGGTGACGAGCACCCGGCCCACGCGCGTCAGCTCGTGTAGTCGACCGGCCCGGCGCCGTCGACGCCGACCGCGAACGCGAAGCAGTGAATCGGCGCGTGGTCGCTGACCGGTCGCAGCGAGTGCACGGCATTGGGCGGGATGTGCACGAGGTCGCCTTGGCGGATCTCGCGATCCTCGCCGGAGATGGTCATGATCCCCCGGCCGGCGGTGACGTAATAGAACTCGTGGGTCGGATGATGGTGCGGGTCGACGAACCCGCCGCCGGCGACCTCGAACTCGCTCACGAGCTCGAGGTGTCCGCCTTTGGTGATGTCGAACATCTCGCGGGGGCTCACCAACCACCACACGGGAACGGTGCCGTTGTGCTCGATGACCGGCTCGACGTCCTCGATCGACCGCACGTCCATTGCGTGACCTCCGCGCCCACGATGGAGTAAGACTGACGCTCGCGTCAGCCTAGAGGAGTAACAGGGAGTCGGGATTGGTGAGGACGGTCAGGCTCGAGGCGCAGCCGGCGACGCGCGCGTCGTTCGCCCCGTTCGGCGCCGTGCCTCCGGAAGAGGACGACGGCAATCCCACGGCCGACCTCGAGTTCCTCTGGAACGACGGCGCGGTGAACTTCATCGGGCACACGCTCGACGAGCTCGAGGTCGTCGACGGATGGCTGCGGTGCGAGCTGCTCAATCGGCACGACACACACACGCAGACCTTGATGCCGATGAGCGGCGACGCCATCGTTGTGGTCGCCCCGGCTGATGTCGACTTTTCGGAGCCGGCTCACCTCGACACGGTTCGGGCGTTCGCGCTGGCGCGCCACAGCTGTGTACATCTGCACCGCGGCACCTGGCACTGGGGCCCGTATCCATCGGGTTCGGACTCCGTCCGGATCCTCAACGTGCAGGGCCGGGGCTATGCCCAAGACAACGGGATTGCGTGGCTGGCGCGTGATCACGGCGTGATCTACGAGGTCCCCGCTCAAGTCTGAGCCACCGCGCGCTCGATGAAGAGAGTGCGGGAATCGGACCGGGTGGCTCGAGAGGGGAAGCTATGCCGGCAACGGTTACCACGATCGACCGGGAGATCGCGCTCGAGGAACGCCGGGTCGGGCTACCGACCGACCGGCCGCTCACCGATGGGGCAATCGCCCGCCGTCGATTGCAGATCGCAGCCGTACTCGGCGCGAGTGGATTCGTCGCGTTGTTCGCGGTGATCGTCGCGGGCGGGTTGGTGCGTGTGGCTGCCATCCTGCTCGCGCTCTGGTTCGCGGCGTACGCCGTGGAGAAGGACCATCATCTCCGCCGGCTGGCCGCGTTGCGAGGAGATTCGATGCGCATCACGCTGGCGGTCGCGAACGAGTTGATGTGCTCGGGCGCGCTCGCCGGCGATCGCGAGTTGCTCGACCTGCGTGACGGCACTGGCCGCGCGGCAGGGCGGCTCGCGGCAGGTCTGGCCGATGTCGTCCGCGCCGATTGCACGCGCCTGCGGCTGCTCGGACCGTCGGGTGAGGTCCCGGTTGCGGCGGAGCGCGAGCTCACGGCGCGCGGGTCGGTGCCCGACGATTCGACCGCCGCGCTCAAGGCCCTACGCAGCCGGACCACGGTTCGCGAAGTGACGCTCGACGGTCGCGGCGTCCTCGTGGTCGCGATGCGGCGCGGCGACGAGGTGCTGGCCTTGCTGGAGGCGGTCGCGCCGCGCGGAGATCGCTATCGCCCGGCCGACGTCGCCCAGGCCGACGCCTACGCGCGCGGCGCGGTCGCCGCTCTCGCCGCACACGGCTAGCGAGACCCGTTAGCGTCGCCGCCCGTGGGTGAGCTCGACGGGCAGGTCGCGATGATCACCGGTGGTGCGTCGGGCATCGGACGCGCCACCGCCGTGCGGTTCGCGGCCGAGGGCGCGACCGTGGCCGTCCTCGATCGTGACGGCGAGGCCGCGGCGCGGGTCGCTCAGGAAGTCGGGGGGAGCGCCCACGCGGTCGACGTGCGCGACGGCGAGGCGCTCGCCGCCGCGCTGCGCGCCGTTGCCGACGCCACCGGCCGGTTCGACGTGCTCTTCAACAATGCGGGCACGGGCGACCTGCGTCCGCTGCACACTGTCGACGACAAGTTGTGGCACCGCCTCATCGACGTGAATCTGACGGGGACGTTCAACGGCATGCGTGCCGCGGTGCCGCTCATGCTGGAGACCGGTCACGGCGCGATCGTCAACAACGCATCGGTTTCGGCTCTCACACCGACCCGCAACGAGGCCGCCTATTCCGCCGCGAAGGCGGGGGTCATCGCGCTCACCAAGAGCGGGGCGCTCGAGTACGGACCCTCGATCCGGGTGAACTGCGTCGCCCCCGGACACGTCCGCACCCCGCTCACTGCGGTGTGGGAGCAGTTTCCCGAGGTCTTCGACCCGGTCGCGAGGGCCATCCCGCTGGGGCGCATCGGTCATGCCGACGAGGTCGCCGAGGTGGTCTTGTTCCTCGCATCGGCTCGGGCGAGCTACGTCACCGGCCAGACCATTGTGGTCGACGGCGGCATCTCGCTCCCCCAGGCCGGTACCGACGCCGCCCTGACCCAGCTCCTCGAGAAGTTCAGCGGCGCCTGACTGTCTCGAGGAATCTTCCGAAGAATCGTCGAGACGGAGATTCTGCGGGCGCTCAGCGCTGGCGGTGATCGTGCCGATTGGGATGTCGTGTTCGATCCGGAGCGCGACGAAGACCATGACGCCCGTCCCTACTACCTGCGGCTGCTCGCCGTCCTCGTGGTCTCGGCCGCGGGATGCCTTGCGCTGCTGCCGTCGGTCACCGGCTTTTCGTCCGGGGTCGACCACGAGAAGGGTTGCCTCGCGCTCGTCGACGGATGGCACGGCGACCGGGGCCTGAGTGCGGAGGAGAAGGCCGCACAAAGCGAGTTCATGGGCCCGAACCCGTCGGCCCGCCAGCTCGAGCTCCTCAAGAGTGCGGAGCCGTACCTCGAATGGAGGAGCGGACCCGGAGCTTGCGTGCCCGAGAGCCGCCACCGGCTGATCCTCTCCGCGCTCGGCCTCGGCGGGCTCGCGGCGGTCGTCGGCGGGGCACTCGTCGTGCGCCGGACGCGAACCAGCCTGCGTCGTGCACCCGCGGTCGCTGCGGGAACCTGACGCAGGCTCGGTTCGGGAAAAGCTCTTAGACGGCTTCGAGGAGCTCGCGGGCGCCGACGTCGGCGGACGGGTGCCGCAGCTTCGACATCGCCCGGGCCTCGATCTGACGGATGCGCTCGCGGGTGAGGCCGAAGTGCTCGGCCACCTCCTCGAGCGTGCGCTCGCCGCCACCGTCGAGGCCGAAGCGCAGGGTGAGAATCGTGCGCTCCCGCTCGTCGAGCACCGAAAGCACCTTTGCCACCTCGCCCGGCAACAGGCTCGTCGCCGCGTGCTCGAACGGTGCGACCGCGTTGCGGTCCTCGACGAAGTCGCCGAGCTCGGCGTCGCCGTCGTCGCGGACGGGCTCGTCGAGCGAGACGGTGTCGACCGCGTACCGCAGCACTTCGACGACCTTCTCGAGCGGCAGCTCGGCTTCACGAGCCAGCTCGGCGAGCGTCGGCGTGCGGCCGAGCGAACCTTCGAGCTGGGCGCGGAGCTTGAGCAGTGCCGTGAGCATGTCGCCCGCGTGTACCGGGAGCCGGATGACGCGTGCCGAGTTGGCGATGCCGCGCTGGATCGCCTGGCGGATCCACCACGTCGCGTACGTCGAGAACTTGAAGCCCTTGCGCCAGTCGAACTTGTCGACGGCGTGGATCAGGCCGAGGTTGCCCTCCTGCACGATGTCGAGCAGCGGGAGACCCGAGCTCTGGTACTTCTTCGCGATCGACACGACGAGCCGCAGGTTCGAGTTGACGAACTGGCGGTGTGCTTCCTCGCCCTGACGGACTTCGCGCCGGAGATGGCGCCGCTGGGTGGGCGTGAGCTTCTTCGCGGCGTCGAGACGCTCGCGCGCCGCGGTGCCGGCTTCGATCGCCTGGGCGAGCCGGCCTTCGTCGTCCTTTGTAAGGAGGTTGTGGCGACCTACGTCCTCGAGATAGAGGCGGACGAGGTCTTCGTAGTCGCGGTCTTCGCGCCGGGCCTTCATGTGCTTGACGGCCATTTCTTCACTTTCGGAGTCGAAGGGAACTGGGCTTCGCGGTTGGTCAGTCTTGCATTCAGTATCGGCTGCATGCCGGGTCAGGGGGAGTATCTGGGCCTCGGGCGTGCACCTGGGGCGGCGGACGTGCATCTGCTGCAACGCTCGCCAACCGGGAGGTTGTTCCTCGAAGCTGGCATACGACTGGGGGGAAATTCCGGGTGCCGTTGGCGAATGCCGGTCCTCAATCATATCCGAGGTAGGCGGGGATCTCAAGCTGTAATATTGGGTCTGACCAGGCCAAACGCGGCGGCGCCGCCTTTGTCGTCCTACCCGGGCCGCCCGGGTTCAACCGGATGGTCAAGCCGGTCCGAGCCAGATCTGGATCGCTCCGTACGCCCGCCAGGGTCGCCAGGCCTCGGCCCGGGCGGACGGGTTGTCGCCGAGTGCACGTCGCAATCCCAGATCGGACGCCGGGAACGCGTCGCGCTCGCCGCAGGCCCGCATGGCGACGTATTGCGCGGTCCAGGGCCCGAAGCCGGGGAGGGTCTGGAGCTCCGCCACCGTGTGGTCGAGGTCGCGGGCGCGGTCCAGCTCGAGGTCGCCCGCCGCGACCGATCGAGCCAACGCGTTGACGGCGCCCGCTCGCGCCCGGGTGAGCCCGACATCCGTGAGGTCGGCGCGGGCCAGCGACGCGGCGTCGGGGAAAAGATGAGTGAGACCGAGCGCGGCGATGCCGGGAACCGGGCATCCGTAGCGCTCGACGAGGCGTCCGGCCAACTTGGTCGCGGCGCCCACCGACACCTGTTGGCCGAGGACGGCTCGCACGCTCACCTCGAACGGGTCGATCGCGCCGGGCACCCGGACGCCGCGCCGGGCGCGCACCAGTGGCCTCAGGGTGCGGTCCCGCGCGAGCGCGGTGTCGATCACGGCCGGATCGGCGTCGAGGTCGAAGAGCCGGCGCACGCTCGTGAGGAGGTGCACCAGGCCGTCGAAGGCCGGGAGGTGGAGGCGCAGCCGCAGTGCCGCGCGCGCGGGCTCGTCCCACACTTCGATGACGCCGGGCGCGTCGCCCAGCGCGACGACGCGCCGGTAGATGCCGCCTTCGAGGTCGATCGTCTCGACGCCGGGGATCGCGCGGGGCGCGAGGAAGGAGAGCATCGCCGGCCATGCGAGAGGCGGCCGGTAGGGCACGCGCAGCTCGAGGCCGCCGTCGGCCACCAATCGATCCGGTGCGTGCCGGCGCGCCCGAAGCTCCTGCGGGGTGAACCGGAAGACGTCCTTCATCACCCGGTTGAACTGACGGACGCTGTTGAACCCCGCCGCGGCGCTGACGTGCGCGAGCGGGAGATCGGTGTCGTCGAGCAGACGCCGGGCGAAATGGGCCCGCCGGCTGCGCGCGACCTCGGCCGGCGTCGCGCCGACGTGGACGTCGAACAGGCGGCGGAGATGGCGGGCGCTCACGCCCAGACGCGCCGCGAGCGCGTCCTCGGTGGCGTCGTCGAGCGCGCCGTTGGCGATCGAACGCAGGGCCCGGCACACGAGCTCGGGCGCGTCGACCCATCCGGGTGCAGGCTCGCGGTCGGGGCGGCACCGCAGGCACGGGCGAAAGCCGGCGGCTTCGGCCGCGGCGGCGAACGTGTACGGCCGGGTGTTGCGCTGCAGCGGCGCGCCGCTGCACCCCGGCCGGCAGTAGATGCCAGTGGTGACGACTCCGGTGAACGCGTCCATTCCACCGTTCTATGTCATCGCGATGGACGGATCCGGACACGGCTCGGTCCTGTCCGGATCCGGCGAGCCATATGGGCGTACAACATACGCATGACGATTGATCTCGCAGTGGTCCGGTTCGCACTCGGCTCGTTTCGCGCAACGGTCGACGACGGTGTGGTGCGGGGCGCGACGTTCGATCCGACGCCGCAACCGGTGCAGCGTGACCGGTTCGGTGTGCACGACGTGTTGGAGGCCTATTTCGCGGGCGACGTCGAGGCCATCGACACCTTGATGGTCGTGACGCGGGGCACGCCGTTCCAACAGGAGGTGTGGCGTCGGCTGCGGGAGATCCCGGTGGGCTCGACGATCTCGTACGGCGAGCTGGCGCGGCGCGTCGGACGGCCGAAGGCGCAACGAGCGGTGGGGATGGCGAACGCTTCGAATCCCGTCGCCTTGATCGTGCCGTGCCACCGCGTGATCCGCACCGGCGGCGCGCTCGGCGGCTACGCGTTCGGCCTCGACTACAAGCGCTGGCTGCTCGCGCACGAGGCGAAGGAGCCGCCGCTGCTCGAAGGGTCGCTTCGTCAGACCGTGATCGCGTAGGCCGACCACCTGCCGCGGCCGCCCGCGGGTCCGGTAGGTTCGCACGTGATGGCGGCGCCGAATCGACCGCGCGCGGCAGCCCCGGTGACGTTTCGCTGCCATGGGCATCCGCAAATCTCGGGGAGCCACACCAAGACCATCGAGCTCACGCGCGACGCCGACGTGACCGGCCGCGCCACATGCGTGCTGGGGGTTCGCAGTGAGCACGACGATCGGGAGCTCGGGCGCCTGCGCGGCGACGTGGAGATCACGCTCGACTGTGCGGGTGTGCGCGACACCTTCACCGCCACGATGAGCGCCTTCTTTCTCGGCGACGACGCGCTCGTGTTCCGGCGCGGCCCGGGCCTGCGCGGTCGCACGTTCGCGTACGACGCGAACAAGAGCGCGGCCGACATAGACCGGAAGCTCGTCGGCGCCGTAGGCGATCCCACTGCTGAGTTGCAGGTGACGATTCGCGAGCTGGGCAGTGGCGACCGGCGCGGCGCGCTCTTCGTGGTGTCGGTCCCGATCGGCAACGACGACGACTTGTCGCCGCGTGCCCGTCGGGTGCTCGAAGCTGCCGACCTCGTCCTCGCGGAGGACACGCGTCGTTTCCGCGACCTGGCACAGCGGACCGGATTGCACGTCGACGGACGAGTGCTCAGCTATCACGACCACAACGAGGCGGAGCGCGCGAGCGAGGTGCTCGGCCAGCTCGAGCGCGGCGCGAGGGTCGCGCTGGTCAGCGACGCGGGCACACCGCTGTGCAGCGACCCCGGTTACGTCGTCGTCAACCGTGCAGTCGACGCGGGCTTCGCGGTGAGCCCGGTGCCGGGTCCGTCGTCGCTGCTCGCAGTGCTGAGCGCGTCGGGGCTCGCAGTCGATCGTTTCACCTACGCCGGTTTCCTCCCTCGACGTTCGGCGGCGCGCCAGGCCGAGCTCCGTCGTCTCACCGAGCGCGGTGACGCGTTCGTCGTGCACGAGGCGCCCCGGCGGGTCGGCGGGTTGCTCGCCGACCTCGCGGCGGTCGGCCCGGAGTGGGAGGTGTGCATCGGTCGCGAGGTGACGAAGGTATTCGAGGAGTTCCGGCGCGGCACCGCGGCCGACCTCGTGGCCGAGTTGTCGGACGCCGACGACGCGCGGGGCGAGTTCACGATCGTCGTCGCGCCGCCCCAGGGGGTTCGAGGAGAGACGAGCGAGATCGACGCAGCCGCGGATGACCAACTCGATCGGCTCGTGCGCGCGCTGCTCGGCCAGGGTGTGACTCCCAAGACGCTCGCGAAGGCGCTGTCGGAGCTTCCCGGAATGAGCCACAAGCAGGCGTACGAGCGCGTGCTCGCGATTGCGAAGCGCGGATGACACTGACCCGCGTCGTCGGCAAGGGCCGGACCTCCGAGATGCCGGCATCCGAGCTCGACGCGCTGCGCGGCGCGTACGTCAAGTGCGCGGTCGACGTCGGTACCGGCGACGCGCGCTTCGCGTACCACCTCGCGTCGGAGCGTCCGGACTGGTTGGTGTTGGGACTCGACGCCCTCGACGAGCCGCTGGGTGAGATCGCGTACCGGGCCGCGCGCAAGGCGGCGCGCGGTGGCCGCCCCAATCTTGTGTTGCTGCGCGCCGCGATCGAAGCCTTGCCCGGCGAGCTCGCGCGCATCGCGGACGAGGTCGACGTGTTGTTGCCCTGGGGCGCCTTGCTCGAGGGCATCGTTCGCGCGCGTCCCCACGTGGTCGGCGGGATCGCGGCGCTCGCCCGGCCGGGGGCGCTCGTGCAGGTCACGCTCAACGGCGAGATCTGGCTCGATTCGACGCCGGCGCGCTACGCGGACCTTCCGGTGCCGACGCTGGAGTACGTCGCCGAGGCGATCGAACCGGAGTTCCGCCGTAGCGGCATCGATCTCGGCCCGGCGCGCTATCTGACCGCCGCCGAGGCCAAGGGGCTGCCGACCACTTGGGCGCGCCGGTTGGGTCACGGCCGGTCCCATCCGAGGTTCGTGCACTTCGAGGGCGTGCGCCGGGGTTGACGGCGGCGGCCAGGGTCACGCTGCGCGTTACTTCGACCCCGGTTCGTCGTCAGAGTTCAGGCGCGCGAGGCTATCCAGCCATGTTGACCTTCTTCCGGGCGATCGTGATCGGCCTCTTCCAGGGTGTGACGGAGTTGTTCCCGGTATCGAGCCTGGGTCACTCGGTGTTGATTCCTGCGCTCGTCGGCTGGGACGACCTCGTCAAGGCGCAGTCGACCGAGTCGCCATACCTCGCGTTCCTCGTCGCGCTGCACGTCGGCACTGCGCTCGCGTTGCTCGTCTACTTCCGCGACGACTGGATCAAGATCGTCGGCGGCCTCCTCGACAGCGCCCGTCAACGCCGCGTCACGACGCCCGACGCGCGGGTGGGCATGCTGCTGATCGTCGCGACGATCCCGACCGGCATCGTCGGCCTGCTGTTCGAGCACTCGCTGCGAACGCTCTTCGCCAAGCCGACCGCGGCGGCGATCTTCCTCACGATCAACGGCGGCCTCCTGCTCGTCGGCGAAAAATTACGCCGCCGGGTCGCGGCCGGCGCGGGATATCGAGGCGATGGTTTCACAGGCGGCCGCCGGATCGATTCGCTCAGCTTCGGCGAGGCGATTTTCATCGGCTTTACGCAGATCGGCTCGCTGTTCGCCGGTATCAGCCGCTCGGGTATCACGATGGTCGGCGGCCTCATGCGGGGACTCGACCACGAGGACGCGGCGCGGTTCTCGTTCTTGCTCGCGACGCCGATCATCCTCGCCGCGGGCGTCTACAAGATTCCCGACCTCTTGGGGCCGCTCGGTGACGGCATACGCGGGCAGGCATTCGTCGGCGCGGTTGTCGCGGCGGTCGCCGCGTATTTCTCGACGCGCTTCCTCGTGCGCTTCTTCCAGACGCAGAGCTTGACGCCGTTCGGTATCTACTGTCTCGCGGCCGGCGCCTTCTGCATCGTCCGCTTCGCGATTTTCTAACTGGCGTCGAGAACTGCGAGTCGACCCAGAAATTACGAAACGACGCGCAGCATCTCGTCGATGCTGAGGTCGCCGAGTAGCACGCGGCGCAGGGCGGCGACCCGCAACGTGTCCATTCCTTGTTCGACCGCGACCCGCTCGATGTCGGCGCTCGGCGCGCGCTCGACGATGAGTCGGGTGATGTCCTCGGTGACGGGCATGATCTCGAAGAGCGCGGAGCGTCCGAGGTAGCCGGTCTGGCGGCACATCTGGCACCCGACCGCGGACCGTACGTTGATGCCTACTTCCAGCATCGCCTCGGTGGCGCCGAGCCGGCGGAGCGTCGCGAGGTCGGGATTCTCGACCGGTATTGCGCAGTTGTCGCACAGCTTTCGGGCGAGTCGTTGGGCGGCGATGCACGAGACCGCGGAAGCCACCAGGTAGGGCTCGACACCCATGTCGATGAGCCGGATGGGCGCGGCAGCGGAACGGGTCGCGTGCAGCGTCGACAGCACCAGGTGGCCTGTGATCGACGCGTCGGCGGCGATCCGCGCCGTCTCGGCGTCGCGAACCTCGCCGATGAGGATCACGTCGGGGTCGGCGCGCAACGTCGAACGCAACGCGCTCGGGAAGGTCATGCCGGCGCGGGTGTTGATCTGGATCTGCTTGATTCCGTCGAGCCGGTACTCGACCGGGTCCTCGACCGACACGATGCTCTTGTCGCGCGTGTTGACCGACGAGATCAACGCGTACAGCGTCGACGACTTTCCGGATCCGGTCGGTCCGGTCACGAAGATCGCACCCTGCGGCACGTGGAACGCGCTCACGAGGCGGTCGTGCTCGTAGGGGGAGAGTCCGATGCTGTCGAGATCCATGGCGCCGCGCACCGGGTCGAGCAGACGAAGCACGACCGATTCGCCGGCCGCGGTTGGCACCGTCGCGATGCGCACGTCGATCGGCCGACCCCGCACGCTCAGCGAGAAGCGGCCGTCCTGGGGAAGGCGATTCTGCGCGATGTCGAGGTTGCCCATGACCTTGAGGCGGCTCACCATCGGTCGGAGGATGTTGAGCGGAGCTTCGGAGGTGTCGTGCAGGATGCCGTCGATGCGCATCCGGATGCTGACGTTCTTCGACGCCGGTTCGATGTGGAGGTCGGACGCGCGGTCGGCGACTGCCTTCTCGAGCAGCGCGTTGACCAGCTTGACGACGGGACCGTCGTCGACGAGCGCGCCCTGACTGATCTCGGCCTGGAGGTCGGCGTCGTCGACCGCGTCGTCGAGCGAGCTCTCGATCAGGTCGGATCCCGAGTAGGCGCGCTCGATCGCGGCGAGGAGATGTCCGGTGTCGGCGAGCGCGGCCAGGATCGACTGTCCCGTAAGCACGCGGATGTCGTCGAGCGCGAACACGTCGTTCGGGTTCGCCATCGCGATGACGATCTGACCGCTCCAACGCTCGACCGGCAGCGCGCAGTAACGACGCGCGACTTCTTCGGGGATCATTCCGGCGAGCAGGACGTCGGGCGGGTGGGTCTCGAGATCGACGAAGGGGACGCCGAGGTGATCGGCCAGTGCCTGGGAGAGCTGGAAGCTCGTGAGCGCGCCGATGTCGATGAGTGATTCACCGAGGCGCTTGCGGGTGACGCTTTGGTGCTCGAGCGCGCGCTCGAGGTCGTCCGGCGTGATGAGGCCGCGATCGACCATCGCCTGGCCGAGGCGGGTCATCGATGCCCGGCCCTGCGAGGGGAGTCGCATGAAGGGCGGGAAGTCACTGGGCGGCTGTTCGCCGGCGGGCTCCGGTGCGTCGATGGTGTCGAGGTCGTCGTCCGTGCCGGTGGTCGGCTCGGGGTCGGGCGGCGGGTGCAGCCGCATCGAGTCGAGGATTTGCTGCAGCCGAGCCTCGGTTTCGGGAGCGCTCGCCCGGCGGGACTCGGCCTTTTGCGGCGTTTGGGTGATTACGTCGGAGCCCTCATGAGAAACCACACCAGGCAATCGGCCTCCCAGGACGATCCTGGAGTAATTGACGCGCCGCGGCGGCTCAATTCACATGCCGAGTCCGGGCGTCGCCGGATCGCCGGCCGCGCTCGGACTCGGATCTATCGTCGGCCGATCGGCCCCCGGCAAGGAGGAGACGATGGCAACTGCCGACGAGGTGCGCGACGCGTTGCTCGAGCGCATCGCGTATCACACGGTCAGCGCCGACGCGAACGAGGTTCTGACGCTCGCGAAGGCGTACCGATATCTGCTCGACGAGGAGGACGAAGACGACGACGAGGATGACGACGACGAGTAGTTGAACGCCCGGGAGGTCAGTAGGGACCTCGTCTACACTTGTCGCCTCCGGCGCTCGTAGCTCAATGGATAGAGCATCTGACTACGGATCAGAAGGTTGGGGGTTCGACTCCCTCCGAGCGCGCTGAGTTGGTGCAGGTCAGAGCCCATATGGGCTCGCCGCACCTTCGCCAAACCGGCCTGCTTGCTAACGGTTGCTCACAAGCGGTTCGTCTGATCGCGGAACACCCCGCGCAGCAGCTCCACCAAACGAACCTGACGACGACGAGAGATCACGCGAGCGTCCACGCCATGTCTCTACCCGAGCTACCAGCGGGCGGTTCGGGAGCAACGAACCCAGGCCGGGTCAGAGCCAACCTTCTTTGGTTGCACGCAGTGCCGCCTCGACGCGGTTTCGGACCTGGAGTTTCCGGAAGATCTCTTGGATGTGCGACTTCACCGTGTTCTCGCTGAGATGAACCCTCGACGCGATCTCTCGGTTGGAGAAACCCTCGGCGATCAAACGGAGAATCTTGTATTGGCTGTCGCTGAGCTGCGCGTGCGGTTCGGTCGACTCCTGCTTGGCTGGTGCGCCGCGCAGCCGGTCGAGGACCTTGGCGGCCACCGCGGGCGAGACCGCGCCCTCGCCTCGATAGACAGCACGAATGCTCTCCTTGAGCGAGAACTGTTTGATGTCTTTGATGACGTAGCCCTTGGCGCCGGCCGAGATGCATTCGTGGACCAGCTCGTCGTCGGAGTAGGTCGAAACGATCAGCACAGCCGCTTCTGGATGAGACGCGGCGAGCAGCCGGGTGGCTTCGGGCCCACTGATTCCGGGCAGCCGTGCGTCCAGGAGCACGACATCGGGACGGGCGTCGTCGACGAGCGCGACGATGCCGTCTGCCGAACCGCTCTCGGCAACGACATCGAAGTCCTCTTCGGGCTGCAGGATGGTGCGGAGACCTTCGCGGACCATCTCGTGATCGTCGACGATCGCGATGCGGATCACCCGGCGGCCTCCGATACGGGAAGGCTGACACGGATGATCGTTCCGGCCTCTTCGCCATTGCCGACTTCGAATGTGCCCCCGAATTCGACGATCCGTTGGCGCATGTGTCGCAACCCGAAATGCAGGTAGCTGTCCGGAAAGGTGTTGAGGACCAGATCCGGCACGCCCACACCATCGTCTTGGATGACGAGGTCGAGGCGATCGTCTTCGTAGCGGATGCTGATGAGCACCGTCCCCGCTCGGGCATGCCGTTCGACGTTGCTGAGGGCCTCGTTGACGACGGAGACGAGCACGTCCTGAGGCTCGCCCAACCGCGGCAGCGGCGATCCGCTCACGACGAGATGGGTCTCCAACTCGGACCTCCGTTCGAGCTCCCGGAGCAGAGATTGCACCTCGGACACGAGGTCACCCTCGCCGTGTCCGGGCACCACGAGAGCGAAGATCGCGCGCCGTACCTCGTCGGCGGTCGTGACGGCGAGGTGTCGTATCGCGAGCAGGCGATCCGCGACATGCTGATCGATGTCGTCCCCCTCGAGGAGCGAGTTGATACCAAGCCCGATGGAGAACACCTCTTGTTCGATCTGGTCATGGAGCTGACCGGCGATGCGCTCGCGCTCGCGTGTGAGCAACTGGGTTCGCTCCGCTTCGTCGAGGCGCACGTGCAGCTGCTCCAGGCTGGTGATCATCGCTCGCTGTCGTTCGTAGAGTCGGGCATTGTCGATCGCCACCGCGACCTGGTTCGCGAAGGTAGTAAGGATGCGTTCGTCGTCGGAGTCATAGCCGTCGGACTTGTTGGCGACGCCGACCATGCCGATGAGGTCCGTCCCGACGCGGAGCGGGACTCCGAGAAACTTCCGAACGGGCGGATGCCCCTGCGGCTGACCCACGCTGTTCGGGTCGTGGGGGACATCGTTGGAGATGGTGGGGCGATTCTCCTGGATCGTCACGCCCACGACACTCCGGCGAACTGCCATGAGGTGGAACTGATCGTAGAACTCTTCGCCGACGCGTTCGAAGCCTTCGATCGCGGCCACGTCCATCACCCGCGGTCCGTCAACGAGCAGACCGATGAAGCCGAACTCGGAGACTGTGAGTTGCAGGCAATACTCGAGAGCCCGCTGTTCGATGTCGGAGATCTCGTGCAGCGCCGCGATTTCCACCGAGATGGAATGGAGCGAGTCGAGCTGGTCCCGGAGGTCGTCGCTGATCGTCATCGGGCTCCCCTCGGGGGGATCACGGCCTCGACCGAGGTCGAAACGAGCGTAGGTCACGGAGCGCGATGCGGCATGCTCACACCCGATCGGGTGATCCCGCTCCCTCGATCGAGCGTCCTGCGCCGCGAACTCCACTCCGAGCGGTGTTGCGAAGTTCATTCGTCTGGTTGGTGACCGTCGCGGGTCGGGTCGCAACACTGAAGGCATGAGACCTCGTCGTGATCCCTCGTCTTCATGCGCGGCGCGAGGTACGGCCAGCCCGTATTGATTCTGCGGTGGAGGGCGCGGAACCTTGCGGCGGGTCGCCGTACCGTCGATGCGATTCCTTTCGTACGTTCTGAGGCTGATCGGTACGCCGTGACCGGCGCACGCTCTCGGCGCTACGCAGAAGTTGGAGGGTCCTACGCAAACCGAAAAAGCCGGACTCTCCAAGCTGGAGGGGCGATCTCCGTCCGACGCCGCCGGAGAGGACGATGGTCCGGCTTCGCCTCGGTCGAACCGCGTCGACGTCGTGCTCGTCGACAATCGGATCGTGGTTCGGGAGGGGGTGTGCGCTCTCGTCGAACGGCAGCCCGATTTCTTCGTTGTGGGACAAGCGGCAACCATCCGCGGCGCGCTCGGCCTCGGCCTCAAACCCCGCGTCATCGTCACGGAGGTCGATCTGCCCGATGCGAAGCACGGTGAGGTCATCGGCCGGCTCCGCGAATGCTTCTCGGAGGCTTCGATACTGGTTCTGACACTCGTCGACCGTCCCGCGAAGGTCCAGTCCGTGCTCGCGGCCGGCGCCGATGGCTACCTGCTCAAGACGGCGGCCACCACAGACCTGTTTGCAGCCATTCGGGCGGTCGCCGCCGGCGAGTTCTATCTCCAGCCCTCGCTGGGAGTCGAGCTTGCGCGCTGGCATCGGCCTCGCGACACGAGCGGACTCTCGCGGATGGAACAGCTTGTACTGAAGTGGATCGCGCTCGGCCACACCAATCCCGAGATTGCCCGGATCTGTCACGTCAGCCTCCGCACTGTCGAGGCACACCGGGCGCACCTTCAACGAAAGCTCAATCGCCATACGCGAGCCGAGCTCGTCGAGTACGTGCGAAATGTGGGTCTCGTCGAATTCGACCTTCCGTGAGACTGCGACTCGCGCGGAGTGCGCACATGCGGTCCTCCGCCGCGCTCGGGTGGGAACTCCGTGAACCGGAGCGGTGACGCAACAGCAAGCGTACGGCGTCACCGCGACGTGCGACCTGGACCGAGACGGAGGCGGCGTCGAACGAAGCATGATGCGCCGGCGACTGCAGACACTGTGAGGAGTGCGGAGCGGCCGTTCGGCCCTACGCGCATCGCGGCTTCGGGAATGACGCTGGTGCTCGTGGCTCTCGCGGTCTTCGCGACGTGGTCGAACCTGGCCGCGTCGGCGGCGGCCAGGAGAGTCGCGACGGCGACGGACCTGCTTGAGTCGTATGACCGCGCGCGTTTCGACCTCAGCCAAGAAGAGTCACTGGACCGCAAGTACCGCATGCAACCGACGAGCGAGATTTCGGCCGCTCACACCGAGGTCAGCGTCGACCTGACCGCGACGCTCGATCACCTCCCGGCCGGCGACCGTACGCAACGGCTCGGGCTTGCTCGCCTCCAGGCGCTCCACAAGACATACACGCAGGGGTTCCCCAGGGTTTTCGCCGCGGTCGACGCGGGGAATTCGACACTCGCCGCGCGTCTCGACTCGTCGATAACTGAGCCCGCCCTCGTTTCCCTCGAGGCGGCGATCTACGCGGATGCCAATCAGCAAGCTCTGATCACGGCTGCCACGATCCACGACCTGCGGGGCGCCACGCGTGGCATGTTGCTCGCCACTCCAGTGGCCTTCGCAATCGGCGTACTGGTACTCCTCGTGTTCCTGCGCATCTCACGTAACGATCGGCGCACGATCGAGACTCGAACCAACCGCGACGCTCTCACCGGTCTTCCAAATCGAGGATCCTTCTACGACCGAGGCGCGCAGGCACTTCTCGGCGAGGAACGAAACGAGTCGATGACGTCGGTCCTGGTCATAGATCTCGATCGGTTCAAGGAGGTCAACGACACGCTCGGCCACCGTTTCGGCGATCAGCTCCTTTGCCAGATCGGCCCGCGGATCAGCCCGCTGCTGCGACGAACCGACACGCTGTCGCGACTCGGGGGTGACGAGTTCGCGATCCTCTTGCCTGACAGCGGCGGACCCAAGGCGGCGCACCAGGTCGCGCGGCGCCTCATCTCGTGTCTGCGCGAGCCGTTCATGCTCGACACGCTCAAGTTCACGATCGACGCCACTTGCGGTCACGCCACCTCACCGCAGGATGGCACCGACATCGACGCGCTGCTGCAGCACGCCGACGTCGCGATGTACGTAGGCAAGGCGGCCCACAGCGGCGTCGTCGGCTATGACCCGACCCTCGATGTCAACTGTCCGGCGCGCCTCGCGATCCTCAACGAGCTCCCCACGGCGATTCGTGACGGAGAGTTGGTGCTGCAATACCAACCCAAGAGAGACATTCGGACAGGAAGGGTCGTCGGCGCCGAGGCGCTGGTGCGCTGGCGACACCCCACCCGAGGCCTGATCGCGCCGGACGACTTTGTCCCGGCGGCCGAGCACAGCGGTCTGATCACGCCGCTGACGACCTGGGTCATCGACGCCGCGCTGACTCAGTGCCGGCACTGGAACGACGGGCCGCCGCGCCCGTACGGACGCGCCGGCCTGAGCGTCGCGGTCAACGTGTCGGCGCGTAACCTGCTCGACGACAACTTCCCCGTCGAGGTACGCGAGGCCCTCGATCGCCACGGCGTGCCGGCCGCGCTCCTTGTCCTCGAAGTGACGGAGACGGCGATCATGGCCGATCCGCCTCGGGCCCACGCCATTCTCCAACATCTCCACGACCTCGGTGTGCGGCTCTCGATCGACGACTTCGGAACCGGTTACTCATCCTTGTCGTACCTCAAGCTGCTCCCGGTCGATGAGCTCAAGATCGACAAGTCGTTCGTGAGACATATGAACGACGAGTACAACGACCTCACCATCGTGCGTTCGGTGATCGACCTTGCGCACAACCTCGGGCTCGGAACCGTCGCCGAAGGGATCGAGGACCGGATCACGCTCGAGCGCCTTGCGGAGCTCGGATGCGACGTCGCCCAGGGTTACTACCTCGCGGGCCCCATGTACGCGGACGCGTTCGATAGCTGGATCCTGGCCGCCGTCGAGACGTCGCTCGTCCCGACGAAGTCGGGTCGATGAGACTCAGCTGCCTGACCTGCCTCAGCTGCGGAGGTTGGCGAGCGCACACAACGGGACCTAGGAGGCTCTCCCAGACGCGCAAGGTCCGACGGGTTCTGCGTCCCCGCCGGGCCTTCTTAGCTAACCGGAACCGAGCAGAGGCTTGGGGCGCCGCCGAATTGGCGGCCGCTGGTCGTTCGCTCGACCGGCATCGGAACACTTTCACCTGAACTCTCTCACGGAAGGGTTGGGTGATTCAGGGAGCGGTCGTGGCCGTTCTCGCCGGCGATGACTGGCTGGTGAAGCCGAATATCGAGAGTCCCTTCCCGATCTCGATGTGGCATTGGCTTCGGGCGGCGTCGTCGACGTTGATGATGGCGGCGTCTTGATCGTTGTAGCTGACGGGTGAGCGCGAGTTGAGGATGAGCGCCTTGAGGAACGTCCGCATCGTGGTGAGGTCGTCGCGAACTCGGGGCGGCGCGACGGCTAGGAGGTACTCGACCTGCGCAGCTGAGCGTAGGAACCCTTGCTGAGCTGACATGTTCGGCACGTCGGAATTGTCCCGAAGTGTTTCGCGTGCTCTGGCGCAGAACGTCGCAGGGTCTCCGGGACCGGCTCGGTCCGGGAGTATCTCCCAGGACGGCCAATCGGGTCGGGTATCGGAGACTCGATAGGCGACCTTGCCGCTGGTGCTGTCGATGAACACGAGTGCCCACGGCGCGGGTGGGCCGTGCCCGAGCGCGATCGTGTTCGGCGCGTGGACGTAGATCAACCAGAAGGACGACTTCGTGCTAACGGCGGTCTCGGCGGGCTGAAGGCGTACGGGCTTCAAGGGTGCGACGCCACCGTTGGCTGCGAAGATGTAGTCATCGAAGTTGATGAGCTTTGCTCGCACGATCGCCGACGGCGGAAGATGCGCGTCCAAGGCGCGAGCTGCAGCGATGGCGTCGGCGCGAGCGATGACGCTCGTTCCCGGCTGCACGCTGACCGACGGAGACTTCGATCGTCTGGCCGCGACAATCCCAACGATGCCGGCAACTCCGACAGCGACCACGACGACGGCACAGATCGCGCGGACGGCTCGCCGCCGCGTCCGTCGACGAGCACGAGCCATGATCAAATGGACCGGCTCGTCGAAGTGGCTGGCGACATCGGTGAGTGAGCCGAGCGCGTCGTCCAGGTCGATCATTCCGACACCTCCGCCTGATCTGTGAGCTGGGCCGCCAGTGCGGCTCGCGCGTGCGTCAACGTCGCGCCGACCGTCCCCGGAGCGATCCGCATCACGGTCGCAACCTCCGCCTGGGTAAGACCGACGACGTACTTCAGCGCGATTGCCTCGCGTTGACGATCGGGAAGCTTTCGCACGGCCTCCCACAACACGTCGTCCAACTGCGGTGGAAGCGTCGACCCCCCGCTCGCGAATCGTGCGATCGCCCGCTGCTCGATCGCCTCACGGCGACGGCGACGGCGCAGCACATTCACGCCGACCTGATACACCCAACCCTCGGGCCGTTCCATACGCGAGACCCGACGCCAGCGCTCACACGCTCGCGTGAACGCCTCGGATGCAGCGTCGCCGGCCGCGTCCCAGTCTCCGCAGAACACCGCGAGACCAGCAACGATCCTGTCGCGTGCCGCTCCATAGAAGGATGCGAAATCGTCGTGGTCGCTGACCGCCTCCATCACACCCAGTAAGTCACAAGTCGCACCGATTGTTTAGCGAGATCGATTTGGACTGCTGAGGCTTCATCCAACCATCCTGGGCTCTGACATTCAGCTCCAGCTTCACCCGGTGGCATACACCTTCACGCGTTCCCCGGACGCAGCGGACTTGTCGATGGCGGCGATGGTCTCGTGGCGCCGAACGGCATCGGCGAAGTCGGGCACGGAGTGCTTCCCGTTGTCGATGTCCGCCGCGAACGCGGCGTAGGTGCGCCCGACGTTGAAGGCGGGCGTCCCCACCGGGAATGCGCCGCCGAGCTTCGGGTCGCTCGTGCCCGAGTCACTCGAGAACGATGGGACACAGAGGACGTGGCATCGCAGCCCGCAGGGTACGAAGTGGAGAACGGCCCCGACGACGTCCGACTCCTTCGTCGTCGAGTGCTCCGATCCGTCCGCGGCCCGAGCGCTGGCCGCGTCGGCATCCTTCAAGAACGAATCGTGATCACCTGAGCGGTCCGTGCGACATCGCGTCGACGCCGCTGTTGCGTGGCGGTGGGCGGAGCGGAGACATGGGGCCAACAGCGAAATGCCCCTGTCAGCGGAGCGGCCGAGAGCCGTTGGGACCTCGGCCGTTCCGTGACCGCAGCCCGGATGGACGGGTCCGAGCGAGACCTCAACCGGCCGCCTTGGTGCGTCGATAGGACCACTGTGTACGGAGCGAAGGCGACAGCGCGCGACCACGGCCATACGGGACAGAAGGTCGGCTTCGACGAGGCCACCGGCGTCTGGAATCGCGCCGGGTTCATCGCCGCGGCGACGCCGTTGTACGTGTCGTGCCAACGCCGCGACGCGCCCAGCGCGTTGGCGTACTTCGACTTCCACACGCCGGACAGCGCGCGCACGGCTTCCGACGATGCGATGATCGAACGCGTCCTGGCGGCAATGGCCCACGAAATGCGCAAGGCCTTCC
The DNA here is from genome assembly GCA_003134555.1 of Actinomycetota bacterium. Taxonomy (GTDB): domain Bacteria; phylum Actinomycetota; class Acidimicrobiia; order IMCC26256; family PALSA-610; genus PALSA-610. Next base: position 61,544 of record PLBO01000063.1, read on the forward strand.
GCGCGTGCGACATCGTCGGCCGGGTCGACGCGTTCCGGTTCGCGGTGCTGTTCGCCGACTCCACCGACGAGACGCTCGCTGCAGTCGAAGGTGTGCGCGCCGTCGCCGATCACTCGACGTCGGTGAATGGGCGCACCCTCACCGTCGCAACGATCACGAGCTCTCCCGGCGAGACGCTCGAGCACCTCATGCTCAGTGCCGACGCACGCATGCAAGAGATCAAGCGCGCTCCGACCGCCGTCTGACCGTCGGGCGTCCGCGCTCAAAGTTTCGCGGTGACGTCGACGCCGTACCGCGTCGAATGAATTCCAACGTCGAGGGCCGCTATGTGATGGTGAACGCCTTCGTCCGGGACAGAATGAGCCCGACGATGGAGATCCGTCCGGTGTGTCCCGGCGCAACTGTGTTGGCGCACGCTTGCGCGACGGTGAAAGTGCTCGGTGACACCACCGGCTTGTAGTGGTACTGCCCGCTCACGAAATGACCTGCGAACAGACCGGACGCGACGGTGCCGTTCACGTTCGCGAGACGGGTCGCGCCGGTGAACGAGATCGTCAACGTGAGCGTGGAGCTCGTCGAGTTCTGCCAGCTGATCGTCGCGCTCGTGCTGACCGCGTGCGCCTGGGTGATGAGCGTGCAGGTCTTCGCGGTCAACGTTTTGAACGTGAACTTCAGAGTCCCCGTCCCGCCGGTCGCCGTCGACGGTGAACACCGGGTCAGGTTGATCTTCGCGGCGACGGTGGGATTCACCGGGAAGCCGTTCAGGCCCGGACTCACCGTCGCGCGACCCGCTTGGGTCGTCAGCGTCGGACCCGTACAGGTCTGCACCGCGGTCGCGGCGCTCGCTGGTGAACTCACGCCGACCAAAGCCGTGGACAACATCCCGATGAGCGTCAACGTCCGAATCATCCGCACCGCATTCTCCCGACGTCGTCTGCGAGCACCGCCGCAGGACGACGATAACTGTGCCCTGCCGGCGCCGCCAGCAGACAAAGCCGCCAAATCGCGCGACTCAACGCTCGGGCTCATCCAGCTCGCCGAACGCGAGCGCGTACGCGACTGCCGTGAGTGACATGCCGTCGAGCATCTCGTTGTCGTGCAGGATCCTGCGCACCTCGCGCACGGGCACCCATTCGATGCGTTCCGACTCGCCGACGTCGGTCGGCTCGCCCACATAGGTCGCGCCGTCGGCGACGAACGTGTGAAAGATCTGATCGCTGATCCCGTTGGTCGGGCTGAAGTGCACGAGCGGCCGCAGCCGGCCGGGTTGCCAACCGGTCTCCTCGAGCGTTTCGCGCGCCGCCGCTTCCTCGGGCGTTTCGCCCGGGTTCATTCCGCCGGCCGGGATCTCCCAACCCCACTCGTCGGTGATGAAGCGGTGGCGCCACAACAGCAGCAGGCCGCGATCGCGATCGTGCACCACCGCGCCCGCCGCCTTGTTCGGCATGCGCACGACGTGGTGCTCGAAGCGCTCCCCACCGGGAATCTCGACGTCGACGAGCGAGAGTCGGACCCAGGCGCTGTCGTACAACACCCGTTCACCGTGTACGTGCCAGCGCACCGAGCGAATGTAGTGCCGGGAAGCTCGGCTCCGGCTTACGCGGCCCGGCGCCGGCCCCTCGCCAGTCCGCCGATGCCCGCGAGCAGACCGAGCGCGCCCACGACGATGCCGATGATCGCAATCGTCTTGGCGTTGTCGACGTCGCTCTGCTTCACCGTGCTCGTCGCCGCGGTGGTGGGCGTCGTCGCTCCGGCACCGGACGCGGCGGTCAGCGTCAAGACCGGCACGGGATTGTCGGCTTCCGGTCCGCCGGCAGGACTCACCTGCACCCACTGCACGGTCGAGCCGTCGCTGTAGGTCTGTGTCGTCGGGAACGAGAGAGAGTCGGCGTCGGAGGGCAGTCCGACGGAGACCCGGAACTCCTGGAAGTTCTCGACGGGGATGCCTTTGCCCGTCGCGGTCCAGGTCACGTCTTTGATCCCGGTCGAGACCGGCCCGGCGTCGGTCTGGATCGGAGTCTTCAGGGTGAACTGCGTCTTCTCCGCCGTCCAGCCCGGGATGGGTTCGACGAGCGCATCGGCGATCGGGTGGTCGGTCGGGAACTGCACGACGACCTTGGTCGTGGTCTGCGGGTCCTTCTCGTTCGGGACGACGAACGCGAGCACCGCGTCGCTGCCCTTCGTTGCAGTCTCGGGCTCGATCTTGACGTGGGCCCAGGCCGGTGCCGCCACCGCGACGAGCGCGAAACCGGCCGCTGCGAGAACGATTGCGATACGTCGCACGAGTCTCCCCCTGGATGATCAGTCGTGATGTCTTGGTGATGTTCGTGCCATGTCGTGTCGTGCACCGGTCGCTCGGCCCGGCGAAAAAGTTCCCGAGTTCTTACCCGAACGGTTTCTACGACACCGGCGAGACGACGCGCAGGTCCGGGCGCGGGCGACTCCGGCGGCCTCGGGGAGCCACGAGCAGGTACAGGAGCGCGGTGCCGACGAGCTCGAGCAGATGAGTCGTCTCGGTCAGCGCGACCGCGCGGCCGTGGGCGACGTCGATGATCGCGGTCAGGATCAGCCCGCCCGAAAGCGCGGCCGCGAAGGGCAACATACCCACCGCTCGAAGTGGCCTCCAGGCCGCGAACACGAAGGCCAAAGCCAGCGCGAGGTCCCAGGCGCCGACCTCGTGCGCGACATGGATCGGAGCGCCCTCGTCGCTGCCGTAGATCAGAGCGGGCACGGCGAGCGCGAGCTGCGCGATCGCGGCGGCGGCGAGGCCGAGGCGCAGGGTCGAGGTCAGCGGATCGGGCCGGTGGCGCTCGGCTCGGGCCTTCTGCAGGACCTGGGCGGTCAGGTCGGGCGCGTCGCCGAGGGCCGAATGTGTGAGCGCGTCGAGCGCGCGCGCGCCGTCGACGAAGCGGCGACAGGCCGTACACATCCGGACGTGCGCGGCCAGCGCGGCGCTGGTCGGCGTGGGTTCGTCGTCGAGGACGGCAGACAGGGCTTCTCGAGCTTTCGAGCACTCCATGTCGCAAGAGTCGTAATCGGGGCGGGTTTGGTTCCCGAGCCTCCCGACGCCGTAGCTTCGGCGCCCGTGGACGACGAGGAACAGATAGTGCGCGCCGCCGCGGCCGGTGACCGGGTCGCACTCGCCGCCTTCGTGCGCGAGACCCAGGGGCACGTGTGGCGGTACTGCGCATATCTCGGACGCGGCGACGACGTGGGCGACCTCGTCCAGGAGACGTACGCACGCGCGTTCCGCAGCTGGCGCTCGTACACGCCCGGCACGAACTTGCGCGCGTGGCTCCTGCGCATCCTGACGAATCTCAACATCGACCGCGGTCGCCGTAAGCAGCGCACGCCGCAGATGCAACCGCTCGAGGCGAACGACTACTACCTCTACGACAA
>PLBO01000028.1:0-161 GCA_003134555.1 Actinomycetota bacterium
CGCGGCACCGCGTTCGTGAGCGAGCTCGTCGATTCCATCCGGCTGGCCGAGGATCTCGCGTCGTTCCGGGCCGTCGACGGGATAGACCGCAACATCGAGGTCGATCTCGGGCGTTGCGTCGCCGAGTTCGACGCGCTGTGGGCGCTCACGAAGCGCAACGT
>PLBO01000028.1:176-2667 GCA_003134555.1 Actinomycetota bacterium
ATGAAGCTCGCCTACTCCGAGGCTCGCCAGCGCTTCGGCGAGCTGTGTCTACGGGCGTTGCATCGCGACGCGCTGCATGTCGACGACAACGAGCTCGTCGAGGAACGACTGCGCACGCTCGCGCTCACCATCGCCGCGGGTGCGTCGCAGATCCAACGCAACATCNNATCGCGGGCGGCTCCGACGAGGTGATGAAGAACATCATCGGCGAGCGCGTGCTCGGCCTGCCGCGGGAGCCGCGCTGATGGATCTCGACCTCTCCGACGACCAGATCGCCCTGCGCGACGGAATCGCGTCGATGCTCGCGGCGCGTGTCCCGATGGAGCGCGTGCGCGCGGGCTTCGATCGCGTGCTCTTCGACGAGCTCGCGGAAGCGGGAGTGTTCTCGTTGCGTACCGACGGGTTCTCGTGGGCCGACTGCGTGGTCGTCTTCGAGCAGTTGGGCCGATATTGCGTGCCCGGACCGCTCGTCAGCTCGCTCCTTCTCGGCGACGGCCGGATCGCGGGCATCGGCAGCGACGGTCCACCGATATGGATCGAGCATCTCGACGATCTCGACGTGCTGTTCGTCTTCCGACGAAGCGGCATGGAGGCGGTCGACCCGCGTGTGATCGTTGCCGAGAGGTCGCCATGGCCGCTCGATCCCTGCACGCCGGTCGCCCGGGTGGAGCAGCTGCCCGCGGGCGTGCCCGCCGAGGTCGATCATGGAATCTGGGAGCTCGCGGGTACCGCGTTGACCGCCGCGTTCCAGCTCGGGCTCGCCGATCGGCTGACCGAGCTCGCGGTCGCGTATGCCAAGGAGCGCGTGCAGTTCAACCGGCCCATCGGTGGATTCCAGGCGATCAAGCACATGCTCGCCGACATGCTCACCCGTACCGAGGTGGCGCGCGCCGCCGTCTACAGCGCGGGCGCGGTCCTCGACGAGAGGTCGGATCCGAACACCAGACACCGGCTCGTCTGCGGCGCCAAGGTCGTCGCCGGTGACGCGGCGATAGCCAACGGCAAGGCGGCAACGCAGGTGTTCGGGGGCATGGGCTTCACGTGGGAGGTCGACGTGCACCTCTACCTGAAGCGGGCGTGGGTGCTCGAGACCCACTTCGAGAGCTCCGACCGCAATGCCGAGCTGGTGTGTGCGACGGCCGGCGACCCCCGGATCTGGGGCGATTCCTGACGCTACTGTCATGTCCATGACGCGGCCGCAGACCACCGTTCTCGCAGCGCTCGCGGAGCGCCTCGCCTCCGACCCCGACGGTCCGTACCTCGACTTCTCCAACGGCGGCGGCGACAGCGTGAAGCTCACTGCCAGCGAGATGGATCGCGAGTCGAACCACCTCGCGCACACCCTGAGCGAGCTCGGCGTGCAGCACGGCGATCGCGTCGCCACGCTGCTCGAGAACCGCGCCGAGCAAGTGGTCACCTTCTTCGCCGCACTGAAGCTCGGCGCGGTGCAGGTGCCGATCAACACGGCGTACAAGGGCGAGTTTCTCCGCCATCAGCTCGCCGACTCGGGCGCGAGGGTGTTCGTCGTCCAGGGCGACTTCGCGTCACGCGCGGTCGAGGTCGTGAGCGACGACGCCACTCCCGCGCTTACGCACTGCATCACCGTCGACCCGCCCGACGCCGTGATCGACGCCCGCCCCGCGATTTCCTGGCAGGACGCGCTCTCCGCGGGGAGCGACGCCCCGGTCGCCGACGTCACGGTGCGGCCGGGCGATCTCGCGTGCTTCATCTACACCGCGGGGACCACCGGCCCGTCGAAGGGCTGCATGCTCTCGCACAACTACATCGTGAGCCTGGCCGACCAGATCGCCCGCGCGTGGCAGCGGCGCGCCGACGACGTCGTGCTCACGCCGTTGCCGCTGTTCCACTTCAACGCGATCTCGGTATGCGTCGTCGGCACCCTGCTCGTCGGCGGGCACGCGGCCATCGAGCGTCGCTTCTCGGTGAGCAACTTCTGGCCCGAGATCAAGCGCACCGGCGCCACGATGGTGAGCATGCTCGGCTCGCCCGCGATCCTGATCGCGAACGCCGACGACCATCCCGACCAAAAGGGTCACCGGTTGCGCTTGTGCGCGGCGGCACCGATGCCGCCCGACACGGATCGACTGTGGCAGCAGCGCTTCGGCTGCAAGACGTTCAGTGCCGGGTACGGCCTCACCGAGGCGTCGTTGATCTCGATGCTCGATGCGGGCGAGCCGAACAAACCCGGTGCATCGGGGAAGCCGAACCGCCACGAGTTCGAGGTCCGGCTCGTCGACGACGACGACGTCGAGGTCGCGCCCGGCGAGGTCGGCGAGATCGTGTGCCGGCCGAATGGTCCGAACCTCATGTTCGCGGGTTACTGGAACCGGCCCGACGCGACGGTCGAGGCGACCCGCAATCTCTGGTTCCACACCGGTGATCTCGGGCGGATCGACGAAGACGGCTTCATCTACTTCGTCGATCGGAAGAAGGACGCGCTGCGCCGGCGCGGCGAGAACATCTCGAGCTT
>PLBO01000037.1 GCA_003134555.1 Actinomycetota bacterium
GTTCGGGTGGGTGGGATCGACATCGCGGATGCACCGCAACGGGCCCGGGCGCTCATCGGCCTCGCGCCGCAGGACACCGGCGTGTACGTGACGCTGACGGCGCGCGAGAACCTCCGGTTCTTCGCGGGGCTCGCGGGTCTGCGCGGCCGCGAGCTGCGCAGCAGCATCGATGCGGTCGCAAGCGCGCTGATGCTCGACGCGCTGATGGACCGGCGCGCGTCGGAGCTCTCGGGTGGTGAGCGTCGCCGCTTGCACACCGCGATCGCGTTGGTGCACCGCCCGAAGCTCGTGTTGCTCGACGAGCCGACGACGGGCGCCGACGTGCAGACGCGCAACGAGATCCTGCGGCTGGTCCGGTCGCTCGCCGACGAGGGTTCGGCGGTTGTGTACTCCACGCACTACCTGCACGAGATCGAGGACCTCGAGGCCCAGGTCGCGTTCATCGATCTGGGTCGCATTGTCGCTCGCGGTGCGCTCGGCGAGCTGATCGGTCGTTACGCGTCGAGCGCGTTGGAGCTCACGTTCGACGGTGACGTGCCGGCCGCGGCGCGGGTCGCGGGTGCGGTCGTGACGGGANNCCATCGAGATCGTCCGTCCGAGCCTCGAGTCGGTGTTCATCACCGTCACCGGTCGCCGCTACGACCACGCCGGAGATGCGGCCGCATGAGCTCGGCTCGTCGGGTCGGTGTGATCGTGACGCACGAGCTGCGAATCGCACGGCGCGACCCGCTCTCGCTCATGGTGCTGATCGTGTTCCCGGTCATCACCATCGCGTTCCTCAAGCCCGCATTCCGTCCCGTGCTCGTGCAGAGCGGCTATCCGCACGCGAACGGCGCCGAGCAGGTCGTGCCCGGTCAGGCCGCGATGGCCGCGTTCTTCCTCGTGGCGCTGGTGACGTTCGCGTTCTTCTCCGAACACGGCTGGAACACCTGGGACCGGCTCCGCGCCAGTCAGGCCACGTCGCTCGAGATCGTGCTCGGCAAGGCGTTCCCGCGGGTGGCGACGGGTGTCGTGCAGCTCGTGGTGTTGCTCGCCGCCGGCGTGCTCGTGTTCGGGCTTCACATTCGCGGCAACGCGCTCGCGCTCGCGCCGCTGATGATCGCGTTCTGTGTGTGCTTGGTGCTCCTCGGGGTGTGCGTCACCGCCCTTTGCCGCACTGCGCAGCAGGCCAACTCGTTTGCGTATCTCGGCATGGTGCTGTTCGGCGCGATCGGTGGCGCCTTCGTGCCGTTCAGCTTGCTCCCGGTCTGGGCGCAGACCATCGCGCCGGTGACGCCTACCTACTGGGCGATGCGGGGCATGCGATCGGTCATCCTCGACGGTCGCGGCATCACCGGCGTAGTGCTGCCGGCCGCGGTCCTCCTCGCGATGGGCGCGGTCTTTACGGTCGTCGCGCTTCGTCGTCTCCGCTTCGACGAGACGAAGTTGGGCTGGACGTAGCTCCGGGACGGTCGGCGCCGCTAGGTCGTCGACGATTGCGACTGCTCCACTATCCGGATTCGGGCCTCCGGTTGTGCGCCATCGAGATCAGTGCGGACCAGCTCGCTCGAGTCCGGCCTGACCCACCACGCCGAGGTGTCGTCCAGCGCGATGGTCGCGTTGTCCGGTATCGGAATTCGTAGATCGGCCGGGGTCCCGGCGTCGAGGGAGACCGGGAACACTTCGTTGTTGGACTGGACCCAGACGCGGTCGGTCACGCCGATCGTTCGAATGCCTGTGCCCAAAAACGCGGTGATGGCATTGCCCGTGANNCGTTGCCCACACACCGAGCTCCGGATGGGTCTGCGAGGTGAACAGGTCGTTGAACTCGCCTGTGCCGGCGAAACCGGCGTTGATGTTCACGGGGTTGACGATCTTCGAAACCGCGTTGGTGAGCGGGTCGATGCGGGCGATCGGCTGGTTCCCTTGGCCGACGAGCACCGCCGTCGGCGTGACGACGATCGAACCGGTCTCGTCGAACACCGTGGGGATCATCGCGGCGATGTGATCGTCCGCGGCGTCGATGCGGGCCACGTAGCCGCGAGCGGTCGACACCCACGCCGACCCGTCTCCCACCGCGACGTGCACCGGAAGGAAGTCAGTGCCACCGGCGCAGTTGTTCGAACAAACGGACTTGGGCAGCACGAGCGGGATCGTCGCGACGACCTGATTGGTCGACAAGTCGATCTTCGCGACCGCCCCCGCGAGAAAGAGCGTCACCCATGCGTACGACTGATCCACGGCGACCTCGGTTGGAGCACCGGTCAGGTCGATCGTGGCGACCACCGACTGGGTTGCCGGATCGATTCGCAGCAGCGTGCCTGCATCGCCGGGATGGCTGTCGGCCCTCGNNCGTTTCCATCGCGCACGACAACGCGTTGATCGTGGCCACGGTTGGCCAGACCGACGATTCCGAGCGCCCCGATTCCCGTGATGACGACCGCGGCTGTGGCCAAGGCCTTGCGGCCTCGTTGGCGGCGCCGCGCGCGTTGTTGTAGCTCGACGATCGGGGTGGGAGCGATCGGTGGATCGTCCAAGAGCGTCTGGGCGCGTCGGCGAAGCTCATCCATGTGAACCCTCCACGTT
>PLBO01000087.1 GCA_003134555.1 Actinomycetota bacterium
ATGCGCTCGATGTCGGGGATGAACCCCATGTCGAGCATGCGATCCGCCTCGTCGAGCACGAAGTGCGTGACGGCGTCGAGCCGGATGAAGCCCTGCTCGATGAGGTCGAGCAGGCGCCCCGGCGTAGCCACGAGGATGTCGGGCGACGCCCGCATGGCGTTCTCCTGGCCGCGCTGGCCGACGCCCCCGTAGACGACCGCGTGGCGCAGGGCCAGGTACTTGCCGTAGACCGAGACGCGCTCGGCGATCTGCGCGGCGAGCTCGCGCGTCGGCGCGAGAACGAGTGCGCCCGGCCGGAGCCGGCGCGCTCGCGGCACGCGCTCGATCATTGGGATTCCGAACGCGAGCGTCTTGCCCGAGCCGGTCGGGGCCCGACCCGAGATGTCGCGGCCGGCGAGGGCATCGGGGATGGCCGCGGCCTGGATGGGGAACGGCTCGGTGATTCCGCGCTTGGTGAGCGCGTCGATGAGGTCGGCGGAAACGCCGAGATCGGCAAAGCTGGTTGACACTGGACTCCTGTTTCGGACGGCACCGCGCACGAAAGTTTCGATATTCGCGAAGTCGCCGGGGAGCGATCTCACGCTCGCTGAGGCCCGCGCTGACATACAGCGGACAGACCCGGCGGTGCGGTGCAGGAGCCACCCTACCGGAACGAGGGGCCCGACCCGGACCCATGGCACAAAGTGCAACCCGTCACAGTTGCCCCGTGGAGGTGAACAGGGATGCTGCGAAATCCGATATCTGTCATGTCCCGGCGACTTCTCCCCCCTGAGCCGCTGTGACCGGTCCACACAACCGAACATCAGAGCCGCGGCCCCCGAGACTTCGGACGGGGGCCGCTTCTCTTTGCTCACGCCCTGGAAGGCATCACGGATACCTCGGTAAACTCCGGCCCGATGCAGGGGGAAGAACTTGTCCGGGTGCTACTCGTCGACTTCCCTTTGCGCGTCGCCGGACGGGCGTACCAACACCGCGAGGCGCTGCTGAGAGAGTTCGCGATCATCGCATTCGGGGGCGGCGAACAGGCCGACGTTCCCAAGCGTCTGGTCGAGATCGCGAAGATCCTCGACGAGCGGTACTCGGGCCTCAACCCGGAGGCGGACGACGCGATCGATGCGGCCGTCCAGCGCCGGGACGAGTACATCGATCTCGAGCTGTCGGTTCCGCCGCGCATCAAGGACGACACCCTCGACATCGGGCCTCTGCTGCGCGAAGTCGACGAGTACTGCCGCACCGGCGGCCTGCTCACGCTCTCGGCGAGCGACGAGGTACGCGCGTACTGGGCGTGGTTCCTGGGCGAGTTCGTGCGCCAAGCCGACGGCGAAGCGCCGAAGTCGTGGCGCGATTTCTCGCTCCCGGGCTGAGTTCGGTTCGCGACCTGCGCCGTACTCTGTCGAGATGCGCACTCAATCCGTCGTCCTCGTGCACGGACTCGGCTCTTCGTTCGAGCACGGCTGGCGCACGACGGGTTGGGTCGACCTTCTCGGCGACGCCCGCCGCAACGTGATTCCGGTCGACCTGCTCGGGCACGGAACGGCGGATGCACCTCACGATCCCGCCAAGTACGCGCACCTCGAGGCGGCGATCGAGATGGCGCTTCCCGACGACGCCGACGAGACGGTCGACGCGATCGGTTTCTCACTGGGCGCCCAGCTCCTGTTGCGCGTCGCCGCGCGCACGCCCGAGCGATTCGGACGGCTCGTGCTGATCGGCGTCGGCGAGAACATGTTCCGCGACGACCACACGCATGCATTGGCCGACGTGTTCGAGAGCGGCGTCGAGCCCGACGACATCACGACCCGGCTGTTCGTGCAGCTCGCGCGCAGTGCGGGCAACGACCCGCGCGCGATCGCCGCGTGCCTCCGGCGCCCGTCGGTGGCGTTCACGCGCGACGACGCCGCCCGCGTGACGTGCCCGACGCTCGTCATCATCGGCGATCGCGACTTCGCGGGCCCGGCCGAGCCGCTGGTCGACGCGCTGTCCGACGCGCAGCTCGTCGTATTGCGCGGCGTCGACCACTTCCGCGCACCGAGCGAGTTCGACTGCATCGACGCCGCGCTGGAATTCGTCGAGGCCGTACCGCCGCCCGCTCCGTAGCCCGAGCTCTCGCTCGAGTTCGCCCCCGCGTACAATGGTTGGTCCCCGGTCGGGGCTCGCTTCGACCGGAACGCATGGTGGTTGTAGCTCAGCTGGTTAGAGCGTCGGCTTGTGGTGCCGAAGGTCGCGGGTTCGAGCCCCGTCAGCCACCCTCCAGCGCGAGCGCGCGCATCCGGGCGCGTGTCTCGTCGCTGTCGACGTGAGCCACCACATGCTGGAGCGGACCGTCGACCGACGCCCACATCGTGCCGTCGGGCTCGATCTGGAGTCGGCGCGACTCCATGCGCGCAACGCGATCGCCGAGTGCGACGAGCAGCGCGGCGACGTCGTGCAGGACGAGCGGCACGTCGCCGTTCTCCTGACGCCAGACGTCGAGTTGCTCGCGCAGGCCGGGGATCGAGCCCGTCAGCACCGTCTCGTCGCGCGCGTGTGCGTGCAGCCGGGCCGTGGCGTCGAGCGGGACGACGATGAGGTTGCCCGTCGTGCGGAGCAGGCGCGCCGCGGCCTCGGGATCGGCGCCGACGTTGTGCTCGATCCGGCGCAGCTCACCGCGATGTTTGATGGATGCGAGCGCGCCGCCCATGAGCACGACCCGGCGCGGGAGCGCGCCCTCGTCGGCGAGATCGGCCAGGTGCGTCCACGGTCCGATGCCGAGGAGTGCATCGACGTTCGCGACGCGGTCGGCCGACGGCGGCCCGGCGGTTACCTCCGCGTCGGGAAGCAGACGGCGGACAAACGCGGCGCGGAGCTCGACATCGCCGTCGACCGTGCTGACACCCGCCAGGTCGACATCGGCGGCCCGGGCCGCGCACCACAGCGCGATGGTGTCGTCGGGATTGTCGCCGGCGTCGGTGTCGACCCAGAGGCGCATTCAGGAGCCTTGCACCTGCAGAATCGCTTCGAGTGCCGGCTCCAGAACGGGATAGCGGAACGGCAAGCCGATCGCTTCGAGCCGGGCAGGTATCACGCGCTGGCTCGCGAGCAGCAACGACTCGACGAGCTCGCCGCCGTAGCGCACCTTCAGCGGCAGCATCGGCGTGGGCAATCGCGTGGGGCGGTGCAACACGCGGCCGAGCGCGTGGACGTAGTCGGCGTTGGTCACCGGGTTGGGGGCGGTGAGGTTGACGGGACCACGTAAGCGGTCGTCGTCGATCGCGGCGCGCAGCGCGGTCACCTCGTCGTCGAGCGCGATCCAACTCAGCCACTGCTTGCCGGATCCCTGCTTACCCCCGAGACCGAGCCGGAACGGCAGGAGCATCGACTTCAACGCGCCGCCTTGCTTCGCGAGCACGACGCCGGTGCGGACGTTGACCGTACGAACCCCCGCGTCGGTCGCCGGTCGGGTCTCGTCTTCCCACGCGCGACACACCTCCGCGAGAAAGCCCTCGCCGGGCGCGCTGACTTCGGTGAGCAGCTCGTCGCCGCGGTCGCCGTAGTACCCCACCGCCGAAGCCGACACGAGGACGCGCGGTTTGCGCTCACGGCTCGCCACCGCCGCCGCGAGCACCGCGGTGCCGGTCGTACGGCTCTCGCGGATGCGTCGCTTCTGCTCCGGAGTCCAGCGGCGCGCGCCGATGCTCTCGCCCGCCAGGTGGACGACCGCGTCGATCCCTTCCAGCGCCGGCGCGTCGATGCGGCCCGCTTCGGGATCCCAACCGATCTGGTCGTCTGCGGTGAGGCCACCGCGCACGAATCGAAGCACCCGGTGGCCGTCGGCTCGAAGCGACGTGGCGAGCGCCGAACCGAGGAGACCACGCGCGCCGCTGATCGCTACGTCCACATCCGAAATGTACGGGCTCGTGGGTTACGATGTGCGGTCCCCGCGCCCCTAGCTCAATTGGTTAGAGCATCAGACTCTTAATCTGCAGGTTCCGGGTTCGAGTCCCGGGGGGCGTACTCGGTCCATCAGGTGAAACGGCGACTTCTTCGCCAGGAGTTGCTGCGTTCTGATCGTCGGAAACCGATGACGGCAACCATGACGTTTCGGAGAGCTGCGTGTGTCGGACTGTTGGCCGTCGGTTCGGTCATGCTCGCGGCATGTGGGACACGCACCGAGCCTTCAACCTCGGGCGGCTCAGCGACGGGGGTTGTCACCGGCCGGGTGACTGCAGGTCCGACGTGTCCGGTCGAGCAGGTCGGGCATCCGTGCGCGCCGAGGCCCGTGGTCGCCGAAGTGCAAGCAACCGCCGTCGGTCGGATCGTCGCCTCGACGCACTCCGCCGCTGACGGCACCTACCGGTTGGAACTATCGGTCGGCACCTACACCGTCGTCGCCGTCACCCAGAACATGCTCCCGCGTTGTGTTCCCCGCACCGTGACCGTGACCGCCGCTCGCACGACCCGTGATGACATCACCTGCGACACCGGCATTCGATGATCCGGACCTGCGCTCGCTCGCCGTACTCGCACGCCGTCACGACCTCGAATGCTGCGGGCACTCGCTTATCCGTTCGCCTGGTCGGCGTGAACTTCCGCTCCACGCCGACGGACTTGCCTGTGACGCGTGACCGCCCTGGCACCGATGCGGGGCGGGGGAAACGCGATCAGGTGCCGGGGCAGTCACCTCAACAACACGTCACGGCGCCCGTTCGGTTCCTATCCCAACGTGACGCCCGGTGCGGTTCTCAGAGGTCGCGGTCCTCTTCTCCGGGCGCGTGACAGGTCGGGTGTCCGCACCAGGCGGTGCGCCCGTCCCGCACGTCACAGGGGGTCACGGCGACGATGTTCCGTTCACACCAGCACGAAACGGGAAGGAACCCAGGCTCGTCAAGAACAGGCGCGACGTAGTCTTGCTTTGTCAGCACGAACTGTGAACGAACGTAGCGCCGAGTCCGCCTCATTGCGCCGCCCACGGACGTGTTCGTCGGCCGGGCCTTGAACGCGCCGTTCTCAGATGTTCGCGAGCCAGAGTCGCAGTCGGTGCCGCAACGCCTGTGTCCGTTTCCACATTTGGCCCTCCCCGCCCTCGGTAGGCGTGCCCGGGAAGTGCGCGTACGCACTTCGTCGGGTGTCTTTCTGCCTTTCGCGATCGTCGATGAATAGGTTCCTCGGCGCCTCCCTCGAACGAGTGGTTTTACGGTGCGCGCTCCCCCCAGGAGCAGAGCGGACCACGAATCGGACGACTGGCCGCGCCGACACAGGTGTGTCGAAATGCGTTGTCGTCCGACGATGACGAGCGTCGCGTCGGCGCCGCCCGGCTTGACGGAGCGGGTTGCGAGTAG
>PLBO01000135.1 GCA_003134555.1 Actinomycetota bacterium
GATAATTCCTAGTTATCCGAAAGGCTTCGGTCCGACATGGGTGCGGATTGTAACGGTGTTCGACGACTTAGGCGGTGGGCGCGAGCCGATAGGTAACCGGAGCATCGGCGGTCGCTGGCGGCGATCCGGCGACTGCGGCTATCTGGTTGATTTCGCGCAGCCCAGGCCCGTGCTCGCTGTCGATCGAGCCAACAAGGAACGCGTCACGGCGATGACAGCCCGACATGCACAACCATCTGACGAATGCAGCGATAGTCAGCAGATCGGACACGATGTCGCCGGGAGCTCCACGTCCCATCTTTGACGCACCCGTCGCAGCTGCGCACGCGGAGGACCTCGACCTGCGACAGCAACAGCAGCCGAGCGATTGCACCCGTGCGCGGGACTGGATCGACCATGCAGAGCGCACCATCACGTTGATCGACTATGGCCAGAGCGTCGACAACATGACGCGGACGGTCCTACACGAGCTCGCCCACTACTGCGATCCCGTAGCCGGAGAACGGCGCGCCACGCGCGGAGACCCGGTTCTCGAGATCGTCGCCGAATGCGCGGCCTGGCTCGGCGGAGACAGCGTCCTGGGCTTGGAGATGACTGACGCGTCGGCGACCTACGTCGCCGCATGGCTCGAAGCACACGACTCCGATGACGATTCTGTTGCGCAAGTTAACGAGCACACCTCGCAGGTCGCAAAGCGGCTCGAGGAGGCTCTCGTCACTCCGACATCGACACCGTGACTGATGGCATCGCCCGCGGATCCGATGGTACGGGGAACATTCAGCCGGGAGAGCGCTTATGTCTCTCCCGGCTTTCACGTTCGCGGCGGTGCCTTTCGTTGAGCGGCTCCGCGGCGCGTCGAATCAGCTGCAACGGACCTACCTCGAGTGCCCTGGCGATCGGTCAGAAGTTGCACACCGACGCAGCGTTCTTCCCAGACGGGCGCACCGACCGCTGGCGAAGACAAGCACGCTCCATAACCACATCGTCGGCAACCGGCCTCATAGCGGATCGCCGTCGCGTCGTCAGCGCTTCTTCGCTGCGGCCCGCTTCCTCTTGACGGCACGCGACGCCTTCGTGGTCGCCCGCTTCGCCGCCTTGTGCTTCGCAGCGCGCGCGGCACGCGCCTTCACCAGGTTCTGCGCCAGTTTCGCGCGCGCTTCAGGTGACATCGGGCGTCGTTTCTTCGTCACCTTCTTGATGGTCTTTTTTGCCGCACTTGCCGACTTGCGCGGACCACTCGACGCAGACGGCCGACCCACGGCCGGGGCGACATTCGCGATCTCGACGCCCTCACCGCCGAGGTCGTTCGCGACGATCGCTGCCTGATACGGATTAGCGGCCTCAACGATTTCGACGGTGGTACGTCTTAGGGTGACTCGGTAGCGCGGCATCGTGTATTCCTTCCTAGGTCGGTCGACGGCGACAATGTAGTACGGGTAATCAGCGTTGCGCGCAATCGCGCGGGCGAATGCCTCTGGTGCTTGGTGGCACCAGATTGAAGACAGCCCGTCGTGAACGCCGACGAGGGCTCCGAGCGACGCTCGCAACGAAACGTCGCGTTCGAGTTCGTTGTCGCTGCCTTGTTCGGTAATCCGTACGATGGCTCGTTCTGCCAGCGCGGCAATGCGTCGATTCACTGTAGATCGCAGGTATTGCAACAGGCGTGCTGAAGTTGGAGTATGGCGGGGGATGGAGCAGCTTGGTAGCTCGTCGGGCCCATAACCCGAAGGTCGCTGGTTCAAATCCAGCTCCCGCCACCAAAATCAACAGGTCCGAGGCCATGTCAATCGACATGGCCTCCTCGTTTGTGATCACGAATGTCATCACTGGCGATGGTCGCAATGACTTCGCGCGCTGTTGACGTCGTGCGCTGTCGGCATCGCGGTGGCCCTGTTCGCCGTCGCCGTGGTTCACGGCGGGCACGTTCGCGCCGAAACCATGGCGGTCTCAGGGGATCAACGCATCAGCTCCTTCGATCGAGTTGGATCGATCGGGAGGTGTTTGATGGAACGGTTGTCGGAGCGGGAGAAGGACGAGATCGCGAGGTTGGCTGCGGCGGGTTTGCGGAGCCGGCTGATCGGTCACCAGATCGGGCGGCACCATCGTACGGTCTGGGGTCATATCGCTCGGTTGCGTCGTCCGGTGGTGCCGGAGCCGGTGCCGTCTGCGTTGCGGTTGTCGTTGGCAGAGCGTGAGGAGATGTCGCGGGGGCGCGCGGTGAGTCGTTGCGGTCGATCGCGCGGCGATTGGGCCGGTCGCCGTGGACGATCTCGCGCGAGGTCGCCGCGCATGGTGGACGGCGGCGGTATCGCGCGTGCCCGGCCGATAAGACTGCAATGCTTCGGGCGCCGCGCCGGCGCACTGGAGGTACCCGCAGCGCGACAGCGGTCTATCCGCAGCGTGCAGCACGAACGTACTGGCGCGGTTGTCAGGTATGAGGGGTCCCCATAAGTTCGCAGGTGGGCTGCGCGTGCCGTGCCGGGTCACCCGCCTCGGGCGCGGCGCGCGCAGTCCACCGAAAAGAGATCTCGCCGGTCACGCGCCCGGATTCGGCTGACGCGTCGCGGATATCTGGCGATGTGCGCGGTGACGCACCCAGCCCGGCCGCGTCACGGACGGTCAGGTGAATCGGCCTGCCGTCGGCGTTCCTCACGGTTCGCTCGCCAATCCCACAACGGTGGCTGGTGGCGTCGGTCTTTCTCGCCCGCCCGGCCTCGTTCCGTCTCTCGGCGTAGGCGAGGCTGGCCTCGTCGACCAGTGCCTGGAGATCTGCGTCCATGGGGCTGTCCTCGGCGTAAGCCGGGCCGAACAAAACAGTACTTTCCCGCATTTCGGAATCTCCGTGTAGGCCGGGTGCAACCTTGGCGAAGCCCTCAACCGGCTCCGCATCCTCGCCAAGGCGAACGAAATGACGCTGGACGAGGCCGCGTTCCGGGTGATCGAACACGCCGTCCGACTCGACGGGTAGCCAGCGGTCGTGAGCAGCTCAAGCACGACCGTCGGCCGAAGCGTTCGGTCTAGGGATTGAAGACGATTGCTAGGACGGGATGGAGCTCTATGCCGTTCTTGGCGACGCCGCGTTGGTTGTGGATGCGGTCGAAGAATCCGACGCCGCGGACGGTGACGGAAACGTTTGGCTGCTTGTACTTAGTCGTCGCGCGATATTTGGCTTCAAACGCGGTGCGCGCTTTGGCGATCACGGTTCGGAATGGACCGCTGCGCACGCATTCGGGTGCGGGGATCTCGGCGATCATCTTGTTGCCGTTATCGTCGGCGAGCGCGAGGTGGTAGTCGCTGTCGGGTTCACGTTTGAAGTCCGTGAGGGTCGCGGTGACTTCGTAGACGGTGTCTTCGACGGGAGTGACGCGCGCCTTCGGGGATTTCGGGGCGACGATCGCGTTGAGATCTGCGACGGTGGTGTCGTCGACCGCCGACTGGTCGACGCCGGTCGCTGCCGAGTCGGTCCCTGTCTTGACGTCCCACCGTTCGGTGCCACAGGTAATCGTCGGCTCGATCTCCCCTTCGGTGTCTCCGGATGCCGCGCTGGTCGGCGTGGTCTCGGCGGGTTCGGTCGTCGCGACCACCGGGCTCCCGTGATGGCGGGCGGGCCGGTAGTACGCGTCGGCCGCTGCGATGCCAGTACTGGCGGCGGCCAGCAAGACGCCGCTGAGCCCGGCGGCCGTGCGGGTTCGCGTGCGACGGTGTGTCACCTTGGCGTCCCGTCAGATGCTGCCACCTCAGCCCCGTCAGGCGCGGCCTGCTCAGGGTCGATGGTGGCACCCGAGAGGGCCTTCTTTGTCGTGTAGGTCGCCGCCGCCAACCCCGAGAGGGCGATCAAGGTTGGTGGCAGGTCGGGGAGCCCGTCGGCGGGGTGGGTCAGGAACTGCACGAAGAAGAACGTCAGCGTCAACAGGTTGAATGCGAGGTACTGGAAGTCGAGGAGATCGAACTCACCGACGTCGTTGCTTGCGATTTCCCGGAGGCTCTGGCGAAGCCCTTTCGCGTTCGGATCTTCAAGCGGCGGCTTGTCCAAGCCGTCGTCGACTTGTGCCTGGGTGATCGCCTTTGCCGCGACCGCGACACCGAGCGGGAACCCCAACAAGACGAAATACTCGGCCTGCAAGCCCCGATTCACGAAATCGTCGAACGCGCTGCGCGCCTTGGTCGCCTCCACACATACGGCGGAGCCTTTGTCCTTCGCGTCGCCGCATCCGACCGAACGGCCCCACACCAACATGAACGCAATCGCGAAGAACACCGCAAACGTCCACAACACCGCCTGGACCTTCGATGTCGAGGCTCGCCCGTCCGTCCCGATGACCAAGGCGCCAAGCCCGCTGCGACGCGCTTCGACCACCGGGCCACCCGCGGGCGGCCGTTTGCCGATGAACTGACGAGCGAGCAGCAGCGGCACCACGAGCGCCGCGAGCGCGAACACACACGCTAACGGGCGATTGACCGTAAACGTCGCCAACATGGCACCCCGCCACCGTGTCCAACCGACGGCCGAAGTCGTCGACGGACACCATCCGACTGACTCTTCCATCGAGCCAATCCGTCTCACGAAGTTAGTAGCACTCACCCGATTCGATGTCGAGAGATTTCCTGCGCGTGTGGCGTCCAGGTTTTGCCAGCTGAGAAGCGGATGAGCTTCGCGAGTTCTCATCGCCGACGCGCACGCCGTTGGCGAGTCGCTTGATGCAGACAAAAGAGTTGCCGCGAGCTCGGCGAGTTCCACGTGACCATGAGCTGGCCACGGTCTTGCGGACTTGCCGTAGGAAGACACTGCCTTGGATGCATTCGGTTGACCGGATCTCATCGGGCTCGTATTGTCGATGCGCCAACTTGCTTCGGCGATGGGAGTCGTTAATGGCGCAGGCCGAAAGTATTCAAGTCGCCGATCTGGCGACACAGATCGCAAGTGCATTGGCCTTAGCAGTCGAGCGCAGCGATCGGCTGCAGAAGGTTCTCGGTAGCGACGACGCCGTCGTTATCTTCAATCCGATCATCCGCTTCGGCGGGCTCATTGCGGTTGCACGGGGAGGCCTCGGGAACGTCATCCAGCAGCAACTCGAAGGCTGAGCAGTGCGCGATGACCTGTGTTGTCCGTCAGCACAGCCGGATTGGCGAGACGCCGAAGCCTTCGGCGTCGTTGGCGGCACAGCGGAGGAACCGCGCGTCGCGTACCTGGAGCGCGCTATCGATATCGCCGATCTGCCCGCCGTGGGTTCGGATCGGGCTATCACGGAGGTTGTCCGAGTAGCCGCGCCCTGCGCACAGTCTGCGTGTCGACACTTCGACGGCTCAAACTGCACACTGGCGAGTCGCCTAATCAACCTGCTTCCCACAGTCGTGCAGCGCGCACCGCGTTGCCCGATCCGAACGCGCTGCCAGTGGTTCGCGCAGGAAGGGCTAGCAGCGTGCCAACGCTGCCCTCAGGTCGTGACCGACTACGCCACCGTCGACTCAACCATCGCTCTGGTTGCGACGCCGACCGACCGATGACCCTCTCGAACCATTCCACGAATTTCCGACTCAGGGGCGACGACGTCGTGCGCGGGGTCGCCTCGCGGTGTGCATAACCCCGACCTTCCGGATGGCGGCTTCGAGTCGTCGCTCGCGCAGCGCCGGCAAAGACTCGTTGCAGCTTCAACGGCCGCGTCCGCGAACTGTTGAACATCGAAGAGGTCGGCTCGTTCCTCGAAGCCCAAGTCGTTGTCGAAGCCTGGCGGATCGAGTACAACACCTACCGACCTCACGGCGCCCTCGGTGGACTCACCCCCGCCGAAGTACGCGCCGCATGGACCACCGAACACCAACCAGCACTCTCATCACTGCTGAACCACCAACTGCGGTCCCGTCACCGTGTGCCTCGACCGCCCGTCTTCCTGATCCGCGGTCGGTCGCCCGGTTGGCGATTTCCCAAGCGCGGGCATTGTCGGTCGTGGTTCCATGCGATTCGGTTCCGTCGACCGACCGGCGAAGTTGAATTGAGATTCGGAATCACCAGGGTCGAGGATCGCCGCAGCGATACGGGACTCCATTGCGAAAGCGTGTGCTGAGCCGTTGATTCGCCTCGGATTTGGCGAGAATCAGAACGCTGTTCGGCACGAAACCCGATGGCAGCTCCGCGAGGTCGCAGAGGTATTCCACTTGAGCCTGGTTGGGTGAATGGAAGTAGTGACCATCAGTTGTGAACTTCCACATGTCACCGAAATTGAACTGACTGACCGTGTGCCAATAGAACCAATCGCAGGCGCTGCCACTCGTCGTGCACGCGCCGATCGGCCCCTGCATGTGGTCCGGGTTGTAACCATGCTTGTGTTGCCAGTGGTGCCAGCCTTCGTGGACGTAGTCGCCCGAGCGCGTCGCTGGATTGTTGGTCGACGCACCGAGGTCGAAAAGCAAGCAGCCCATCAACGTTCGATCCTGCGCGAGAAATCGGCCGGTCTCTGCGGCTGCGAGATAGCTGCGATCTTCGCTAGGCGCATAGTAGATCTCGTTGTGGGTATCCGTTTCCCACGCTTCGGCGGCATGGCGATAGTCGATCGTGGCATGCCATTGCAAGGCGTAATCATCGCGCAGACCATACGTGATTAGGTACGACGCGTTCACAGCTTTGGGGTACGGCATCGCGACGTTGCAAGCATCGTCGAAGCCGTAGCCATTCCATTCGCTGTCGTGCATTCTGTACGCTTGGTACTGCCAGAGCACGAAGGCCCACCAGCAGTTGTGCGTTGCCCACAGGTCCTTGTCGGACTGCGATGCACCGTCAATACACATGGCTGTTCCTCAAACTTTCGTTTCCGCTGTCTAAGCGTTCGCTAGCCGTCCAGTCGTCGCGGCGGCTCGGTGGGCTCAGGCGGAGGCGCCGGGCGTTCGGCCTCCGGCGCAACGTGCTCGGGATGTAGGTCGTAGAAGCGGGTGAGCGCAGCGTTGAATTCGGCCGGATCACTGACAACGAGTCGACTTGTGCGGTCGAGAGACGACGCGTCATCGCGGCGTAGGATTTCGAGAAGCCGAGCGCGCGCTCGTTCGTGGTCGGGCGCATGGTGCAGGTACGCGGCGATCGCCGCTGAACGGACGGACGCCGCGGGATGCTCCGCCGCGATGCGAAGTGTCTCCCGCTCGGCTTCTGTCGTCGGCAGATAGGCGATGCCCTCTGCGGCCTTCGACTGAAGCATCTCCAGGACGTCAACCTCGCTCAGTGCACCGTGCCCTGCCGGCTCGGCTTCAGGCGCACGCGTCCAGACGAGTGCAATGAGACGGTCGAGCGCGGCGCGACTCCGCAGCTCTCCGATGATGCTCAGTATCAGCAGCGCGAGGCCCGTGTCCGATCGCTGCGCGGTTTCGTACCTCTCGAAAAGCCCGTCGATGATATCGGGCTCGTTCTCCGCATCCGCGATGAGCGCTCGCACTGCTTCTCGTTCGTCGGCCCGGGATTGTCCGGCGAAGCGAATGAAGTCATCGATGGTGTGGCGGCTGAGCCCGATCCGAACCACCCGCTCGAAAGCAACAGTTTCGCGGCGACTCGGCGGCTTGGACGGCATGCTGGCCGCCTTTCATTGTGGAGCCATGGCTCAACAAGGACGAAAACATCTCCACGGGCACGATCGCGGCTCGTCGCGCGGTTGTCAACCGCGCGACGAACTTCGCTGGCCCGGCCGCTGATCGGCGACGCGGAGCCGATGTCTCGTGCGGACAGGCCGTCGTTCAGATTCTGGAACGTCGGTAGTGAGACCGCGGTCTCTCATGTCTGGCGGACGAGGAGCTTCCGTCCGCGCGCTTTCTTCGTCCGAGGAATCAGTTCCGAGGGTCGGAAAGGTCGCAAACGCGTCGAACGGCGCCCACAGAGACCGCACCGGCATCGCGCTCTCGCGACCGGCCCGCACGGCCACAACAACCGCGTCCGCGTCCACGTCGAAGGAGACACCCTCAACGACCGTGCGCGTGAGCCCGCACGCGTGTTCCCATACGCTCTTGTTCCGCACCCCGCCTTACCTCCTGGATCGAAGCCCTGAGACAGCTCCGAACCTAAGAACAAGGTGGGGTGCAACCGGGGACCACCCCCGCTACCACCCACGGATACAACAGGAGAACCAGATATGGCGTGCAAATTGCACTGATGGTTGACTGCGTGGACGCGTTGCGATGGTTTCGAAGCGTCGAGGGCGCCGGCGGGGCGTCTCGAGAATGCCGTGCCGCTTGTGGCGAGCGGTGACGGCGCGGCGGGTGAGAATCACACTCGAGATCTCGTTGACCACTGATTCGCTCCAACCCGACGGGTCACCACACCTGCTCCGGTGAACGCGCTCTGGACCGTGCCCGCGCTGGTATCGAAGTGCGTGGCAACTCGCGCCAAAGATTTGCCCGGCTCGCAGAGCCGCTTCGCTTCGTCCAGTCGGCCTAGCAGACGGTCGTAACGGGCCTCGACTGAGGTAACCGCCGACACTGCGGTTCCTCCGGGTGCTTTTGAACTGGCTACGCAGCAAGGGCGAATCGCTCCTGCTTGACGCGTGCCGGTAACGGCGGCAGTATCGCCGGCGCAGATCCGCAGCGACATTCGCGCAGCGGTGTTGTGCGCCGTTCCGGCGCACGTAAAAGGCGGGGGACAACATGACGGACGCGGGTGCAATCACGCGGTCGTGGTTCGACGCGAACGTGCGAGGCCGATCCGGTCTCCGTTTCGGCGTTGTGTGCACCGTCGCGGTGTTGTTCACGGCGGGACTCGTAGGCTTCGTCAATCGAACGATCGCGTCGGCCGGCCCGACCGCGGTGACGCTGACGGCGCTCGCGACCGGGTTTCCGCATCCCATCGCGATCGACTACTACGAACCGACGAATCAGGTGATCGTCTCCGACAACTACTCCAACGGCCTGCCTCACAACTTCGACCTCGTCGCGGCCAACGGCACGTTCAGTGCATTCCCGACGACACCCGTCACCGGGAAGACGAACGAGGTGTACATGACCGCCATCCGCTCGAGCTCATGTGAAGGTGGCTTCACCGTCGGCGACGTCTATTTCGGCACTGGTGCGCCCGGTCAGATCGGGAGGATCTCGAACGGTGTGGTGACGCCGAACTGGGTCACGCTGCCGGGCGAAACGGGGCTCTTGCGCGGTGGTCTGTTCCAGGACGTCTACTGCTCCTTTCAGGGCGCCCTCATCGTGAGCACCGACACCGGCCTCGGCACCAAGGGCAACGTCTGGACCGTGACGTCCGCCGGGGTGACGCACAAGGTTGCGAGCGCAGTCGGAGACACCCTGGAAGGCCCCACCACAGTGCCGAACAACGTGGCGAAATACGGCCCGTGGGCCGGCAAGATCCTGGTGACGTCGGAGGTGGCGAACACCATCGAGAGTGTCGACAGCGCCGGCACCATCACGACCTACACCGGCTATTGCGGGATGGCGAATTGCGTGGGGGGTACCGGCGCCGAGGCCGTCCACATCGTCCCGCCCAATGAGAACTTCTACGGCGTCGACTACGCCGCCTCGACCTTGCGCGGTGCTCCCGCGTCTCAGTTCGCGAACATCGTCGGCGACATCGTCGTCGCCACCGAGGTGAAGGGCAGGCTCCTCGACGTGGAGTGGGACCCCACCGCCAACTCGGGTGCGGGTGGCTTCAACTCCTATGACCTCCTCACAACGGATGCGCAGCAGTGGGAGGGCACGACCTTCGCCCCGGCTGCCCTGCCCGGGATCGCGGGCGCCACGCTCAAGATCTGCAAGGTCGCGGGATTCGGTGTGTCGCAGAACACGATGTTCCCGTTCATCATCCAGACGGCGACCGTGACTGCCCTGTCAAACGCCGTCAACGTCAACACCTTCGCCGGTGCCGGCGTGCTAAACGTCGGCTCGACCGGAGGACTTCCTCCTTCGGGAACCATCTACGTCAAGACGAGCACGGGGATCGCAACGCTCACGTACACCGGCGTCACGGGAACGACTCTCACCGGAGTCACGACGACCGTCGGTACCGGCACCCTTGCAACCGGTGGCGCAGTTTCGCTGACGAAGGTGAGCGTCCCGGCCGGACCCGCGCCCGGCGGGTATTGCGAGCTCGTCGGATCGTTTTCGGGAACCGTCACGATTGTCGAGGGCGTACCAGGCGGCGATCGCGTGACGGGGATCAGCTCGAATGCCGCGCTCGCCTCGACCACGAACCCCGCCACCGGAACTGCCGCCGTCGTCATGAGCTCCGGTGTCTCGGTGGTCACCTACACCGACTCGGCGACGACGTCGGGTTATCTCGAGATCTGCAAGAAGGTCGCGCAGGGAACACCCGTTCCGGCTCCACCGTTTGTGTTCACCGTCGGAACGCAGCCGGTCGTGGTCCCGGCCGGTGCATGTTCCCCGCCGATCAACGTGGCCGCGGGACCGGCCGTCACAGTCACGGAAGCGGCGAACCCCGCCTACGCGATGGAAGGGTGCACGGCTCAACCTTTGCCCGCCGTGTGCGACCCGGTGAATCGCACGGCAACCGTCAACGTCGCGGCGGGCGGCGTCTCGCAGGAGACGATCCTCACCGTAACGAACGGCAAGTGCACGACCGTCACCGACGCAATCATCACCGGGAGTACGTTCAGGTCCGCCACGGCGCACTTCACACAAGCCGACAAGGGCTCCCCAGTCACCGGAACCGGTATCCCAGCCGGAACAGTGATCAGCACCGTGGTGTCGGCGACGACCGTCGTCATGTCTCATGTCGGCACCGCGTCGGCCGTGCCACGGACCATCAAGTTCTGCTGATCACCAAATCACAGACGGCGTCTCGCCCGCTCGCGGCCTAACGACCGCACGTCAGTGTGGCTCGGAGCGTGTCGATGTCGGGATCGGCCAGTGTCGTGTGGCCAGACTCGTCGTCGCCGCCGGAGGAAGACGTCGTGGATCTCGATTGCGAGCACTGCGCGCGGGGTCGGGGTGGGCGGAACCAAGCCGTTGGGAAGTTGGTCGGCGTGTTCGCAAGGAACGCCTCCGCGGCTTGTACCGCTTCGTGCTCGATCCGGTCGGCGTCGGTGGATGCCCGAACCCCTAACTGGCGATCGCCTCGCGCACGATCGCGTCGTGTCGTGCCAACGCCACCCGCATCGCGTCGGGGTCGTCCTCCCACCGGCGCGTCGAGCCCTCGATGTCGGTGAAGAGAAACGTCACCGTGCCCGACGGCTGCACGCCCATGGACGAGAGCGCCTCACAGCACCCGTGCGCTCGCTAGGACACGGCGAAGCACTCACGTCCAAAGGAGCAGAGCAATGTGCCGCCGGCGACTGCGCGCGCGAGCGCTCACTATTGCGACATTTCGTACGCTTGCATCGCGCGTGGTGTCGTGAATTCTGCCGCGGATGTCCGTACTGGGCGGGACGTTCATCCCTGGCGGATCAGCCGTCGGAGAAGCCGCACCGCTGCCGGCCCTTCACCCACGCGATAGGACTCTGATACATAGCGGGCCACCTCAGGTGCTTTGAGGATCGCCGCGATGAGGAGGCCGATCGCCGCCACCCATGTCGCCGACAACAAGACGAGTGGCACCTCCGGACTTCCATCGGCGAACCACGACCGCAACACGGTCGGCGCCGCCCAGCCGACGAACACCACCAGCCAGCCGACCAACAGCAGCCCTGCCCCCAGCGTGCGCCACCCCTTGCCCGAGTGTCGCTCGTTGCTGGCGAGCACGTTGCGCGCATAGCCGAGCAGCGCGCCCACACCCAGAATCGACGGGCCGCCCGCCAACGTGAGCAGCGCCTTGGCCGTGTCGTTGGGTGATGCCATGGCAAGCTACTTCGCCGGGAGTTGATCTTTCGGGAAGTCGTCGCCGACCACGACCTTCCACGGCTTCTTCGGGTCGCCGAGCACCGTCGCGACATTGGGCGCAACGCGGGGCGTCGCCCTATGGGCGCCGGACGGCTCGCCGCAATGCGGCCGCCACCTCAACCACATTCCGATCGATCAGGCCGTGAGAGGCTACGCAGCGCCTCGCCCGGGAACCGATCTTGCTTCGCATTGCGGGATCTGCCGCCAACTGACGCGCGAAGCGGCTGAGAAGATCATTGGAAGTCGCGACGTATCCCGCGGCGCAACATCGAATCTGGCGCTCGATCCCTCCTACGTCGCGACCAACAACGGGTCGGCCCTTCCACATTGCCTCCGCGACAGCTAGGCCATAACCCTCCGCTCGGCTCATCGCGAGGTGAACGTCGCCCGCACACTGAACGAGCCCGGTCAGACGTTGAGCCTTGTCATTCTGGTCCGATGGAAGCGACCAAACATGCATGCGGCGACGAAGGTCGTCCCGTTGTGCCTCCCTCTCGGTCATGGTCGCGATAAGTGTTTCGTCTGACTGTGCTGTATTGGACGACGCGCCAGCGAGAAGTATGTGTGCTGTCGGAAGCGAGTTCAGTACTGGAGTAGCGACGCGAAGCGCCGCAACGGGGTCCTTCAGCGGCGCCCATCGCGCAAGTTGGACTAGCAACACGTCGGCCGCGTCGAGCGAGCCGGCATCGTCGGAATGAATCTCGACCCGGTCCGGCAGGCCGGCCAACTCGCGTCGCGCCTCAGATGGCTCCATCTGTGTCGCGTTCTTGACAGTCAGTCGGTCGATTCCGGGCCGTACCTCATAAACGCTCGCGCCGAGGTTCGAGGGAACGTAGCGTTGGTCGTGCACGATTATTAGAGCGCAATCCTGGAGATAGCTGCCCACCAGCGACCAGAACTGGCGCGTATACGCGTTCGGTGTCGTCGTTCCGAGGTGAAGGCGCCAGACTACTGGTAGGTTGAGTTTGGCTAAGACGGGCGCGAGTCCAAGCGTGTGAGGATCGTGGAGCACGACGACATCGATGTGGGACCCGAGAAGCTCCTGTTCCACGGGCATGGCCGCGATGTCGGTGGTGAGCGCCTGTCGAATCTCGTCGTGAGAGATCGAAATGTCCGGCGCTGCGCCGTAGCACAACATGTTGAGCGCGCGGGCCGTGTCGAAGGCGCGCTCGCTTGGCATCGCTAGTCGCAGCCAGCGACGGTGGACGCCCCAGTGATGTCCGTACCGACTCTCGCCACGGAGTAGCTCAGCCAGACCGCCTTCGGTGTGGCCGACGGTGATGTCGGTAGCGTTGATGTCGGTCATCTCGCCGGACCCGAACGATTGAGCAGTGACGTTTGGCGTAGGTACACATGGCTGCCGGTCACCCGTCGTATAGGACCGATGGGTTAGATGTTACCACTGATTCAGATATGGACAGTCTCAGGAGGGCTTTGGGCCCGCAGGCAACCAGTTGTTGGTGTAGGGATTCGCGTCCGACGTATCCTTGGTTGCATACTCGGGCAGGATGAACCAGAACCGGCCATGGTGCAGACCATCTTGGGTGATATCGCACCACCCTGATTCCTCGAACAGTTGCACGACCTCTGGTAACTGGGGGCATTCAACGCCACGATTCGTCCAATCAGCAAAACACTTGAATTGAAGCCCACTGTTGAGTGGGTACGAAACGCGAAGCCGGCGAAGCGCGTGCGCCGCGATTGTGAACGTCAGACCACGATTTAGTAGCGGCGCCGCGTCGGGCCCTTCGCGCACCAGCAACAAGGAGAATCGGAACGGAAGAGCCGCGACAGCGTCCGAGAGCCGTAGCTCGATCGTGACCCAGCCGCGACCGCGCCGTCTGCTGACGGCCTTGGATGCGTAGCCCAGGACCCCAACGATCCCGACGACGGCGACTCCGCCAACGATGGCAACGATGATTTCAGTCGTGCTGCTGGCTGCCACGTAGGTCCCCCCGGCGGCAATGGGCGCGGGTGACAGTATACGCCCCTGCCGATAGTCGGTCCTTGGTGTCTCTGGTGCCGGCTGCGGTTGTGACTCCTGTATGTCGCGGCCACGCCAGTGCGAACAGGGCAATCCAGATGCCCCGAGGTTGCCCTCGAGCGCGCCGGCGCCGGCCGCAGCTTTCGGACGCCCTCGGCCCGCGCGTTCGAACGTTGGTGCACGCGCTGCGCGCGCTGTCTGCGTGGCAGCGTTCCCCTGGTGGGTCAAGGGTTCGAAGAGCCGTGCGTTGCCGTTTGCCACCGTTTGCAGTGGTGGGTCTTCATGAGCTCTCACGTCACCGGTAGCGGTCCGGTTGCCGCGGCGGCGTTCGCCGCGGTTGTAGGACGGACCCTGTCGCGACCGGGGCGAGGTGGCATTTCATGTTGCGGTGGTCCAGTCGGTGGCGATTTCTTGTTGCGCTTGGTTGAGCGGGACGGTTCCTGCGCAGACTTCGCGGTGGAGTCGGTTCTCGATGACGTCTTTGGATTCTGCGCCCTCGCCGGCCGGGAGAAACTGCGCGTCGCGTCGTTCCCACGCTTCGAGCCACAGGTTCTTGGGGTCGGTGGGGTTGCCGCCGAGCTCGAGGCTGATGAGGTGGTCGAGCTCGTAGTCGCTGGGCGTCCCAGGCAGGTGTTCGCCGGTGACTTGATACGTCGTGCCGTTTGGTGCGGTGATGGTGCCGCCGTTGCCGATCTCGAGTTTCTTGAGCTTGTTGGTGTACGAGGTCGGTGGTCGGACGGTCTTGGTGCTGAACGTGCGGGAGCACAAGCGTGCGGTGGTGAGTGTTGGGTCGATGGCTCCGGGGTGGAGCACGGAGTCCGGTTTGACGAGCGCGAGGAGGGGGACTTGACGGGTGCTGGTCGAAGTGAGACCGGTCGTCTCGGTCGTGCTTGTCGCCGTCGTGGTCGTTGTGGTGCGGGTTCGATGGTGGCTATCAACTATGGCGAGCGCGCCGCCGCCGGTTGCAAGCCCGAGCCCGAGCAGGATGCCGAGGACGCTGGTCTGTCGTGACCACAAGCTTGCCGATCGGCTCACCGCCTGACCCCAACCGTTGCTGATGGCGATGCCACGCCGTCGCTGTCGAGGATCACGATCGTGGCGGTCGACCCGTCGCCAATCGCGGTGACCGCTGCAGGAGTGAGTTGGGCAGTGACGCGATTGTCTTGCCATTCGGTGATTTGGAGTGGCTGGCCCTGTAGTAGCGCCTGGCGTTTGCTCGGGTCTTGGTTGTTCGCGGGCCCGGGCCCGAAACCGGTCCCGACAATGGTGATCACGGTGATCACATCGGTGACGAAGGGGTCTGGGATGACCCGCGCAATGCTGGACGTGATATCGGTTTCGAGGGCCTTCTTTGTTGTGTAGGTGACGACGGCGACGCCGGACAATGCCAGCAGTGTCGGCGGAAGGTTTGGCAAACCCAACGCCGGATGACCGAGCAATTGCACACCGAAATATGTCAAGGTCAACAAGGTGAATCCGAAGTACTGGAAGTCGATCAGATCAGCGTCGCCCTGATCGTTGGTGACGATCTCAGCGGCTGCGCGCGCGACGCCGCTGAACATTGGCGGCCGTACCGCCGGCCTGGACAGCGCCGTCACCCGCGGGCGGTGCTCCGTTCCCGTCTCGACCGCCACCGGCGATTGCGGCTACGCCGCCACTCGCGTCGGCACCGTCACCGCCTCCTGCGTTTCCTCCACCCGCGCCGCCGCCGGTGATCGGCGGTTTGGTGAGCGTGCCATTGGCGATCTTGTTGACCGTGAGGGCCTTCGCCGCAACGGCCGCGGTCAACGGAATGATTCGGCCTGGTATCCGCGGGTGCTCCCTGCCTTGGAAACGAGGATGGAGCTATGGCAACCAGTGGAACGCGGCGTAGGCCGCAGAAGTATCCGGATGAGCTGCGTGAGCGGGCGGTCCGGATGGTGTTGGAGGTCCGGCGCGAGACCGGCGAACGGCATGGGACGATCACCCGTGTGGCTCGTGAACTCGGGGTCGGCGACGCGATCCGCGCGTCCGAGCTCTCGGACGGTTGGGAGCGGCGCCTCGGCGGTGACGGGTCGTGTGAGGATCGGACCGTGCAGTTGGGCGATGAGCCAACCGGCGGAGAAAGCAGCGCAGACGGTCGGGCTGTTGGGCGCAGCGTTGCTTGTGGTCATGTCGTGGGGTCCTGGGTCGCGGTTGCGTCGGGGCGAGGCGTCGTCGACGGCGGAATGGTCCGGCTGATGAGACCGGCTGCTTGCGCGGCGCGCACGCGACGCGAGACGGCGGGAGTAGCCGGCGGCCAGGCCGTCGCGGGGGCCGGCAGCGTGGGCGGGACTAGGAACGCGGGCGGTGCGTGGAGGTCGATCATGTCGAGCGGGGCGACGGCGGCCCGGTCGCGTTCGGTGAGCGGCGGCAGGTTCCACTTTTGTTCGATCAGTTTCAAGACTGAGGTGTGGTCGTAAGCGGTGGATGAGACGTAGCCCGGCTTGGCGTACGGCGACACGACGACCGCGGGGACCCGGAACCCGTAGCGGTCGTAACGGCCGGCGCCGGTGTCGATGGCTTGGAGTTTCTTCCACATGCCGAGCTTTTGGAGGAGCCAACGCAATGGTCCACCCGAAGTGAGCAAGCTGCGCGGAAGCACAGTGTCGGGTTCAACTGCGGGAGGCGGCGGGACATGGTCGTAATAGCCACCGTGTTCGTCGTAGAGCCAGACGAGCAGCGTCTGCGGCCAGCCCGGGCCGTGCATGACCGCATCCACGACCGCAGCCGCAAATCCTTCGCCGAGCTGAACGTCTTGCGGGTTCTCTTCTGAGCAGGAACGGAAGTCGGGGTCGACGATGCTGACGGCCGGGAGCTTGCCGCTGGCCGCTTGGGTGAAGAACCGGTCGATGCTGCGCAGGTGACGTAGGGCGCGCCACGCTCCGAGCGGGTAGACGTTGGCGGTGTATTGCAGGTTGCCTTGCGCGATATTCAGCAGGCTCGGAAAGATGTTCGCGAGTGCCAGTCCGATGCCACGTAGGCCGCGCGCAAACAGGCGTTTGAACAGTGCCCGGAATGGCTTGACGTGGTGGTAGTTCGTCCACGAGATGCCGTGTCGGTCGAGCAGGTCGAAGATCGTCCCGTTGGGGGGATAATCGATCATGCCGAGGGGGACGTCGTCGATGAGCCCGTTTGCGGTCCCGGCAAGGAGGAACCGTCGGTTCGGGAACGTCGGCCCGAGGCATGGGCTGTACCACCGGTCAGCTAACGGGAACGTGCGCGCCAGCCCCGCGTAGAACGGGAGATCCTCGGCGGTCCAATAGCCCATCGCGAGCGAACCGTCGCCGCCGGGAACCGTTTGTTCGATACTCGAGACGAAGCCGTCGTTGGCGCCATCCGCGAACTGCAGATGAGCTGCGTGCCAACTCTGGCTCGGGACGCCCGAATGCTGCACCGTCGATCCGAACCGAAACGCTCGCGTCTCACCGGATTTACCGGTGTTTGTCGCGGTTGGCTGTCCGTCCGCTCCGAGTGTGAACCCGTCGCCGTGACCCAGCATTCCGAAGTAGTTATCGAACGAATGGTTCTCCATCATCAATACGACGATGTGAGCGATCTCGGGAAGGCGGTCGGTACCCGCCGGCAACGACGGGTCAGGCAGGCGGTCAGCGTCGCTCGTCTTGTCGCGGCGACGGAGATGCCAGTGAGCACCGATCCGGTCGAGTGGCGAGACCATGGCGACATCATGCACCGAGTCCAATCTCGCTGCACGTGCTGATCATTCAGGCGCGGTTTCCCGTAAGAAGCGGTGGTAGCTGAGGTGAACAAACGGAAATCGTCAAGTCCGGTGCCACACGCAAACCGCAACGTGCTCGGGAGCTGATGCCACTACACAGCCCGCACTCTGCTGCGTCGGTTGACAAGCGATGACGGGGCCGACGATGTTTTCGGACGAGTTGGCGGGGTTTGCGATGCGGGGTTCGAGCGAGTGCTGGGGCACGGTTTCTACCTGGACTAGACCGGTGCTGCCTGCGATCCAATCGCTGAGCGGGATCAAGAACGGCCAGTGATCTCGCGGACTCTTCGATGATGGTGGAGGCCGGCCCTGGGGCGAAGGCGTTGTGGCGCGGAATGAAGTACGTGGCGCGATTTTTACCGCCTCTGATCGTTGCCGCCGTGCTCGTGTGGTTGGCGGTTGAGGCGTTTGGCAGTTCGCCACCACGGAATTCAGGCCAACTTGTGTCGAACGTTGAGGGTCGCGGCCTCAGGATGCAGCTGACGTTCGGTGTGACGCGCAGCGCGCTGACCCGCTCGACGCGCATCAACGTGTGTGCGGAGCCAACAGCGGCGGTGTCATCGGAATGCCCGAAGACGAAGGGGACCGTTCGCGATACGAATCCTGCGTCTGCGAAGAGCAAAACGGTCCCCGATCGCCCGCAGGTTCAGAGCGTCGGACTCGCCGAAGATCTCGCGAGAGATGACGGTCGCAGCGAGTTTCCCGCCAATCAAATCAGTGTGACCGCGACCAATGTCGGTAACCAGGGTCTTCTGATCTCCGTCACAGCCGATCCGAGCACGCCGCATGAGGTGCTCGACGGCAGCTACTCGGGTCTCATCGTGGTGGAAAGGGCCGGTGGAACCGCGCCGCTGGTCGTCAAGATGCACGCCGTGCTCGATAAACGCACCGGCAAGACCAGTGAACGCGCGATCGCCGCGCTGCTCCTCGGCGCCTTGCTCGGCGGCGGTATCAGATGGCTAGACACGGTGTTCGCTCCCATGGCGCAGCTGCGCCGTAGACAACGTCGCCTGCGCGCTTGGCTGGTGAAACGTCGCGGCAACCTTCCCGAAGGCGCCGTCACCGCGTATGACGACGCGACTGGCGCGTTGCGGAACCTCGACACGGAGGGAGTCGAGGCAACGTTTGGCCAGCTGAGTACTGCGGAGCCGGAGCTCCTGGCGTTCGCGTACGCCCGCGACGTAGTGCAACGCGAGATTGCTGAGCAATTGCGAGTTCTTGCCCACGCGACCGCCGGACTTCCCGATGTCGCAAATGCCATCGCGACAGAACAGGCCTACAGCGACGACCTCGTGCACCGGCCATGGCCATGGGAGGCAACAACCGATGTCCGGGCCGGGTATCTCCAAGCGCTCGAGCATGTCCGCGCGTTGACGGCGGCACTGCGGCTCGCTGCGCTCAACTCCGCAGACCCGGCTGCCGCCGAGGCTGCAAACACTCTTGCCAGGCAGATCGTGGTCGCCGGCAGCGCCAGCCTCGATCAGCCCCTCCCAGCGACAAAACCGGCGGCGCACGGAGCCGCCCTGCCCGGCCTCAAGGTCGAAGTTGCGAAGCCGCGCCGTATCGCCGAGCCCGAGCAACAAGCGGAGCAGCCACCGAAATTTCGCGCTGCTCGCACTCGACAACGTCTGGTGGATCGCGCTCATCATCACTGCCGCAGTTGTGACGTTCTTCGGCTACCAGAATCAGTTTCTCGACAACAAAGACTTCAACGGCAGCCTGACCGACTACGTTCAACTCTTCGGTTGGGCACTCGCGCTTCAGATCGCCGGCACAACCATCATCCAGGTCATCGGTGGACTAACGAGCACCGGCGCCGGCACCAGCGCAACGCCCGCGCCGTGATTTCCCCACGTCCCGTCGCGACTGGGCTGCGATCGTGCGTACATACGACTCGAAAGCGCGGGTCAGTCCTTCGGACGCCAGATCTCGACGTCGCTGAACTCGCATTTCCGAATGATCCGGTCCGCCATATTCACGGCGTCGCTTTTGTTGTCGTACCCCTGACCGCCGTCAGTGGCAATGATCTGCTCGTTGCCGGCCCGGAGTCGCCAGGCCCACTTACGATCTGTGCGCAGATACACCTCGATACAGGGGTATGTCTTGCTTTGCCCGTCGGCCATACATCCTCCCGTTTTTACCGACCCAATGAGTCGCTGACCCCGTAAGAGAGGCTATCGGCCGGACGGCTCGGGCGGACTAGCCGAGGCGCCGAGTGTTCGATGCGCCCGTCAGGATCTGGGCCGGCCAGGCGAGGCGCCCAACGTACATTCGGCGGCATGCCACATCAGTAGGGATCCACTCGTGCGCCCTACATCTGAACCGCGAAGGGACTGCAGCTCCGATTCGTCGTCTCGTGTCGGTGGCGCAGCCTCACAATGTTGGACCAGTTGCTGCGCAGTGCGGCGTTACCAGAATCCGACCTGCCCGGCCGAACCGCGAGAGCGATGCGTCGACCACGCCGCGTGAATTCTCTGGACCTTCGGTCAGTATTTTCCGGAGGTGCGTGCGCAGACGTGTGGTTTGAGCTAGGTAGTGATCCGCTTCGTTCTGCTTGTTTCCCTGGGGGTGGCCGCTGTGCCTCGTACGCATGTTTTCGAGCGACGTTCGTTGCGTGACCGAGCTCTGGCGTTGACGCTGGTGCTCGCGGTTGCGTTCTCGTGGGTTGCGACACATGAGTCGATGGGTGATTCGACCGGCCGAGGCGGCGCTTCGTTCGGGACGTTGGTCGCGGCGATTGGTCACGAGGTCGCCGTTGGCGCCAACGCCGCCTCGCATGCGATTGCGTCAACGACGGTGGCCGTCGCTGATCGTGCAATGTCGTTGCTTGGGGACACGCGGGCCAAGCGCACGCGGCGTGTCGTAGCGGCTGGCGGTGGAACCGGATTGCTCGGCGGCGCGCGGCGTGCGGCGGCTGCATCGAGTAGTGGCGGCGATCCGGGGATCAACCCGGCCCTAGTGTCGACCTGGGCGGGGAGCGGGACGAACGCGACGGTCGACGGAACGGGCGCGAGCGCGAGCTTCCGGACCATGGGCGGCGTTGTCGTGGTCGGGAGTTTCGCTTATGTCGGCACGACTGGCTCGATCCGCAAGGTAGATCTCTCATCAGCAGCAGTGACGACCCTGGCCGGTGATGCGTCGGCGACGGGATGTACCGATAGCTCGACGCCAAGCGCTGTGCGATTTGGGCAGGTCGTTGATGTGGCAACGGACGGGACGTACCTGTACGCGACGCAGAGCGACTGTGGGTCCGGTTTCACGTATCTGGTGCGCAAGGTGACGATCGCGACGGGTGCGACGACGACGTTGACGACCGCGCCATCGGCGTTCTCGTATTCGGGCTATGTGACGTACTCGGGTGGCTACCTGTTCATGAGCGGCAGTTCGGTGTTGAAGATCGACGTCAGTTCGGTTCCGGACACGTCGTCGACATTCGCGACGTTGGGCGACACGGGGCACGGCATCGTCGGTGACGGTACGAGCTTGTGGGTGTCGGTCGGCTCGTCGTCTTCGTCGTCTGCGATCGAGAGCGTCTCATTGTCGACGGGCACGGTCGGAACGCTGGTGTCGGCGTCAGACGCGACGCTGTGGACAAACTCGATCGAGGCGGCCGGATCCTCGCTGTACTTATCGAGCGGGACGTCGTTGCGTCGTTATTCGGAGTCGGACGGTTCGTGGTCGAACATCGCGGGCGCGGCGGCCGGGTATGCGGACGGGACCAGCTCGGACGCGTGGTTCTCATCCCAGATCAGCGGCATCGGGTCCGATGGCTCGAGCTTGTACGTCGCGGACTTGGGGAACTATCGGCTCCGCAAAGCAGTGCCGGGGACCGCGCTACCCGCAGGACTGCAAAGTTACGCGTCGACGCGGGTGTCGATGTCACTTGCGCAGGTCTCAACGTTCGCGGGGAACGGCACCAACCAGAACATCGACGGGACCGGGACATCGGCAAGTTTCGGAAGCCCGGCCGGTGGCGTCGTGGTGGGTGGGTACGCGTACGTGGGGACATCGACCGCGATTCGCAAGGTGTCGCTCGCGACAGGCGCGGTGACGACGCTCGCCGGTGATCTGTCGACGTCGGCGTGCGTCGATAGTGCCGATCACACTCAGGTACGGCTAAGGAACATTTCGGCGTTGGACACCGACGGCTACTACCTGTACTCGCTGAGCGACGCCTGCTCAGGCGCGGCCGTCGCGTTGCGGCGCACGTCGCTCGCGACCGGCGCGACCTCGACCATCTTGTCCAATCTCAGCTCGGCGTTCCGGCTCACCGTCGGCCCCGGAGGAACGATCTACTACATCGTCGGCTCGTGGGTGTACAGCGTCGATCCTCGCACCGGCGTGTCGACGCAGATCGCTACGCTCCCCGATAACGGCACCGCGATCGCCGCGGACGCGAACTACCTGTGGGTCACCTCCGGGCACGCCGGCGGCGTGAACGGTCCCGGCGCGTCATATCTGGATCGCATCACGGTCGGCGGCACGCACACGATGACTCAGATCGCCACCGCGCCCGAAACACCACTGATGGCGACCGCGTTGGTGTCTACCGGCGACTATCTGTACGGCCAGGTCCGGATCCCGAACGGCACTTCATACGACCTACCGGTGACACGCATCTCGAAGGCCGATGGCGCATACGTAGTCATCGCCGGGAGCGGCAATAACGGTTACGTCGACGGGCTCGGTACCGCGGCACAGTTCACGACGATCGTGGGCCTGGCTTCTGACGGCACGAACCTATGGGCGGTCGACAACGGAAACTTCCGGCTGCGCAAACTCGTTCAATCGGCCGGACCGAGCACACAGGAGAGCTGGGTCCCCAACGCGAGCGAGCTCGGCTACTGCAGACGATGCCACGCGCAGCCGATCGACTCGGCATCGGGCAACTTCTATGAGACGTATGTCGATATCGCAATCCCCGGACGTAGTCCCGCGTTGGGCGAGTCCCGCACCTACGGTTCCCTGAACGCGAGTTACAACGGCCCGTTCGGATATGGATGGTCGTCGAGCTACGACATGCACCTCCAACTCGGAGCGGGCACACCACCATCGACGGTCGACGTCGTGCAAGAAAACGCCGCGTTCGTGTCGTTCTCCTGGAACGGCACGCAATACGTCGCACCACCGCGCGTCCTCGCTACTTTGGTGCGCAACGGTGACGGCACCTACACGTTCACGCGCCGTCTGCAGTCACAGTTCGTGTTCGACGCGAACGGCCTGCTGATCAAGGAGATCGCCCGCAACGGTTTCGCAGGAAGTCCGAGTCCCGGTGTCGTCGCGGCGTACACGACCACGCTCGCATATGTGAGTGGCCGACTGTCGACCGTGACCGACGCCGCGGGCCGGACGCTCACCTTCTCTTACGGGACGAACGGAAAGGTGTCGGGTGTCGCCGACTCGACGGGCCGTTCAGTCGGCTACGGCTACGACGGCGCCGGGAACCTGTCCGACGTGACTGACGTCGGCAGCGGGAACACCCACTTCGGATACGACGCGAACCATCTGTTGCAGACGGTGCGTGACCCACGCGGCAATACGGTCGAAACGAACGTGTACGACTCCATTGGCCGAGTTCTCACCCAAACCGACGCGCTGACGCGCACCACGACGTTTGACTTCACGTCGATTCCCGGATCGACGAAGGTGACGGACCCGAAAGGCAATGTCACGGTCGAGGCGTTCACCAACAACATGCTCATGTCCGAGACGAAAGGCTACGGAACCGCGAGCGCCGCGACCTGGACGTACACCTACGACTCGTCCACGCTCGGCGTGCTCAGCGTTACGGACCCGAACCTGCACGCGAAGAACTACACCTGGGACCCGTCCGGCAATCCCCTCACCGCGTCCGACGCCTTGACCCACACCACCACCTGGACCTACAACGCGTTCGGCGAGCCCCTCACTGTTCAGGACGCCAAGCTGGTCACCACAACCAATACCTACGACACCGCCGGGAACTTGACATCGACAGCGACCCCGCTGGTCGAACAACCCGGCCAGACCCAGACCACCACATACACGCATGGCGACACGGCTCATCCGGGAGACGTGACCTCGATCACGGACCCGCGCTCGAAAGTTTCGACGTTCACCTACGACACGTCGACCGGCGACCTGTTGTCGCAAACCTCACCGTTAGGTGACAAGACCACTTACACGTACAACGCGGCCGGGCAGCGGCTCACGATGGTCACCCCGGCTGGCAACGTGACCGGCGGCAACCCCGCGACCTACAGGACGACATACGTGCCGAACGTGTTCGGACAGGTAACGAGCATCACGGATCCGCTCAGCCATCAGACCCAACAGGTATACGACGCGGACGGAAACCTTCATCAGGTCATCGATCCGCTCACTCACACCACGACCTACGACTACGACGTCGCGAACCAGCAGATCACGATCACGCGGCCCGATACGACCGACTTGCATAACGACTACTGGCCCGACGGTTCGCTCAAAACCCAAACCGACGGCGCCGGGAACATCACCTCCTACGCGTATGACCCGCTCGGGCGGCTCTCATCGACAACGGACCCGAAGAGCCGGGTGACGAACTACACGCACGACGGGGCCGGGAACCTCAAGACCAGCCAAGACCCCGCCTTGCGGACCACGACGCTCGGTTATGACATCGCGGACCGGTTGACGAGCGTCACCTACAGCGACGGCATCACGCCGAACGTCGCGTACACCTTCGACAACGACAACCAACGCCTCACGATGGTCGACGGTACGGGAACGACGACCTCCGTGTGGGATTCGCTTCACCGCCTGACTTCCCAGACGAATGGTTCGAGCCAGACGATGGGCTACGGCTACGACCTCGCGAACAACCTCACGACCATCACCTATCCCGGCTCGCACACGGTCACCCGCGTCTATGACGACGCGGGACGCCTCCACACGATCACCGACTGGCTGACCCACGCCACCACGTACGACTATGACCACAACTCGAATCTGACCACGCAGACGTATCCGAACACGACCGTCGCGACCTACACACCCGACGCTGCCAATCGGCTCATGAACATCGCCGACACCAAGTCCGGCAGCACCTTCGCGAGCTTCGGCTACACCCGCAACAGCGCCGACCTGTTGACCGGCGTCACGCCGACCGGGGTCGGTCAGTCCAACGAGACCTACGGCTACACGTCGCTCAATCAGCTGAACGCGGTCAACGCCTCCAGTTACACGTTCGATTCTGCCGACAATCTCACCGGGATGCCGTCCGGAACGAAACTCGCTTACGACACCGCCAACCAGCTCTGCTGGACGGCAACGACCACGGCGGCCTGCGCCAGCCCGCCGGCCGGAGCGACGACCTACAGCTACGGGTCCGCTGGTGAACGCACGACGATGACGCCACCCACCGGCAACCCGACCATCAACTACGCGTACGACCAGGCGTATCGGCTAACCGATGTGCGTGGCGCCGGCTACCGCACCGCAGTCCTAGCGTCGAACCCGGTGGGATACTGGCGGCTCGGCGAAGCCAGCGGAACCAGCGCGGCCGACAGTTCCGGCAATGCGCACGCCGGCACCTACACCGGCGGCGGCCTTACCTACGGCGTTTCTGGCGCGACGGCAACCGACGCGAATACTGCCGCAACCTTCAACGGGACGAGCAGCTACGTCAACACTGGCAATCTCGGCGTCGGCAACTTCAGCACGTTCACTGACGAAACGTGGATCAAGACCTCAACGTCGGCCGCGCCCTACTTCCTGGCCGAGGGCAACAGCGGCACGTCGACCCCGTTCCAGGGTCTGCATCTCAATGCCACCGGCCACGTCCTGTTCACCGTTCGCGACAACGTGAACGTCGTCGCCGAAATCACGGGCTCCTCGGTCGTGAACAACAACGCGTGGCACCACATCGTCGGAGTCCGCAACGGCACGACGGTCTCGCTGTACGTCGACGGCAAATCGGACGCCACTCCCGTCACCGTCGGCACGCTCGGCAGCCTGACGCTCACCACGAGCACGATCGGAGCGCTCAGCCGCACCAGCGTCGCGAACTTCTTCGCCGGCACCATCGACGAACCTGCCCTCTACCCGGCCGCGCTCACTGCGGCACGCATCAACAACCATTACCAAGCGGCGAAGTCCAACTATGCCGGCACCGTCACCGGGAGCACGCCCGATGTCTATTGGCGACTCGGTGAAACGAGCGGCACCACCGCCACCGACACATCAGGCAATGGCCAAACTGGCACGTACACTCCCGCATTCCCAGTGAGCGCGACTGGTGCGCTAACCAGCGACACAGACAAGGCCGTCACCTTCAACGGAACGACCCAATACGTGAACGACACCGTCGCGGCCGGAACCGCATCCACGTTCACGATGGAGGCCTGGGTCAAAACCGCACAGAGTTCGGGGGCCGCCCCGTACTTCATCGGCAAAGGCTCGACTTCATCGAACACGCCGTTCGAAGGACTGACCCTCTCAGCCGCGTTCACGAAAGCGGTCTTCACCGTCCGTGACAACTCGAACATCCAAGTGAGCGTCACCGGCACAACAACCATCAACAACAACGCCTGGCATCATCTCGTCGGTGTCCGTAACACCACCACCAACCTGATGTCACTCTACGTCGACGGAATACTCGATGGCAGCGCTAATGGCGCCTCACTAGGAGCACTTACAACCAATACGACAACCGTCGGCGCCCTCAAACGGCCGGCAGTCGGCAACTTCGTCAACGGCACGGTAGATGAAGCCGCGTACTACACAACCGCGCTCGACGCCGCGTCCATCGCACGCAACTACTACAACGGTACCCATGCCAGCCCGACCGTCGCCTCGTACACCTACAACGCTGACGGCACCCGCACCGCCAAAGCCGTTGACGGCATCAAAACCAACCTCACGTGGGACAACGCCGAAGGCCTGCCGCTCCTCGCCTCCGACGGCACCAATCAATACGTCTACGGGCCCGGCGGCGCACCGCTTGAGCAAGTCAATATCAGCAACTCGAGCGCCGTCTACTACCACCAAGACCAACAAGGCTCCACCCGCGCCGTCACCGACCAAGGCGGCAACCTTCTCAGTACCTACACCACCGACGCCTTCGGTAATCCGACGGCGTCGAGCGGCATTGCTCAAACACCACTCCGATATGACGGCCAGTATCGCGACAATGAAACCGGTTTCTCATACCTCCGCGCCCGCTACTACGATGCGAGTACTGCTCAGTTCCTCAATCGCGACCCGATAGACGCCCTTACCCGCTCCGCGTACGGCTACGCGGAGGGTGATCCGCTCAACGGAGATGATCCGACCGGGCTGTGCAAGCACCACAAGGGCATCGGCGGCTGGTTCCGCGACAAGGCATGCCAGGCGGGCAACACGTTGGATCTCGGAAGCCCGGACAATCCGCTGCGCAAAGCCGCCGAGAACGGCTCGGGTGTGTCGACCGTAATCGAACGCGCCGATCCCGCCTACTACATGGTCAGCGGCTACTACAACGAGTGGAAGGCCGCCGAGGCCGGCTGCTCCGGCTGGACCGTCGCCAAATATGGCGCCGAAGGCGTCGCCGGCGCCGTCGCCACGGTCGGCGTTGCGGCCGTCGGCGGCGAAGTCGCTGGCTTCATCGAGAGCCCGGACGCGGTATGGGAGATCGGCGATCGCGGGTTCCACTTGCACTACGACGACGTTCCACATGGAGACATGGGCTCACATCTGCAGCTCAATACCTGGCTAGATGGCGTCAAGGGAAGCGGTCGGGACTGGCGCTTCCCTTGGCCACCGTGGTGATTTGAGAAGGGTGAAGCACATGGCGCGGCAGCTCGCACACGTACGAGGCGTCGAGCAACTCGAAGACGTCGACGCAATCCTTCATGACCTGGCGTTCTCAATGGAGGAGATTGCTTACGACCCAGACCGTGGAACGGTGACGATCGCGTTTCACAAGTCACCGAGAACTCATGACGTCTTCCGGAGACGACCCCGTCGCGGAGATTCTCGCGAGGAAAGCGGTCGACGCATCATGGAGATCTCGAGCGTCTCCAACGTCGAGGTGCGTGATCTCGCTGGAATCGTCGACCATACCTACTCGCGGCTCGACGCATCCGAGCGCGGCAGATTGACGCTGCAATCGAACTTTCCTGGCAGCGTCGACATAAGTGTTGCCGGTGTTGACGTGCGCATCACCACGTGACGCGTGCAGGTGAGATCGACGACGAGGCACGGCAAGGGCCGACATCAGCCGAACATGATCGCGGTGGTGGCCTTGGGTGTCGCGTTGTTCGTCGCGCGTTCGTGTCTGAGGCCGTCTTCCACATGAGCGTCGACCCAACCGAGAGCACTTTCGCAGTCACTTTGCACAACGACACGCCGAGTGCCGTCGTGGCCGCGGCCTGGGATTCGAAACCTTGATGCCGTCGACGGAGTGTTGACCGAACGCGTGTTCGCGTTCACAATGAGTCGTGCCGAACACTGTTCGGCGCCAGAATGAAGGCATGGCGCGACGGAAGCTCAGCCCCCGCGAACTAATCGAGCCAACCAGGTGACAAGCGTTACATCCGACGCGATGAGAAGGGCCGGATCGTAGAGAGCGTGGACCTCAATCGCTCTCTCAGCGCCGACGACCGGCGAAAGGCAAAGAACGTCGCCAAGCCCGGTCAGGGTGACCGAGGCGACGAACGTAGTCGTTGAACCTGACGACTGAGGCACCCAAGCTCCTGGAGCAGCGCCACCAACGATCGGTCAGGGTTCGAAACGTGGTGCACTAGGTCCGCCAATACCGACAATTAGGGCAATTGTAACAGGGGTAGTGAGCACCCCATCGGTACGTGAGCGTTGATGTCACTGACACAACGCGGTTGTGTCTGACCTCTGTTGAAGGGTTCGAATCCCACTTCTTCGTTGACTCTATCGGTACATGGTTTCACACTAAGTGTGTAAGAAGAGACATGTACCGGTGCCACGACTCACATTCAATGACTATATACATCAACGCGCCTTTTTGAAACTGGCCTGGGAAGAGTTCGACCAGATCTATTCACTACTCCCTGTAGACCAGCAACACGCGTTGCACCGTTATTACCAGCCGTTGTCTGATCACACGATCGAGCAACTCAAGGACTACCGCGCCAATATCACCAAGCGCGAGCCCTCACTCCCCGCTCGGGCCGGCAAGTGCTACGCCAAGCTACGTCGGGTCTACGAGACCGGCATCGAGGCCGCCAAGGGCAAGCAACGTGAACCTCGCCGGCGCTCGAAGCGATCGACAGCACCGTCCCCAGCTGTAGTCGGGTCGAGAAGTATTACGGTTCGAGCCGTGGCCAGACCGGATCCGGATCTGAAGAAGCTGGCGCTGGTGCTGATCGAGGTAGGCAAACAGGTGGCAGGAAATGAGCGCGTTCCTAGGCAGAGGACATCAAGCTCGTTGAAATCCGAGGACTGAAATGGGAAAGAAGACGAAGCGTCGAGGGGGTCTCGAAGCGCGAGATCTGTCGTGATTACAAGATGGGCTGGCGGACGGTCGACAAGATCCTCGAGCATGCGGAGCCGCCGGGCTATCGGCTTGGGGTGCAGCGGGCGCAGCCCAAACTGGGTCCGTTCATCGGGTTGATCGACGAGATGTTGGAGGCCGATCGGGACGCGCCACTGAAGCAGCGGCACACGGCCCGGCGGATCTTCCACCGGCTCCGCGACGAGCACGACTATCGAGGCAGCGAGGTTCAGGTCCGCCGTTACGTCGCCCAGCACCACCGACACGGCGCAGAAGTCTTCGTTCCGCTCAGCCATCCGCCGGGCGAAGCGCAGTTCGATTTCGGTGAAGCAACGGCCGTGATCGCCGGCGAGCGAACCAAGGCCGCGTTCGCGGTGATGACCTTGCCGTTCTCGGATGCGTGGCATCTGTCGGCGTATCCGCGCGAATGCACCGAGACGTTCCAGGCTGCGCATGTCGCCGCCTTTGAGTTCTTCGGCGGTGTGCCGACCCGCACGAGTTACGACAACACGACGATCGCGGTGAAGAAGGTCGTCGGCCGGGAACGAGATCTGACCAGGGAGTTCCTGCGGCTCGAGTCCCACTTCTTGTTCGCCCATCACTTCTGTCGCGTCGCTCGCGGCAACGAGAAAGGAGTCGTCGAAGGCCTCGTCGGTTACGGGCGTCGCAACACGATGGTCCCGATCCCGGAGTTCGACTCGTTCGCCGCACTGAACGTCTATCTCGAAGCATGTTGTCTCGGGGACCTCACGCGCCGCGTGCGGGGCAAGGCCCAGACCAAAGCCGAGCTGTTGGAGATCGACCGGGCCGCGCTCCTCCCCCTACCGACGAATACGTTCGAGGCGCGTCGGGTGGTCGGCGCGAAGGCGAACTCGTTGTCGTTGGTGCGGTTCGACCGCAACGACTACTCGGTCCCGACCG
The DNA here is from genome assembly GCA_003134555.1 of Actinomycetota bacterium. Lineage (GTDB taxonomy): Bacteria > Actinomycetota > Acidimicrobiia > IMCC26256 > PALSA-610 > PALSA-610. The sequence continues at coordinate 29,941 of PLBO01000135.1, forward strand.
CATGGGCGCATCATGACGTCACTGTCGTTGGCGGCATCGACGAGGTCCACATCTCGGTCGGCGCGACCGTGGTCGCCCGCCACCCACGCGTGTGGTCCAAGGAACGAACGACGTACGACCCTCGCCACTATCTGGCGTTGCTGGAACGCAAGCCTGGCGCGTTCGACGTCGCTCGACCACTCGAACGTTGGGAACTTCCCGCATGTTTCGCGATCTTGCGACGACGTCTCGAGTCCGATCTCGGCTCGACTGGGACCCGCGAGTTCATCAAAGTGTTACGGCTCCTCGAGTCGGCATCGTTGCGGGAACTGACCATGGCGGTCGAACAAGCGTTGTCGATCGGCGCGACCGGCGCCGACGCCGTTCGTCTCATCTTGTTGCACCGGGCGGAGCGGCCGGTCGGGTTGTTCAGCCTCGACGGCCACCCGCACCTGAAGTTGTTCGCGATCGATCCACCCGACCTCGGCGCCTACCGCGCCCTCACCTAGATCGGAGCCTGACATGAAGACCCTCGAAACGAAATCGATGGTGCTGTTACGCCACCACCTCAAAGCGTTACGCCTCCCGACGATCGGTGCCGAATGCGAGAAAGTCGCGCACCAAGCCGCCGCCGACAACGCCGATCACCTCACCTACCTGCTGCAACTCACCGAACTCGAACTCCTCGAACGCGAGAAACGAGCGGCCGAACGCCGACTGAAAGCTGCCCGCTTCCCAACCATCAAGACACTCGACACGTTCGACTTCACCGCCCGACCGTCGGTCAACAAAACGCTCGTCACCGAACTCGCACGCGGCGAGTTCATCGACAAACGCGAAAACGTGCTGCTGGTCGGGAACCCCGGCACCGGCAAGTCCCATCTCGCGACCGCGCTCGCAGTCGCGGCATGCCACAAGGGCTACAAAGTTCGGTTCTTCCGGGCCACCGAACTGGTCACCACCCTCATCGAAGCCCGCGACGAGCGCACCTTCCTACGACTCAAGACCCAACTCGCGAAACTCGACCTGCTCGTCCTCGACGAGCTCGGCTACGTCCCCGCATCCAAAGTCGGCGCCGAGCTGTTATTCGAAGTCATCTCCACCGCCTACGAACGCACCAGCCTCATCGTCACCACCAACCTGCCCTTCGAATCGTGGACCGAGGTCCTCGGATCCGAACGACTCACCGGCGCCGCCCTCGACCGCCTCACACACCGCTGCCGGATCATCGAAACCAAAGGCGAGAGCTACCGCCTCCACGACGCCAAAACCCGAACCCGCCGAACCCGAAACCCCGACCCGGTGGCCAAGACCGGCACCACTCAGACAGACTGACAATCAACCAACGCGCTGTCGTTTTCGACGAACACGCGCTGCCAGATTCGAAGAGCGTTCACATCACTGCCCGCCAGAGCGCCATGGCCCACGTCGGTACCCGAGGCGCGGCCGACACAGTCATCGGAAACACCGCGACGACAGCCCCACTCCGTGAACCGAGCGCGACGACTGGATCGCAAGCCGTGCACTTCTACCCGATGTCGACACGTGATGCCGGGTAGAACCCGTGCGGCACCACTCCCTCAGTCCCCGCATAGCGTCCCCCGCCCACTCGGGGAAAGCTTCCTCGTGCGTTTAGCGCTTGTCAACCGCCGCTTCGAGTCGAACTCGACGAACCTCGCGCGTCAGCCATACGTCGCAGTCGTAAACGCAGAGTAAAACTGCGGGACGGCGTCAGCTCGAGGCCGACGCGCTGACTGCCGCGATACGCGCGGGAAGCGCGCGTGCGGCTGGAGCGCCGAGGGACATCGCTGCCTACACGACTCTCGCCGCAGCTCGCCTCGAAGCGGGTTGCCTTCGGCGTCCTGCAACGCCTTTCGCACGACGACCAGTCCCAGGCAGCGGTCGTCCTCGGGCTCGGGATGGAAGAACGCTTCGCCGGGATAGGCGCCCTGTTCGCGGGAACGAAGAACGAACCGATCGCGGTAACAGTGGCGTGTCCATCTCGGAACAACGCGTCAGTCTTGGTATTTGGATCGGGAAAGTCCGCATTGCCCATCCACTCGTCGGAGATGGTGTGGAACTGATCCATCGACGCCTGGAAGCTCACGAACAGCAAGCCGGCTTCGCAGTGACCGTCGGCGGTCAACTCCGTGAACGGCAGCCCGCGCCGGAAGATGCGGACGCGGTCTGGAGCCTCGCCCCGAGGGCCTGCCTTGGCGATGTGTGAATCGAGTGGGAGGGCTGTTCCGCTCGTGATCTCGCCCTCCTGGTCGATGGGAGCTCCTTCTGCGAGGTCGAGGCGGGAGCCATCACCTTTGCGTCGGCCGACGATCCGCTCTTGCTCGGCCGGATCGATCGCGTCCCACGCGTCGAGGTCCTGCAGAATCCGCATCGTGACCATATAGCTGCCGTCTTCTGCGGCCTCCGGCTCCTCGGGCGACTCATCGCGATCGACGAACCTTTCGAGGTCCTACCGTAGCGACCATCGGTTGCTCGCCTTTAGCATTGAGAGGGTAGAAGTCGTCGTGCAGGTCGCCGACGTCTCCAGTTGCCGTCTTTCGCTTGTACGGTTGGCAACGAAACTCAAGCGCAGCGATGTCTTGGTCTTTGCTCAGAGCGTCGACGTGTTGTAGCGGCGGGTCGAAGGTGCAACGGATGCGAATACCGAGCGAGGTATCCATCCGGCAGAAATCGCGTGGCAGGTTAAAGCTTGCCATGCTGGGCCACCGGTTGCCGAGCAACAGATCGATGGCATGTAGCACTGCAGTCTTGCCAGCACCGTTCGCACCGACCAGAGCGGTGAGCGGGTCAAGTGACATGTCGAACTTCTCGAGCGACCGCCAGTTTTCGATCTCGACGTGAGAGATCATGGGACTGCTGACGAACACCTCTGTCTTTGCCACAAAGGCCTCTCTTTACAACCTATTTTAACATTTCTGCGCAAGCGAGGCCCAGGACTTGAGCGTCCTATACAAGCTGCTACTGGGCGCCGCCAGTGCGCGATTTCTTCGTGGCGTCGGAGCGGCGGCTTGGTAGAGCGACGTGATACCGAGCTGAAGTTGGCGGTGCCGGACCGCGACCCCGAATGGAAAGAGGCGAAGTTGATCGTCTGGCGCACACCGCGATGAGTGGTCACCGAGTTGACACCGACTCTCGTTTCTTCTGATGCCGAGATCGTCGACGGTGCCACATGAGGAGTCCTATCGCAGCGACGATGCAACCTACGAGGACGACTTGACTAGCTCCTGCGGCCGCCCCCTTGTGCCGAGCCGCTGCCGGCGGAGGTCCCGGCGCGTCGAGCGGACGCGGCACCACGAGGTGATCTGCGACCAGGAAGTGGATGCTGACGGTGTCGATGTTCGACTGCAACTGGCTCAGGCCGTGTCCCTGCCCGTCGTAGGAGACGAGTTGGCAATTCTGTCCACTTGCTCGAATGCGCTCACAGTCGTGGTCGGCACGGGTCAAGGGGTTGATGTGATCCAGTGTGCCGTTGAACATGAGCACCGCCGTCGACGTCCTGTGCAAGGGCGTCGCTGACGGAATGGCGCCGGAGATCGAAAGGGCGACTGCGACCGGCGGCATAGAGGGTAGCGGATGGGTTGCGAGCTCGAGCGCCGTCGCGGCACCGGCGGATATGCCGGCGACAATGACTGCATCGCGATCGATGTGATACTCGGTGGAACGCACCACCAGCCATTCGACCGAAGAGCTCGCGTCTTGCGCAGCGTCGTCGATTGCCTGCGCGATCGCCGGATTGGTTGCGTCCGTCCCGGGTGCGAGTCTGTAGTCGATTGTCGCCGCGACGTAGCCCCTGCGAGCCCACGTGCGCGCCAACGCGTCGAGGTCTTCCTTCTGGCCAAGCTGGTAGCCGCCGCCATGAATCCAAACGATGAGTGGGCGCGACGGGAGTGTGTCATGTACCGGCTGGTAGAGATCCAACCGCAGCGGCAACGCTGCGCGCCGGACATACACGAGGTTGCGTGTCACCTTCACGCCGGCGAACACTGCGTCGACGAATCGCTGTGGATGGTCGGACCGCGCGAAGGAAATGGGATGTGTGGCTATCAGAGGTTCCGCCAGCATTCCGGCCGGGGACGGCCTCAACCCAGCCGCACCGAGTTCGCAGCGGTCGACGCGACAGTCGACCTTTCGACCGTTCGTCGTTTCAAAGGTGGATTCGACTGCGAAAGTGGTCGAGAAGGCTCCGCGCGTCCGCGTCAGCGCGGCGGTCCAGTTGTTCGGATCGCAGCCGGTATCGGTAGCGCGAGCGTCCAGTGCGCATTGCCAGACGGAGCGAATAAGGTCGGACGGGTCTCGACCGTTCACAACGGCGAGCGCACCGTACTCGAGGCCTGCCGCAGGCGTGGCTCGAATCGTCAAGCCGACGGATGCGGCGGCGACGGGCGATGAATTGACGAAGCTCGCAGTGAACCATGCGAGGCCTGGAAGGATCAGCGCAATCCGGCGCACACATTGCATTGTCGCAGGCCGACGACTGCTCGCGCTGTCGCGTGTGAACCTACGGGGCGCCTCGCGTCTTTGAGATCCGGCTCTAGCGCAATGGGTCGGAAAGTGACAAGATACGCTCTCCAAGAGTCCGGCGAGCGCGAGGACTCTTTGAGCGCGTGTTTCGACCCCTAGGGGGTGACCTCGGGTGGACGGCGAGCTGTTTGGCACCCTCCTGGATGGCAGCCTCGGGGGGATGATCGAAGCCGTCGGCGAGGGCCGCGTCACACGAGCAGACTTGATTGCGGCTGCGATCGAGCGCATCAATGAGCGCAATCCGTCTCTTCGGGCCATCGCCACTGTCGACGAGGGGCGTGCGCTCGCGATGGCGAGCCTCGCCGATTGTTCGCGCGAACGTCGTGTGCTTGATGGGGCGTTTCTGAGCATCAAGGACACCATCGAGACGAGTGGACTGCGAACAACCGCCGGCACAACACGATTCGCCGACCACGTTCCAGCGGCCGACGCCCTTGTCGTGTCCCGACTGCGCGGCGCGGGGGCGATCGTCGTCGCCAAGTCCAACGTGCCGCCGCTCGCCGGGGATCTTCACACCGAGAACTCCATCTTCGGGGCGACGGTAAACCCGTGGAACGAACAGCGCACCGCGGGCGGGTCGTCGGGCGGATCCGCGGCGGCGGTTGCATCACGAATGGTTCCGGTCGACGTCGGAAGCGACTTTGCCGGCTCGTTGCGGATACCGGCTGCATATTGCGGCGTATACGCGCACCGGCCAACTACCGATCTTGTGCCGACCCAAGGTCATATTCCACCGATGCCGGGCGCCAGAGCACCGAGGGATTTGCTTGCCATCGGACCCGTTGCGCGCGACCCGAGCGACCTCGAGCGCATCCTTGGCGTGATTGTCGGGCCGGCCTGGCCCTTGTCGAGCGTGTGGCGTGTCGACTTGCCGCCGTGTCAGTTGTCAACATCCGCGTGGCGCGTTGCGGTCACCTTGGATGACTCCTCGTGCCCAGTTGCGCACGATGTTCGCGAAGGCATCGAACGGCTTGTTGCGCGTCTCGAAACGCTCGGCGTCCGGGTGTCGTTCGAGCATCCACCCGCGCCACTTGGGGACATCGATGAGTGCTTCGGGAGGCTACTTGGCGCCGCGGTCTCGCCGACCCTCTCGGTCGAGCGGTATGAGCAAACTGTGGCCGTGGCGTCAGTCTTGGAAGATCCCTACGCTCGTCGAGATGCCCTCGCCGTGTGCCAAAGCCATCGTGAATGGCTGCTCCTGCAGGAATGGCGCTCGGAGATCGCCGCTCGGTTCGAGCAATTCTTCCATGGCTTCGACGTCTGGCTCTGTCCGGTTACACCCACGGTCGCTCCGCCGGTATGGAACGACGCGGACCGCTACGCGCGCAAGATCGACGTCGATGGTGAGCAACGGCCCTACTTCGATCAGCTCGTGTGGACGGCGGCGCCCGCTGTCGCGCAGCTGCCGGCAACCGTCGCTCCGATCGGTGTTGCCGGTGGTTTGCCTCTATCGGTTCAGGTCATCGGCAGTCGGTACAGCGACTATTCGACTATCGCGTTCGCGAAGCTGATCGCGCGGGAGCATGCTGCATACACGCCGCCTCGAGGCTGGTGACGGGCATCAAATGGGCTCTGCGTGCGCGATGAGCTCGTCGAGCATGCGACGGCGCGGGACTCCGTCGTCGGTTAGCGGGAGAGTCGGAACTCGCAGGAGGCGTTGCGGAACCGTCTGGTCGTTCGCGCGGCAGACCTCGATGATCGAGCCACGCGTCGGCTGATCAGAACAGACGAGGAGTGCATAGATGTCCGATTCGCTCCCGACGCGACCCGGTCGTGAGAGCACCGCCGCGATTTCGACCATCGGGTGACGCTCGAGTGCGCGCTCGAGCTGTACCGGATCGATGTTCTTGCCGCCACGAATGATGAGGTCATCGGCGCGTCCTGTGATGACAATGTTGCCGTCCGTCCCGGAATATCCACGATCGCCCGTCTTCCACCAACCGTCGGCGTCGGTGAACCGCTCGATGCCATTCGAGCGTACGTAGCCGAGCGCGAGTGATCTGCTTCGCACTCTGACGATGTCTTCGTCGAGGGCGACCTCGACGCCCGGAAGGGCTCTTCCTACCGTGCCGTGCCGAACTTCGCGCGAATCGTTCAAACGTGAGATCGAAATCGGTCCACCGGCTTCGGTTGCGCCGTACCCGACGGTCACGGCGGCAGCGAGCGTATCTTCGAGATCGGCCGCTATGGCAGCCGGTGCTAAACCACCGCCGATGCCGACATGCAGCAGCGAATCGCCCGTAGACCGAGACTCGCGTCTCAGGAGGCGAACGAGTTGTTGCGCCATGAACGGCGCGAGCGAGAGGTTCGTGACGCAGTGCGCATCGATGTCGTTTGCGAGTCGTTCGAGCGAGAACCCGTTGTGGAGCACGATGTGATCGCCGCAGCAAAGCGCTTGGAATGCGATGGTCAGGCCCGCGACAGTCCAAATCGGCATGCCGCCGAGATAGGTCAAGCCCAGATTCGGGCCGGAGGCGGTTGCCTGAAGTTGGGATGCAACGTCGTCCTCGATCGGTGTGCTAGGGAGCATTTCCGCGCGTAATCGCTGCAGTTGGTAGATGGCATGCGCAAGGCTCGCGTCGTCGTGCACGATGCGCTTCGGCTCCCCCGAGGTACCGGCGGTGGACAGGCAGACGCTGCCCGGTGGCAATGCGATGCGCGGCCGTAATGTGGGGAATACGGAATCGGAGTATGGCATCGCGCCGACGACGAGGTCCGCGATCTCGGAGTGCTTCGCATGGGAGGTCGGTGCACATACGGATATCGGTGTGCCGGACCCGAGAGCAGCTAGCAACCAAACGAGTGTCGACGCGGGTTCGTGCGCCAGAACCGCGACCTGACGTGCGTGCAGCGTTTCCAATACGCTGGCCACCCGCTCGACCTCGTCGAGCAAGTCGCTGTAGGTCCAGACCCCGAAGTCAGCCGTTATGGCTCGTTGCGAAGCATGCGCGCGAGCAGCCGCCGTAACCGTCCGAGCGACTACCGAGGATTGATTCGACCGCCCAAATCGACTGTTCGCCGCCACTTGTTCCATCACACCTCCGAAGGAATCGGGGAATCTTCCGCGCGAGAGTCCAGCGGCGCCGATTGATGCCGTTGCCGGAACCAGCGGCGATACGCCGCTATCGGATCCGTGCGCTTGAGGAGCGGCGCCGCGAGATACCGGCGATGCGCCCATATTTCAGCGTCCTGGCAGAACTGGTCGTAGAGCCCATCGGCGAGCGCCGCCAACACGGGTCCACGGAATCCGCGAGCGGTCCGGGGCTCGGCCTTGATGCACGTCGTCGAAATCGTCTCGTGGGCCGTTACCGGCGTGAGCCCGCCCACGACTGTTAAGGAGACGATGCTGTCGAAGCGGGCGACCGTCATTCCAGTCCCGATGCACGCCACGGAGATGACCGCCTGCCGCAAGCTCTCCCCAAGTCGCACTTCGTGGCTCGAGCTCACCGAGAAGCCAACGTCGTCGAACTCAAGGCTTTCGAGCCGAGGCGGACCGGCGGTCGCATGGACCCAGCTGAAATGGTCCATGTCAACGAGGTTCTCGAGCACGTCGTGCACACTCGCACTGATCCGCTCGGACCAAGATCGGACCTCGATCCTTGCGTCCAACTTCCATGGAGCGAGCCGCCGATCGATCGAGGCTACGTCAGGATTGGATCGTCGGGCGCCGAGCGCGCCGAACAGCAGCGAATCGACTTGCATCAGCGGGACCGAGCTCGTCGTCGGTCCGATACTCGCACAGACGCATCGTCGCGCTTCGAGCCCGGATCCAGTCGCGTTCCAGGCAGGACATCCGCACGTGGTGCACAACCACGAGTCGCCTTGTAGATGGCCACGAGAGTCCGAGTGAAGCGCCACGTCACCGAACAGCGTCTCTACGCGCCCGCCCATGGGTTCGAAGCGGTCGATGGTTCCCAAGCAGAACCAGCCACCGGACGGAAGTGGTGACTCCCGAGAGTTCGCGTCCACACCCCGTCGCTCCGGCACTGACTCACGAATCGAGCGGGGTCGTCTTCATATAGGCCTCGCGATAGAGGGCCAGGATCAAGAGATCCCAATAGCGCCCCGCGTAGAACTCGTGATCACGCATGCATCCCTCAATCTGAAACGCCTTCCCGGTTCCACTGGAGAATTGAGCGAAGTTGAACTCGGGAACCTCGGCGTACAGCTTGCGCAACGGCCACATCGAGAATGTGTAGTTGATGAACATCTTCCCGGCCTCGAGCGTCCAGCCGCGTCGAACGAGACTCGGCTTCACGGCCATCGCGATGAAGGCGGTCTGGAAGCGGAAGTTTGCGTTGTACACGAAGACGTGGCCGACTCGTTGGCTGTCGGCATTCGCGCAGATCACGAACTGGGCGAGGATCCCGGTCCACAAGCCCTGATGAAACGCGTCTGGGCTCGGCGTTTCGCCGCGGTGACGCCAACGAAATCCGAGTTCCTCGTCGCAACCGAGGGCGTACAGAAAATCGTAGTCGCTCTCGTCGACCGGTCGGAGCGTTGTCCGTCTCCCGGTCAGGGTCGGGACGTTCGTCACGTCCGCCGGAGTATACGAGCCAACGTGAGGACCCAGCACTGGGTGCGTCGCCGTCTGCAAGCCGTCTCGCATTGAAACCACGACTGGTCTCCTCAGCTCTGGAGGTACACGGAGTAAAGATCGCCGAACGTCGTGATCGACTCCAACGCGCTGTCTGATATCAGCGCGCCGAGATCGTCTTCCACAATCGTCAGGAGCTCGAACACCTCGATGGAGTCGAGCGCGAGTCCTTCGAATGTGGCCGTCTCTCGCGGAGGATCGCCAAGCGAGATCGCGGCCGAGAGATGGGCGGCGAAGGCGTCGTAGCTCAGTCGTTCGCGATCTGGTGCGGCGCTTGCGTTGGTAGTCATGTGCTCACCTCGAAGGCAACAGCGGCCATGAGTGCGCCGCGATGAATCGTCAGCCGCCAGCAACCCGACGCGTCAGGAACAAAGCCGGACCCATATTCACTTCCCGGATATTTTCGAGTCGATCCAGGATGAAGCTCGGGACCGAACAACAATGCCGCGGGCGCGCCGACAGGGTTCGACAGAACGAGCTTGGGCATTCCCGACCCGGTCACGTTCCAGACGATCTTGATCTGAGATCCAACGAGATACCGCCGATACTGGTAGGCGGAGGACTCGACGAAGACCACGGCTTCGCCTCCGGTCGCGGGCAATCGGAAGTTCGACTCATTGGGGCTGAGCGCGTTCGGACATGACGACACGACTGTGCGCGTCGTCGGCGGCACCGATCGGACCGCCGACTGCGTCGACCTCGGGCGGGAAGGGTCTGTCCCGTTGGCGCAGGCCGTGACCGTGACGCTCGCCAACGTGGCGGCGAAGAACGTCGAGGCCCGCTTGCGCCCGAGATGCGCGTTCACGTCGTGACACTACGAGAGATGTCCGACAGTCGTGCCCGATGCCGCGCTGACCCACACCGGCCCGTCGGCCTCCGTCACGACATCCATGAGCCTGGGGGTCATCGAGCCCGAGCCCGATGCGACCATCGCCGATTCGATGCCGGCACCGTACGTCGGTTTCACCGGACCCCAGTACCACGCGAACTCGTCGACTGGGACCACACCTGTGTCGGTCTTTTGCATCCCGCGGCTGATGTGCACGACCGTGACGCCATTGCGGTCTTCCACGAACACGAAACCTCGATCGAGTCTGGGCATTGGCTTGTTCCCTTCCTGTTGGCCGGACTAGGACGCCGGCGCGTGCAACGCCGCCTTCGCCTCGAAGGCGCGGCGCATAACTTGTGACCAACTACCAACGGTGTCCATGATGTCGGATTGGAAACGCACCCCGTGGTTCAATGCGTAGTGCGCCGCGTCGATGTGACGTGCGCACCCACCCATCGAGAACATCGAGGCCTGATCGCTCCAAATCGAGAGCGAGATCAACTCGCGTTCGCGCCACCGAAGTCGCGTCTTTCCTGTGACATAGGCGGCGCGGGTCCTCTTCACCTCCCGTTCGATGCGCCACGCCCGCAGGCGCAGGTGCAGGAGATGTCGACGTTTGTCGCACTGGAACCGCACACAAACCGCGATCGGCGCGTGTAGTTGTCCATTGTCGGCGTTCGACATACGGTTCCTCTCGATCAGATGACGCGCATGGCGACCACGATCAAAGACGCCAAAATCGCGACGCGACCTGCCCATCGCGCTCGCTGCCGCTCGACGGTGACGAAGTCGGTGCTCTGAATGACCAACGACGACCGTCGCGCCGAGAGCGGCACGCGGCGCTGTTCTTGATTGCGCCCGAGTCGCTCGAGGAAGCGCGGGCCGAGCAGGTACGTCGTGATCGTCATCGCGCCGTACGTAGCCGTGCCGACGATCGGGGCCGGGCCACCCAGCCAGAGTGCGAACGCCACCCAGGCCCAGAAGACGTTCGAGACGCGATACGTGGTCGCGCCCAGACCAATATCGAATCCCGCGATCGCGCCTGCGGTCAAAGGCGTGAACCTGTCGAAGGAATTCTTGGGCGTTTGCCGCCGCATCGTGAGGACGTGGTCCGAGACGTCTGCGGTCAACAAGAGTACAAGTGTTGTGAAGATCAACACGGTCGGGAGCGGGCTCGACAAGATGTCGTCGGCCAGCTTGTCGACTCCTACGAGGACTGATGCCGAGACTGCAGCGGCCACGACCGTCCCGAGGATGTACCCGGCCGCGATCTGGCGACTGCGAGCTGGAGACGAGCGAGTCAGACGACCGGTCACGCCGATCAATGAAAGACCTCAAAAGCTGTACAGCTGCGCGTAGCCAGCGATCGAAGCAAGCGCAACCACGACGAAGACCATGCCCGTCAGAAGCTCCCACACCCGCCATAGGTGGAGTAGCTCTCGCAGTAGCACTCACCACAGCAGTATTTCGGTGTGCCAGAGTGATGTACGGTCGGGCACGTCCATATGTACTTGTCGCTGCCTGTGCACCCGCAGTTGTTCATTTCGGAAAGCGGCTTGACGTTGTTCAGAAAGCGGAGGTTGCAACAGCCCGGAGATGCCTCCGCGCTCTCCGAGCCCAACTGCAAGGTGCCGAACGTGGCGCCGGCCACTGCGAGCCCGGCGACGCCCATGCGCTGGACGAACGAGCGGCGACTGATGTCATTGGAACCAGTACTCGCGCGAAATCGCGATCCGCGCGCGAACGCCGCGAATCGGTGCGTACGAGGACGCGATTCGTCGGCCATGGTGGGTGAGTGGTCTTGAAGGATTGTCGGCATGTGCGACCTCTCCTCTCGGAGACGTTGGGACGAACGATTCGAACTTGACTAAGACGGAGTCGGAACGGTCGTGGAGGTAGCGGTGCTTTCATCGGTCAGCGAAACGACGCGTGGTTCGGGCCGGGCCCGAACGTCGGCGATGTGCGGGAGGTCGTAGATGGTGTAGGCGCCACCGAGCCGGCCGTTGCGAACGCGAATGAGCAACGGCGACAGGCTGATGCCGAAGGTCGTCCGACACCATTTGCCGCCCGGGTCTACGTATGTCACGTACTCGTGGAGGTCGTACTGATCAACGAAGCCGGCGCCGAGAGGCTCACCCGAGGTCGATATCACGATCCGAACCTCGACACCCCTATTGGCGGGGGGCGCATTACCGAGCTGCTCCGCCACGTGGTGGCACGACGCGCAGAGCGTGCTCAGGATCAACACGTCGAACGAGTCGTCGTCCGCGTCTCCACCTGGCCAATGAACGGGCTGGACCGTGCTCGCCGACAGATCCACACGGGTCGGCGATGCCGTGTACGCCATGTCCACGGCAGGTGCCGCCGCAACCCCGTTCTTCACCCGGGCCGCCAGCTCAGCCATCATCGCGAACAAGAAGGCGATCGCGACCGTGAGCACGGCGATGGGAATCCAGATCACGCGCCAGCCCCTTTCAACCCGATGTCGATCACCGGACGCAGTCCGGCTCGACGGCGATACACGATCGAGGCCGCAATTGCTGCGCTGATCACGACCGCGGCGATCGAGCTCGCCGCGCGTGCTGCGTCTGACCTCAAGTCATTGCCGAACACGAGGGCCGCAACCGATCCGCCGAGAAGGGCGAGCGCGAGCCAACTCGCCATACCGCCGACGTCGGCGACCGCGCCAAAGCACCCGCAATCACGTGCAACGGCATGTTTCGTCAACCGCTCGAGCGCGTTAAACGCTACGAAGCCCGCCGTCAAGATCAGTGCGACGATCAGCGCCGCGCGAGCAAAACCGGCTATGAGCAACGGCGTCGGACTGCACTCCGCCAACGCGACGAGTGAGACGAGTACCGCTGCAAGGCGAGGAGAAACTCGCACGACCCGGGCAAGTTCACTGGCGGCGGCGGCTGGCGCGAGCAGCTTCCCGAGACCGGAGAGAAGCAACGTTGCTGCAACCACTGAGGCCGCCAAAGTACCGACCACCGCAGGCTCCCGTCGTACGCAGCGTTCCCTGCTTTGCTAAAGACACGCTCCTCGTTCTCGAAGGTACTCAGCCGCGGTGGGACGGTCAAGCCCCGTCTTGTTGACGGCTTACTCATACGGCAGCGGTTTCCCGCAACACCCATACGGCTTCGCGTCTGACGAGCGCGTGATCCGCTGAATCGGCCATGCACAGCCGAACACCTCCAGTGAGAATCGACCGCACTGTGTAGTCCGTAGGGACGCTGACGAGGCCGATCAGCGTGGCGGCGCCAGCGCCAGGACTCGGAGATCGAGCCGAGGTGATCGGACCATTCGACGTGACGTCATCCCACACCCGCGCTGCACCGACCGTCACTCCGGCAAGGCGCTTTCAAACCCGCCGGAGACGTTTCAACGCCTTCTTCCGGTCCTCGAAGACGATCCGGGCGCCCGCGCGCTGGATCCCGCACGGTGTTCTACAACCGCGCCCGCCGGCACAGCTCGATTGGGGTGTTTCCGCTCTGAGACCTACTGGCCTTGCGCATTCGCTGGTTGCCAGGCGGCGAACGACGCCGCGAGTGCTGCTCCACCGACCTTGCCGACAAGCGCGACGACGCTCGGGATGGTTGCGCTCCAGCTGACATCGTTCGCGTATGTCGCTACGAACGCAGTTATCGGGCTCTTCTGCTTGATCCGTGGGGTGGTTGCGGTGTTGGTCCGCGAGTGCACCCCGCCCGTTTTCTAGGTTCGGAGCTGTCTAAGGGCTTCGATCCAGGAGGTAAGGCGGGGTGCGGGACAAGAGCGTATGGGAACGCGCGTGTGGGCTCACGCGCACGGTCGTGGAGCGTGTTGAGTTCGACGATGCCGCGGACGCGATCGTGGTGGCGGTGCGGCCCGTCGCCAGAGCGCGGAGCAGGTGCGGCCTGTGTGGTCGCCGCTCGCCGGGCTATGACCTTGGTGACGGTCGGCGGCGGTGGCGGGCGTTGGATCTGGGGACGACGAAAGTGTTCCTCGAGGCGACCGCACCCCGGGTTCGGTGCCGGACGCATGGGGTGACGGTCGCGGCGGTGCCGTGGGCGCGTCATGGTGCGGGTCATACCCGCGACTTCGACGATCTGGCGGCGTGGCTCGCGGTGCGGACCTCGAAGAGCGCGGTGATGGAACTGTTACGGGTCGCGTGGCGCACCGTTGGGTCGATCGTGACGCGTGTGAACGCGGACATCGACGCGACCGTTGATCGGCTCGACGGGTTACGGCGGATCGGGATCGATGAGATCTCCTACAAGCGCGGACTTCCTCGCCGTGCAGGTAGCTCCCATCGTGGCCGAGGTCGACGACACATCGGACCAATACCTGCTCGGAGCCCGCGGAGTCACGATTGAAGTTGGCCTCCGATATCGCGAGGACTGGTCACCGTCGACCAGTTGGCAGCCGGCCGCGCACCACTCCCGATCGCAAGAGAACTACTACCTCCAGCGCCAAGCAAGACTCTGGGATCACCTTGCCGTGTCGATCGTGCTGCGCGACCGCCACTTCCTTTCGTCGCTGCGTGAACTCGTCACGAAGGACGCTGAATAGCAGCCCCGGGCCACCGACGTCGCACGCCGCTGGGGTCCCGGCCCTGACACTCCCGACGGTCGCGAGCCCGGTCGATGGGTTCGGCGTGGCCGAGGAGCGTGGCCGACTACGAACGAACCACGGCCGCGCTTCGTGCTGCGAGTAGCGGGACCGGCCTGCGGTGTCGGATTAGATCACGGGGTTCCGGCGACGCCTTCTCGGTCGGAGGAGCGGACTCGCTGTAAGCCTTTACGCGCAAGACGCTTCGGTGAACCGTGATCCTGCAGCGATGCGGCTCGCCGAGCTGATTGCCCGTTATCAGAACGAGCCGGTGTTTGTTGACGTCTGGGTGAAGAGGCGTTCACGCTGCGTTACTTGACGTCGGGTGGAGGATGACCGCGGCGGACGTCAGTTTCGCTGACGTCCGCCTGCCCAGACCTCGCAGTCGCACGCCCGAGGGGTTCTCTTGTGCGCTGCTGGCAGCTCTGGGATCGCCTCTTGGAAGGCAGTCGCGTTCTCAGATTCAGTCCGGGGGATCATGATGCACTCTCGTTCGCACGTTCGGTCGTTGTTCTTGAAGAACGAGCAGGGCGGACTCCGACCAGCTCCGGTATTCGTCGCCATCGCTGGCCTCGTGGCACTGAGCGTCGTTCCTGTTCGGGCGGTCTTGGCGCAAACTCAAACAGCGCCCGGGCCGGCGAAAGCCCAGCCCGGGCGCCAGGTTTCCGCGGCCGCTCCATTTCAGCTCGCGAGTGGCACGACGACGAATGGGCTTGGGCAGGATCCGAACACGTCGTTTTGTTTCCAGCCAAATCCCGCCCCCACCGAGACGCCTGGCGGTATCCCCTCCACGTCGAACCCCCAAACGATTGCAACCGATCCGGTGAATCCCACCTGCAGCACAGCGACTGGGGTGCCGCCGAATCCGTTTATCGTCACCAAATCGCCGCTGCCCTGGCCCGGAGCCATCGCGGGTGCGAAATGGATCGGAGCGCGGGCGGATGGCGGGGACAGCGTCGCCGGCACATCGCCTCCCCAGTGGTACATCTATGACCGTCACTTCGATGTTCCGTGCGCTTCTGGTTCGCTGAGCGGAAGTGCGTATGCGGACAACGCGGTCGCGGTGTTCCTCAACGGTCAACTGCTCGCGTCGCAGACCGACACGGGCGGCGGGGGTGCAGACGCCAAGAACTTCGGCGGCAACTCAGCGCCGCCTCTGGCGTTTGGCGCACCGCTCACGCATACATCCAATGTCGTCGACTTCGTCGTCCGGGACGCCTCAGCGGCCAGCACGGGTCTCGACTACAGCATGACCGTCACGCCGGGTACCACGAACTGCTGCACGCTCGGAGAGTTCGGCAACCCTCCCGACGCGACGAGTCAAATGCAGGTGGCGTGCACTCTGACGACGCCGGCCGCGACTGCGGCGGCCCTCACGCCGAAGACAGAGGATTTTCCCGAGACACTGTGGCACTGGGGCGCCGCGCGCAAGACTGCCGCGGACGGCTCGACAACCATGGGCTCGAAGAACATCGCCTCGGCATCGGCGCACTTCACGGCGGCGGACATCAACCACGGGATCAGCGTGATCAGTGGTCCGAACTGCATCCCGGTCCGCGCGTTCATCATCGCGGTCGGGGGCCCGAACAACGCGACCATCAACCTGACCTCGCCATGTAATTCCGGTGGCGCGGTTTTCTTGATCGAGAACTCCCCGGCGCGCTCGGTGATCGACGGCCACTGCAGCCAGGCAAGTACTACGCTGACGTCGGCCACCGCGAACTTCAATCCTTCAGATGTCAACAAGAGCATCGAAGGACCGTGCCTTCGGCACGGCACCGTCATCACGGCGGTCTCGAGCCCGTCAACCGTGACGATCAATCAGACCCCGGCGAGCAGCACGTCGATGGGACTGTTGACGATCGGGGAGGAACAGCCAAGCAGCACGACACGAGAAGCCAGCGACGGACACACCACCAGCGCGTCGACGACAGTGACGTCGGCGTCGGCGAACTTCCAACCCACCGACACAAACCTCCCCATCACCGGCTCGACGTGCATCCCCGCGGGCGACTACATCAAAACCGTCACGAATGCGACGACGGTGGTCCTGAACGCCGTCGCAACGTGTACCAGCGCAAGTGTGGTTCTCACCATCGGGTTGCCGAACCGTGACGCGCCCCTCAGCGGCGACGTCATGACCCAGTTGGGCTCTGAGAGCGACATAAATCCCGCCCTCGGTCCGAATCCCGATCTCAACGAGTCCCAAGGCGCGGATCCCTGCAGTGCCAATACCCCGGAGGGTCTGAACTTCCAGGGCCAGTGGTTCAACCCGGGTTCGTTCCAATCCGTGGGTGTCCTGGGCGCGTATCCGCAGGCTTCGCTTACCTCTCCGGCGATCGCTCAGATCGTGATCCGCACTCAGTTCGCCAGCTGGGCCGGATACGTCACCCAGGTCACAGCCGGGATGGCCGGCGAGTCACAACCGGCCGCCCACTACGACGTCACCTGGCCGTTCTGGCCGCTCGGCTCCCTTGGGATGTGTCCGTCCCCCAGCACGCTGGGCGCGGCTTGGTCGTGGCAATACAACGGGATCACCGTCACCCAACAGGGGCTTCAGGCGGGTCTGGGCACCCCCGGCACCCAGACAGTGCGAGACACCAAGGACTTCCTCTTGGGCCAGACAACGAAGACGACGACGGCGTTCGAACACCTCGGCACGTTGACCATGTCAACGAACTGCACTGAGACCTACCCCGACACGACTGACTTCGGGTGTGGCGACGGCTAACAAGCCGAACGAAGAGGCTCTTCTGCCGCGGGCGATCCCGCCCGTGGCAGAAGCAGCAACAGGTAGTGGCCTCGTTTGACTAACTCACGCGCCACCGCCCTGGCGGTCGGAGTCGCGAAAGCGCAAGACTTCGACCATGGCCGACCCAGCGGTGAGTCCTGAGCATGTCGCCCATGTGCGCCACGTGACCGCCGAACTACGGGAACTGATCCCGACCCGTCGCTTCGGTCGCGGGCCACGCCCGCGCCCTGTTCGATGCCGACGTGTGCGACGTCGAGGTGAACGATCGGGTGCTCGCCCCACCGATGGTCGCTGCGGCCGTGGCGGGTCGAGACGTTCAAGTTGTCGAATGATCCGAACTTCGAATCGAAGCTCGTTGATGTCGTTGGGTTGTATCTCAATCCACCGGAACGGGCGGTGGTGTTCAGCTTCGATGAGAAGACGCAGTACCAAGCGTTGGATCGCACACAGCCGTCGTTGCCGATCAAGCCGGGCCGAGCCCGCACGATGACCCACGACTACAAACGCAATGGCACGATCGATCTGTTCGCCGCGTTGAACGTCGCGACTGGCGAAGTTCTGCACGAGACACGTCAGCGACATACCGCCGACGATGTGTTGGCGTTCTTCAAGTCGGTCGACGCGCATGTCCCGAAACATCTTGATGTGGATGTCGTGCTCGACAACCTGTCCGCGCACAGCGCACCACCCGTCGCGAAGTGGCTCGAGCACCCAAGACGAGCTCGTTGGCACCTGCATTTCACGCCCACGAGTTCGTCGTGGCTCAATCTCATCGAGGGCTGGTTCGCGCAGCTCACGAACCGGCGGCTCCGCACCGGCACCTTCGATTCCGTCACCGCCTACGAACGCACCAGCTTGATCGTCACGACCAACCTGCCGTTCGAATCATGGACCGAGGTCCTCGGATCCGAACGACTCACCGGCGCCGCCCTCGACCGCCTCACCCACCGTTGCCGGATCATCGAAACCAAAGGTGAGAGCTACCGGCTCCACGACGCCAAGACCCGAACTCGGTCAACGAAACATCAGGCAGGGGTGGCGACACCCAAGACCCCCACGGCAGACTGACAATCAACCAACGCGCTATCGTTTTCGACGAACACGCGCTGTCGGATTGAAGAGCGTTCACACTCATTGGGGTAACGGCTGTCGGAAGCGGGGCCTGCGTGTGTGCGCGGTGGCTTCCGCACCTGCCTTCGGTCGCAGAGCTTGGCTATAGACCACCCCTCAACTGCGTACCGAGAAGCGCATGTCGCGACCTCGTGCTCGCGAACCGGTTATTCCTGGCTCTACGCGATGGAGCGTGGTTGGCGGCCTCGCACTCTTGCGGTTGGGACAGTGTGATTCGGCCTGGTATCCGCGGGTGCTCCCTGCCTTGGAAACGAGGATGGAGCTATGGCAACCAGTGGAACGCGGCGTAGGCCGCAGAAGTATCCGGATGAGCTGCGTGAGCGGGCGGTCCGGATGGTGTTGGAGGTCCGGCGCGAGACCGGCGAACGGCATGGGACGATCACCCGTGTGGCTCGTGAACTCGGGGTCGGCGCGGAGTCGTTGCGGCACTGGGTGAGCCAGGCCGAGATCGATTCGGGTCGTCGGCCGGGAACGTCGAGCCTGGACGCGCAGCGGATCGCGCAACTTGAACGCGAGAACCGCGAGTTGCGTCGAGCGAACGACATCTTGAAAGCCGCGTCAGTTTTCTTCGCGACCGAGCTCGACGGTCGTCCGAAGAAGTAGTCACGTTCATCGACGCTCACCGGAGCCGCGACTCCGGTGGGCTGCGATGGGGGATCGAGCCGATCTGCCATGCGTTGGAGATCGCCCCCACGACCTACTGGTCGGCCAAGACCCGACCGCCCTGCGCGCGGGCGTTACGTGACGCGGTGGTGGGCCCGAAGATCGAGGCGTTGTGGCTGAAGAACTACTCGGTCTATGGGCGACGCAAGCTCGCGAAGGCTGCTCGCAAAGCCGGCCTCGACGTGGGCCGGGATCAGGTCGCTCGGTTGATGCGCACCCACAGCATTCGAGGGGCGAGCCGGGCTCGCGAACGGTTCACGACCCATGCCGATCCCGCCGCGGTGCGCGCACCGGATCTGGTGTGCCGTGACTTCACCGCGACCCGCCCGGACCACAAGTGGGTCGCGGACTTCACGTATTGCTCGACGTGGAGCGGGATCGTCTACGTCGCGTTCGTCGTCGATGTGTACTCGCGTCGGATTGTCGGCTGGAAAGCGGCGCGGACGATGCACGCTTCGCTGGTCGTCGACGCGTTGAACATGGCCGCGTGGACGCGGCGCGACACCAGCCTCGACGGGATCGGCGCGTCGCCATCGATCGGCACCGTTGCCGACAGCTACGACAACGCCATCGCCGAGTCGGTCAACGCGCTCTACAAGACCGAACTGCACCGCAACCCCGCCGCACTCGCCGCCAACGGCGGTCCGTGGCGCGGTCTCGACGACCTCGAGATCACGACCTGTGGGTGGGTCGGCTGGTTCAACAACGAACGCCTCCACGGCGAACTCGACGACCTCACCCCAGCAGAGATCGAAGACAACTACTACCGTCACCAATCTCAGACCCACGCGGCCTGAGAAATCCAACCCAACGAGCACCCGTCAAACCCAGGCCGAATCAGTGTGCCACTGCACGCCGCAGTGCAACAGGAGGCGTAGCCGGTAGTTGTTGAAGTTGCGGAAGCCGTGACCGACGCGTTTGACCTTCTTGATCAACAAGTTGATCCCTTCGGTCGGCCCGTTCGAACGGCCGGTCGTGTGGAAGGCGAGCACTTCGGCTTCCCAGGCTCGGATGGTGCGCGCGAGTCGTCGGCATTCGCGCACGCCGGTCTGGTCGCAGTGTTCGTAGAAGCGACGCAGCCGACGACGCGCGGCGCGGACCGTGCGCGCGTCGTACACATCACGCAGAAGCTCCTTCGCGAAGTAGGTCGCGGTGACGTCACCGTGCCGGTCGCCGTGACCCAACATCGTGAGCACCCGTTCGTGTTGTTGGTCGGTGAGGCGTTCGTGACCGACGAGCAGGCGGCGGCGGATCCGATACAACGGATCGTCGCGTCGACCACGATGACCGAGCGATTCTTGTTGCACGCGGCGACGAGCATCGTCGATCGCCTTGTTCGCCAACCGGATCGCGTGGAAGTGATCAACCACGATCGTCGCGTCGAGCCGGTCGGAGAGCCCGGTCGCGTAGCCGCGGAACGGGTCGATGACCGCAACGTCGATCGCCGCAACCCACTCGGATGGTTGATCATCGAGCCAGTCGCGAACGACCTGACCAGAACGCCCTTCGGCGACATCGAGAAGCTTGTGCCGGTCCAGGTCGACGAACCCGGTGATCATCACCCGCGAGCGCTTCGGACCCGACCGCAAGAAGCTGGTCTCGTCCAGCCCGAGCGCGCTCGGCGCGCCCAGACGATCCGGATCAGCCACGAGCCGCTCCCCGTGTTCGCGCACCGCAGCCATCGCGGTGTGCCATCCGACCCCGAACGCGCGAGCGACCTGCGCGACGCTGTCGGCGTCCTCACCGACCCGGCGGCAGATCTCGACCCGAGCTCGTCGCGTCAACGACGCCCGCGGGCTGATCTGATCGTGCGTCTCGCTCCACGTTGCCGTCGCGCAGTCGCCGTCCGGGCAGCGCCAGACGCGCTTCGCACACACCAGACGGACCGGCCGACCCGCGATCGGAAGATCACGCACGTGCACCCGCCGGCGGCCATGACCGACCGCCCGCACCCCACACGCCGGACAGCCCACCCGATCGGCCGTCGTCTCAACCAACCACCACCACTCGCCACCTTCGAGCACATGCGCAACGACCACGAAACCGACAATGTCGAACAACGCGGTCGCGCCATCACTACCGTGACCAATCACCAGGGGTCTCCCTCTCGAGCAGCCTTCGACAGCCGCAAGAGTGGCGAGGCCCCTGGCCTCGTTGGTGGACCTACAAACCCGGCCCGATCACGACACGCCCCCAACGTTCATCGCGAAGAGCCGCGTTAGGCCAACCCGCGGCAAAGCTGCTGGCGCCGGTGATCACTTGCGTGGGGTGTGAGCGTCTTTGGCTGAGCGCGTGTCAACCGCCGCGCACTCAGCCCTTCAGCCCACAGCCTTTCGACAATCGCGCTCCCGCCGCGGCGACCGCATCGGTAGACAAGACGGTTAAGTCGTTTGTCTCAAGCGCCTGCCGCGAGGCTCGAATTACGATCGGTAGATCCGATGCGGCCCATGATGGAACGGCCTTCAGCTCTGTAGCGAACTGAGGTGAAAACGATTTCAGAATCCGGAGACCCTGATCCTCAGACTTTGCCTGGCTCGCAGCCCGATCGATTCGAGACAGAAAGACGCACACGGCCGGCGTGCCTCTAACAGAGGCCGGCGGCCTGGAAACGGAGGCCGCAACAGTAGACGTGGAGGCCGACGTCGCGGATGGAGTGCTCTGGGAGCAGCCGACGAGCAGAATGATCGGGATAACAGATAACAGTAGAGCGAGGCGGGTTCGTCGATGACGCAGCCGAAGCAGCAACGGGGTTGCTCGGTCTGTAGTCGTGGTAAAATATAGACGAATGCAAGGGCGCAAAAACACTAGAAACTCCCGCTCACGCGTGCTTTTCGGTGAACCGTTGACGGACGATCAGCGAGCAACGCGGCGTGCGATCGGTCGTGAAAGTCCGTGGCAGGTTCATGCGACCTTTCTCTTGGGTCTTCCGGTCGCTTGGCTGTGTGACCGTCTTCTTGTTCACTCTCACGTCACCACTTCGTATCGAATTCCAATCGCAATTGTCACCTGCATTGTCGGCGGTTCTTTCATTCTCAAAGGACTCAGGTCGCTCTACCACCACGCAGTCCTTCGTTGGAACGACCGCTAACACGCCGCTGCGGACCAGAAGATCAAGCCGAAGACGCGACGCTCGCGGAGACACTCTCCCTGAGTCGCAATATCGAGCGCGATGTGCGTCTCATGATTTGCTTCGAGCTTTTGTCCGAGTGCGTTAGCACCGCCGGCAAAGAGGCCGGCGCAGGCGACTGTTAGGAACGCGCTCAACGCTCGATATGTCTGAACCCCGACCTCGACAGCGCCAGGGCCAGTCTCACTGGCCGCTCCCGCCGCGAAGATCCCGGCGCCGGTAGCGAAGGCTTTCGAAAAGACTCCGCACGCGTAGTCTGCTCCCGAGCTGAGCCAACCACCATTCTTGATGCTGTCGATGACGCCAAGGGCATCGCAAACGCTCTTAGCGGCCTCGTTCGTTGGAAAGCCGGCGTAGGCCGCCGCGGCTGCAATCAGAGCGCACTTCATTTCGGGGGAGAGATTTAGACCAGCTGGCGCGCCGAAGCCCTCGCATTGCTGATACAGACTCGCGGCTCGATCGTAATCCGTCTCGGTGCCACCGAAGATGCCGTGCGTGGCCTGACTACCACTTCCGTAGATCGCGAGGCACGGGTCTCCGCTCACCGGCTGCGAGTTCCCACCTGAGCTCGTCGTGGGCGGCCCGCCAGTACCACCGCCAAGCGAACCACCCGCTGACGTGCTGGGAACCGGAGTGCCTTGCTGGCCGCTTGTCGGCGGCGGTGCCGGTCGTGAGCCCCAAGCGACGTGGTTCGACTCGACGCCGCTCGCGACCACCCAGTGGTCCGGCCCGTCGTTCGATCGACATTCGTTGCTAAAGCTCGCACTTCCCGCAGCGTCCACGCGAATGCTGAAGGATCTGAATCCCGCAGGACTCACACTGTCATAGCAACTGACCGACACTTCGCTGCCGCCAGAGAACCCGCTAAGAGCGATGGTGTACCAATACCCGATAGACGCTGCCGGTCCCTGCGTCAGTTCCGCGTGAGGGCCTGGCGGTGGTGGTGGCGGAGGAGGAGGTGGTGGCGGAGGTGGTGCACCGCAGTCGGGAACGTTCCAATCGGTGTTGTGGGTGTATGGCCCGTTCCAGGGGTCACCGTTCATGAAGGTGTTCGCCGCGGCGTAGTACTGGTCGTTCCACGGTGCGCTAGCGATGCGATACCAATATCCGTCAGGGTTCACGCTCTGGATGTACGTGTCGTACACCTTGCACGACACGTCTACCCACTGAGCAGCGTCAACGCGCGGGCCCATCCCGGAAGCATTGTGGTAGTCGGTGAACGTGTTCGCGCCGTGATGACCTTCTTGTTCGGAGAGCGTCGATGCGCCAACGGCAGCTGCGGTGATCAGACTGCCGAAGGACACGGCCACCACGACAATCATCGCCGCCACACACAGCCTGAACGATCGATCGTCGTTGCGTGCTCGGGACCCGTTTCGCATGTCGGCCTTCCCGCCGGAGTGGCAAACGCGACTTTGCCTAAGGTCTAGCGTGTCGAGGCTGTCCTCGCCAGGAGGATCGCGCGGCGCCGTACGCCGTTGACTATCCGAACGGGTGTAACGGGTCTCCGCCTCCGCACGCCACAGATCACCCCATCACTGCCGTACGACGGAGCTCGAATCGCTCCCCCAACTCCAGGATCGTCACGCCACCCTCGTCGGTGAGTTTAGAGAAGGTCGAGTGACCCCAGGACGGCGAGCACGCTCACGATGAAGCCAAGAATGAAGCCTGCGAGGCAACAGTTCATGAGTCGCTTTCGGCGTTCCGCGACGGCCGTGCTCGCTTCTGGAGCCGCAATCTGCGAGGCGGGCGCGGACTGCTGCCCGGCCGTGCGACGCACCATTCACGCCACGGCGGGGACCGGATCGGTCTGCCTTGGATGCCCGGGCAAGGGCCAGCGTGCGGCGCATACTGGGAAGGCCATGATCAGCGCGCAGCAGTTGACCGGGAGTGGAGTTACCCCCGACCAGGCAGACGCTGCTCCAGCCACGAGTAAACGTCATCCAATGACCGCCATTGGTCAAGTACAGGATCTAACACTGCCTCGCCAGCAAGCTCCTCGACCAGGACAACCAACGCATAAAGGGAGAGAGAGTCTAGCTGTATGTCGTTGAGCGAACTTGAGATGGTGAGCATGTCACTCTCATCGAGCAGGAGCTCCACTCTCACCAGATCCAAAAACTCCTCGGCGTTGTCCGGAGGCCGCTGTGACGCACGTCGGCGGAGATCGTTCTCCCAGTCCGTGCGATGGAGCGCCAGGATCAGGCGATCCCAGTATCTACCGTCGAAAAATTCATGGTCAACCAAGCGCGCTTCTTCGCGGAGCAAGCGCTCGGGTGCGCTTGCAAACTCGACCTGACAGTACTCAGGCGACTCCAAGTATAGCTTTCGAAATTGCCAGTTTTGGAAGCAATAATCTATGAGCAGCTCAATGCCCTCAATCGCCGCAGGCCTTCGGCGCCAGACTTCGGCAGAGAGAGCTGCAAGATAGGCGACACCATTCTTTAAATCGGCGTTGTAGCAAGTTACTACGCCGACGATCGACCCGCTGTCAGTGCTCTCGACGACAAAGCTTGCCAACACGCCTTCGAAGAGCGAGCGAGCATACTGCTCGGGGCTCGGGGTCGACGCGCGAAACCTCCATCGGTAGATGTTTTCCGGGGATAGCTCGATGCTATACAGAGGCCCGAAGTCGGCCGGTTCAATCGGGCGCAGGAGGACGTGCCGGCCGCGCAACGTCACCGAATGATGTGAACTAGCCGTTACGCCAAGCGTCGATGCAGGCCTCTCCGGCTGAGTCAGCACAGGCCTAGCGCGCCACAGCGGTAGCGCTCCCGTAAAGCGTCTTGGCCTCGGCGAGGAGCCTGTCGAGTGAATAGTTACTCACTTCGCCTATCAACGTTATGCGGACGTTGCCTTCGAGCCAGTCCAGACTGAGATATTGCGGTCCGACGATCGCCAGGCCATTGGGCCCCCCCGGAATCGGCACGGTCGAGAGCGCGACCGCGCTACCAGCGGCTTGTGGATGATTCTGAGGGAAGGCGTCAAGGTCTGCCTGGGTCGTCTGTGCGATCGCTCGATATAGCAACACTCGGCCCGAAGCCGGGGTCAGTTCAAAGACGAGCGTAGGCACCTGAGCGTCGGATGTAGTGATCCACATACCACTTACGGCGCCTGCATCCGTTGGCACGTCGACGCCGTAGTTAACCAAACCCTTCGCAGTCGCGGCGTCCGTCGGTTTGCCACCGCCCTCGAGAGGATTATTCCAATCGATCGTGTGAGCAGGGTGGTCCGCGGCCACAGTCGAAGATGTCGACACGTCAGTCGTCGAAGAAACCGACGAGTCGCTCGTCGACGAGCTGGCGGTGTCGCTGCCGCTCGCACGAACGCTAGTAGAGGACCGAGTTCCGCCACAGCCCGCAAGAGCCAACGCAACAGCGGATGCGCCAATCACGGCGCGCCCGACACGCTGATTCGCTCGTGGATTCACGCCGATGCTCATGCGAACTCCTCCCGCCAACTCCCGCCCCGTTGACGTCGTGCGAATCGAGAAGTGAGCAGCATCAGGTGCAGTTACTGCTGCCCGGTAATATGTGGTATTGGGTTGCGGAATCCTGATAATTTTGCCAACCGGATGCATTGTCAAAGAAGCAGAGATTGTTCGCCCACGAGGTCCAGTTGCCACTAGAGCTATTGAGATAAAGCAGACCCTTCTGCGTATCCGCCATGGAGGGGCTCGAGCCCGCCCACTTGCCCGTTTCACCGGCCGAATACCCGTTGCCGTAGGTC
Source organism: Actinomycetota bacterium (assembly GCA_003134555.1). GTDB lineage: Bacteria > Actinomycetota > Acidimicrobiia > IMCC26256 > PALSA-610 > PALSA-610. Next base: position 55,877 of record PLBO01000135.1, read on the forward strand.
GTGTGCGCGACGAACGCTACGTCGCGGAAGCCAGATCCGTCTTCGCAGTCGTAGGACTCAGTCCAGATTTCAGAGCCACTGTTGTAGACCTTGTAATGCGAGTAGCCGCCACTGGGCCTGTTGGTGCAACCGGATGGCTCGGCAGGGTACAAAGTGCCAATCGTGTTGAAATTGAGTCCCCACTCAACGAACTTCTTCAGATAAAAGTAGCCAGCACCGCTGCGCCGCTCGAGCCAGCCAAACTCGACCCAGTTTCCGTAGATACCGCCAAGCATGACGTGCGCAGTGCTCCACGTGATTGTGGAGTCGTTACCACAGGCGGTGTTGTTACCGCGATAGGTGTTTGCGATCTCATTCGATGTACCTTTGCCCAGAACCCATTCGAAGATGTATTGGTTATCAACGAAGATCAGTGCTTCGTTCGAACCGCAGTAGTCGGCAGCGGCGACACCAGCGCTGCGCGCCACGACCGCCGACGTGGCCAAGGTCGTCAAGGCGAAGGGCGCAACAAGCTTCAGTGGGCGGCGTCTCATCTCGGAGCTCCGCTTCTCAGCCGCGTGCCAAAAACCCACTGCAGGCGGCTAATCCACAGCGGACTCATCCGTAGACCTTCGAACGCAGCACACGCTCTAGGCGACAGAAGTGTCGTCCGACACGCACTTGGTGTCAAGGCCAAACAAAGGTGCGGACGTCGCCTAGGCCGCGCCGGATAGATCGGGGCACCTACCCGCAGCCCAAAGAGGTGATGTAGTTCCGGGTTGCGGCGATCGCATCCGGCAGTTTGCACACGTAGTCGAGTTCCGCGCCGCCTCGCAATCGCAGGATCAGCACCGGTCCGGTCGCGCACGTCCGGCGAGGATGCGCGGCGGGAAGTTGCGCCGGGAGCCGCGACAAGGCCGCCGCCCAATGCGGATTCTGCGGCGTGAATCGCAAGACGGGGCTCTCAGGCACCGACTCCGCATCGATCTCGATCACCTCGCCGCGACTAACAGTTGCCTTGGTCGTAGGACTGCATCCAGCAATGACCAGTCCCATAAGCAGAACGACAGCGACTCGGCTCATGCTTGGTCTCAGGGTATAACCGTCACGGAGCATCTTACCCTCTCGCCGCCGGTCCGCCGCACGCTCCCGGCTTCTGCTCTACGGTCGGGCCGACATGGACCATCCCCCGCTTACGGCCCGCAGAGCGACCGCGTTTCCCAGGCGATCGGAATGATCTCGGTTCAGGTCAGCTGCACGCTCGCACAAGCATTCGACCTACTCCGAGAACGAGCATTCGCTCTGGATCAGATGTTGGAGCTCACTGCACTCGATGTGATTGATGGCTGCATCCGGTTCGACGAGTAGCGCTACGGGCATTCGGGCTCCGCGCGCGAGAGCATGACCCGGTAGCCGTTGATCGAATCGCAACGGAGTGTCGGCACGATGCCCATGTGGTCAACCAGCCTCGGAGTAGGCACGAGTTCATAGACCAGCTTCGCGTCGATATTCATCGCTCGCGCTACTTGCAGCGGTTGCCGAAGCTCGGACAGCGCGATGCACCGGTCCGCTGCCATGTGTCGGCCGGCGGGGCTCCGAAGTGGGTCTCGTAGTGCTCAAGCGTCCGGTCATAGGCATTGCCGAGAGCCTGCGCGTCTTGTGGCCCGCGCATACCGAAGTACGGGAAGTGGTGCAAGAAGAACCCGAACAGGTTCTCGCATGGCGTAGGCCTGCGTATCGAGGATGTGGTAATGCGAGAAGGTGCTCTTTCAAACCCGAGCGCCGCAACCCTCCGAAGTTGCTCGCCCGGCCGACGAGTGGGCCGCGGCCGGCTTCCAACACCTGAGATCGGCTGTTACACCGTCTGGTTCCACCGCTCGACCGTTTGGACGGCCCAGAAACCGGCGAAGAGAAGGATCTCAACGGCTTCGATCGCCAACACGAGGTGCCCACCCAACGCCGACTTGTTGTGAGCGTGAAGGATCAGGAACCCTGCCCCGGAAGCGACCATGAGACCGCCGACGAGGGCGTATGCCCCCGCATACCAGGTCTTCTTCCGGCGCTGTTTGAAGCCGAACCAGCTGTTGGCGCCGGCCGCCGCGGCCAGGAACAAGAACATGGCGCAGGCGGCCCGTGCGTGGGCGTCGAGCAGCCAGTTCCATTGCCAGTGGAGCAGAACCGACCCCGTGATCGCCAGTGCAAGGCCGCCGCCGATGGTCATCCAAAACGCGCTCGCGTATCCCGCAACCGACCTGGTCCGCAGGAGGCGAATGAACGGCGCGATCAACGCCGCGCCAACCGCGACGTAGCCGGCAAAGACAAACGCGTGGAGGTTGTTGTTCGCTGATGCATGGACGAAGAAGGATCCCTGCGGATCAGCCTGGTAGTGGCCGACCGCCAGCATTGGCGTTCGGCAAACGCCGTGCGTGTCGTCGCTCGTCGGTATGAACGCCACGATCGGCGCCATCAGACCGGCGAGTGTCAGGCACGCATCCTCGATCGCCGTCCGTCCCTTGATGACGACCAGCGTGAACCCAATCGCCACCATCAGTCCGACAAACACGGGATGAACGGGTGTGTAGTAGTAACCGCTGATCGACCCGAGGTAGCAGTGGACTCCGCGCCTACGAGACTCCTCGACAATCGAAAAGGCGAGTGCGACAACCGCGACCAGCATGCCGAGCCTCAGACAGTTGTACGTCCTGCCGGCCCAAGGATCCGGACCGGCGCCTGACACGCGACGAATCGTCGCACCCTTGAACACAGAACTACGCGAGCGAGTCATGCGCGCCTCCCCCGACCCACGACTGTGCTACGCGGTCACTATCGCGCACGAATCGTGGCAACAGGGGGAATACGCGTACGTTCCTTGAGGCATGGGAGCGATAACCATAAATCGCCAGGTCGCCGTTCCGACCCTTGCGGCTATCTCGCAATATGGGTCACCTGGGGAACGAGTGCTGAGATTGGAATCACGGACCACCACTTGACGAGCCCAGAGCGCGCTGATCCCCGATTAGGTCAGGAACGCGGCTGGAAGACGGCCGCGCAGGGCTTGACCCGAGACTACGCATCTGCGCCGGTGGTCATGAGACACGGTTCGACCACACGTAGGGCATCAGTCGACAATGCCATCGCCGATGTTCGCTCGGCAGTGTGTTCAGCGACGCTCGCTAAAGAGTTGGGGTTAAAGATCAGAGCGAGGTCTCGGCCAACGTGACTTCGAGCTGACGCGGGCTTGACTTCATGCGGGCATCGGCTCTTTTTGCCCTCACATACCGGTAAATCGTGGTCATCGGCTTGGCCACCTGCGAAAACACCCCGTAATGGGGTACGGCGGCCCCAGCTGTCGACATAATCGCTTTGCCGAGTTCAACCTCCGGTGACCCCGTGCCCTGCATGATCGCTGCGACCAAGGGCTGGCGGACATCGGTGTCGTACCGCGTACAGATCTGACTGCAGTAGTCGCGGAGCGACCTCTTGGTCGCTTCCTGGTTGTCGATCGAAGGATCAACCTGCCACCTCCGAAGCGCCAGGAGGTAGCCCAATCCAAGATCAGCTCGGATCTTGACCAGGTCCGACGCATTAACGGCGATCAACACGTCAAGAGGCGGCAGTTCCACCTCGCAACGGAAACCCTCCTCAGACGACGGAGCGCTATCAAGGGGCGACCGCAGGAGCGAGTCCATCAAGAAGTCGTGGTCGATGTTGTAGACGGGGAAATTCATGGACGTGTCAAAGTACCTGGATTGGTTCAGGTGATGGCACTGGGTCACCCACTTCAAGAAGATCTCCATGGCCAGTCTCTGCTCGGGATCTGAACAACGCTGGAGGGACTGCTGCGGGTTTGGTTGACTCCACGGTTTGGAGTTAGGCCGCTCGCGCGGTGGTGGTCAGGATCTCATATTCGATGGGTGTGAGTCTTCCGAGGGCGCGTTGTCGGCGTCGACGGTGGTAGGTCCGTTCGATCCAGGTGACGATCGCGATGCGGAGTTCGTCGCGAGTGACCCAGCGTTGTCGGTCGAGGACGTTCTTTTGGAGTAGCGAGAAGAACGATTCCATCGCGGCGTTGTCACCACACGCGCCGACACGGCCCATCGAGCCGACCAGTCCGTTGGCGCGTAAGGTCCGCACGAAGGCGTGTGATCGAAATTGGGTGGATTCAACTGGTCGTTGCAACACCTCGATGATGGAGGTGTTGATGGGAAGGCCAGCGGGGTGGATGAAGGAGTTGACGGGCCGGTCGCCGATGAAGTCGCCGGGCGCGCCGTCGCATCGCAGAGAGGTCGAGCGCGAGTTCTGGCGTGAGATCGCAAGAGGAATCACGAGCGAGGAGGCCGCTGCGTCAGTCGGCGTGTCGCAGGCCGTTGGTGGGCGGTGGTTCCGGCATCGTGGCGGTATGCCCTCGATCGGTCTTGCCCCGTTGTCCGGCCGGTATCTGTCGTTTCGCGAGCGCGAAGAGATCGCCATCTTCAGGGCTCAAGGCGCGGGGGTCAGGGCGATCGCTCGCCAGCTGGGCCGCGCTCCTTCGACGATCTCGAGGGAGTTGCGTCGCAACGCGGCGACGCGCGGCGGAAAGCTCGACTACCGCGCATCGGTCGCGCATTGGAAGGCAGAACTCGTGGCCCAGCGCCCCAAGACAGCGAAGCTCGTCGCCAATGAGCGGCTGCATGCGTATGTGCAGGATCGGCTGTCGGGTCAGGTTCGTCGCCCGGACGGGACTGCAGTTCGGGGGCCAGCGACTGCACCGTGGAAGGGGCGGAATAAGCCGCACCGCCAGGATCGCTCGTGGGTCTCGGCGTGGAGCCCCGAGCAGATTGCTCAGCGGCTGAAGATCGATTTCCCCGATGATGAGACCATGCGGATCAGCCATGAGGCGATCTATCAGGCGCTCTACGTCCAGAGCCGCGGTGCGCTCAACCGCGAGCTCGTCGCGTGCCCACCGGGCGGGCGCTTCGCGTTCCACGTGCAAGGGCGCGACGCCAGGCATGGGCGCACGTGACGCCCGAGGTGGCACTGTTGCGTTGGACGCAAATGGGACACGACGCCGGCTCTCCGTGAGGCTCTCTAGGTAGGCAAATGCACCACCGGGGTCTATTCCACGCTGGACAAATCACCCATCCGGCGTCGCGCGGCGGCCCGGAAGGTCCTGCGCCGCCGTAATGCAACAGTGCCCCGTCGCCATATATTCACCGCGGGCGTGACCGATGAGGCCCGGCTATCGCGTCAGAATCACCACCATGGCAGTTCGGTCTGAACCACGACAGACTGCAATCGTTTCTATCCGCCGTCGCGATCAACGGATTCCACGCGTCGGCGGGCTGCCTCCGTGGTCAGGTCGTCAATAGATCCGTGAAGAGCGCGTTCAAGCGACTGCTCGGGGCCATGGCCGTGGAGCTCGGGACACAGATAACTACCCCGCTCCCGTTCGCCTTTGTCGGGTTCGACTGCCAGTGGATTAGCGCGGGCCCAGGCATCATCGCGCACCGCCGTAACCTGCCAGGACACACGCTGTCCTGGGACACCACCGGCGATGCGGAACCGTCCCTCGGAAATCTCGTCGGCGACGTGTAGTTCCGGTGACGCACTCCCAAGAGACGTCAGCTGGTAGCGGTAGTCCACGTTGAGAGCAGCGAACCAGTCCGGTAGCACCAACACCGCCGAGCCACTGTCATCGACCTCGACGACGCCGTCATAGATGTTCTTTCGTTCGGGCGACTCAACGAAGGAGTGCACGAGATACTTCTCACCGGGTGCGAGCGGGTGGTCGATCTTGAACCCACCGCCGAGCTTGTCAAGGTTGCCTCCGACATGCACGTCCCCGTGGAACCAGTGCCCGTAAACTGATGCCAAATAGGCTGCGTGATCATTGTTCGGATTGGTCGCAAGAACGCCGGCGTTCCCGCCGTTGCCAACGACGCCGAACTTGTACGCGAACGACACACCCCATACACCATTGCCATTGAAGCTGAGACCAGCGACACCGACATCGAAACTACTAATCGCGCCGACAGCCCAATCGGACCGGCTCGTTCCGAAGACGCCGATGCCGCTTTGCGAATCGCCCCACACTGCATACGGGATGCCCTGCAACGTGTTTCCACTCGCCTGACCGTTGGTGTCGGTCTGATGTTCGGCCATATTCGGACCCTCCCGCCGCGTTGCGCGAACTTCTATTCCGACTTGCATCCCCCGAACAAGTCCGAGGACGCCCACTCCTCACGACGCGCCGCTGCGGATACTCGGCTCGCCATTCGGCCAATACCGTCGCGATCGCGGTGACCGCAGCACGGCCTCGCGCGCTCGATCCGGCGCCCACTCCCCGCTCACCCTTGGCCCTTCGAAAGGCTCTAACCCGCCTGCCAACGATGCCCGGCCCGGGCACCCGGTAGACCCTCCGCTTGCGGTCTACGCCGCGGGTCAACACCTGTCAACGAGATTCTTGCACGGCACACCAAAGACCCACCTACCACACGCAACACTGTTCAGCCCTCAATGAGGCGGCGAACGCTCGCCTCCATTGCGGTCCCCGATCGTTCGAGCGCATCCCCGTTGCGGATAGTCCGCAGTCGCCGCTGGACGACAGAGTTGCGTAGGTGATCTCTTCAGAGCATGCGGTCGGATGCGATATCGGGGCCGACGGAAGCCGGATTCGTTAAGCGCGACGGATCAACGGTCGTGTCGAAGATCGAGCGAGCCCGGCAGCGATAGGGGACGTGAACCGAACCGTCATGACTGCAGTTCGTTGACTTGATTATTGTGCTCGACGAAATCCCGTGTTAAGCCAGTGCCCGAGGCACGAACGGGTGCTCGGGCTTTAGGGGATCGCATGCGGGGACGATCGGCGTTTCGCATTGGCTTCTTCGTCGCGTTCACGGTTGCGCTGACGATAGGAGTCCTGGCATGTCTCCAAGTCGCCGCTGGCGCGGCGACGACGACGTGCGGACAGACGGCTGCTGGTTCCACGACTGTGGCGCGCGCGGCAATGACGGCGGCGCCCGCGTCGGCAACGACGGATCTGGGCAACGACGGCGGCGGGGACCGACAGGTTTCCTTCGACGTCTCCACCGACGGGCAGTGCGCGCTACCGTCGAACGTGCCGGTCGCGGTCGGCATTCTGGCGGGGAAGTTCAACGATCTCGACAGCCAAGCAGCGGTCACCACGAGCGCGACCGTGGACGGCAATCTCGTCCACGTCGTCGTCACGATCCATCGAGCGAAGGTACCGGCCGGCAGCTATACCGGGACGGTTCGGATCGGTGACGGCACGATCGGCGCGACCACCGCCCAGCTCACCGTGACGCGCCAGGCCCCACTCTTTTGGGTACCGCTACTCCTCGGCATCATCGCCATGATCGGCGGCATCGTGTTGGCCGGAATGCGCCGACTCTACGAGGACGGCGCGAAGACCCCGACCCCGGTGGCCAACGCGCGTGCGAAATCGAAGGCGAATCAAGACGCGGCCGCGAACGTCAGCGTTGCGAAGAAGTTCGGTGCGTCGACGTGGCGGTCGCTACTGGCAGTCTTGTTGCCGATCGAGGCCGCGATCCGGGTGGGCTCGCACCTCGTCGCGAACGCGTTTTCGGCCCAACATGCTTGGCCGGTGCTGGTCGGCCTCGGCGCCGCCATTACCGCGTTCGTTGCGACGTATTCGAATGACTCGAGTTGGGCGTTCAGTCTTCCGGCTCTGGTCGGGCTGCTAAGCAAGGTCGGTGGCGCGGCCCTCGCGGCCTCATTCGCCACCTGGCAGGCAGCCGACCACGCGGCCTGAGCAAGAGGCTTCGACACCGACACGATTCTCGCCACCTCTGCACATGCTGAAAATGGGAGTGACGAATGACGGGGACCTGGGCGTCGCTGACGAACCAACCGACGTTCGCGGCCAGTACATCGTTTCTCTTGACCGACGGCCGCCTCATGGTCCAAGCGCAGGACTCGAACCGATGGTGGGCGCTCGTACCTGACGCAACCGGCGACTACCACCAAGGCACGTGGCAGTCGTTGGCACCATCGGCGCACGGTCGCATGTATTACGCCTCGGCGGTGCTTGCTGACGGGCGGGTACTGATCGCCGGCGGCGAGTTCAGCGACGCCGGATCGGATTTCGACAATGCAGAGATCTACGACCCGTTCGTCGATACCTGGACCACCATCGCAACGCCCGGGTGGGGGTGGCTCGGCGACGCGTCGTCGTGCCTGTTGGCCGACGGCCGCTTCCTTGTGGGGTCGATCCAAGACACACGATGCGCGCTCTACGACCCGGCAACGAACCAATGGTCGCTTGCCGCGTCGAAGCACGTCGCGTGCGACGAGGAGACCTGGACGCTGCTCCCGGACAACACGGTGTTGACCGTGAACACGATGGCGCCACCCGCGGCTGAGCGCTACCTCCCCACCGAAGACCGGTGGGTGTCGGCTGGGGACACGCCCGTCGACCTGGTACAGCCTGCGTCGAGTGAGATCGGTCCCGCGATCCTCCTGAACGACACGCGGGCGCTGTGCATCGGTGCGACCGGCCACACCGCCCTGTACACACACCCCGCCGCGGTCGGCGACACTGGCGCGTGGTTCGTCGGTCCCGACATCCCCGCCGATGCTCAGGGCCGACGCCAAAAGGCCAAAGACGCGCCCGCAGCCCTACTGCCGTCAGGCAACGTCCTCGTCGCGGCCGGACCGGCGAGCGATAACGGCACGGACTGGCCGTCACCGACCCACTTCTTCGAATTCGACCCGAGCGCCGGCACGATCGCCGCAGTCGCCGACCCGCCGGCAGGTGACACGGTCGTATACATCGCGAGACTGCTGCTCCTCCCAACGGGACACGTCCTCTACACGAACGGATCGACCACGGTCAGCATCTACACCGAGGGCGGTCAACCGCAGGACGCGTGGCGTCCGGTCGTGACCGCCTGCCCGACGACACTCGCGCCGGGGATGGGATACAGCCTCTCCGGGCACCTCCTCACCGGACTTTCGCAAGCTGTCAGCTATGGCGACGACGCCGCGCAGGCCACCAACTATCCGCTGGTGCGGCTCACCGACCCGGCCACAGGCCGAGTCGTGTTCTGTGCGACCTACGGGCACTCCAGCATGGCGGTGAATCGTCCGCGCGAGACCATCTCCACCAACTTCATCGTCCCAACCAGCGTCCCGGTCGGCGAGTACCAACTCGCCGTCGTCGCCAACGGCATCCCCTCCCAACCACTGTCCGTCAGCGTTCAGGTATCCGGTCCGGCACGCCGCGTGCGCTACGACCTCATTCGCGCACTGCTCGACGATCCCGGCGACCCGCCCTACGTCGCCGCACGTCGCGCGATCCTGCCGGTCACAGCCGAGCATCGTGTCCTGCACGAACGCACACTGCGCGCCTACGACCGAGCCCGACATGCCCTGCAAGAACTGCATGAGATCGCCGAGGGGCTCGCCGCCGAACGTGCCCGCAAACACGCGACATCAACAAACGCACCGCGGGTCAAACCCATCCACGAACGCACGACCTCGTAACGAGAGGGCACAAGTACTGCCTTCCCTTAAAGGACGTCGCCACGCGCGTCCCACCGCACTTTCCTAGCTGGCTGGTCGAATCTCTCAGGCGACTACGACGGCGTTCGCCGGGAACTCGCGCAGGTCAGGTTTGCGGCAATGGCCGCGATCTCAGGACTCGGGAGTTGGTGCAGGACTGCGACAGGTGCGCCCGACAGGCGGGCAGGAGACGTCACGGAGAAGGGGTGCGAGCTACATCGCACCTCAATTTGAAGCTATGCCGCGTCGTCGGGAATCTGGCTATGCAAGGGCGGTAGGCAGACGGTCGGGTCTCCCAGAATGACGATGCTTTGAAAGTCGAGGGCGGTGAGTCGCAAACGAAAGAGTGCTGGTCGCTGTGACTGGTCGCCACGGTCGAGACTATCTCTCGCCTTTACCACTTGGCTGTACAGTTCACTGACGAGCTTATAGTGCGCGGTAAAGGCGAGCCCGACAGGTTCGCGGCGAAACAGACCAGGATAGAGCGCACCGACGAGACCGCGCGTCAGGTGTTGACGGGTTTCGGGCTGGCGTAGAGTCCAATCGAAGGTCGGTTCGACATGACCGACGAAGGCGCGGAGCGGTCTCGGCGCACTGAGCAGCTCCCGGGCGAGCCGTGCGGTTTGTGCGCCGAGCATCCCGACCGCGGTGCAGACGTCGTGCGCGTGGGTTCCGGCGTCGAGCAGGCGGTCGTATTGGGTGCCGGTGTCGCAGCCCGCTGAGCAACACGCGTGCGCGTACCAGATCGCGCCGTCCGGTAGCCACCGCGCGAGGAGCGTCTCAGCGTCGATGATCGCGTGCTCCTGATCGACCGGGCTGCCCAGGGAGTGGCGCATGTCGGCTTGATCGCCGAGCTGACCGGTGTAGCCGTGACTGACGGTGATAATGAGGGCCGGGTTCTGCTGTCGCAGGTTGTCGAGGAGTCGTCCGATGGTTGCATCGCCGGCCGCGAGTTCGACAACGTTTCCGCTGAGCTCCGGGTCGGAACGAAGGCCCGATACTGACGGCGCGGCCACGGTTTGGCGCATCTCGCGCAGGATGTCTCCTGCTGGTCCATCGCAGGTCCAAACAACAGCACGATCGGCCGTGGCGGTGCTCGCCGGCCAATCGTCAATCAAGGCGGAGACGTAGCGTTCAAGTCCCGTTGGTTCGAGATCAATGCGCCCAACGCAACGTGTGCGATTCAGCGCATATTGCAGGCTCCACGGTATCTCTCGCGGCGAGCCGACGATGAGCAGATATTGGGGTACGCGGCCCGGCCCGATACCGGTGGGTGTGAGGCCAACCTGAAGTTGCTGTGATTTGCTTCCGTCGGCGTAGTAACGAAAGAGCCTTTCGGTTCCGAGCTCGGGACGGTAATACAACACGGGCGGATCTCCGCGAGCTTCGAGAAGTCTCCGGATTGGCTCCGACACGTTGTCCGCTCGCGCTTTGCTCGCGTCCGAACGGTCGTCGCGGTCGCGCAGCACGATTCCCCAACCGACATTCTCGTTTCGCCAGTCACGCCCGTCTGCTGCGTCGGCCGGCGCCAGGTATCGCTCGGGAAGAAGCAGTCCCGCGACGCTCCCGAAGCGCGGCGCGTCAGCCCCGACGTGGCCGGTGACCGCATGACCATCCCAGGCGTTAAGCGCCAGCTGTTCCGGGAGATCCATCTTGTGACGGGTCGGTGGAAGTCGCGAGCTTGGCAAACGCCTGTTCGGTCTGGTCCCGGGCAGCTTCGAGCAGTCCCGGCGGAAGACTCTGTTTCGCAAGTGCCTCGAATGCGGCGAGTGTGTGCGCTTGGCCGATGAGTTCGCGCGCGGCGTCAGCCGGCAACTCGGGTGTGCTGACGAGCACCCGAAACACATCACGGCGGGTGTACAGCACGGGCAACGTCCACTCGTGACTTGTTGCCGGATCGGCGCCGTGCGTATCGCGCAGGGTTCGGCGCGCTGCCCCCAGGATGTCAGCCCATTCGAACCCGACATGCCGTTTATCTGCCGCACTGGCGACAACCTTCGATAGCCGGCGGAGCAAGTCGTCATAGAAGGCCCGACAGAAGATGTGCGCGTCATCGCATTCGACCGCGTTGCGCATACCTACCGCGGCTGGGATGCCGCGCGCCACGAGGTCGCTTGCGAATGCGTAGCTGTCCGGTGTCGTCGCGCCCGTACGGCACGCGTTGAGCACGACGAGCCAAACACCTGATGTCGCGGCGGCTTCCGCAAGCTCCTCCAGCGCATAGCGAACGGAACCGTCAGCCTGGTTCGCGTCCCAGTCCGAGATCGAAGCGAACTCGAGGCGGCGAAGACCACTGGCGATCCCGCCGTGACCGTACAGGTGGAGTATTTGTGGACGGAATTCCTCGATGTGACGCCTGAGTTCCTCGAACGCGTGTGGGATCCCAGCCACGTGTATTGCCGGGTCGTCGAGGGCAGTAATCGTGTCGAGCAGCTCGGATTCACCGACGAATACCCGGGCCTCGACGGGCATCCCGAGCACTTTGGCGGACCGCATCGCCTCTAAGAGTCCGTCCCATTCGCCGCAGGCTGGACAACCGGCCGCGGACAGTATGGCGAGCACTCGCAACGGTTGTTCCAGAACGTAGTCGTTGGCGCCTTCGGCATCAGCGACGACTCGAGCGATCGGCCACCGCGGATCCAACGCCGCGAAGCTCGAGCCGGTATGCAACGCTTCCCAGGCATGACCGCCTGCCAGTGGCGAGGAGATCTGGAAACAGATCGGATGACTGGCCTCGTTCGCTGGTTGCACCAAGGCGGCACTCAGCGCGTTCTTGACCTCCTTGTTGTTTCGGAGCCGCTCGAGGAGGGCCTGACCACACTGCAGTATCCAGCCGTCGCCGTCATCTTGTGAGGGAAGACCGGTCATGTCGACCGGCGAATTGATGCGCGTACGCTTGATCGCGAACGGCGTCTGCTCGAGGCGCATGACCAACTGTGCGTCCGTCTCGTCGCCGTACGGTTCTATGGAGACGATCGTCCGGTTCACGCCGCTCATGGTGTGTCCAGGTGCTGTTCGATAACGCCCTTCAGCAGCGACAACGCCTGTTCGACACCGGCCCAGTAGTGCGCCGCCTCGGAGCCGGTGCCGCTCGATTGGGCGGTCTTGAAGCGCAAGATGTCCGTCTGCTGTTGCGCGAAGAACTGCTCGGCGACCCCGAGCCACGCGGGCTGCTCGGGAGTCGAGTCTGCGAAACTGACCGGGACAAGTTCCGCCGAATCGAACTCGGGAGCGTCCCATACCGCGGCGCCTCCGCCGACACGCTGTGGTTGGCAGTACAACATGAGCGCAGGCGACGCTGGCGGCCCAATCCCGAGATGCGGTTCTGCGAGCAGGAATCGGTAGGCGTCAGTCAATGCATGCCCCTCTGGATCCTTGCTCCCGGAGTGGCAGGCCACGGCGCCAACCAACCGCGCGCCAACGGTGTCGGCGACCATGCGCAGCCCCGTGTCCGTCGCTTGTCCGTTCGGCGAGGAGAAGGTAACGATCCCCGTACCGATTGCTTGCGCGAATGACAAGACGTCAGTTGCCGTCAGGCGCTGTTGCAGCGACACCTCCTGCTTGAACGCCCACGGGCGCGGTGCGCGCGACCGCAGGGTGAACTCGCCGAAGTCAAGCCAACTGCGTTCTGGATCGAAGGTCGATCCGCACACGAGGTGGAGTGCATCAACATCGTGCAGGCGCATGGTGTCGCGTATCCACTTCAACCACACGGGCGCGCTTAACACCTCGTCCTCGCTCAAGGTCGGGTGGCGCGGCGGCCGATGTGCGACGACGTCTAGGCCAAAATTCTTGAGTTCCGCGCGCACGGCTCGTCGTCGATTGTGTCGAACGAAAAGATGCACTCGGACGGGAACACGCGCCGCGACCTCACGCATCGCCGTTCCGATCGCGGTGATTTGTAGGGGCTTGGGGTCGCCCTTTTCCGTGGTCGAAAGGTCGCAGACCACGATCTGGATCGGATGTCGAGACACCGTCGGGCCGGGAAGCACATCGGGAAGCCGGAGAATCGGAAGGCCCAGACGCGGTTGCAGCGCTTCTTCCCAGGGCACAGCACCCAGATAGCCGAACGGGGGCACTAGTTGCAGCCAGACAATGAGGTCGCGGTTGCGTTCGCGATCGAGGGCTTCGACGGCACCCACGATCTGAATAGCGAGATCGGGTGGCACGTTGAGCACAGGTGAGACGGTGCCGGCACCGACTTTGCCAAAATCGGCAAGCGCAGCGGACCAGCTGCCTCGGACAACTCTGACTCCGCCTACGTTGAGTGCAAGCTGACATTCGACGACTGGGCTTACTGGGCTCGCGTCGAGAGTGATGCGCAGGACCGTCAAATCCCATTGGCGTTGGAGTTGCTCGGCCACGGCGTTAACCCGATACCGCGGCCGTGAGGCAGTATTGCGCCCACCATGTGCTCGGCACGCTAACTGCGCCGTGCCCCGAAATTGTGCGCGTCGCGTCAACTCCGTAAATATCCGGAGCATCTGCGTCGAGATCGTACGGATCACCTGGCTCGCGGACCGTAACAATCTCGCTGCGACCTTGGCCGACACCTCGAGGACCATAACCACCGAGCGCCGCATAGATACTCGGCGGGTCGTCCGCCGCGATCTGCGCCTCACCGAGATCCTCGCTGCGATTGAGCGCGAGGTGGAAGACCCGCGTCAGCGGGAAGTCGTGGGCACTGAACGTAGACAGTATGGGCATCTGCACACGCTCGAGCGCAGCGCGATACCCGCCCGGACGTCCCGTGCCCGGAACCGCATCGGCGAAGCAGAGATGCGACACGGCTGGCTCGAGCAACAGCATCGACGACACGGCTATTGGTCGCGTCGAGCTACAGACCGCCGACAACAGCACCCGAGCACCGTAGGAATGACCGGTCACATGCACATTGAGCGTCGGCATGGTCGCCACGATCTCGTCGAGCATTGGGCCGACGCCGCTGAAGCCGATACGCCCGGCGCGGTCTTTCATCTTTCGAACAGTGAAGAGGCGCAAGAGCTGACGCGGATCGTATTTGCTGAACAGCCCGGCCGCTTCCACTTCCACTGTCGCCGGTATCTGCGGCGAAGTCTGCGTTCCCATCGCGTCAGGATCCTCGGCGACGAACAGCTCGTCATCGGCCTCGTCGGACATCGGGCGCCACCCGGCCATGACGGCACCAACCGACAACCGCGCATCATTGCCAACGTCCGCGTCGCCTTCGCTATAACTCTCGACGAGGGTCGCGGCGAGTCGGCGTGCCTCGGCCTCGGTAAGGTATTCGTCGACGTCCAACAGCTCGTAGAAAGCGGCACGCGACGCGTCCGACAGGTCATCGGCGATCTCACGGATGAGGACGCTCTCGTCGAACGTGGTGCTCGCGGCGAAGGTTGGACCGTCCTCCCACGGGAAGACGTACGACGTGCTTGGCCACACGATACCCGCGAGGATCGGCCGGTACGGCCGGTCAAACTCAAGACCGCGGTCGATTCGCAGTTGGCGAAAGCCCCCAATGAAGTCGCGATAGCGCTGAAGCGCGATATCGAACGTGTTGTTCCAACCATGGGAGAAGAGATACAGGTCGGTGAAATCTCCGCCTGTCGCCGTGCGGACGAACTCGGCTTGCGTCCGGGGCCCTTCGGACGCGCCCTGCCGATCGAAACGCAAGACGTAGAACGGCGCTGTCGCACCATCCGCGCCCGTCACTTCTTCGAACGCACCGACCCGGACCGTCATCGCGACACCAACACGCCACAAGGCCCGGCCGCCTCTCGCACGGCGGAAGCCGCGCAGCGCCCTTTCCACCAACGAAGCTGCCGCCAACACCGCTCGATCATGCGTCCTCCGCTCACACGAACTCGCAGCTCTTCAACGATTGACGTTAGCGATCACATTGAAGCGCCGCAACCAACACGCTCCGAACGCCAAGCGTGATCGCCTCACCGACGCAGGGCTCGGCATGAGCCGACGCAGATTAGAAGTCGACCTGGATCACGAGTCGTGGGGCGGGTACACCGACCTGCCCGCCGAGTTCATTGCGGTAAACCCGAGAACGCGAATCGGATGCCGGGCCTCATCTGCGCCCTTCGTCAAAGGCTCCTCCGGGCCTACGAATCCGCATCGGTCGATTCGAGGTTGAGCTGTTCGCGCCGACGAGTCAGTCGGCCTGCGACGCGGCATTCGTGAAGCGCCGGTAAGCGTCGGCTGCGGATCGAGCACCTCCGGCGATCAAGTTCTCAGATAATGTATGCGTGTCAGTTCCGCTCGTTGACGATCGCTATCGAGACCGTCACCAGTATGCGGCCGTCACGCCATGCTTGTGGGCGCTGGCTCACTTGCAAGTTCGGATGCTCGCCTTTGGCATCGCCTTTTGCGGTGCCGTTGCAGTCGGCGCACATCACCATGACGAACTCGGCTGCGTCGGACCAGCGCTCGTTGAAGCCGCGAAGGCCGAACAAGCGAGCCACGCCCAACCCCGCATCACGATGTGCGACTCCGTACCTCGCGAGCTGCACACGGGTTCGTTGCTACTACTGCGCGGGAACGATCCGCGATGGATCGACTTTCTGCGCGTGTTGCCACGAGAGGGCGCGCGCAGAGAGACCGTGCTTGCTCGCCTGCGCGAGATGGTCGATGAACAAGTGAGAGACGCCGCCGAGAGAGGCAACGACGCGATCCGTCGAAAGTGGGACTGGCTCAGCGAATACGTCGCGGAGTATGAAGGGTAAACTCGGGATGCGCCGTAACCGCGCGATTCGCTTCTATCTCTGGACCGCACCGTGTGCTGGAAGTCAAAGCGACGACTGCATCGGCGTGGGACGCCGTCTGAGTCACGGCCAGGATCTGTTGAGCTTGGGCTCGATCTGTCGCGATGCGTCGCTGCTCGCTCTTGAGCAGATCGCCGCCCACCACACGATCCGCCAAGGCAACAGTGCCGTACTGTCTGACCCGACCGAGGATCATTTCCACGCGATGGATCCAGCCAACCTGTGAAAACACACAACCGTGGCCTATAATGATCTTCGGATAAGGCTCACCCGCAATTCGAGTGAAGCCCGGTAGCCGTATGGACGACGCTTTTATCATCATGCAGATCGGTGACGCGGAAATCGACCGCGTCTGCGATGATGTTTTCGTCCCCGCCATCGAATCGGCGGGTCTCGTCTCGCGACGCGTAGATCGCGACAACGAGGGCGGCTTACTGAAAGCAGAGATCGTCGACTTCCTCGAGCGATCCACCATCATCGTTGCGGATCTCACGAACGAACGGCCGAACTGTTACCTCGAGGTCGGCTACGCGATGGGGCTCGGCAAGAAGAAGCATCTCATCCTTACCGTGCGCGAGGACCACCACCATCGCAGCGAGAACTACCGGCCGGATGGTCCGCGCGTGCATTTCGACCTCGAGGGCTACGACCTCCTTCTCTGGAGCCCAGAAGATCTGGAGGGCTTCCGCGAAGAGCTCGAGCAGCGCATCAAGCGACGGCTCGCGATCGTCGAAGCGCCCGCGCCCGGCGAGCCCGATAAGACCCCCCCAAGACCGCGTGGGCCAGTTCCGGACGAGGACTGGGTGAATGAGCAGCGCGAGCGTGCCTTGGATGGCATTCAGACAGTTGATCGATCGGGCTTTATGGAGGCCTCAGTCGCCATCGCCCCGAAGGGGTCTTGGAGGCAAGCGGTTCTCCTGGGAGCCGTAGAGGGAGCACAGATCAAGACCTTCGGCTGGCCCGTCGGCATTGTGCTGAACCGAGACAACCTGAAGCCAAGTCCAACCTCCGAAGGCGTCCGGGCTGAAGTACCGATCAACACCGAGGGGGACCTCGGTCGTGCGTCCTACGACTACTGGTACCTGCGGCAGACCGGAGACTTCTACTTGCTGCAGAGCCTCTTCGAGGACGAGCGCAGGCCCAACTCGCTGTTCTTCGATACGCGAATCGTCAGGACCACCGAGCTGCTCCTTTTCCTGTCCCGCTTGTACGCCCGGCTCGACGTCCCAGACTCGACACTCGTTCACATCGAGCTGACGCATGGCGGACTGGCAGGACGTCGTCTTGGTGCAGCCAATCAGTCACGCATCGTCCACGAGCGCGAGACCCGAGAGCAGACGGTGACCGCAGTGACCGAGTGCACCGTCGGCGAGCTGCAGACCAAACTCGTGGAACAAGTACGAGCGTTACTCGAACCCGTCTTCATGCTGTTTGATTTCTTCGAGCTCTCGGACGAGATCTGGGATCAGATTGTCAACGCCTTCGTCGACGGCCGGATGGCCTAGTTCGCGTGGGTTTGAGCAATTCCAGTACGTCGCACATCAGGATGAGCATGCGTCGCAGTGGGCGACGATCGTGTCGATCTCGTCGAAGTTCGGGATGGTCCCGCAGACGTTGTGTTCGTGGGTGCGTCAAGTCGAACGCGACACGGCTCGGCGCCCGCTGCAGAGTCGGATGGGCCATATCGAACGTCCCTGTGGGCTCGGGTGCCGACTCGGTCCGGTCAGAACCGTATGCAAGTCGCCGAAAGCCGACTGCATCTGCAGCCTCTTGAGGATGATCAGAGTCCACGTCTCGGCAACTAGCGGGGCTCACATCCGGTCTAGCTTACGCCAGCGATCCACTTTCCTACCGAGCCGGCTGCCTCAATCGCGGCAAGATCATCAGTACTAAGCAGCTCCCGGCTGCTTCCCGTCCGGGCATTTGGAAACTCATCATACCACTGGCCGAGTCTCTCGACGCCGCGCTCGTCCTGGATTACAAATCCGAGTCGTAACGCGCTTCTACGACTAGATGTCGGAAAGGAAAGCAAGGCTGACTTGCCGTCCCCTATTAGGACATCGATTGCAACCGGATTTGCGGAGCACATGTTGACTCGCACCTCGCCGGGTCGCCCTGTCCCGCAACCGATTAGATCCTCCAACTCCTTCCGCAATATTTTCCACTCGACCGAGCCAGGTGTCGTCGGCCCGTCAAAGAAAACCATCCGTCGATACTCCAACCCATGAGTCTTCTTCAGTTGTTCGGTCAACGTTCCTTCGTAGTCCAACCGCGGCTCCGTGTCACCGCCGTCTTGGTTTCCGAAACGAATGTGAGTGGCGCGCAACGTATTCGTCGTCGTAGTTACGATATTCTTCGCCGCCGTATACACTTGTTCCGGACTCGTGAGTGTAAGTGGCGACTCCTCTGCCAGCTGATCCAATAGGTCCTGACAAGCCATCTTGTCGGTCGAGATGGTCTTCCGCCACTCCTTGATTTTCGCGGACTCTGCAGAGAGCATTGCTCGGTCGAAGAACTGCTCAAACGTGTTGATGAGCTTGCGCCGCGTCGCGGCGAACGCGTTGCGGTGACCATTCTTGACCTCCCACATCGTGAGAATCTCGCTTCCGTAGAGCGCGAAATCTCTAATCGGTCCCACGTCTACATCCGACAATTGTTCTCGCATTTCGTGCTCAAAGTCGTGTTCCGAGATTAGATGACAAGCAAAGCGGGGACCGTTTGCGGAGTGATACCGCACCAACGCCCGAGATCTAGGGTCACTCAGGCCAAACGGATGCCGATCGTCGTACACGAAGAGGCGCTGAACTGAAAGCTGGCTCTCGCGCTCTACGTCCAAGAACAGATCGCGCCACACCGCACTCCGAAGATCATCGTTGTCGGCGAAGAAATGCACGTAGCGCAATTGTTTCTTACCACTGCTCAACGGTATCTTGAGGAGAAGCTTGCTCGAAGTAATGTCGAGAGTGATGGAAACTGGCCCGCCCTCAACGGCCGTGTTGACCCGGTCGCGGATGTGGTTCAACTGGTCATCGAAGTATGAGTGGAAGAAGCTTTGGGAATCTAGCTGATTCGTCTTCTTCTCGATTTCCGCAAGGATGCGATTAAGGTCACGTTGATCATCGCGTCGTTGTCGGTCGTCCTCCGCCTGGTCCTTTATCGTTTCGACGTAATTGCCTACGCGATAAAGCCCGAAAGCGACGGTGACCAATGCCCCGAGCAAGATCTTCTCGAATCCCGAAACAGATTTAGTACCGCTGATGAGCAGGGCTACGCTAAGGCCAAGCCCGGGAAGTACCACTAGAAGCGCCTCAATAAACCAGGGCCTTCTCTGCCACATTTGGGTCAGGGAATGTCGATCTGTCTTAGCCATGGCTCTCGCCTCCCCGGCATAGACCGTCGCCGTCCGCTCACGTCGGATCGTCAGGCGCGCGACTCGCTCCGCTGTGCTGCTTCCTACCGGCATGACCGTTCGACGCTTGACCCTGCACCGCGCTCGAGCGGCCCGGCGGTCGTTGGCTTCTCCAGAGTGCCGCGAGTGCCGTTTGCGCGCAAGTAAAGACTGGACCGCGCGCGGCTTTTGTGCCATGCGTCGGCGCTGCAGTAGTCAGCGGCCGCCGACCACCGATCAGGGCATCGGCACGGCGCCAGCCAAGGTGCAGGTCGCACGGCTCGTCAACCAACTGTCCACCCGCACCATAGGTGCGGCAATCTGGGACGGGCTGACAACGCGAACAATCCGTGAGTGGATCGGGTCTGGCCAATTCGATGTGAAGCCGATCGGCGTGCCGTACAACCGCGGCGATCCTAGTAGGAGGTGGTTCGCAGTCGTCGAGCGCGAGCAGACAGCTCCCGGGCCGGGGTGGCACGAACCGGCTGTCAGCCACGGCGTCGATCGTCAGCTGACCCGCGTAGGCGACGGCAGGTCCGAGACGGCCGTACAGATCGGCGATGCCATCGAGTGCGACGCGGTGAGAGTGATACGTCGGAGTTGCCCGCCAGCAGTGCGGCACGCTTGATCCTCTGGAGCCCCTGATCGAACGAGAGTTGGTTCGGATCGAATCCGGTGGTTTGCATGCGTGTACCTCCAGCCGCTAGTCAAGGTGCGGAGGTTCTCGGAGGCGTTGCTGCGGCCGTGGAGCGAGCGAAGAAGCGTCAGCTTGTCGGTGGCGGAGGCGGCCTTCTATTCGCCCAAGTCGGTCAGCTTGTGCTGGACGTCGGCGGAGCGACGGTTCGAGCGATGTCACCGACGGCCGATGCCATGACCGAGTCCGATCGCGAACTCGGCGAATCACTTCAGGTCGGCTGGGATGCGGTCGACACCGCCTTGCGAGACGACAACCGCTGCTCGGTGGTCCTGCACCTTGACCTACGCGGGACGCGAGCCATCCTGTGCGCCGACCTATTGCGCCATGCGCTCTTCGGATGGGCGGCGGTGCTGGCGGATCCCTTGAACCAGAGCTGTGTCCCAGTTGACCTTGTGAAGGCAGGCCATCACGGCGGGGAATCGGGGCACGACGATGAAATGTGGGTTCGGTTGGTGGGGCCCGAACCCGTCGTATTTGTCGCTCCTTACTCGTCGAGCAGATTGCCAAGCCCCCCTGACATCGCTCGCCTGACAGGCCTGTCCGGACAGCTATGGGAGGCCGCGCCCGCCGACGGAGAGTGGATTGGTGAAGACGGCACAGCAATCTCGGTCCGTGGCGAAACGGGTTTTGTTCGCGCCCGTCGTCGCACGGGGGAGAACAACTGGAGAGTGGACGCGGGCATGCCTGGGCGACAGCGACATCCTTGACGAGTTGGCTTGAGCCGACTGCTGAGAACACGGGGGTCAAGCGAATGAGTCGTTGCGCGAGCAGTGAGTTCAACGCGCCCGCGCTACCCATGCGCATTGCGACGCCCACGGACGCGGTCCGACTTTCCCCGGGTTACTGCCAACCAGGAACACCCGAAGTGGACGACGCGCGGCGGGACGCTATCGAATCGGGCGTCGGAGCTCCGTGATGCAGCGCCACACGGCGACTACGCAATACGCGCCGGTGCCGGCGGCAGAGAGAGCGATCATCCAGTAGACGACGAGCGTTGCCTCAACCGGTCCTCGGTACGTCACGACCGAACGCAATGCCAGCGGTGCGAGCAAGATCACCAGAGAGACCGCGATTGCTAAGGCTGCCACAGCGGCAAGTAGCGCGAAGAGCATCCGTGTCCGATCCACCTTTGATCGGTTGTCGGCAATCGCGCGGCTCGTGAAAGCGAGGAACGTGCCAGTTATCAGTGCCGACGGCGTCGCCACGAGCTGCATCAAGTCCTTCGCTTGCTCGACAGCGGTCATGACCCGGGCTTAACGAAGGTATCGAGCGGAAACTTCGCATCGATCAGCAAAGTACGCCGGCTTGAGGTCGCCTCCAACACCTCATACATGAACCCGCGACGCTCAAGCTCGCTTGTGGCGAGATCAAGCTTTTCGGCTGACGCGATTTTGACGCGGTATCCGTTCTCAACGTCGCCTTCGCTGCCTCGTCCGTCTCGCTTGGCACCAGTAAAGGCGGAGCGCAGACTCAGATCCGGCAGGTCGTCGTGAACTGCAAGCATCTGTTTGCGCAGCGTCCGAGCGGTAGTAACAGGGATTCGCAGCAGCGCCGCTACCTCCTCTTCGCTCAGCAATCGTCGCATTTCGCGGCAGACAAATGCTAAGAGCTCGACGCGTTCTGATCCGAGATTCGTTGGGACTGGACCCGTCCCCACTGTCCGATCCTCCGCGTGTGCCGACACGCCATTGCGATACGCGGCCGCAAGCGTTGCACGGTCCGTGTCAGTCGAACTGGGCAATCGTCGCTTCAATGCTTCCTCGATCGGATCAGCGGCGGTCATCCGAGCCTCCGAATCTCAGTCTTCAACCGCCCGCGGACGCTAGACGAACGGGTGTCCGGCGCGTTGGAGCGGGGGAGGGGTAGGCCTTTCGCGCAACCTCGGTCTCTTGCGAATGTTCACACTGTTGCTAGGTACCCCTGGGGCGAGGGTGTCGACACTCGCGCCGTCAACGGTGTGCACATGTCGGCGTGCCCGTCTAGCCGCCGTATCCCGATCCGACGTTCGCGGCCGGTAGAAGGATCGGGAGAAGCCGACGCCCCGGCAAACGGCGTTCGCAGCAAGCTCGAGCGGTCTCGTCGCGGTGAACGGATCCCGTTCGCTGCCTCGTGACAAGTCCTACGGTGAAGCCGTGGCGCGCGAGCAGACCGGCGGTTCCGATCCAATGGCGGGGCACGTCCGACAAGGTCGGCGTTACCTACCAAAACTGACAGCGACAGGGCTTCTCCACATCGGAGATTGGGTTCGGGATGATCTGCCGGACTTGCTCTGGCCGGCTCTGCTCTTGGCGCACCGAAACACCGGCGCAGCTCGCGGCTTCGTCCTCTGGCAGAGTGCCGTGCAACGTGATCTTGAGGGGTTGGTCGAGCCCCGGGTGTTGGCAGAGTGTCTCGACGGGAGGCTGACGAGCCTCGACCGATTAATCGGCGTGCACCCGGGCGCTGACGTCACCGTCAAGCAGCGGGCCGAGGAGCTCGATCTGTTGCCTGTTCCGGTCGCGGGCGCACTTGCGACCTACCCGGAGCGTCCAGCCGCGTGGCTCGTCGACGGCGAGCTGCGTCCGCCCGGCCAAGACGAAATCGACTTGATCGCCAAAGCGATTCTCGACCTCGTCAGCGACGGCCACCGCGAGGCAGTGGTCAAGTGCCTCCAGATTTGGGGCGCAGTGCAGGCGGGAACCTTTAGCAGCGACACGACGACGATCGAACTGCTCAAGGAATATCCGAATGACCTGGAGTCACGCGACCAGGCCGACATGGTGGTGCGAGCGTCGTGGGGCGCCCGCAAGAGCGCGCAGCTCTATGAAGACGCAATGCGATTCGAGCCGACTATCAAGTGGGCGAAGGTGTTCTGGGGTGTCAACTCCGTGACGACAAGGTGCGCACGTCGACGCGACGTCGAGCGAACGGAAGGCCACGCGTCCGGCTCCGACGACGACGCTCGAACCAGTGACGAGTCACCTCCTGGCGGTGAGCACTTGCAACGTGTTGCCATGGATTTGGTTGCCAGCTATGTCGAAGCGTTGGAGACTGCACCGTCCCGGTTGTACGACCCTGAACCTCAGGAGGTCCACGCCGGTCTCGTTTCGCGTGTAGGGCAAGAAGTCATCACCGTTTTGGAGTTTCCGGATCTGTGGTCCGTCGAGCGCGGCTCTCATGTCGTCCGGACCCTTATCGAGGTGAGGATCTACCTGGAGTGGATGGCGACGCAGGATCCGGCGATCTATCGACGCTTCCAAGAGTACGGGTCCGGCAAAGCGAAGCTGTACGCACGGATCATGGATGAAGTACCGGACGAAGCGAGGATTCCCGGTTTCGGTGAGGCCGTCGAGGAACTCGATCGCCTGAGCCACACTGATGACGTGATCGACTATCGCATCGTCGACACCAGCGACTCATTCGCCGGCAAATCGATTCGCGCCATGGCAGAGGAGTGTGGGCTACTCGATCTCTACCGGCACGCGTACTACATCGCCAGCGGGGTCACGCATTCCGAATGGTGGTCAGTGGAGACACACTCGATGGAGCGATGCCTCAATGTCCTGCATCGCGGTCACCTCATCCCAACCCTGTCGTTGAGTACCGGAGGCAACGTGCCCTTGGCGGAGTCGTGGGTCAACCAGCTCCATGCCTTGATTCGAGCGAGCCTGACGATCCTTGGCACAGAGCAAACCGCTATTGCCGAGGCGTTCGCGTGGCTCGACGGCGACACGGCACCTTCGGCATGAGCCAATCGTGGCAGATACGACAGCCTTCACCGAGCGCAGTTTTGGGTAGGCGCGTCGACTCTTCAATCTCGGTGACTCGACTTCGGTGCAGCGCGCACCTCGGTAGTTCCTTTGCACTGCCTCGCTCACTCGGTGCCCGGTGCTCAAAATGCGAAGGTGGTGTCGTCGTCGCGATCGCTCGCTCACCTGCAGACGACGCGGGCAGTCTGGGCTGCCGGCCCGTAGCATCGCTTCGTGCTGCCGTCCAACCCAGAGCCGCTGATCGTTGACGTTTCGTCGGCACAGCCTCTCGAAGACTCGGAGGTGCGCGCGTGGGCGGCGCACGAGAGCGTCTTCATTTCGAGCGTCATCGCCGGCATGACCGCGGAACGCGAGGCCGTAGTCGCTGCCGTGGAAGCGGTCGGCGCAACCGCCGTCTGGTTCGAGGCATTCGGTGGTATGGATGACAATGCGGAGGATGCATACATCGGGCGGGTAGCTGCGTCTGACATATATGTCGGCGTTCTCGGGCCGCGCTACGGCACCCCGAGGAACACCGGCTACTCGGCATCGCACGCAGAGTACAACGAGGCCGAAAGGCGCGGTCGCCGCATCAGCGTCTGGGTAACGACTGACGAGCTCGATGGTCGACAACGCGACTTCCTCGAAGAGATTCGAGTGTTTCACACGACGGGCGCATATGCGTCTCCAGTCGACCTCCGTCAACGAGTTGAACGACGACTTCGTGAGATCGCCGCCGACGCGATTTCCCCTTGGATCAAGATCGGGAACACGGTTGTGCGCGCGTTGGGCGTGCGCGACGACGGTGCGCGAATATCCGTAAGCGCCAGAGTTCGTGATAGCCACGCGGCCGCGAGCATCGAGCGGCGCCGACCCGATCGCGGCTTCGGTCGCGGCACGGAGACTCGGGTCACCTGGCCGGGCGGGACGGCCGCTGTCCGCATCTCGACGGTCGAGGTCGAGACGACATCGTCGGGCGCTCGAACGTTCACAGTCGTTGCCGACCGAATTGCCGCCACGACCAACACGCTTGTTGATATCGCGCTCGGAAGTCGCACGCCCGAGGAGGTGACGGAAGTCGCGATGCGCGTGGCACTGTTTGGCGAACCGAATTCGCTTGGCGATCTCGGATTCATGGCTCAAATCGAGAATCCGCTCGCCGGGCTCGACAGCCTCGTCCTCCCTGAGGATGCGATCAGCCAGATCGCGCAACTGCTCGTGGCCGAAGCGCTCGTAGGGGGCGGGAGAGCGGAGTACGTCACTTCATTTCGGCTTGGTCCGGTCTATCGCGGTCAACGACAACTCGAGCTGGCCTGGATACCTCGCCGGCGGTACACGAACGTCGAGCCCGAGGAGCGGCGGATCGAGGGTGTCGTCGCGTGGGGCGGGTGAACCGTGAGCGCGACTGAAGATGCCGACAGTGGCCAGACAATGATCGAACAAGAGGCAGCGCGCCTTGCGGAGTTGAGTGCTGCCGCGTGGGTCCGCGCGGCGCTGGAACGGAACGACGACGGGGAGTTCCGCGCACGGCGGATCGAGCTAACGATCGGCGCGGAGCCTCGCGGCTTCGAGTGGGTTGAATGGGACTACGGCTCCTGCGCACTCGTCTCGTGCCCGACCAGTCTGAGCGAGATCGCAGCGTGGCTTCGTGACGGTCACGGAGCGGTGAAGCCCCAAGTTCGGAACATTGAATTTGCGATGCCTTCCGTTTCGCCGACGGGAACCTGGGAGAACTTGCCGAGTCGATCTTCGCGAGACCGGCCCGCACTCGAATGGCCGTCTCGGAGGGTCGTCTTTCACGACCTCGAACCGCGCACTCAGTTAGTGCCTTCAGCTTTTCTCGTGAGCCCAGACGCTCCGTCCTTCCCGACGCTCGACATGGCGAGCGAGGCGTTCTTCCACGGCGTCGAACGATCGTTCACTCCGATGCCAAGTTACGAGGCGCTGATCATCAGAGAACAAACGTCGGACGTGCGCATCGCGCGCGTTGCGTTCTCGATGACAGAGGTAGTTGTCACGGTCGACACACTCAACGCTGGCGACCGCGTTCCGATCAAGGTGTCGTTCGTCGCGGACGGAGTCAGCATCGGCGACGACCGTATCGTCCTTGGATTTTCCGAGGATCGCACATCGGTGTTCGCTCTGCCTTCTGGCGTACCGAGCGAGTGGTGGCTGACGTTGTCGCGTGGTACGCGTTGGCTCGACTTCCGTTACTCGAGCCGCTATCACCAGCCCGCAGATGTCGATCTCGAGACGGAAGCGCTCGATGCGGAGGATGCTGTGCTCGCGCTGATGTTTGGCGGCGAGGACGCGCAGACCGAGTTCAAGCGCGAGTTGCCCGCCGACGATGCGGGTAAGCGGAAGCTCGCGCGCGTCGTTGCTGCTTTCGCGAATGGTCGGGGCGGCGTCATCCTGTTCGGCATCGATGCCGACGAGGCGACGATCATTGGGATCGGAGAGACCTTCCCGAAGGCGCGCGATCGTCTGACAGACATTGTTAGCGGCAACGTGACCCCGTCGCTCGATGTCGAGGTGCGCGCCTACGAGATTTCCAGTCGGCTTGTCGTCGGGCTCGTCGTTCCATCCGGAGACGAGCCGCCGTACGGAGCGGGCCGGACTAATCCTCGCTACTACATCAGGCGAAACGCGAGCACGCTCCCCGCGCAACCCGATGACATACGTCGCGTGCTCGGAGAGACCCGGCCTGGAAATCGCGGTCGATGAGCCGCGGCGGGATCGGGGGTGCGTCGGGCGATGCTGGCGTCGAGTATCGACGTGCGGTCGCTGCTTACGCCGTCGCCCACGGCCTCGCGAACGTACCTCTTCAGGGCTTCGGTGCCTCGGGCGCCTCGCTGCAGGTCGTCTCGGTTTCTCTGGAGACCGACGAACCCGTAGATGACGTCCGAGTTGAATTCGCCGACGGCTCCGCAAGCTACGTGCAAGCGAAGCGGACACTCCGGAAGGGAAAGCCTCTCGATTCTGCAGTTGCACAGTGGGTGCGCGCCGCCCAACGCGGCCTTGAGCCCGGGCGCGACCACCTCGTGATAGTGACGGGCGCGATATCCGGGCCCTTGAGAATTCTGCAAAGTGTCCTGCGCCGCCTCAAGACGGACCGGCCGGCTTCCCCAACCGGCCAGGAGGCGACGGAACTCCGACATCTGCGAACGCTGTTGCGCGAGCTTGACGCGAATGATCAGACGACGGTGTTGCAGTGCGCCTCGATCCACGTCCTCGAGGTCGAAGAGCCAGACGACGCAGGTGCACGCGAAGCGGCACTACTGTTGGGCCAGTTTGTCGACCCTGCTGACCTGACGCTCGCTTGGAACGCGCTCGTCCGCGCTGCCGGCGTGACCGCGCGGCTGCGTGGGGGATTCGAGATGCGAGGTTGGTTGACGCAACTCCGGCGGGAGGGACTTGCGATCAGCGAGTCAGGCGAAACGGTCGCGGCCAAACTGGAGCTCGAGCAACGCGCGCTCGACCGGTACATCGCAGCTGCCGAACGGAAAGCCGCGAGCATCGACCTGCGGCCGCTCGGTGCGCGAATCCCGCCGATCCCGATCGAAGACATCGATGCCGACGTCGAAGTGCACGACGCCGACCACCGTGGGACGACGCCACTGCTGTGGCCCTTCCTTCGTCGCGGTCGCGCGATCCTCACTGGACTCCCAGGTGCCGGGAAGTCGACTGCGCTCGTACGCATTGCGGCGCTCATCCCGCGCATCGATGACTGGGTGCCGATCCGTGCGTCGCTCCGTGATGTCGACTCGATGGATCCGGCCTCACCGTTCCGAGACCGGCTGCTCGAAGCAGCCATGCGCGATGTGCCCCTACTCGACAGGCCGGTGATGTCCGCCAACCTGTCGAGTCGCCTTCTTAATGGAGCAGCCGTTTTGCTTCTCGACGGCCTCGATGAGACCTATCAGAGGCGCGCAGCCGTCGTTGCCGACATCGATGAGTTCCTCGCGTCGTGCTCGGACGACCTCGCGGTGCTGCTGAGCACGCGTGATGTCGCGTACGGCCACGCAGCAACGCTCGGTTGGCCCGACCTTCGGCTGGCGGCCCCGGACACCGTTGACAAACTCGTATCGGCGGTACTTGTTGCTTGCAAGAGCGCCGCGGTCTTGCGTCATGAGATCGCGGACGACGCGGAGTGGGTAACTGCCCGAGAAGAGTGGGTACAAACGGCTCTCGGTGCCAACTCGACGCTCCGTGAGACTCCTCTAATCCCAACCTTGCTGGCGTTGCTCGCCGGCGAACGGGATATGGAGAGGTTGCCCACAGCCCGCGCAAATGTCATGCGCGCCGTCGTCGACAGTCTGCTCCTGAGGCGTGACGCCGATCCAAGCCGTCTCAGAATCGGCGAACTCGTCGGCGATGCTGCAGTGGCGGCCACTGGCAGGGTGTTCACGACTGAGGCGCGCGCATTGGTCGACGGCAACGGACAGCAGTCGCTCGAGGTGCTGCGCGAACTAGTCGCTGCGGATCTTGCGACCCAGTGGAGCCTCGCGCCGGGGCCCGCGGGCGTAACTGCCGACGCTGCTATTCGGTTCTGGGACGAGCACGGGATCTTTGTGCTATCCGGCGCTCAGGAGGTCGTGACCCCTCGGCTTCCGCTGTTCTCGGAAATTGGTGACGCGATGGCAGTGGTTCGCGATGCGAGCGCTGATCTTGTCGACTGGGTCTCGGAACGAGTCGCGCAGGGAGCAGTCGAGTCACTCGTGCTCGCGGCGGGCCTCTCGTCCGACGCGAGCGAAGTGTTTGCCTCGGCGGCAGTTCGCTCGGGCGACCACGATCTGCTGCTCGGCGCAGGGCGCGCGTATCTCGACGGCGCACGCTTCGACTCAGGGACACTTCGTAACATCGTGGAAGCACTCCTGATCGATATCGGGGCTGGAGGGCGCGAAGGTTGGGCCAGCCTCAAGATGCTTCTGGCGCTACCCGCATCGGCTACGACAGCCGACGCAATCGATCTTGCAATCGGCGCGTATCCCGAGGAGCATCGGGTGATTGCGCGCGCGTCGATCGCATTGCTCTACCGCGCGCCCGAGTCGTTGCGCAGCGATCCCTCGGTGCTACTCGCAGCCTTGGCCGTGACCGGCCTTGAGCATCTCGACAGCCGCGCGGTGGTAACTAGTCGCTCGGCCTGGCGAGACTTCACAGTCGACGAGCTATATGGGAGCACGATCGAGCAGGCGGCCCAGCTGCTCGTCGGTCAAGTCGATGAAGCTGCCGACCTCGTCGTCGCGCGGTTTTCATCGGTGGCGACTCGAACGAGTGAACGATTGCGCGAGGTGCTGGAGGCCGCAGGGATGGGGGAGCGCGCCTCAGAGGCTACGAGCGGGTACTTCGAGAAGACAGCGCAGTTCTTGGCAAACCTCGACTACGACCCCGACGACTATGTGCGGTTTCTTGACTTGGTCAGCGAGATCGCGCCTTCGGCTCAACTCGAGCTGGCAGAACGAACCAAGCTCAACGACTTTGCTGACTTCCTCGAGACGATGTTGCTTAACGAAGCGGGGTCCTGGGGGCGTTCGTTCAAGCAGCATCAAATCGAGGTTGTCGAACTCGTCGCGACCCTTGGATCCTTCGACACGTCTGTGCTTGCCGCAGAAGCGAGGATCGTTCGCGACCGTGTCGAGGCATTCGGGGGCACAGACCATTCTTCGCGCTCTTCGACGGTGCGTCCGGTCGGCCATTGAATAACTGGAGTGATGTGCCGAGCCGGACGGACGCCGTGGACCTTCTCATCGCGATGATGACATGGGCGATCGGTTCGGCGCGCCTCGCCGCGTCGGCACTCTGGAGTGCACCCCCAGTCGCTGACCTAGCTGTGCCGAAGCTTCGCGAGCTTCTCCCACGCCTCGTGTCGAGTGCGGAGCATGAACGGCTGGCAGCGCTGACATTGTGTTCGCTGGTGGCTGGCCCTGAGCCGGAATCGTGGGTGCACGATGAGGATCCAGTGCTTCGCGCCGTCGCGGCCGTGTGGCTAGAGCCTGTCGGGCTCGACGGCTTGCTGACTTCGCAGTTCCGAGAGCTTCTACATGACGACGATCGCAACGTGCGCGCAAAGGCGGTGCGGAAACTCGCGGCTGTCATAGCGGTCGACCGCGACGAACTACTTGAGGAAATTGCTTCGGCGCCGGAGCCGGGCTGGACGTGCCTCACCTGTAGAACTGTCAATCCGGCTGCACTGGCTTCGTGCGGAAAGTCCGAGTGTTATCGAGTGCCCTCGCACCCTGCGTCGGACGCGCGCCAGATTCTGGATGGGACCTTCACGCTGGGCCACTGACCGCCGTACGGCGCGTCGGAGTGGCGGTCGCTGGCTTGGTCCTGATCGCTGCGTTCCTCGCTCTGAGCCAGCCTGTTGCGGCTGAGCCACCATGATCCGCACGCGCCGCCAGCTGACGATGCTGCTACCGACGAGAGCGAATCGGGCTGTCGCGTTCGCTATGCAACGCAGGCTCCTTGTCGGCGTTGCACTCGATCCTCACTCAGCGCGGTACATCGTTTTGCATCGCGAGTGGTGCCGTGAATGGTGCCGTGTTCTTCGGTTCTGCACGGGAGTAGGTGGGACTCGACGTCCCGAATGTCGCGCGAACAGCCTCGTCAGCGGTACTGGACCGGACCAACCGGGAGCGGAAGGGAGCCCAGTTCGCGGGCAGATAACCCGAAGGTCGCAGGCTCAAGCCCTGCACCCGCGCCGGCCCTTTCACTTCTCGCCCGAACAGTGCCGAAACGGTCCATCTCGCGGGACGTGTCGTGACGGCCTGGCGCGCAAGTTGGGGATCGCGCACCGAGTGCCGGCGAGTACGGCGGCCTACTCTTGGGCAGTGGCACAGCGTATTCGTGAGATCACAAAACTCGCAGACTTCGGTAACCGCTGCGCGTACTGCCGCGGGCGACTCGACGACCAACTCTGGGAGGAAGAGCACTGGCACGCTCGAGCCGCGGGTGGTTCAGATTGGCAAGAGACGCCGCCCAGCTGCGCAAGATGCAACCGAGCAAAGGGGAAGCATGCACCGCGCGTCGTCGATCCGCACACGGGTCAAACCGTGCGCTTCTTTAATCCCTTGCAGGACAACTGGAACGAGCACTTTCTCGCACGCAATGGTTTGATATTCGGGAAGTCGGCGGTCGGCCGCGCCAGCGCATCGATTCTCTTCCAGCCCATGCCAGCGCTTGCCCCGAATCTTGACACGCCGATTCACTTTCACTTTGCAATGAGCGAGCGTCTCGCTGTGCTGACTGCCGCGCTGATGCAGCGCCACGACGCGGTCAACTACCGGGCCGCACGACATGCGCTCAATGAATTCAATCTGGCGATCGCAACACTTGATCCGACGGAGCGCGAGGTCGCCGTCTTCATAGGGCAGTGGGCTCGGGCGCAGATGCGATTCCGTGCTGGAAGCGCGCCAAACGTTCGGCAGAACCTACGCGAAGGGATCGCTAACTTGCGTCGCGGCGATCTGTCGGCTGTTGGCCGCGACGCCGAGCTGTTTCGCCACGAATGGGTCGCGATGTCGGCGATCCAGGCGGCGACGCTTGGGCGTTTATGGAACAACCGCGAAATGGAGCGACGTGCACGCACCCTCGCCACGCGCGTTTATAGCGATCTCGCCACGCACCCTCTTCTCGGGTCAAGCCACTTCCTCTGGCGCGCTCTGGTGCACAAGGGCGAACTCGCCGCGGTCGACCTCCCTGCACTAGACGCCTACATCGATGATGTTGCCGAGGCTGAGCAAGCCAACACCTTCGTCCTGCTGGGAGAGATGTCGGAGGCCGTCGCCAAGTCGGAGTCGCAGGTTGGCGTCATCGAGTCTGCCTTTGCTCTTGTCGACAAGACCATGGAAACTGCCGGCTACGCCGCGGGTGGCGACCGCGCGGAGTCGGTGACACTGCGCCGCCGAGGGTGGCTCCTTCAGCTCCGGCTCGAGCTCCCAATCGATGCTCGCCTCCTTCGGAACGATCTCTCCTACTGGACGAATCTAGGGCTCACTAACGAGGTACGAACCCTCTACGCCGATCTCCGGAGGTGGCGCTACGACGTCGCGCAACTCGAAATGGATCTTGATCGCAAGACGCTCGGGACGTCGCTCGGTCCATTGGCAGCATAGAGCAGCGCGGGTGCGCTTACGCGCAGGCTGCTTCTATCATGAGCGAAGCGGGTCGCGATATCGCAGTGATAGTCCCGACGCATGGTCGTCTCGACCTAACGAGCGCGCTCGTCGCGGACTGTCAGCGCGAACCGACCGTTGCTGACGTGATAATTGTTGACAACAAGCGAGACCATCAAGCCCTTAGCCGCCAAGTGCGTGTCGTAAGTCCGTCCGAACCGCTGGGTTGGTTGCGTTCATGCAACCTTGGAATCGAAGTCGCATCTACGCAGCGATACCGCGCGTATGTCTTGCTGAACAATGACACGCGATTGTCTCAGCAGTTCTTTGAGGGTTTGCTTGTCGCATCGGCCGATACAGGTGCAGCTCTGATCGGCCCCATGTATGATGACTACTGGCCGACACAGATAGGGCCCTTCGTCGGGCGAGCTCTCGACTATGGGGCGGTTAGAGCGCACCGTGACGCCCCGCTCGTAGACGGGACCTGCATGTTCATCGATGCCGGCCTATATTCTGAAATCGGTGGCCTCGACGACCGATTTCACAAGTGTGGGTACGGCGCGGACTACGACTACGCGATTCGAACACGACAAGCAGGCCGTCGCATCTGTATCACCGAGATGTCGTACCTGAATCATCTTCGGCACGGCACTGCCTCGGCGGTGCTGCCGGCAGAGTGGCAGGCCGAGGCAACGACGATTCAAAACGAGGTGTTCGAGTCCAAGTGGGGCGCACGGCTGTGTGAGACGCGACCGGAGGACAAGGATGTTGTACTTCGAGAGGTCGCCCGACTCGGCGCGGCAACTGAGACGCGGTCGTGAGCACCGCGTAGAGAGCCGCTGCGAAATGCGAAGCGCCGCACCGGCGGCGAGCGCCGACTCCGCCAATCACGACTCGACCAGCTTTGGATTGCCCATTTCTGTCAGGTCAGCGCGCGAGGATGAATACGTGCCGTGGTTGCCAAGGTGTCGGTTCTTCGAGTGAAGGCGCTACCACCGATCGACCTGTCGCGCATCCGCGATCACGCCGGTGCCAAGCATCGCGGGTTCGAAGAGTTCGCGTACTTGCTGGCTTGGGATCTCGAGGACCTCGACCGTGCAATCGAGATCGAACGTAGGGCGACACCCGATGGTGGCATCGAGTTCTCCTGCGCTCCGGTCGGCAAGGGCAACGGTGGTCGCTGGGCATGGCAGGCGAAGTACCTGTTCAAGTTCGACGCGAGCACGTTCGCGCAGATGACCAAGAGCGCCGTCGCCGCACTTGCCAGCACCCCAGATCTTGAGCGCTACATCTTCGTGCTGCCCAAGGACCGGTCTGCGGCCGCGCTGACCAAGTGGAATACGGCTGTCACGGAGTGGACCAAGAAGGCCAAGGCCAAGGGGATGACGGTCGAGTTCGAGTTCCGGGGTGAGTCGCAGATCGTGGCGGCAGCTACCACGGATTCGCACGCCGGAGCGATCCGTTACTTCTTCGACGAGCACTTCCTCACGAAGCAGCACATGGCCAGGCAGATCGAGCGCGAGGTCGAGAACCTTGGAGCCCGATACAGCCCTGACGTCAACGTTGAGACCGAGAGCCGCAACATCGTCGACGCCGCTTGCCGAGGACCACGCTTTGTGGCCGCGCTGAAGGACCTCCTGAGCGCGCCGGCGAACACCCAACCGTTCGTTGACCGGCAAGCGACGTCCGAGCAGGTGATCCTCGACGGCGCGAAGACGGTCGGAGCGCTTGTGGATGATTGGAACGCCGTCGTGGTGGCGAGCGTCGAACATCTCTCAGACCCGGGAGACGCGGTCTTCCGTACCCTCGGCGATCACGCCAAGAAGCTTCGCCAAGGGATCGAAGCGGTGCAGTCCGCCGTCGAGGGCCGGCTCGGCAAGCTCGCCGAGCAAAGCCGGAAACGCGCTGCACGCGGCCGGCCCTCGACGGCGCCGACCCGCACCAAACGGAAGTCGGCGGCGCAGAAGGCCGAGGAGGAGCGCAACCGGCAGCGCGACAGCCTGCACTCGTTCGAAACGTCCCTGTGGCGGCTCCGTAGTTCCGTCGACGAGGTCCTCTCCTACCTTGGTAGCGCGGACATTGCGGCCGCGGTCAGCGGATCCGTGTTGCTGGTCGGCGAAGCGGGGTGTGGCAAGAGCCATCTCGTCGCCGATGTTGCTACCGAACGGATCGCCGCCGACTTCCCATCGTTCCTGCTACTCGGCCAACACCTCGATACAGGTGTCGTGGACCCGCAACTCGTGCAGATGATGGGCCTGGGGACGCTGACGCTCGGCGACGCGCTCCAGGCGCTCGATGTTGCAGCCCGTGTCCGGCGCAACGGCCGCGCGCTGCTGGTCATCGACGCGATCAACGAAGGCGCCGGTGCCGACGTGTGGCAGTCCCAACTCCCTGGGCTCGTTGCCGAGGTCGGGCGGTACCCGTGGGTCGCGCTCGTCATCACGCTGCGCGACGTGTACGAGACGTCGGTCCTGCCAGGCGGGACACCTACGGGCATGACCAAGTCATTGCATCACGGGCTTGCCGGGCACGAGGAAGAGGCACTCAACTTGTACGCCGCGATGTACGGCCTCCGGCTGCCCGACGTACCGGCGCTGATGCCGGAAATCACGAATCCACTGTTCCTCCGCAGCCTCTGCCAGTCCGTGCAAGGGCGCGGTCTCGCCGAGATCCCCCGAGAAGCTGGCAGTCTCGTGTGGGTCTTCGACGGTCTGATCGACGCTGTCGAGAAGACCCTGCAGCGTCCAGCGCGTCTCAACTACGGGGACTGGGAGCGCAGGGTCCACGAGGCAGTCGCGGCGCTCGCGGGCGCGATGGTCGACGGCGGATCCGAAGCCCTTCCGATCGCCCAAGCCAATGAGGTGTGCAAGGCCATTCACCCGCACACTGGGAACTCGAAGTCTCTGCTGAACGCGCTCATCGTCGAGGGGTTGCTGCTGCGCGAGACCGTCGACCGAGACGGAACCGTCACCGACTCAATCCGGTTCACCTACCAGCGCCTTTCAGACCACCTCCGCGCGGAGGTCATTCTCGACCGCAACCCCACCAACACGAAGCTCGCCGCCGCTGTTCGGAACATCTCGAAGGCGCCGCGCCCGTGGGCAATGAGCGGCGTCATCTCTGCTCTCGTGCTCCTCGTTCCCGAGACCCGCGGTAAGGAACTGGCGACGGTGCTCAGGTTCGGTGACAACGTTGTCGGCGAACGATGGGAGACGTATCGAGATCCGCGCGCCTGGCTCCGCGGAGTCGCACAGGAAGCGTTCTTCGAGACGCTTCTTTGGCGGTACCCCGCGACGTTCACCGCCGCAACCCGCGATCTGCTGAGCAAGTACCTCACCGCCACGGCCGTCGAGAACCATGAGTGGCTCCGCATCATCTCCGCGCTGGCGTGCGTGCCGAACCATCCACTCAACGCAGAGTGGCTCCACCCGATCCTCTGGCGGATGAGCCTTCCCGAGCGAGACGAGGCATGGTCCCGGGAGATCCTCTGGGTCTACTCGGACGACGTGAACCCGGTCAGCCGCACGGTGGACTGGGCGTGGGCGAATCCTGACGCGCCCGAGGACGTCGCACGTCTCGCAAGCTTGTTCTTGGCCTGGCTGTTCACCAGCGCGAACCGACGCCTGCGGGACACCGCAACCAAAGCGCTCGTATCCGTCACCACGCATCACCCGCAGGTCCTCACCGACCTGGTCCGACGGTTCGCGACGGTCAACGACCCGTACGTGATCGACCGGATAGTCGCGGCCGCGTACGGCCACGTGCTCCGTCGACGACGTCACATCGAGAGTGAAGTCGACCTCGATGCGCTCCGAGGGCTCGCCCAAGCCGTTTACGACGCGGTGTTCGGCGCCGGTGAGCCGGTCGCGCACCTGATGCTGCGTCACCGGGCCCAGATGTGCGCGCAGATCGTCGACGATCTCTGCCGAGCCGCTGGGGACGAGTTCGGACGAGACCTCGACGTCTCGCGGCCGCCGTACAGAACGCCTTGGCCGCTGACCGCTCCGACTGCAGCCAAGCTCGCGGCGTGCTTCGGCCGGACGTACAACGGCTACCTCGGTTCGGCGACGGAGATCGACTGGGACTTCGAACGGAACTTCGAGCGCCAAGTCCTCGAAGATCTGGTCCTCCCAGACCAAGAAGTCATCCGCGCGACCCGCAAACGAAACCTCACGAGACAGCGCGCCAACGCGCTCAAGCGCCTCGTCACTGAGGCAGCGCCCTCGCGCAAGGGACGCGTGCGGCGACGTGCCGAATCCCTCATGGCCGCGCCGCGGGTATCCGCCGCCGCATTCATGCACCCGTGGAACGAATTCGAAGCGTCGCTCCCGAAGGCCTTACGCGCCGACGCGCACAAGCTCCGCAGCATCGTGGATCAACTCGGCCAGCTCGACGGCACAACCTTTCACCCGGACGCCGACCTGTGCACCCGCTGGATCGCAGCTCGGATGCTCGAGCTGGGATGGACTAAGGACCGGTTCGGCGAAAGTGACAGACGCGTTCGCAACTACCGAGGACCGGGCGCGACCGAACCAACAGCGAAGAAGTACGAACGCATCGCGTTCCAGGAACTGTGCGGCCATCTCGTCGACCACTGCACGATCGAGCCCAGATGGCGAGCAGAATCAGACCCCTACCGAGGCCCATGGCAGATCCCCGAGACCATCGACATCGACCCGTCGCTGCTCGTGCGCGGCGACGAGTCTGAAGGCGACACGCCGGCAAGTCGTCTGCGCGCGATTCGTCTGCGCGAGGAGAACCAGCCCGCGTGGTGGCGAACTGCCGCCAACCACCAGCTGAGTCCCGACAGGACGAACGACGCCTGGCTCGAAGTCACCAGCGACATCCCACGCCCTCACGAGATCATCCGCGCAATCGACCCCCACGGCGGCGAGTGGTTGGCGTTGGAACGCCACCAAACGTGGCGGATCGAGGACCCATCGGACCTCGGCAAGAGCTACCGCCGCGACAAACGACAGCTCTGGATCCGCACGCAAGCGAACATCATCCGCGCAGACGACCAGGTCCACCCAACGCTGGGCCGGAAACACAAACTGGATGGGACTGTCCAGGGTGTCGACACCCGCCGACATGCGGGTCGGCTGCCTCGGCGAGTATCCGGACGTCGGCGCCTGGCCACCGGAGCTCGATCTCGCCGACCGAGAGCGACGGCCATACGACCCGGAAGACGATCCGGGCCTCGACAAGCTCCCCGCCGGCTGGGAACTCGCTCAAATCGACGACTCCACGACGGCGCCGTACGCGCTCGCGACAGTCGGCTACTACCAAGAGTCTGGAGATGACTACTCCGCCACGGACACCCCTCCCGTAATGATGCCGAGCCGGCTGCTGCTCGGGTTACTCGACGCGCACTGGTCAGGTGGACTTGACGACGACGGATCGCTCGGGCTGGGACCGATCGAACGCGACTACTCCTGGGTTACGGGCAGCGACGTCGTCGCGTTCTGCGCGGCCGCGCGCCGCTACGGAGGAGCCAAGGTGCTCTGGGTTCGAGCGGAGACCCTGCGACAAGCGCTCGCGGACGCCGAACTCGGGATGTGGACCTGGATGCTCGGCGAGAAGATCTACTGGACTGGACACGAGCCCTCGTCAGACCGCGCTGAGTGCTTCGCGGGCATACGGCTCGCACCAGGCCCCACAACCGTCTGGGGTTTCACCGTCGAACGCGAAAAGGGCCGGCACCGCGGCAACGGCACCCGCTCGCGCACATTGGCCGAAGGAGCGGACGGTGTCGCGAAGTTCCCGATGGCCCGGCGCCCACGTCCGCGCAAGGCCGCAACGTCCCGTGCGGCTGAGCCCGCGCGATCAGCAGCGCTTGTCGACCTGCTCGCCGAGTACGAAGGGTCAGTCGCGGACTCCTGACCTCGTCGCGACCAGAGTGCCGACCATTTCTGAGGTGCACGGATTTGACGCCTCTCGAGCCGCGTCGCGCGCGCTACCACGGCGGCCGAGTACGCGGCGCGCAATGCGGCCATCTCGCGTTGGCGTCCGACAGACGGACGTGGGTATCGACCGCAGACGAACGTGATGTTTGTGACTGCGCGTGACACCTGAGGCGCCCGGTGCACGCGCGGTTCTGCATCGCGCATGGTGCCGTGAATGGTGCCGTGCGTCGCCGGACTGGGCGGGACAGGACGGGAGTGGACGTCACGAACGTCGCGCGAATCGCCTCGTCATCCGTGCTGCACGGGAACAGACGGGACTGGAGGTCACGTGACTTGGCCGGCTCATAACCCGAAGGTCGTAGGTTCAAATCCTACCCCCGCCACCAACTGAAATCGCAGGTCAGAGCCGGTGTGCGCGCACCGGCTCTGTGCGTTTTCGGGAGTTCGACGTGCGAGTGGTGCCCAAAATGGTGCCGTACACGTCGTCCGCAATTTTGCAGCGGATCGCGTCGCCGACGTGGTGCCCCACAACCCGAAGGTCACCGCGTCAACCGCGCCACGTGACGTCTGGTACCGCCTACTCCCGTCGCGTGTCGTTCTGTACGGGATCGAAGACTCGGACGACGCGGGTTCCGTCGTTGTCAAGATGAACCTCGGGCGGATAACCCGAAGGTCATTGCTCCGCAGATCGAGACGTCAAGTCGCTCGGGCAAATGCCCTTGGCACGAGTTGATTCGCGGTGGGGCGGCGCGCGTTTCACGGCTGCGCGCCGCCTCGCCGGGGTCCGAGCAAGAAATCTGTCGGAACCGGACTCGGACCACAGTAGAACTGGTAATCCCGCAGGCGCAGCGTGAGCGCTGCGCGATGCACAGAGCGAATACGAGAACGAGGAGGCGGTTATGCCGGCAAAGGGGAGTGCGGAGTGGAAGGGTGACGTCCCGACGGGCGCCGGCACGTTTACCGCTGGCGACTCCATCAGTGGCGGGTACACCTACAAGTCTCGATTCGAGGACGGGCCGGGTTCCAACCCGGAGCAACTGATCGCCGCCGCGCATGCCGCGTGCTTCTCGATGGCTCTGTCCAGCCTCCTGGCGAAGGCGGGCAGCCCTCCTGATTCGGTGCACACCGACGCGACCGTCACCCTCAGGCCTGTCGATGGGGTACCGACGATCACCAAGATCGCGCTCCTCACCGTGGGGGAAGTGCCTGGCCTGGACGAGGCGGCGTTCGTCGAACACGCGAAGACCGCCAAGGCGGGCTGTCCGGTCAGCAGAGCGTTGGCCGGCGTGCCCGAGATAACTCTCGAAGCATCCCTGAAGACCGTGTAGCGAAAATGGCCTCGGACGTCGAAGCCAGACTTCGCCGACTCGAAGACCGCGCCCGCATCAGCGAGCGAGTCATCAGTTACGCGATGGTGACTTCAGTGAGCCGATGTGCATGCTGCCGTCCGCGATCACACCGCGGGCAAGCGGGTTGGGCGTAGGTGGACCGATCTTTGTGAGGGTGTTGCGATCGGTGTGATGAAAGGGAACGTCGCGGCCGGGGATCTGTAGTACTCCTTCTTCCTCGTACGACCAGGTGCCGTCGTCGTTCACCGTGACGTGCATCCGATAGCTCAGGGTGCGGAACGCGTGGTCGAGAAACGGGTTCGACAAGATGCCGTAGACCTCGGAGCCGACCGCGGCCGTGACTTCGAATTCTCTGGCGTCGGCCTCTGCAGCACCTCCCGCAAGGAGCACCTGACCCCGCGGACTGTGGTCCGTTGGTCTGGCGGTCGATCGGCTGCAACTCGTAGTGCTCGACGAACAAGTGCGCTCGGTCCCCTCGACAACGGGATGCTCGTCGGCACCGCTCACTCCCTGCCAGATCCCCGCGAGCGCTGCGAGCGCTGCGAGCGGTCCGAGGTTGGCCAAGGTGTCGGCGTCGCCGTCGGGCTCGGTGTAGATATCGGTCCCGTACAGATCTTCCGTCGCACTCATGGCACCTCCTTCATGTGCGTCTTCGCGAACCAGGTGGCCGTCCCCGCGACCATATGGTCTAGCATATGAGGCATGGGACGAAGAGAAGTCCTCGTGCAACTCGATGATGAGCTGGTCGAACGACTGGATCGACTCGCCCACGAGCAAGGAACGAATCGTTCGGAGCTCTTGCGGCGTGGCGCGGCCGCGGTGCTCGAAGCCTCCGAGTTGGCCGCGGCTGATCGTGAGCTGCAGGAGTCGTACCGCCGGATTCCGCAAGATCCGGCCGTCGTTACCGCGGCGACCCGCCTCGCCGCGCACACTGTGCCGGAGTGGTAGCCCGCGGTGACGTCGTGTGGGCCGATCTCGGTCCGCCTGCTGGTCGACGGCCGGTTTGCGTGCTCACTCGCGACGCCGCGCTCACCGTGCTGACCGCCGTCACTTGCGCACCGATCACCCGAACCATCCGCGGTACCCGCTCCGAGGTGGAGGTTGGAATCGCCGAAGGCTTGCCGGCGCCCTGCGCGATCAGTTGCGACAACTTGATCACGATTCCTCTCGTGTCCCTTGACGACGACGCCGTCGGCCACCTCGACATTCAAGCCCGCGCTGACCTCGACCGGGCGCTTCGCTACGCCCTCGACATCCAGTACTGACACGCGTCGACACGGGTGAGATTGATCTCCGTCGCGAAGAACCGCCGTCTCCTCGACCGGTCTCCTGGCTTGAGGCCGCCGGCGTACAGGTGAATGCCGCTATGGCGTCGCCTTCGCGCTCTGGCGCCATCCGGGCACGCTCGGCGCGTGTGGTTCGAGCGACCGTAGATACGTGATGACTTGGCGCACTTGCTCACCGGTGAGCGTTCCGCCGTAGTCGAGGTTCCACGCCGGCATCTCGGTTCCCGAGACACCGCCGGACACGAGTGCGAAGATCTGATCGTCGGTCGTGTTCTTCAAGAACTGCGTCGAGTTCAGGGTCGGAGCGCTGCCGCCGCCGGCCGCGTTCTTCCCGTGACATTGCGCGCAGCTCGCGGCGAAGATCTGGGTGCCGATGGCGGTGTAGCTGGTGGTCTGCGCCCGCGTCGCGTCTCTTCGCAAACCCGGCTCGCGCACTCGGTACGCGATGAAGCCGGCGAGGAGCAGGACCATGAACACGAGACCCCACGCGAGGTAGCGATTGAGGCTGCGTTCGAGCCACGCCGACTCGAACGGCGGCGGCCGGGGCCGTTCGCGCGGCACGTCAGGCCTTGCCGATGCAGCTTGGGCCCTTGGGCGGCGTGAGGAAGGTCTTCGCCCCACGGGCCGGGCCCGCCTTCAGGACGCTTGTGTCGACGACGACGTTGTCACCTTCGAGCGTCACCTCGTACCGATCCATTCCCCTCGGTGCGGGGCCCGTGATGTACTCGCCCGCGAGGTCGTAGATCGAGCCGTGACACGGACACTCGAACCGGCCGGAGCTTTCGCAGTACGGCACGTGGCAGCCGAGGTGTGGGCATTTCTGGGAGAGCGCGAAGAGGTAGTCGTTCGCGTTGACGATGTACATCCGTCCTGCGGACACGTACGTGTTCGTGTCGGTGGCGAAGCTCGATGTCTTGCCGACCGTGATCTTGGCTCCGCCGGCGCCGGACGCCAA
The DNA here is from genome assembly GCA_003134555.1 of Actinomycetota bacterium. Lineage (GTDB taxonomy): Bacteria > Actinomycetota > Acidimicrobiia > IMCC26256 > PALSA-610 > PALSA-610. The sequence goes on from PLBO01000135.1 coordinate 97,553, forward strand.
CGGGCGCAGGGCCTCGTAGCCGGTGTAACCGGCGGCGCCGATGAGAAGCGCGCCGCCGAGCTTCCAACCGCCTCGGAGAAAGTCGCGTCGACTTTTGTCATCCATTCAGGCTCCTAGAACTCGATGTACGAGTGTGTCCACGGTGCGATGAACTGCCAGCCGGGACCGCGGAAGAACGTTCCGATCACTGTCAGGATCACCGCGATCGCGAGCAGCAAACTGAACAATGCGATCGCGACCTTGCGATGACTGGCGCGGGTATCGGGATTCCGATCGATGTATGGCAGCAGCAACAGAACGAGTACCGCGCCCCCGGGTAAGAGGATGCCGGCGACAAGTGGATCGAAGCGGGAGAGCAGTTCCTGTAACCCTGCGAAGTACCACGGCGCCTTCGCCGGTTCCGGTGTGAGGTTGGGGTTCGCGAGGCCGCGCAGTGGCGCACTGAACAAGACGGCGAGGCCGAGCACGACCGCGGCGGTACCGAGCGCGACCACGACGTGCCGAACGAGTAGATGAGGCCAGGTGAAGACGGTGTCGTCGACCGGCCGCGCGGCTTCGGTGATCGACTCACGGTCGACGACGCCGAGCAGGCGCACCCGCCCGCCGTACAGCTCGGGCGCAGCCAGCGCCATCGACTCCGCCGCCGGTGCGGCACCGGCGGGGCGCTCGGTCGCGGCTTCGGAGAACGTGCCGACGCTCGTCCGCTCGACCGCGAATCCGTCCTTGCGTACGCGCCAGATGTGGACCGTCAACATGAGGGCCAGGAGCATCGGAAGTACGGCAACGTGCAGCGCGTAGAACCGCAACAGGGTGTTCTGCCCTACCTGCGGGCCGCCGATCAAGAGGTCCTGCAACCGGCCTCCGACCAGCGGGACGTAGTGCACGAGGTTCGTACCGACCGTGACCGCCCAGTACGCCAGCTGGTCCCAGGGCAACAGGTATCCCGTGAACGAGAAGCCCAACGTGATCAGCAGCAGCATCACGCCGATCACCCAGTTGAACTCGCGCGGTTTCTTGTAGGCGCCTGCGTAGAAGACTCGGACGAGATGGAGCGCGACAACGAGCACCATCAAATGCGCCGACCAGCGATGTACGTTCCTGATCAACTGCCCGAAACCGACACCCGTCTTCAGATTCTGCATGTCGCCGTACGCGGAGCCGACGGACGGCGTATACACGAACATGAGATAGATGCCCGTGACGAGCAGAATGCCGAAGAGCACCGCCGCGATGAATCCGAGACGTAACGAGTAGCGCAGGTTCAAGACGCGCTTCGGAATCTTTACGGGATACACGTGCAAAAAGACATTGCTGAACGATTGGAGCGCGCGGCCGCGTGGTGTGTCGATCTGCGCGTGGCGGAACGCCGAGCGCCACGGGTCGCTGCGCTTGATACGTGCCGTGAGGCCGTGGTCGACCGACGTACGGCCGGGCTCGAGCTTGTTCGGGTCGATCTCAACCACGGGTGAGCTCCCTCGCGTGAACCATCGACAGCGCGCCGGGGGGACAGCGATTGACGCAGAGGCCGCAGCGGATGCACAGGTCCTCGTCGAGGAGCAACACCGACTGCTGTTCGGTCCCCAGGCCTACGTCGTCGGCGCGCGCAATGGTGATGCAGTTCGGTGGGCACACGTCAACGCAGAGACCGCAGAGGATGCAAAGCTCGGGCGAGAGCGTGACGTTGTCGAAGCAGCGCAGGCAGCGCAGCCCCTCGAGGACCGCTTGCGCCTCGTCGTATCCGGTCTCGACCTCACCGAAGCCGACGCGTCGGTCCGTCGGCGTGGACGGGATCGACTGGCGCGGGATCGCGTCGTAGTCGCTGTCGATCCGTCGGAACCCGCTACGCAATTCGACGCGGATCTCATGTGTCGAAGACGTCGTAGGCGTGCCGGTGAGCGCGCCGTGAATCGACGCGGCGGCGCGCCGTCCGTCGGCGATTGCGTCGATCAGGTTTCTCGGGCCGCGTGCGACATCACCTCCGGCCCAGATACGAGGGTCCGACGTGCGCAGCGACTCGGGATCGACGTTCACGCCACCCGGACCGGTGCGTTCGAGCGGCGCCGCGGCGTCGAGAAAGCTCAGGTCGGCGCCTTGGCCCACCGCGAGAATCACGGTGTCGGCCGGAATGACATCCTCGGTTCCCGGTTCGAACACAGGTGCGAATCGACCTTCGGCATCGAACACCGAGGTGACAGCGATGGTCTCCAGCCCCGTCACGTGCGTGTCGCCGACGAACCGGTGCGGACCGCGCCGGTGCACGATTCTGATGCCCTCGCGCTCGGCCTCTTCGATCTCTTCGGGATCGGCCGGGATCTCCTCTGCTGATTCGAGCGCGACGACGGTGACGTTGAGCACGCCGGCGCGGCGAGCGGCACGCGCCACGTCGAGCGTGGTCGTCATGGCGCGTCGAGCATCGTCGGCGGATTTCGGTCCGGGCGGAACGGGCGCGGGAGGCGTGCTCCCGGAGGACGCGGCGCGGAGCGCGGTGCGGGCCGCGTCGAACGCCACGTTGCCGCCGCCGACGACAACTACGCGATCGCCCAGCGCGACCCGGAAACCCTGATTGATGTTGAGGAGGAACTCGACCGCGCGCAACACGCCGTCGAGTTCGTGCCCGGGAAGGTCCAGGTCGCGGGCGCGCTGGGTGCCGACGGCCAGGAACAGCGCGGCGTGACAGTCGAGGAGATCGGCGATCGTATGCGCCTCCCCGATACGCGCGTTCGTTTCGACGTCGATGCCGAGCTCGAGGATGGCCTCGATCTCGCGGGCGATCAGCGCGCGGGGGAGCCGGTACTCGGGGATGCCGAGCACCATCATGCCGCCGAGCCGGTCCTGGGCTTCGTAGATCGTCACCGGATGGCCGGCGAGGCGAAGGTCGCACGCCGCCGCGAGACCCGCGGGTCCGCCGCCGATGATGCCGACGCTGGGGCCCGTCGCGGGCGGCACGTCGCCGTGCGCCGCGTGCCACATCGTGTTCGCGGCGAAACTCTCGACGCCGAAGCGTTCGGTGACGAACCGCTTCAGCGCGCGGATCGAGACCGGCGCGTCGACCGAGCCCCGCCGACACGCTCGTTCGCACGGCGCGGCGCATACGCGTCCGCACACCGAGGGGAATGGATTCGGCGCTCGGGCGATGAGGTAGGCGTCTTCGAATCGTCCTTCGGCAATCGCGGTGACGTACGCGCCGGCATCGGTATTGACCGGGCACGCGGCGCGACACGGTTCGTTCGCCCAGAGCCAGTCGGCGTCGGGCACGACGGGGATCGACATCAGATCATCTTTCGGCGCTGGAGTTGCCGAAGCGCCCACGCCATGGCGAGCAGAACGACGAAGAACAACGGCGTGACGATGCCCACGAGACTGCTGCGCGTCTTGCCGTGCGTCGTCAGTACGGCGTTGGCTCCGTACACGAGAACCGCGATCCCGACCACGACGATGACGGCCGCGGTCAGGATTGCGCGCAACCAGCCAATCGTGTGAGGAAGCTCCTTGTCGTCGTCCATGGATCAACCAATCGTGAAGGGGGCGCGCATGCCTTTGCCGTAGTGCTGGGCGAGGTTGCACACGATGTCGTAGTTGCCGGCCGTCATGTTCTTGATCGTGAAGGTGCGGGTGACGCCCGGTTTGAGGTTGGGGTCGCCGGTTTCGCCGATGTTGGTGTCTTCGCCGACTTTGTTGGCGCCGCTGGTGACGGGAGCCGGTGGGTCGCCGCTGTTGTTGATGGGCAGTTTGTCGAAGGCGACGTTGGTCTTGAGGACGATTGCTTCGTGGTCGATGGTGCCGGTGTTCTTCACCACGAAGGTGACGTCTCCGGCCGGGGCGGTGGCGGGTGACACGACGAGGGTCATGGGGCCACCGAGACCTTTGGTGTCACTCAACGTCACATTCACCGTCGTGACCTTGACCTTCGTGCTGGACGACGAGGTCGGGATCTTGACGCCGTCTTCCAACGAGTTCGCGCCGGTCGCGGTCGAACTGGAGGTACTCGCGCACCCGGCGACGCCGCCGAGAATCCCGATCAACGCGATACCGGTGAAGATCCGTCGTCGGCGAGACGTGATGGGGCGCCTTCTTCTTGCCCCTCGACGCGAGCGCGAGTGGCGGTTCCGGGTGCCGACTAACCGGGTCACGGCCGTTGTTTCATAGCGCGAGCCTCTACAACCTGCTGATGCGGGAAGAACTGGAACGCCGGGGTCTGGGGCGACGATCCTAGTGGTCGGAAAGCGGCGTGACTGTACGGCGACGCTGCGCACCGGGTCAACGCCGCCGCGCCACCGGGCGTCGAGACGTCGAGACGTCGTGCAAATTGTCGTCGCGACGTGTCCCGGTAGCTCCGCGAGATGGCTCCGCATGACCTTCTTCGGATGAAGCGTGTGGGCTCGCCCAGTTAGGGTCGGGCGATGGAGCGCGAGGTGGTGACGGGATACTGCTGGCCGCAATCAGTGTGCCCGGGTGAGCAGGTCGGTCTGCACATGTCGTCGTCCGCTCGGCGGCCGGTGCGCGTCGAGGTGGCACGGGTCGGCGCCCGGCGCGAGGTCGTGTTCAGTACGGCGTCTGATGGCGTCGCGACCGACGAGCACGAGACGCCGAAGGACGCTTCCTCGAAGGGGTGCGGCTGGCCTGTCGCGCTGACGCTGGACGTCGACCCGACGTGGCGGTCGGGCTACTACGAGGTCGTCATGGAGATCGACGTTGGCGAGAAGGTGCGGCGCGACTACGCGTTCTTCGTCGTGCGTCCGTCTTCGCTTGGTCAGAGCATTGTTCTCGCGCTGGCGACCAATACGTGGCACGCCTACAACGACTTTGGCGGTCCGAACCTGTATACCGGCGGCACCCACGTTGCCATGCAGCGGCCGATGTCGGCGGGCTACCTCTACAAGCCGCCGGGCTTGGGCCGTCGCGTGACGGGGACGGGCGCGCCCGATCCGCAGAACGCCGCGCATGTCGGCTACGTGCAGCTCAACCATCTGTCGGCCTATGCCGGGTCGGCGGGTTGGCCCGACTGGGAGCTGCCGTTCATCGAGTGGGCCGAACGCGAAGGGTTCGAGATCGGTGTGTGCACGAACGCCGATCTCGAAGAACACCCCGATGTGTTGGACGACGCGAGTTTGTATCTGTCGGTCGGCCACGACGAGTACTGGTCTCGCGGAATGCGCGACACGGTCGAAGCATTCATCGCGCGCGGCGGCAACGCGGCGTTCTTCTCGGGCAACACGTCGTTGTGGCAGGTGCGCATCGAGGGTGACGATCACGACGTGATGGTGGGGTACAAGGGCTTCTTCAAGAACGACCCGCTGATGGAAACCGACCGCGAGCCGGAGGTGACGACATTCTGGTCCGACGTGGTCGTCGGTCGTCCCGAGAACCACATGACCGGCGTCACGTTCACCCGTGGGGGCTATCACCGCATCGGTCGCAATGTGACCGCCGGCCTCGGCGGCTACACCGTGCACCGCGCCGGTCACTGGATCTTCGACGGCACCGGGCTCGGCTACGGCGACGTACTCGGTGCGGGCGCGACGGTCGTCGGCTACGAGTGCGACGGGTGCGAGTTCACCTACCGCGACGGGCTGCCGTACCCGACCGGCGAGGACGGCACGCCGTCGACCTTCGAGATCCTCGGCACGTGCCCGACGCAGCACTTCACGCGTGAGACCGCGCCTCGTCCGCCCAAGCCGGGCGAGCCCAGCGAGTTGGAGTACATCGCGTCACGCGTGTTCGGGACGCGTGTGCCCGAGGCGATGGAACGCATCCGTCACGGCCACGCGGTGCTGGGTGCGTACACGAACCAGGCGGGCGCGACAGTGATCACGTCGGGGTCGACCGACTGGGCTCACGGGCTGGCAGGGCGAGACCCGCAGATTGAGCAGATCACCCGGAACGTGCTGACGCGGTTGGGGTAGAGCTACGACACGGAACTCATGTGGCGTGCGGGACCCGTGATGCCTACCCCCGCCACCATCTGAAATCGCAGGAGAAGGCCGGTGCGCATGCACCGGCCTTCTGCGTTTTCGCGTCTTCCGCGGCCGAGGTCAACCACTCAAACGAGTGGCGACATCGCGTGCCAATGCGAGGAACGTCCCATATATGGATCCGCAACGCGCGCCGGAGCAGGTCGATGCGCCGGACGACTTCGTACCGCTCCGAGAAGCCGTCGCGATGGGCGGTGTAAGTCGGCGCACGTTCACCGCGTGGGCACAAGCCGGCAAGCTGATCCCGACCGCAGGAGCAACGCGATGAACCCGAAGAGGCTGAGGGCGATCAAGGCCCACCCGAGTGCATCTGCCGTCCGTGTCGACCGTCGGCAGACCGTCCCGTCGTACTTGCAGCGCTACTCCGCCGAACTCGACGCCTGGCATGCCCAACGTCGCGCTGCCACGAGCACCGTGCGGCCCTCGACGCCCGAGGACGACAAGCAGACCGGCGCCCCGTGACAATGACGACGATCGAAGGTGTCGAGGTCGACCGGGCACTACTCGAGGAGTGTCGGCGCATTGGTGACGGGCTGGACGCGCTCATGCCGGAGCTACGCGAACTGCTCGCCGCGGCCGGTGCCGCAATCGTGAAAGTCGATGTTCGCCTCATGGAACATCCACGCGAGCTTGGCGACGACGGATGCCAACGCTTCGAAGAAGGGTCGGGCGTCGGTCGGCTCTACAAGCTCATGGTCGAGCTGCACCAGGCTTGCGACTTCGACGCGGTGATCTTTGCCGATCGGGCGTACCAGGCGGCCGCCCACGGCCCGGTGTAGGCCGGCGGCACAGCCGCGACTAGTGCGGCCTCCAGTCCGGCAGGTGAATGGTCGTCGACGTCATCGTGGTGTCTCATAGGTCTGACTGAGCGGCGCGGCTCGATGTCGTCGTGCCACAGTTGCTGGTCGGTCAGGTGCTGCAGGACGAGATGAACGGCATCTTCGGTCGGGATGCCCATGCGTTCGGCCAGGCCGATGAGATCTCTGGGCGTAGCTGAGGTCGGGGTGATCATTGCGGACCTCGGCCTTCTGCGACTTCGGCGGGTGCCGTCATTCGTGCGCGGGACGACGGCGTTTCGCGAAGCTGGTGATCGCCAGACCGCTGACCTGTCGGCCCGGCGTACACACCGCCTTGCAAGACCCGGCCCGACAGATCAGCGGCCGTCGTCGCGTCGAGGGGCCGTCGGGCAGCGTTCACATACGCGGCGGTCAGGTTCGATTGGGCGTTCTTCGCGGCGGCGTTGGTCTTGTCCGTCGTTGCCGGTGCCAGCACCTTGCCGGGCGGGAAACCCGTGATCGACGTTCCCGGCCATACGCCGAGACTGCCAGCGAGGGTGCTGTTGCCAGTATTGGTGACCGTCGAGCCGCCCAGGACCGAATAGTTGGCCGAGGAGCCGAGCGGAACCGTCGCCACGACGGCCGCATTCGCCGCACCTGCGAACATGAACACGACCGCCGCCGCGATCGCGACCGAGATCAGGATCGCGCCGCCTCGGCGGGTTACCGCAAGATGCGTTGTCGTACCACACCGACGTGCATCAAGTATCTCTCCTGTCCTTTACCGGCAGAACGCGTCCACGGACGGAACGCGTCGGTAAGAGTGGCTGTGCTCGACGCGCGCGTCTGCGGGGACGTGCGCGCGTCGAGCACAGCTCGGCGAGACCATGTGCGTTCGCGGGGGTGGGAACGCTTCACGGTCTCGACATCCAACGCGTCCAGTCATGTCGCGGGCACGCGGTCGGGGGTCAAGGTGCGGGCGACGCCCACGTGTGCGTCGCCCGAGCTGTCGACATCTCCGAGTGCCCTACATGCTCCAAGCATTTCCTGCCCCGCAATCTGGGGCGAAAAAGCCAAGGTCCGGGGCTCGGTCGCGACAGCGTTTCGATGCTGAAGGTACACCCAATCGGCGCGCGGGGCCGGTTGCGCCGAACGTGACTGCCTCCCGATCGGTCCGATTCGACTCCGGACGTTTAGACACAGCTGTAGACGGGCAATCCTTACCGAGAGTGTGCCGGGGCCACTTTCCGTAACCGAGGAGTCGAAATGCGGTCTCGGAATCAGCATCTTCGTGATCACGATCAGAGCGATCCTCGCGGACGCGTCTCATGACGATCACCAACGTGATCCAAGCCGCGCTCTTCGCACTCACGATCGTGACGGCAGTCGCGGCGTTCGCCGTCGCATTATTCGGTTCGGCTGCGGCGCTCGAACGTTGGCTCGACGGACCTCGTCCGAGTGCGAACCCGACGCGGCCTCAACTCGGCACGGTCGCTCGCAAAGCGCTCGCTCCCATCTTCGATCCAGACGCGCAGACGCACGCCGCCTGAAGTCGAGAGACGACTAACGCCAGAGGGCGTCAAGTTCCATTTCGACGCGAATGCCGGCATCGATCGCAATGTCAGGTCGGGTGTCGTGACGAGACAGGTGAACGGCGTCGAAACACCCGGCGACGTCGTCGGACAGGAACCGGCTCGGTTGGCCCATGGTGTGATCGTCGTCGCGACCGCGTGGCCGGTAGTGGAACCGCAGTGGCACGTACACGTGCAGGTGCCGACGTGGGCGGGTGACCGCGACGTAGAAGAGACGCCGTTCTTCTTCGAGTCCTTCCTTCGACGTGAGTGCCATGTCGGAAGGGAAGTTGCCGTCGGCGGCATTGAGGAGATGCACGACGTCCCACTCGAGACCCTTCGCGGAATGCACGGTGGAGATTACGAGCCAGTCCTCGTCGATCGAGGGAGGGCCCGCGAGGTCGCCGGTCGAATTGGGAGGCTCGAGCGTGAGATCGGCGGCCACGTCGGAGAGTCGAGTCGCGTTGTGCGCCGCACTCGTGAGCGCCGCGAGATCCGCGAGTCGCGCGTCCGCGTTGTCGTAGGCGGCGATGATCAACGGCTCGAGCGCGTCGCGCAATCGTTCCGAGTGCGATCCGACCGACTCGCCGTCGGCGCGCCGTAGGGCCTCGACGAAGAGGTCGGCCGTACGACGCGACGCGGACGGGAGCTCCTCGACCGCGAGCCGCCAACGCATCAGAACTTCGGCGGGAGAGCCGGGCTGATCGACACCGAGTACCGCGATTGCCCGACGAGCCCGGACCGGCCCGACGCCGTCGAGGAGTTGGAGGAGGCGGAACCATGCGAGCTCGTCGCGCGGATTGTCGGCGAGGCGGAACAGGCAGATGATGTCTTTTACGTGCGCGGCTTCGAGGAAGCGCAGACCGCCGTACTTCACATACGGGATGCGTCGTACGGACAGTTCGAGCTCGAGGAGGTCGCTGTGGTGCGCGGCGCGGACCAAAACGGCCTGTTCTCGCAGTGCGATGCCTTCTTCGCGATGCGCAAGGACTTGCTCGCAAACCGCGTCGACCTGCGCGTCCTCGTCGGCGCAGCGCACAAGGCGGGGGCGTTCTGCGTTCGAGCCGGGCTCGGCGCGTAAGCGGGTCGTGAAACCCTCGGGGGCATCTTCGCTGAGCGCGTTGGCGACGTCGAGGATCGGCTGATTCGAACGGTAGTTGTGCCCGAGCAGAATCGTCGACATCGCCGGAAACGCCGATCCGATGTCGAGCAGGTGGCGGGGGCTCGCGCCCCGGAAGCCGTATACAGCTTGCGAATCGTCACCCACGACGGTGAGTCGGGGATCGGTCGTACGCAAAGCGCGGAGCACGTCGACCTGCAGCGCGTTGACGTCTTGGTACTCGTCGACACAAATGTGCGCGACGTCGGACGCGAGCTGCGGACCGAGTCGCTCGTCGGCAGCTGCCGCGCGCCAGTACAGAAGGAGGTCGTCGAAGTCGACGAGACCGAGCAGACGCTTGCGGTTCACATAGCTGCGACAAATCGACGCGACTTGTTCGAGCTGGTCGGCACACCACGGGGCGACCTCGTTCACGACGAGCGACAGCGGCTGCTGCATGTTCACCGATCGCGAATAGAGATCGAGCAGAGTCCCCTTCTTCGGGAACCGGCGGCCGGTCGCGGCCGCGCCTTGTTCTTCGCGCACGAGGTCGATCACGTCAGCCGCGTCTCCGGCGTCCAGGACCGAGAATCCCTCGGGCAATCCCAGCGCGACCGCGTGACGCCGCAAAGTGCGGTGCGCGATGGAGTGGAACGTGCCGGCGACGACTCGACCCTGCGGACGGCGGCGCGCCGTCGGCTTCGCCGAGTCGGCCAACCGGGACTCGATGCGGTGCGACATCTCCCGCGCGGCGCGCCGCGTGAACGTCAAGGCCATGACGCGCTCCGGCGGTATCCCGCTCCCGATGAGCCACGCGACCCGCGCCGTCAGCGCAGTCGTCTTCCCCGTGCCGGCGCCGGCCAGGATTCGCAGCTGATCGCCATCAAATGTCGCCGCGGCCCGTTGCTCTTCGTTCAGTCGGTCGAGGTCGGCGAACATATGTTCGTATCATAGGTCGCCGTGGCGGAAGGTGCCGAGGAACAGCAAACCAGCGGCTACTCCGCGTCGGGCTGATGCGGATCGTCGAGTGTCAGCCCCAACTCGTCGAGCTCCGTCTGATCGAGCTCCAGCATCTCCTCGACGGTTTCCTCGCCGTCGTCCTCTTCCACCGCGTCCGTTTCGGCATTGGCCAACTCGCTCACGTCGTCACGGGCCGAACGCGCGTCCTCCCTCGCGAGCTCGCGTTGTTCCTCCGGACCCGGTTTGCCTCGGTCACGTGTCGCACTCATGATCGTCTCCACATACGTCGGTTCTACCCATCACCGAATGTTGCATCACACCGTCCCCGCTGATCAGTTCGCTCCGCGGAAGTACTCGTGAACCCGGAAGGACGTCCATGACGACCGATCTCGAATCCCGGATTCGCCGCACTCGAAGACCGCGCCCTTATCGGAGAACGCGTGATCAAGTACGCAATGGGGGTCGACCGTCGCGACTGGGAGATGTTCGCCGATTGTTTCACGGATCCCGCGCACGTCGACTTTTCCGCGTCGGGCGTGCCGGAGGCGGACTTCGCCCGAAGTGAATTGGTCGACTTGGTCCGCGTTCCGTTGAGCGGCTTCACCGCCACGCAGCACCTCAGCCCCAATCACGTCATCGAGTTCGACGAAGACGATTCGGACCGGGCGATCTGCTACTCGTAGATGTATGCCCAGCACTACCTCGAGGGTTCTGAGGGCGGTGACTTCTTCCTGTTGCGCGGCTCGTACACAAACCGCATGCTCCGGACGTCGGACGTCGGACGTCGGACGGCTGGCGTATAGAGAGTCTGACCCAGCATGTCGGCTGGTCGGACGGTAACCAAAACGCGTTGACGGAAGCGACGGCCCGCTCCGTGTAGAACAAAGCGCGCGTGCGTTCGCAGGGATACCGGTCGTTCTTGCCGCTTTCGTGTCATAGTCCCCGCAGGAATTGTCGCGAAAAGGGGGGGCTCACCGTGACGACCGATACACCTGCGAGCGGGAGCGGGACGCCGGCCGTCAACGCCGACACTCAGCGCCTGCACGAGATGGGTTACGCCCAGGAGCTCAACCGCAAGATGGGTTGGTTCTCCAATTTCGCCATCTCCTTCTCCATCATCTCGATCCTCGCCGGCGGCATGACCGGCTTCTATCTCGGCCTGCAGGCTGGTGGCCCGAGGGCCATCGTTCTCAGCTGGTTCGTCGTCGGTTTCTTCGCACTGCTGGTCGGCATGGCCATGGCCGAGATCGTCTCCGTCTACCCGACGGCAGGGGGTCTCTACTACTGGTCGGCGAAGCTGGCGCGCAAGAACGGCCCGATGTGGAGCTGGTACACGGGCTGGTTCAACATGATCGGTCAGGTCGGGACGATCGCGTCGGTCGACTACGCGCTCGCGACGTTCACCGGATTCTTCATCACGCTGTACCGACCGAGCTTCGGACTCTCCGGATCGAACGGCGCGCGCAACATCTTCATCATCTTCTGCCTTTACCTCATCGCCCACGGTCTGTTGAACACGTTCCGGGTCGATCTCGTCGCCCGACTCGGCGACATCAGTGTGTGGTGGCACGTCGTCGGCGTGCTGATCATCTTCGCCTTCCTGTTCCTCGTGCCGTCACACCACGAGAGCCTGAGCTTCATGTTCAAGTCGAAGAATCTCACCGGTTGGTCGGGGCCGTTGGCCGGTATCTGGGTATTCGGACTCGGACTGTTGCTGGCGCAGTACACGATCACCGGCTTTGACGCTTCGGCGCACGTCAGTGAAGAGACCCACGACGCCGGGCGCAGTGCGTCGGTCGCGATCGTGCGTTCGATCTACATCTCGGCGATCGCCGCGCTCATCCTCGATGTCGGCCTGCTCCGTGCGATCCCCGGCGGCGACAAGGCCTATTCCGCCATCGCGCTCACCGGTATCAACGCCTCGCCGGCGATCATCCAAGCAGCCATCGGAGGTGCCGGCGCCAAGCTGCTGATCTTCATCGCGATCGTCGGTCAGTTCTTCTGCGGGATGGCGTGCGTGACTGCGAACTCCCGAATGATCTACGCCTTCTCGCGCGACGGCGCCGTGCCCGGCCACAAGTTCTGGCACCGCATCAACCCCCGAACCCGCACGCCCACCAACTCCGTCTGGCTCGGCGTTGTGCTCTCCGCGATCGTCGGTGCCTCGTCGCTGATCCAGAACAAGGGCTACTCGGTCGCCTTCTTCGCCATGACAGGCATCTGCGTCGTCGGCCTTTACATCGCCTACATCATCCCGGTGTTCCTCAGGCTCCGTAACCCCGACTTCGAGCAGGGCTCGTGGAACCTGCGCGGATACAGCCAACTCGTCGGTTGGACGGCCGTCGTGTGGGTTGTGTTCATCTCGATCTACTTCTTCAGCCCGTTCTACCCGGTGCTCGGTTACCTTCGATTGCACCAGTACAGCCTCTTTGTGAACAACTTCAATTGGGCCGGTCCGCTCATCTTGCTGTCATTCATCGTGGTGACCGTTTGGTGGTTCACCTCCGCGAAGAACTGGTTCAAGGGGCCACAGGTGCAAGGCAGCAAGGAAGAGTTGATCGCGATCGAGCGCGCGCTGACATCCGGCGACGTGTCGACCTTCACGAAGATCGAACACGAAGAAGAAGCGCGGATTGACGAGCAAATCCACCCTCGCGAGTGATCGGTGACCCGTCCCGCACCCGACATCACGGCGATCCTCGAACGTGTGCCCGGCTGGAGCGGCCGGGCACACGTCGTCGGGACGCTCGACGGAGGGCTGACGAACCGCAACGTGCTGGTCGACGTGGCCGGAGAGCGCTTCGTCGTGCGGATCGCGGGCGCGGACACCCACCTGCTCGGTATCGACCGTCACGTCGAGCGCATCGCGAACGAACGCGCCGCCGCTCTCGGTTTCGCGGCCGGGGTCGTCGCGTTCGTCGAGCCGGAGTGCTACTTGGTGACCCGGTTCGAGGCGGGCGAGACGCTGAGCTCGGCCCAGGTTGCCGAGCCGCGTCGCCTCGGCCAGATCGGCGCCGCATTGCGCGCTTTCCACGACTCGGGTCCTCTCCCGGGCTCGTTCGACTGCTTCCGGGTGCCGCAGCAGCACCGAGACGCCGCGGTTGCCCGCGGCGTGCGGATACCGCGCGAGTACGAGCTCGCCGCGGAACGGGCCGATGAGATCGAGGCCGCGTTCGATGCGTCGCCGGAGCCGCGCCGTCCGTGTCACAACGACCTTCTCGCCGCGAACTTTCTCGGGGCGGGTGATCGGCTCGTGATCCTCGACTGGGAGTACGCGGGCATGAACGACCGCTACTTCGACCTCGGCAACTTGGCGACGAACAACGGGCTCGACGACGACGACGAGATTGCTCTGCTCGAGCGATACTTCGGTTCGGCGACACCGCGGCGACGCGCCCGCCTCGGGCTCATGAAGATCATGAGCGACTTCCGCGAAGCCATGTGGGCGGTTGTGCAGCAGGGCATCAGTACGCTGACGGTCGACTACGTCGACTATGCAGGCCGGAATTTCGATCGGCTCCTCGCGCACGCGTCGGCTCCCGGGTACGGTCGGCTCCTCGCCGACGCGGCTGAACCCGAGTGACGCCGAACGACGCGGAGGTCGTGTGCAGTCCAGAGCCCGGATCGTCATCGTCGGAGCCGGAGTCGCCGGCGCGAGCATCGCGTGGCACCTCGCGCAGCGGGGTTGCACTGACGTTCTCGTCGTCGAGCGGGCCGAACCCACGAGCGGTTCCACGTTCCACTCCGCCGGTCTCGTCGGCCAGCTCCGCTCGAGCCTGCCGCTGACCCAGATGATGATGCACAGCGTCGACGTGTACCGCGCGCTCGAAGCCGACGGCGAGCGGACGGGACGCTCGCCGGGTTGGCGCGAGGTCGGTTCGCTGCGGATCGCGTCGACGGAAGCACGCATGGAGGAGCTGCACCGCCAACACGGTTGGGCAAAGACCTTCGGTCTGCCGATGGAGCTCGTCTCACCTCGGGAAGCACACGCCCTCTTCCCGCTCATGGACGTGACCGGAGTGCTCGGTGCAGTTTGGATGCCCACCGACGGCTTCCTCGATCCGAGTGGGCTCACCCACGCGTTCCTCGGCGGCGCGCGCAGTCTCGGCGTCACCGTCGAGACGGGCGTGCGAGTCACCGATCTCGTCGTACGCAGCGGGCGCGTCGCGGCTGTCGTGACCGACCACGGAACCGTCGAAGCCGACGCAGTCGTGCTCGCGTGCGGCATGTACACCCCACAGGTCGCGGCGCTCGCCGGAATTACAGTGCCCATCGTCCCGATGGCTCACCAATACCTCATCACGAAGGCCGTCGACGGGGTGACCGCCGCGCTCCCGCAGCTTCGCGACCCCGACAATCTCGTCTACTTCCGGCGCGAGGGCGACGGTCTCGTCCTCGGCGGGTACGAACGCGATCCGGCACCGTGGTCGCTCTACGGCGTGGCCGACGACTTCAACGGCAAGTTGCTCCCCGAGGACTGGGATCGTTTCGCGCCCCTGATGACGAACGCGTGCCGACGAGTCCCGGCCGCGGAGTCGGCCGACATCGTCAGCCTCGTCAACGGACCCGAAGGCTTCACTCCCGACAACGAGTTCGTACTCGGCGAGAGCGACGTGCACGGTCTGTTCGTCGCGGCCGGGTTCTGCGCGCACGGCATCGCGGGCGCCGGCGGCGTCGGCCGCGTGATGTCGGAATGGCTCCTCGACGGCGAGCCGTCGTTCGACACCTGGAAGATGGACATCCGCCGGTTCGGCGCGCAATACCGCAGCCGGGAGTTCGCATGCGCCCGAGCCGTCGAGGTGTATCGCACCTACTACGACATCCACTACCCGAACGAGGAACGCGAAGCGGGAAGGCCGCTGCGACGCTCGCCCGCGTACCCGCGACTCGTCGAGCTCGAATGCACGTTTGGTGAAAAGAGCGGATGGGAGCGACCCAATTGGATCACGCGAAACGTTGGAGACGCAGGAGCTGCATTCGCGACCGTCCGGCCGCGCGGATGGGCGGGCGAGCATTGGAGCGAGGCGATCGGCGCCGAGTCGATTGCCTGCCGCGATCGCGCGGTGCTCTTCGACGAGACCAGCTTTTCGAAGATGGAGCTGTCGGGTCCGGGGGCGCTGGGGTTCCTCGAGCGGATCTGCGCCAACCGCATCGACCGCGACGTCGACTCGGTCGGCGCGATCACCTACACGCAGCTGTGCAACGAGCGCGGCGGTGTCGAGTGCGACCTCACAGTCACGCGCCTCGCCGCCGAACGCTTCCTGCTCGTGACCGGAACTGCGTTCGGTAACCACGATCTCGGCTGGATCCGCAAGCAGCTCGACCGGTCGCCGATGGAGGCGGCCGTGCACGCGCGCGACGTGACGTCGGCATACGCGTGTTTCGGTGTTTGGGGGCCACGTGCGCGCGACATCATCGCGCCACTCACGTCGGCCGGCCTCGACAACGAGACCTTCCCATACCTGCGCGCTCGCGAGATCAGCGTCGGCGCGGTTCCCGTGATCGCGATGCGAGTCACCTACGTAGGTGAGCTCGGTTGGGAGCTGTATTGCGCCACTGAGTACGGGCTCACCCTTTGGGACACCTTGTGGGAGTCGGGGCGTCCCCACGACATGCTCGCGGGCGGCTACCGCGCGATCGATGCCCTGCGCTTGGAGAAGGGGTACCGGGTGTGGGGCGCCGACCTGACGCCGGCCGACACGCCGTTCGAGGCCGGCCTCGGTTTTGCAGTCGCCCTCGACAAACCAACGCCTTTCGTGGGGCAGGAGGCGCTGCGCGCCGCGAAGGCCGTCGGGCCGATGCGACGGTTACGTCCGATAGTGCTCGCCGATTCGCAGGCCATCGCGCTCGGCTCCGAACCGGTACGGATCGACGGTGCAATCGTCGGCCGCGTCACGAGCGGCGGTTACGGGTTCCGCGTCGCGCGTTCGATTGCGTATGCCTACGTCCCGGCCGCGCAGGCAGAACCCGGGCGGCAGGTCGAGATCGAGATCTTCGGCGAGTGGATCCCAGGCGAAATCGCGGTTGAGCCCCTTTACGACCCGCGCGGCGCGCGCATCCGCGCCTGAGCGTCGCGCTCGCGACGTGTCCAGTAGGTCAGTTCGATCTGACTGCTCGGCCTTCGTAGGTGTAGCCCATCGGCTTCGGCTCGCCCTTGAAGTAGTAGGTCTCGATCTTCTCTATGTCGAAACCGGCCTGTTCGATTTCCTTGGAGATGTGGCGCGTGAGGTGGCAGCCACCCGCGAGTCGTTTGTTCAGCGGTTCCAGACGCCCTTGCCAGCGGGCGATCTTCTCGTCGGGCGCGTGGCCGTGCTCCACAAAGTGGAATGACCCGCCGGGCTTCAGGACGCGTCGCATCTCTGCGAGCGCAGCCTCCAAGTTGGGGATGGTGCAAAGGGTCCACGTCGAGAGCACGGCATCGAACTCTCCTGAGGCAAGGTCGAGCCGTTCGCCGGTCAGCCCGCCGTACTCGACCGGAACCGAGGATTTCGCGATGCGCGGCTCGGCGATTCGCATGCACACCTGGGACGGTTCGATGGCGACAACCTTCGTTACCTCGGCCGGGTAGTACCGCGCATTCAGCGCGGTCCCGAAGCCGACCTCGACGACCGCGCCCTGAAGCCCTTCGCAGACGCGGGCGCGCACCGCACGATTCGGCGTGCGCCCCATCACCTTGTCCTGGAATCGAGGGAGAATCTGTTCCTGGTAGAAGCCCATGGCGCGATGTTGCTCCCGTTGGGCCGGGAACGCCATCGGAGAAAACGCGCACCTTTACCAAGCACCATGTGACACCTGAACGGTGTGACCGATCGTTGCGGATTCGCAGTTGGTCAGTCCGAATGACTGTGGTCGTCGTGGTCGGCGCTGACCGTTCTCCACGCCTGCCACGTAATGCGCAGTATCAGTGCGGTGATCGCGAGGCCGATCAGCGGGTCGGCGACCTTGACACCCAGCGCGACGACTGCGGCTGACGCGACCACACCAAGGGACACGAACCCGTCGACGCGTGCGTGCTGACCGTCTGCGATGAGAGCCGGGCTGTCGAGGCGTTCCCCGGCGCGTAGGCGAACGCGCGCGGCGAGCTCGTTGCCGAGAAATCCGATCACGCCCGCGACGGCCACCGCGCCGAGGTAGTCGAGATGTTGCGGGTGGATCAAGCGCTGGACCGCCTCGTAGGCGGCCACGGACGCCGACACGAAGATCGTGAGCACGACCGCGTACCCGGCCCAGCGTTCACCACGTTCACTGCGAGCGAGGAACGCGATCGCGAGCGGGATTGCCGTGAGCGCGTCGCCGCCGTTGTGGATCAGGTCCGCGAGCAGCGCGACTGAACCAGAGAGGAAGAACACGATCGCCTGTAGAGCTGCGGTAACCGCGAGCAACGCAAGACTGATCGACACTGCTCGGACTCCGGCGCGGGAGCGGACGATCGAACGATCGACGCGGCCATGGGTGTGGCCGTGCCCGTGGTCGTGATGGTTGTGGTCGGTTTGCTCGGTCGACCGGAATGGCAGCCGCCCGTGACGGTGCGGGCCGTGGTGGTGATGTTCGTGCACCCAGAAACCGTGCCGATGTGTGAGCGTCCCGTCCATGACAGAAGGCTAGTCACGATGCTTCGGCGCGATGCTCGTAACCTTGGTGCATCAAGATCGCTTGTGCAGACTGCGGCTGCGTCGTCGACCGTGGCGGCCGGATCGTTCCGTGTGGCAAACCGGACGGCTGCTGCCGACACCTCCCGGACGTCGGCGGGCTCCTTCATGGCACGATCAGCTGCAGGTCGTGACGGACTCGGGAGACGAGGCGCAACACGCGGAGTCGCCACCGTCGTCGACGTGCGGCGACGATTCACCGAAGGTCTCGCTGTCGGCGAGCACGGCGTAGATCTCCCACGCCCCGTCGGGACCGTCGACCCACACCTTGTCTTGCTTCGCGAAGCAACACGTGCCGCTCTCGTCGACCGGCGCGAGACCTTCGCCGGTGAGGCGGGCTTGGTGCGCCAGCACCTCGGCGGTCGACATCACTTCGACACCGAGATGATTGAGGCGAGCGTCGGCGCCGGCCTGCTCGAACAGCACGAGCTTCAGCGGGGGATCGGCGATCGCGAAGTTGGCGTACCCGGGCCGCCGCTTGGCCGGTTCGGTCGCGAACATCTTGGAGTAGAAGTCGACGGCTTCGTCGATGTCGGGGACGTTGAGGGCGAGCTGCACTCGTGACACTTCTGGATGCCTCCGGTATATTGACAACTGTCGATACATCGACTCTTGCAAATGTATCGACGTTTGTCAATAGGTCGAGGAGCGGTTTTCGTGGCAGCCAAGCGAACAGCATTGATCGAGCTCGACGACGGCGTGTGCTGCGCGCCGCTGTTGGTCGCACCATTGGCCGACGACGAGGCCACGGAGCTGGCCCTCGTGTTCGCCGCGCTCGGCGACCCGGTCCGTCTCCGCCTGCTCAGTTTGGTCGCCGCCGGGGGAGAGGTGTGCTCCTGCGACCTCGAAGCGCCATTGGGCAAGTCACAACCGACGATCAGTCACCACACCAAGGTCCTCGCCGACGCCGGTCTTCTCACGGGTGAGAAGCGAGGCCGGTGGATGATGTGGCGAATCGTTCCCGATCGCCTCGAGGCTCTGCGCGCCGCCCTCGCCTGACCTGCTGATGAACCGTGATCTCGCTCGAAAGGCGACGGCGGAAGCGGTCGGCACCGCGCTGCTCGTCGCGATCGTCGTCGGCTCGGGCATCTACGCCCAACGCCTCTCACCGGACGACATCGGGCTGCAGCTGCTGGAGAACTCGATCGCCACCGGCGCCGGTCTGGTCGCACTGATCCTGGCGTTCGGATCCGTGTCGGGCGCGCACTTCAATCCCGTCGTGAGCATCGCCGACCGAGTGCTCGGCGGGCTTACGACCAAAGAGCTCGCCGTCTACGTGCCTGCGCAAGTGCTCGGCGCGTGTGTCGGAGCGATCGTCGCCAACCTGATGTTCGAGCTCGACGCGGTCACGTTGTCGACCCACACTCGCAGCTCCGGCGGCTTGTGGTTGGGCGAGGTGGTCGCGACGTTCGGTCTGTTGATGGTCATCCTCGGAGTCGTGCGCTCCGGCCGGGCTTCGACTGCGCCGTTCGCAGTCGGCGGCTACATCGCGGCGGCGTACTGGTTTACGAGCTCGACATCGTTCGCCAATCCCGCCGTCACTGTCGGTCGCATGCTGAGTGACACCTTCGCCGGGATCAAGCCGTCGTCGGCGCCCGCCTTCGTCGTCGCGCAACTTGCCGGTGGTGCCCTCGCCGTCGGCCTCGCCCGCTTCTTGTATCCCGATCTACCGGCCGCCGACATGGTCGTGCCGCATGCCCATACCGACGTTGCCTGAACGGAGACTCGCCATGCCCGCCCGCGAAGACCGCAACGTCAGCGACGGTGCACCGACTGTGCTGTTCTTGTGCGTGCACAACGCCGGCCGGTCGCAGATGGCACTCGGGTGGTTCAACCATCTCGCCGACGGCAACGCGATCGCCTGGTCGGGCGGGTCCGAACCGGGTACCGAAATCAATCCGTCTGCCATCGCCGCCATGGACGAGGTCGGCATCGACATCACCCACGAGTTCCCCAAACCGTGGACCGACGAGATCGTGCGCGCCGCCGACGTCGTCGTCACCATGGGCTGCGGCGACTCCTGCCCCTTCTTTCCGGGCAAACGCTATGAAGACTGGGAGCTCGAAGACCCCGCCGGCCAGAGCATCGGGGCGGTACGACCCATCCGTGACGAGATCGAAAAGCGCGTCCGCGACCTGCTCGCGAGTCTCGAAGTCCCGGCGCGCTGACTGGTTGCTCAGCTCACCGGCTAGTGGCCTGAAGGCGTCGATCTGATCTGCAGGAGTCGGTGATCGCGGGTGAAGAGCCGCCGCTGCACTCCGAGCACAATCACCGTGGTCGTCGTCGCGACCGACCCGAGTACCAGGTACATCACCGCCGCCTGCACGCGCACGGCGTCGAGGGGATTCACCCCGGCGAGAATGAGCCCGGTCATGGCGCCGGGTAGCACGACCAGGCCCACCGCCTTCGTCGTCTCGATCTGCGGGATCAACGCCGTGCGCAGCGCCGCCCGTACGTACGGTCTCGCGGCCTCGGTTGCGGGTTGACCGAGGGCCAAGCGCGCTTCCACCTCGTCGCGCTTGTCGCGGAGCTCTTCGACGAGACGTCTCCCGACGAGCACGGTCGCGGCGAGCGAGTTCCCCGACCATGAGACCGGCGAGCGGGATCAGCGTGCGCACGTCGAGCGGGAACACGCCGAGGCCGAAGAGCACGCCGAGCGTGAGCACCGCCGAAGATGCGAATGCGAGGAGGGCGAGCTCGAAGAGTCGGGGAACCTCCGGGGCGCGCCAGCGGACGGTCAACGACGCGATGACGATCATCGCGATGACCCAGAGCCAGGCCCACAGGATCGAGACACCCGGCTCGAGCAGTACTCGGAGCAAGAGGCCGATGGCGATGAGCTGAGCAGCGGCGCGCGTTGTCGCCCACGCGATGCTGCGCTCGAGCTCGAGACGCTTCCACAGCGATAACACGATCGCGATCAGGACGAGGAACAAAGACAGCGCGAGGCCGGACCAACCGATGTCGCTCACGGCGTGCCCGTCTCGCATGAGCGCGATTCGGGTGCGGTCATGCCGCCTCCCCCGCGAGGAATGAGCGCACCGGCACCGGCGCGGTGTTGTCGAGCTCGGCGACGCTCGAAGCGTGCGCGATGCGACCTTCGATGACGACAACGACGTGGTCGGCGATGCGCCGCATCTGAGCGAGATCGTGAGTTACCCACACCACCACGACACGGCCGTCGACAGTGCGCGAGCGAGCTGCTCGAGCCCGTGCCGTTGGGCCGGATCCACCGACGACGTGATCTCGTCCATCAGCACCACCTCGGGTTCGGTGACCAACGTGCGCGCCAGACAAACCCGCTGCGCCTCGCCGCCCGAAAGCGCGGTCGCCTCTCGATCGAGGAACTCCACGTCCACGCCCACGCGCTCGAGCATGAGGGCGGATTCCGCGTCGGTGATGGTCGGTTGCGCGACTTGGAGGTTCTCGCGCACGGTGCCGGGAAAGGGTGTCGGTCGCTGGAACACCATCCCGACCCGGCGGCGCACGCGCAATGGGTCGAGCCCCGCCATGTCGGCGCCGTGGAAGAGAACGCGGCCGCCGGTCGGTACTTCCAAACGATTGCAGCAGCGCAACACGGTCGACTTCCCCGCGCCCGATGGCCCGACGACAACGGTGACGCCGTCACCGAGTATCTCACCGCACGCGTCGTCGAGCCGCAGTCGGCCGTCGTCGGCGACGGTCACGTGGTCGAAGGTGAGGACGCTCCGGTTGCGTTCGATGACGCATCATTTCAGGCGGCGCGCCGGTAGGTCGGGACGCGAGACTTCCGGGCATGGCAGGCTCGCTGGTTCGCATGGGTGCCGAGTTGCGGACGGCGTATCTGCGTCGGCTCGGGCTGGAGGCCGAGCCCCCGTCGGTCGAGGCGCTGCAGCGACTGCATCGTCGGAACGTCGAACGCATCCCGTACGAGACGATGTGGTTGCACGCAGGTGAGGCATGGGGGATCGATCCCGCCGACTCGGTGCAACGGATCGCGCTGCAGGGCCGCGGGGGCTACTGCTACCACCTCAATGGCGCGTTCTCGGAGCTGTTGCGATCGCTGGGCTATGTGGTCACCCGCCACGCCGGCGGGGTGCATGGCCCCGACGGTCCCGACGCGGAGTCGGCGGGCAACCATCTCGTTCTCACGGTGAGCGACCTACCGTCGGATGAGAACCCGTCGGGGATCTGGTACGTCGATGCCGGTCTCGGCGACGCGCTGCACGAGGCGTTGCCGCTCGCCGCGGGCGACTACGAGCAGGCTCCGTTTCGTCTCGCTCTCGAAGAGACCGAAAACGGTGTCGGCGACTGGCACCTCGCGCATGATCCCGCCGGAGGGTTCGTCGGGATGAGCTGGACGACGGCCGAAGCCGAGATGGCCGAGTTCGTGGCGAAGCATCGATGGTTGTCGACATCCCCGGACTCGCCGTTCCTGGCGGTCGCGATGGCCGAACATCGGGATGCAACCGGCGTCGACATCATCCGCGGCCTCGTCCTGAGTCGCATCGGCGACGGCGCGGTCTCGATGGAACCGCTCACGAAGAGGACCGACTGGTTCGCGGCGCTTGCCGACGGGTTCGACCTTCGCTTCGACGGCGTCGCACTGGAAACGCTCGATCATCTGTGGGACGGAGTCGTCGCAACTCATCGGGCGTGGGAGGCCGCCGGCGAGCGGAGGAGAGAATCGTGATCATGGAGGAGAGGCGGCGCTCTGCACTCGAGCGGCTCGGACGCCGACTGCAGTGGGGCACGATCGCGTGGAACAGCCTCGAGGTGTTCGTCACCATCGGCCTCGGTATCGCCGCGGGATCGCTGGCGCTCATCGCCTTCGGCCTCGACTCGCTCGTCGAGGTGTTCGCCTCGCTGGTTGTCATCTGGCACATGAAGCCGGGCGACGGCGGGCTCCAGGTGCGTCGCGATCGTCGTGCGATGCGCCTCGTAGGCGGCGCCTTCGGTGCGCTCGCCATCTATCTCGTCGTCGCGGGCATCCGCGCGCTCGTGGCGCACGAACAGCCGGCTTCATCACCCGCCGGTATCGCCTACTTGTTCGTCACCGCGCTCGTCATGTTCGGCCTGGCCCGCTGGAAGAAGCGCGTCGGCGTCGCGCTGAACAGTGAGCCCTTCCGCGCGGAAGCGTCCATGACGTTCCTCGACGGGTGTCTGGCCACGAGCATTCTCACGGCTTTGACCCTGAATCTCGTTGCCGGCTGGTGGTGGACGGATCCGGCGGCCGCCCTGCTCATCGGAGTCATCGCCGCGCGAGAGGCTCGTGAGGCTTGGCGAGAGTTGGGCGAAGGATCGCCGTCGGCGCCGAGCTGAGTCGGAGCGACGGCGAAGACGCGGCGCCCTCGTTATCATGTCGACGATGTTGACCGCCGGGGTGACGGCGCCCGAGCTCGACTCGGTCGTAGACCACGATGGCAATCCGGTGCGGCTCGCGGATCTGCGCGGCGGATGGGTGCTGTTGTGGTGGTACCCGATGGCCGACACTCCCGGCTGAACGATTCAAGGCAAGGGCCTGCGTGATCAGGCCCAAGAGTTCGAAAGCCTCGGCTGCGAGATCCTCGGCATCTCGTTCGACGCGCCCGAGGCCAACCGAGCGTTCCGCGACAAGTTCGACTTCCCGTTCCGGTTGCTGTCCGATGTTTCGGAGCAGGTCGGCGTGGCGTACGAGACTCGAGCACCGGGCACCGAGAAGGTGAACTTCGCCAAGCGCTACAGCTACCTGATCGATCCCGAGGGCATCATCGCCAAGAGCTATGAGGTCGCCGACGTGAATGCGCACGCCGACACCGTTCTGCGCGACCTTCGCGAACTCCAAGCGCGCTAATCCTGCGGTTGCGCGTCAACGCCGTCATCGGAGGTGGCGACGCATCTCGTGGGTGACCGAGATCGTGAGGAGGCCTGCGACCGCGAGAGGAAGTAGCCACCACCAGTTGGCGCCGTGGTGCGCGAGGACGAAGACACCGGTGATCGTCACGACGACACCGACGGCGATTCGCCAGTCGTCGCCGATGATGAAGTCGTACCAGAACTTGCCGAACTGCGCGAGCCACCTCATGACGTTGCCACCTCCGGTAGCGACGATGTTCTGCGCACCAGCGCCACTATGCCGAATGCAAGAACCACGACGAAGACGATGAGCCCCAGCAACGACACGTCGCCTCCGGGCCACGCGACCCCGGCGCCTTCTGCGCTCCAGAACAACCCGAAGGATGTGAGCATCACGCCGACACCGAACTTCAAGGTGTTCTCGGGCACTCGTGTGAGCGGAGCGTGCACGATAATCCCCGCGATCAACACGACGACCAACGCCGCGGCGGCACCGACTGCGGCCAAGCCGACATTGCGTTGCGCCCCACCGAACGTGACGACGATGAACGCGACTTCCAAGCCTTCGAGGAACACTCCCTTGAACGCGACAGTGAACGCATACCAATCGTGTTGCGGTCGCTCGCCGCTCGCGCGGAGCAGCGCGACCTCAGCTGAATAGATCGCTTCCTCGTCGTGCAGCGCCTTCAAGCCACTCGCACGCAGGATGGCCTTGCGCAACCACTGCAGACCGAACACCAACAACACCGTGCCCACGACCAGGCGCAGAGAGTCGATCGGCAGGTTCGCCAACGCCGGGCCCAGGCCGGCGACGATGACGGTCAAACCGCCGAGCGCAGCGGCGACGCCCCAGCCGGCCGATCGCCAGCCCCGGGTGACGCCCACCGCGAGAACGATGGTGAGGGCCTCGACCATCTCGACTGCCGACGCCAGGAACGCCGCAAGAACCAACAAAACGCTATGCATCGACTACCCCTCGTTCGGGCGGGATTCATGCCCACGTCCGGGCTCAGTAGTGTATGCTACACATATGGTCAAGGCGGTAGCAAGTGCTACGGACACGTACGCGGTACGGGTGGCCGAGCGGGGAGCCGAGCTCGCTCCGGCGGAGCGCCGCGTCGCCGAGCTCTTGCTCGACCTGGGGCCCGAAGCGACGCTGATGTCGGCCGCCGCGCTCGCGGAGCAGCTCGGCACCAGCGATGCCACCGTCGTACGCACTGCAAAGTCGCTCGGATACAGCGGCCTCGCCGAGCTCCGGCGCGCGCTCGCGGCATACGGCGACAACCCGCCCCTCGGCGAACGCCTGCGCCGGACCCTCGAGCAGACCCCCGGCGACGAGCTCTTCGCCTCGGCGATCCGCAATCACCTCTCCGCGCTCGACAACCTGTCGCGCAACGTTTCCCCGGAGGCCTTCCAAGCGGCCGTTGCGGTGCTCGCCGGCCGCGAGCGAATCGTCTGGCGCGGCGTCGGACCATCCGCGCACCTTGCCGCCTACGGGCAGCTCATCACCCAGCGCATCGGGAAACCCAGCACGGCCTTGGTGCACACCGGAACCTCGTTCGCCGACGAGCTTCTCACCCTTGCGCCCACCGACGCGATCGTCGTGTTCGCCTACGGCCGACTTCAGTCACACGTCCGCGTGCTTCTCGAGCACGCCGCAACGCTCGACGCTCCGGTCGTCCTCATCACCGACACTCTCGCCCGCAAACTCGGCACCGGCGTCACGACGACACTCCAATCGGGTCGCGGCGCACCGGGTCTCTTCGCAAGCCACGGCACGACCCTCGTCGTTATCGAAGCCCTCGTGCTGGCCATCGCCGCGACCAACCAGGCCGAATCGGAAGCCAGCCTTACGAAGTTGAACGAACTGCGCGCCGCCCTCGCGGGCCGGCGCATAGACGTCGACACATCCTGACGACTCGCTCTAGTTCGATGCGACGCCGGGTTGGATGTCGTGGTGTGCATGGATCCAGGGGAGCGTCTCGTCGGCCGTGAGCGGCGGCGTGAAGACGAAGCCTTGGACGGTGTCGCATCCGAGCGCGACCAGCGCCGCGACGGTGTCGTCGGTCTCGGCTCCCTCGGCCACGACGTCGAGGCCGAGCTGATGACCGAGCTCGATCACGGTGCTGACGATTGCGTTGTCTCTTCGTGTGGACGACATCGCGGCGATGAAGCTGCGGTCGATCTTCAGTTCCGAGAGAGGGAGTCGCGCGAGGTGCGCGAGGGAGGTGTAACCCTGTCCGAAGTCGTCGAGGGACACGCGAACGCCGGCGTCGTGGAGGCGTGTGAGCATGGCCGTGGCGCGGGTGGGATTGGTAATGACGGCCGTTTCGGTGAGCTCGATTTCGAGGTATTGCGGTGCGATGTCGTACGCGCGGAGGCGTTCGAAGATCTTGTCGGGAAGGTGTTCGTCGCGCAGGTTGCGAGCGGAGACGTTGATGGCGACGGTGAAGGGGAGTGAGGCGGCGTGCCACTCGGCGAGTTGGCGGAGCGCATGTTCGATCACCCAGTCGGTCATCGAATCGATGAGCCCGGTCGACTCTGCGATTTCCAGGAACTCCGCCGGTAGAAGCAGGCCGCGGGTGGGGTGCTGCCACCGTACGAGTGCTTCGACACCGACCACGCGGCCGGTTCTCAGCTCGAGTTTGGGTTGGTAGTGCAACACGAGCTCGTCGGATGCGATCGCGCGGCGGAGCTGACTGACGAGCGCGAGGCGGGCCGGGCTGAAGTGTTCGAGGGCGGAGCTGTATTCGACGATGCCGGCCCGCGACTCCTTGGCGGCGTACATCGCGAGATCTGCGCATTGCAGGATCTCGTCCATCTCGCTGCCGTGGTCGGGCCACATCGCGAAGCCGATACTGGCTTCGGCGCTCACCGGGACGCCGCCGAGCTCGACCTCGACCGCGAGCGCCTGCTCGAGTCGGTCGAGCACGTCGCGGGCGCCCAGTGAATCGACGCCATCGAGCACGAGGCCGAACTCGTCACCGCCGAGGCGAGCCACGGTATCTCCCGGGCGAACAAGTCTTTCGAAACTGTCGGCGACGTGGCGAAGAAACGCGTCGCCGTTGTCATGTCCGAGCGTGTCGTTGACTTCTTTGAAGCGGTCGAGGTCGACGACCACGACGGCGATGGTTGTCCCGGATCGACCCGCGGCTGCAATGGCGTGGCTCGCTCGATCGGCGAAAAGCATGCGGTTGGGCAGGCCGGTCAGGCTGTCGTGCAACGCCAAGTGCTCGTTCGTGGCCGCGGTATGCCGCAGTCTGCGAGTCACCGACCAGGTGATCGCGCCGATCAGCGCCCACAACGCGACAAGTCCGACGATGATCAACTCCAACATGAGACGCTCGGACGCGGCGACCGAACGAGCGATCGGCCCGTACGGCAGATAGATCTCCAACACTCCCAAGATCTGTCGCGACGATCCGCCGACATGCACCGGCAGGTACACCTCGACCGCGTGCGCGCCGACGTGATTGCGCGCATCGACCTGGTCGCTGTTGAGGTGCGTCAGGCGCCGGACGACGAGGCCGGTCGCCGCTTCCTCGGCCTCTTCGTCGGTTCCCGCTTCCGTTCCCCGGTCCGGGTGAGCGGCGTCGAACACGACGTGCCCCGCGGTGTCACGCAACCGCAGACGCAACACGCTTCCCGAGTCGAGCAACGGAGTCGCAGTGGCAACCAGAGCCGCGCGTTCCGGCCCGAGCAAACCCGTCGAGAGAGCGCGACCACCCAAATGGGGTTCGATCCCTGCAGTGGCGAGCGCGTTGGCCTCGCTCACCGCCTGTTCCAACGCTCGACGATCCATCTGGGACTGATACATCCGCCCCAGGCCCACGCCGAGCAACACGATCGGGAGCGCGGTAGCCAACGCGTACCAGCCGAAAAGGCGCAGACCACCGGTGCGAGCCGACACCCCCGTTCCTCGTCAACCCGGCCCACCTGCTTGAGCAGCGTGTTCGACGGTTCGGGGCGACCGGCGAGTCGGGTTCTCAGGCGATAGGAGTCCCGGCGCGTCGGGGGAGGACGCAGAGGATTTCGTCGGTGCGGTCGGCGACGATGACGGTTCCGGTGCCACTGACAGTGACGCCGTACGCGCCGGGCCCGCAGTCGAGCACGCCGGCGATGTGTGCGGTTGCGGTATCGATCGCCGCCGCGCCGTGACCGGCGGTGGTCACGTAGGCGGTGCCACCTCGCGGATCGACTGCGATGCCGCGCGGCGAACCCGCGACGCGGATGCTCTTCACGACCGCGGCGGTGTGCCCGTCGATGACGCTGACCTTGGTCGACCCGCGGCCCGCGTGGGCGACGAACGCTCGTCCGGTCGCGGTGTCGACGGCCACTGCGGTGGGTTCGTCGCCGACCGCGAGTGAGCGTTTCACCGTGTTCGTTGCGCCGTCGACGACGTAGACGGTTCCTTCGAGCGGGTTCGTCGCGTACACGGTGTCGGAGTGGGCGTCGACGGCGAGTCCCAACGGATTCTCGTAGTAACGCGCGTACCGACCCATCGGAATCACGGCGATGTTCTTGCCCGTCGCGCCGTCGATCACCGCGAGGGCTTGGCCGGCGTCCATGCCGTTCTGGTCGGTGACGTAGACGCGGTTGGTCTTCGCGTTCACCGCGATCGACTTCGGACCGGGGCCCACCGCTATGCGGCGCACGATGCGGTTCGTGCGTCCGTCGATCACGACGACGACGCCGTGATCGCTGGTCGATCCCCACATCGCGGACGTGACGTAGACGAGGTGGCGGACGGGGTCGACTGCAAGAGAGCTCGGGCCCCAACGACCGGTCGTCACTTCCGCCACGACGCCGTGCGTTGTGGCGTCGATCACCGTGACGCCATTGCTGGCGGTTCGGCCCTCACCATGGTTGCGCGTGACGTACATGCGACCGAGCGTGTCGTCGACGCCGGTCGCGACCGGTGAGCTACCGGCCAGCGTGATCGCCGCAGGGGCCGAAACCGTGGAGCGCATTGCGGTCGTAACCGTCGTGCCCTTGGTGTAGTGGTTCGTGATCTTGGCGGGACTGAGCACCGCGGCGTACACGGCGGCCTCGTCGATGGTGCCGGCGAAGAACTCGGAGCTGCCGTTCCACGACGCGATGTTCAACGGGTTGGTATTGGTCGTGATCGCGCCGGTCAACGCGGCGGACGCGACCTGGGTTCCGTTGAGGTAGAGGCGTTGCGTGGTGCCGTCGTAGGTGCCGACGATGTGGTACACGGAACCGGCGACGATCCGGCCGGCCGGTGCCTGCAGCCGGCGCCGCACGCCCGCCTGCGTGATCATGAATTCCAGCCTCGGCCCGTTGAACTGCAACGAGTACGAGTCGGGTTTGCTCAGCACCGACGCGAACACCCCCGCGGCCGGAATCGACACCGGCTTGATCCAGGCCTCGAGCGAGACCGTCGTGCTGCGCGACAGGGCGCTCGTCGACCCGACACGCACGTACTGGTTGGAGCCGGAGAACGCGGTCGCGCGATCTACGTCACCTCGCACGAGGCCGGCCACCCAGTAGGTAACCGTTCCTTGATACGTGCCGGGATTGGCGCGCGTGTTGGAGCTGTCGGCCGCCGTCTTTCCGCCGCGCTCGTCGAGCCGCCAATAGGCCACGGGGGCGTCGGCCTTCACCGCCTGGAAATAGGCCGATGGTGGCGGGCTGAAGGTTGCGGTGACGGCCGTGTTGACGTTGAGGACAACCGTGCAGGTGCCCGTGCCGCTGCACCCGCCGCCCGACCAACCCGAGAACACCCAACCGGACAAGGGCGCGGCCGTGAGCGTGACGCTCGTACCGTGCGCGAACAATGACGTGCACGTGGCGCCACAACTGATCCCGGCCGGCGCCGACGTCACCGAGCCGTTTCCGGTGCCGGCGCGCGTGGCGGTCAACCTGACCGGTGCCAGACCGAACGTCGCGGTGACGGCGGTGTTCGCGTTCATCGTGACCGTGCAGGTACTGATACCGCTACAGCCCCCGCCCGACCAACCGGAGAACATCGAACCAGCGGCAGCCGCGGCGGTGAGGGTGACGCTCGCTCCCGCGGCGAACGATGCCGCGCAGGTGACGCCGCAGTTGACGCCGGCCGGCGTGGAAGCCACGTTGCCGTTGCCGGCACCGTTGCGAGTGACGGTCAGCGTGGAGGGCGCGGGAGCGAACGTTGCGGTGACGGTGGTGTTCGTGTTGAGCGTGAGCGTGCACGTGTTGGTACCGCTGCAGCCCCCGCCCGACCAACCCGAGAACACCGAACCCGAGGAGGGGGCGGCCGAGAGCGTGACGCTCGTTCCGTTGTTGAACGAGGCCGAGCAGGTGGCGCCACAGTTGACACCCGCCGGCGCCGAGGTGACGTTGCCCGACCCCGCGCCGCTACGCGAAACGGTGAGCTGCGACTGCGTGGGTGGAACGGTCCCGGTGGTGCCGGTCGAGTAGTGGTTCGCGATCTGCGTGGGGCTGAGCACGGCGGCGTAGACCGCGGCCTCGTCGACGGTGCCGGCCAGGAACTCGACGAGGCCGTCCCACGACGCGATGGTCAAGGCGTTGGTGTTGGTCGTGATCGCTCCGGTCAACGGCGCCGACGCGACCTGGGTGCCGTTGACGTACAGGCGTTGCGTCGTCCCGTCGTAGGTGCCGACGACGTGGTATGTCGAACCCGCGACGATCGTTCCGGCAGGGGCCAGGAGTCGACTCCGCGCGCCGGCTTGCATGATCGTGAATTCCATGTCGGGTCCGTTGAACTGCAACGAGTACGACTCGGGCTTTGTCAGCACCGACGCGAACGTGCCCGCGGCCGGCAGGGAGTCCGGTTTGATCCACGCCTCGAGCGACACGGTCGACGCCAACGCGAGCGACGCCGACGAAGCAACGGCAACGCTCTGGTTGGAACCGGAGAACGTGACCGCTTTGTCACCGTCGTTGGTCAACAAGCTCGCCGCGCCGAGCGTCGGGCCACCGGTGTAGACGCCGGGATTCGATCCGGCGGAATCGGCTGCGTTCGTGCCCGTCGATTCGTCGAGTCGCCAGTAGCTCATCGGACCATCGTTCGCGACCAGCTGCGCGTACGTCGACGGCGGCGGCGGCGGAGGTCCGCCCATCTGAAGATTGATGGTGTCGGTGAACACCGGACCCCATTGGCCGGCGTTGTCGTGCGCTTGCGCGTAGACGGTGTGGATGCCGTTCGTCGCCGATCCGCCGGTTGCGGCGTCGGCCAGATTCCACGCGACCGCCGTCGAATACGAGCCCGACGAGGTGTAGTTGAACGTCGTGAAGTGCACGCCGTCGTTCGACAGTCGGAACTGATTGACTCCGCTCACGTCGTCGCGCGCGACGACGTCGACGCTCACGTTCGCGTTCGGCGTCGTCGCGTCGACGTGGTTTATCGAAACTGTGCCCGTCGGCGGGTTGGAGTCGACGAGCGCGCCGCTCGCGACCGAGAAGGTGGTCGTCGCCTCGTTGTCGGCTGCGCCTTCGCGTGTCGTGTCGGTCTTGCTCGTGCTCTCGTACACGATGTTGTTGGGATCGGCCACCGAGCGCAGGACATACGTGCCGTTGGCGAGCGTGTTCTGGTTGAGGTCGATCCACTGGTCCTGGCGATACCAGTCGTAGGTGTCGCCCCAACCGACCGACAGGCCCATATGGATCTGGTTCTGGCTGTCGACGTCGCAGCCACTGATTCCGTACGGACCCGGATACGGGGTGCCGGGAGCCGAGGCGACGAACTCCTCGTCGATGACGCAGCTCGTCGTCTTGCCGCCCGTGTAGCTCGGCGTACCGCTGGTGCGGCCGCTCGCGATCCACGCGTCGTAGGCCGCCTTCGTCCACAGCTCGTACTTGCCCCAGTGGTCGAAGTGATAGTGGTGATGGGCCTGGTGCCAGTAGATGTCGTTGTTCAGCGGGAAATCGGTGAACGTCCCGTCGCTGTTCATGACGCGTTGCGTCGCCGGCCCCGAGTTCGTAACGGGGTCGATCTGTCCCGTGATGATCAGCGGGCCCTCGCCGGTGTTGTACACGCTGTTCGTAAAGCGCAACACGTTGTGGAAGACACCGGTGAGGTCGGGCGTGACGTCGGCGCGGTCGAGCGTCAGCGAACGCGGCGCGAGCGTGTGCAGATTCGGATACAGCGGTACCACCGCCGCACTCGAACGCTCCGTCTCCACGCCGACGAGGAGGACGGTGGTGAGCAACGCCGCGAGTAGCGCGGTCGTGTGGCGTCCGGGAAGCGCGTGCACTCGGCCCATCAGACCGCAAACCCCAGTTGAAAACTCATGCTCCACCCGCGTCCATGCAGTAGGTACCGACCGCGATTCCGCGCCGTGATCGGTTCATTTCGGGCACGCACACGAAGTCGTTGCCCTGGGCGATTCCGTTTCGGCCAGCGCACATATTGGCACGCGGAGTGACCAAAATGCCAGGCGTCTCTCGGCCGCGCGTCCGCAACAAAGCCGCGCGAAGCGGACGAAGCTATCCAGTAGCGCGCTCAGGCCTCGAGTTGCCGCTCGAGCAACTTCACGGCATCGATGTACTCGTCGATCATGTCGAACACCACCTGCGCGGAGGTCTTGGTCGCGTTCATGGTGCCGACGACCTGACCGACGAAGTAGTTGGTCAACTGCTCGGCGCCGGAGCCCTCGCGATACGCCGCGTGGTCGATGCGGGCCAGGGCCTCGTTTACGAGGATCGGCTGCAGCGGCATTCCCAACGGTGCGGGCGTCTCCGGGTTGTCCCATTCGTCGGTCCACGCCGTACGGAGTTGTCGCGCGGGTTTGCCGGTACGCGATCGTGAGCGCACGGTGTCGGACGACGTGGCCGCGAGGAACTTCCGTTTCACGATCGGGTGCGTCTCGGCCTCGTCGGTGGTGAGCCACACGGATCCGCACCACACGCCCTGCGCGCCGAGCGCCATGGCGGCTGCCATCTGGCGGCCGCGTCCGATACCGCCCGCGCCGAGCACCGGCACCGGGGCAACGGCGTCGACGATCTCGGGGATGAGCACCATCGAGCCGATGTCTCCGGTGTGGCCTCCGGCTTCGGCGCCCTGGGCGATGATCACGTCGACGCCGGCGTTGACATGGCGTTCGGCGTGCTGCGCCTTGCCCGCAAGGGCGCCGACCAAACGACCTTCTTGCTTGGCGCGTTCGATCATGTGTGCGGTGGGCGGCCCGAGCGCGTTGACCACGAGCGACGGTCGGTGGGCCAGTGCCACCTCGAGGAGCGGGTCGGCCTGATTGGCCGAGAACGGAACGGCCGCGTCGCCGCGCGCGGACCCGCTCAGGAGGGCGCGGTGTCCGTCGTCGTCGGCGAGCGGCGGCACGTCGTAACGGCGGAGGATGTCGTCGACGAACGCGATGTGCTCGGCCGGGATGAGCTTGCGGATGTCGTCGAGGGTGTAGCCGCCCTCGTCGGAGCCGGCGTACTTGGCCGGCACGATGACGTCGATGCCGTACGGCCGGCGGCCGACCTCGTTCTCGATCCAGGCGAGATCGATCTCGAGTTGTTCGGGCGAATGGGCCACTGCGCCGAGCACGCCCATACCGCCGGCCTTGGTCACTGCCGCGACGACATCGCGACAGTGCGAGAACGCGAGGATCGGAACGTCGATGCCGAACATCTCGGTGATAGCGGTCTTCACGACGCCAGTCTGCCCTTAATGACGTGTACCTGCGCTCGGTTCGCGCCCGGCGTACTCGGGCGCGTCGGCAATCGCCGCGAGGCGCTTGCGGGCTTCGGCGAGGTGGTGTTCGCGCGCGGCCTCCCACTTGGTGGGATTGCGGCGCAGCTTGCTCCGCCGCGCCCGCGTGGCCTGGATCGCCTTGTTGAGCGCGGCAGCAGCCGTTGCGGAGTGCGGAAGGCCGAGGTCGTCCGACAGCGTCTCCCCGTGGAACCGGCGCGCCAGCGTGCTCAGCGCCTTGGCGCCGAGGCCCGTGGGGATCGAGAGCGCCTCGTGGAGATCGGTCGAGATGGACGCCACGGTGGCGGCGGCGAGCTGCGCCGACTCGGGGATCGGCGGGCCGGTCACGGCCTGCAGGAGCTCGTCGACGCGGGCGGCCTGGTCGTTGCTTGCGATGCCCTCGACGAGCCGCGCGTCGATGCCCAGCAGGTGGGCGACGAGCCACCAGTACTTGTACAGCGTCGCCGACTCGTTGGTCGTGAGCCCGAAGCCCATCTGCGCTTCCGCGCGCAGCGACGTGAGCGTGAAGTCCATCCACGTGCGGGCGAGGTCGACCTGGTTGATGGGAGCACCGAACGCCGCCTCGTCATAGCCGCGGCGCCGGGCGACCTCACGCTTTTGCGCGTGGAGCAGGCGGACCTGCAACGTGGCGACGTAGCCGGCTTCCCCGGCGCGGAGTGCGCCGGGAAGCATCGCAGTGGCGACCCACTGCCCGGTCTCGCGGATGCGGCGTTCGGCTCCGTCGATCAGCCGGCCCGTCGTGGTGAGCACGTTGGCGATCGACGGGGAGTCGTACACCCGGATGAGCGCACCGGCGCTGAGCGACACGAGGTGCACCGGCATCGGCGACGTGTAAAAGGGCGCGGAGCCGTGGTCGAAGAGATCGTCGTCGGCGTAGTCGGGAAGCGACTCGGCGCCGGCGAGCAGGGCGGCGACCGCGGGATGCGGATCGGGGACGGACGCCAGGCCGTTGGCGACTCCCTTGTTGAAGGCCGCGCGCACGGTCGCTCCGTCGGCGTGGATCGCGGCGGCGACGGCGTCGGCAAGTGGGTCGGCAGTAGTGAGCGCCCACTGCGCGAGGTCGGCGCGGTCGCCGCCGAATTGGGCGACGATCGCGGTGCGCCGGCTACGGGCGCTCGGCCAGGGTGCGAGCTCTCGAGCTGCTTCGTGTGCGGCGGCTGGTTCGATGGAGGTGCCGGTGCCGGTCATGGGAGCGCGCTCCTCTGAAGGCGGGAAGGGATGGTGGCGGTGACGAAGCGGCGGATCTCGGCCGCAGAGACCGGGCTCGGCTGCGTGGCGGCGATGACTGCGAAGCCGTAGATCGCAGCGAACGTGGCCCGCGCTCGGTCCTCGTCGGCGCCGAAGGCCCTGATCATCGGGATGACCAGAGCTCCCGACAGCGAGCTCACCGAGAGCAGCTCGGGTCGTCGCGCAGCCGCGACGCCCAGCTCGACGCCGGCCAGGAATTCGCGGCGCCGGGCGCCGAGCAGCTCCGCGAGGAAATCGCAGCATGCGTCGACGATCGACGCGCGCCGGCCCTTGGCGGCTCCGAGGAACGCGAGCA
This sequence comes from Actinomycetota bacterium, assembly GCA_003134555.1. Classification (GTDB taxonomy): domain Bacteria; phylum Actinomycetota; class Acidimicrobiia; order IMCC26256; family PALSA-610; genus PALSA-610. Next base: position 132,613 of record PLBO01000135.1, read on the forward strand.
GGCGGGCATCGGACCGCTCCGTCAGGTGGCGCTGGACGGCTCGCAGCAGCGCGTCGACAGTGGGGAAGTGGTAAGTGGTCCGGGCGAGCGGCACACCGGCCTCCTCGGCGACGGCGCGGTGCGTGACGGCCGCGAGCCCGCGGGCGACGACCACGCGCCCGGCGGCCTCGACGATCGCCTGCCGGCTCGCGGCGCCGCGGGCGCGACGCCCGTCGGTGCGGGGGTCGACGGCTTGTTCCACTATCTGTACATTAGTACAGATAGTGGGCCGCGCAAGGCTCACCTTCGATCGAGAGGCACGTCGTGACCGATCTGTTCACCAACCCACACCGCTACGGCGATCTCGACGCCTGGCGGCGCGAGGCCGTCGAGCTCCATGCCCGCGGCCCGATCCACCGGATCGATCAACCGGGCTACCAGCCGTTCTGGGCGGTGATCGGCCACGACGCGGTCCTCGACATCGAACGGCGGCCGGACGAGTTCACCAACGCGCCGATCCCGATCCTCGGAAGCGACGCGCAGCTCTCGTTGCGCGCCGCGGGCGGCGCCGAGATCCGCACCCTCATCCACATGGACGAGCCCGACCACGGCAAATACCGCAAGCTGACCAACGACTGGTTCAAGCCGGCGAGCATCCGCCGGTTGACCGACCGGCTCGACGAGCTCAGCCGTCAAGCCGTCGACAAGCTCGAGGCGCTCGGCGGCGAGGCCGACTTCTACAAGGACATCGCGCTTGCGTATCCCCTGCAGGTGATCCTGTCGATCCTCGGACTGCCGGAGGCCGACTACCCGCGGATGATCAAGCTCACGCAGGAGATGTTCGGCGCCGAGGATCCCGACCTGCAACGCGACGTCATGTCGCCTGAGCAGACGGTCGAGGTCGTCACGGACTTCTACCGGTACTTCACCGAGCTGACCGCCGACCGCCAGGCCCATCCCACCGACGACCTGGCAACGCTCATCGCCAACGGCACCATCGACGACGCGCCCATGCCCGACCTCGAGAAGATGGGCTACTACGTCATCATCGCCACCGCCGGTCACGACACGACTGCCGCGGCGATGGCCGGCGGGCTACGCGCCCTCGCCGAACACCCCGACCAGCTGCGCGTCCTCCAGGACGACCCCGACCTGCTGTCCAACGCGGTCGACGAGATGATCCGCTGGACGGCGCCGGTCCGGCACTTCATGCGGACCGCGCAGCTCGACACCGAGGTCGCCGGCGTCGAGATCGCCAAGGGCGACTGGCTGTACCTGTCCTACCTGGCTGGCAATCTCGACCCCGCGGTGTTCGACGACCCGCTGCGCTTCGACGTCACGCGTCACAACGCCGACCGGCACATCGCGTTCGGCTACGGCATCCACTTCTGCCTCGGCGCCCAGCTCGCGCGCGTGGAGCTCCGATCGCTGTTCGGCCAACTGGTGCCACGACTCCAGTCCCTCGAGCTGGCCGGCGAGCCCCAGACCGCGAAGACCACCTTCGTGGGTGGCCACAAGACGGTCCCGATCCGCTACTCCCTCACGGCGTCGTGACGAGCCGTCACACGTAGAACTGCTTCGCCCACTTGCGGAAGGGCAGGATCGGTCCATCGCCGTCGGCCAGCGCCGGATTCGCGATGTAGATCTTGTTGTCGAAGATCACGTTGTCCTCGGCCATCTGCTTCTGGAGATCGCGCACGAGCGCTTCGCCGACGCGCCGCGTCGTCTCGAGCGCGTCCGCGTCGCGGCCGAGCTTCTTGACCCTGTAGACCTTCATCGATTGCGTCCATTCCCAGTCGATGGGCGTGGTCGTCGCAAAGAACACCGTGTCGATGATCCCGCTGAATCGGGCCACGCCGAACCCCGGACCCCAGCTGTCGGTGTCGATGCGTCCGGCCTGCGGGCCGCGCGGCGTCGCGAAATCGACGCGGGCGCGAATGTGGTTGAACCAGCCGTCGTACGTGATGCTCTCGACCTCGGGAACGGTCGCGGCGCCGTGCACGGTCTTCAGGTGCACGAAGTCGGGTCCGTTCTCGGCGAGCTCCTGCCACGGGCAGCGCACGTTCCACTCGGCGACGATCGGCTCGGTCCACTCGTCGGTCACGTACTCCGTGAGCGCCGGGATGTTCCACAGCGGCCCCTGCTGCGGATCGGGGTGGTACCAGAACATCACGAACCCGTTGACGTCGACGGTGGGGTAGGAGCGCACTCTCGCCTTCGCGTTCGTGCGGTCGCTGTACGGGATGCGCACGTTGCGCCCGTCGCCGTCGTACTCCCACCAGTGATACGGGCACACGAGGTTGCAGCCCTCGACCCGTCCGCCGAGCGCGAGGTTGGCGCCGAGGTGCGGACAGTATGCGTCCATCACGTGCGCGCGGCCTTGCTCGTCGCGCCAGATGACGAGATCGCGCGCCAGCAGTCGGATCGGCCGGACCGTGCCCGGCGCGAGGTCGGTGGTGTCGCACGCGCGGTACCACGAGAACGGGAACGATGTGTAGTACGGGAAGCGTTCCTGCGCGGTCATCGCGGTCGGTTGGTAATCGCCTTGCTTCGCCATCGCCTGCAGGGGCGTCTCGCCGTCGAAGTCGCGGATCTTCGTCGTCAGCTCCCGCGCGCCTTGCCGTCCGTCATCGTTCCCTCAGCAGCGTGCGCGCCGCGAGCTCGAGCTCGTCGGCGACGTCGCCGGGCGCGCGCCCGCCGGTCACGAGTCCGACCATGTTCGCGAACAGCACCGCCTCGAGGATGCGCACGATCGCGTCGCGGTCGCCGACCTCGCTCTCGCCCAACGCGAGATCGACCCAATGCCGCGTCGACGATTCCATCGCGACGCGCGCGTGCGCGACCTCGGGCGAACCGGAGATGTACGCGCGCGTCATCGCGACGTAGAGGTTCGGCGCCTTCTCGATGTTCTGTACCGCGCGCCGGAGTGTGGCGACCGCGCGTTCGACCGGTGACCGGCCCCGGCGCGGCCGCGACGACAGCGTTTCGGTGGTCTGGCCGACCAGATCGATCAGCACGTCGACCAGCAGGTGATCCTTCGACGAGAAATAGAGGTACGCGGTCGGAGCCGAGACACCCGCGTGCGCGGCGACCTGGCGCATGCCTACGGCTTCGTAGCCGCCTTCGGTCGCGAGCTCGAGGGCGGCGTCGAGAAGCCGGCGCCGGGTGGCGGCCTGGGTCGGGGAAAGGGGACGCATCACGACCTCGGCCGGCAGGTTCGTCACGTCCCGGATACTGACATGGCTCTTTACACGTGTCCAGTTTTTGTGCTGGGATGAGATTCGTGACCGCCGCGCTTTCCGACCAGACGTTCCGGGCCGAGGCCGCATCGTGGCTCGAGAAGCAGGCGCCCGCGACGCGCGCCGGGATCGAGGCGGCCGCGACGGACCGCGAGCACTTTGACGCCGGTCGCGCCTGGCAACGGCTGCTGTTCGACGCCGGTTGGGCGGGCATCGCTTGGCCTACCGAATACGGCGGTCGGGGCGCGACGCCCGCCCAGGCCACGATCTTCGCCGAGGAACAGTCGCGGTTCGGCGTGAGCGCCGGCTTCGTCGCGTCGACGATCGGGATGGTCGGTCCGGTGCTGCTGCGCCATGGAGACGAAGCACAACGCGCGCGCTATCTCCGGCCGCTGCTGCGCGCGGACGAGACCTGGTGTCAGTTGTTCAGCGAGCCGTCGGCGGGGAGTGACCTCGCGAACCTCGCGACCCGCGCGGAGCGGTACGGAGACGAGTTCGTCGTCAACGGGCAGAAGGTGTGGACGTCGAACGCGCTTCTGTGCGACTTCGCGATCCTGCTGACCCGCACGAATCTCGACGCGCCCAAGCACCACGGGATCACGTTCCTGCTGCTCGATCTGCGCACGCCCGGCGTCGAAGTTCGTCCCTTGCGTCAGATCACCGGCGCCTCGCACTTCAACGAGGTGTTCTTCACCGACGTTCGCGTTCCGGTCGAGAACGTCGTCGGCGAGATCGACGGCGGTTGGGCGCCGGCTCGATCCGTGCTCGCGCACGAAGCGGCCGTGATCGGCGGCGGGAACGGTGCCGCCCTCGGTTATACGGCGCTCGCGGCCCTCGCGCGCGCGCGACCGTGAGCGCGACCCGGTAGTTCGCCAGCAACTCGCGCGCGCGTTCACGCGCGAGCAGATCATGAATTACCTGAAGCGGCGCGTGCAGACGTCGGTGCGTGACGGCGGACGGCCCGAGGTCGACGGTTCGGTCATGAAAGTGTTGTGGTCGGAAGCGCGCCGCGAGCGGGCGGAGCTGGGCGTCGCGCTCCTCGGGGCTGCGGGTGCGCTCGACGACGCGTGGCCACTCCAACTGCTCGAACAGTTCTCGAGCACGATCGGTGGGGGTACGAACGAAGTGCACCGAACCATGATCGGCGAACGCGTGCTCGGGCTCCCGCCGGAACCACGCATCGATCGCGACGTCTCGTACCGCGAGTTGGCAGCCCGCCGTGGTTGACGAGAGCGCGTCGTACCGCATCAACGAAGATCCCGACCAGGTGCGGCGGGAGCAGGACCGTCTGCGCATGCTCTCCCGCGTCGCCGACGGCCGGACGCACCGAGCCCTGACCGAGGTCGGCATCGCGCCCGCCTGGCACTGCTGCGACATCGGCTCCGGCGCGGGCACGGTTGCGGCGTGGATGGCCGTGCAGGTCGGGTCGTCGGGTCGCGTCGTATCGCTCGACGTCGACACGCGCTTCCAGCCACCGAGCAGTGGCGTCATCGAGGTGCGCACCGCCGACGTGACGCGCGATGCGATCGGTACCGAGCTGTTCGACCTCGTCCACGCGCGCGCGGTCCTCCAGCATCTCGCGCAGCGGGAAGCGATCCTCGACAAGATGATCGCGGCCGCGAAGCCGGGCGGGTGGATCGTCGTGAACGACGTCGACTGGATCCAGTACGACGCACAGCCCGTACCCGAGCCGTTCGCAACGCTCTCGCGCGTACTCCGCGAGCTCAGTAGCAGCCAGCACGGATACGACGGCACGTGGGGTCGCATGTTGGTCGACGCCTTCACCACACGCGGACTCCGCGAGGTGAACGGCCGAGGTGAAGTGTGGACGATGCGCGGCGGCACCGATTCGGCCGAGTGGTACGTCTCCGCCCTCGATCGCGCGCTCGCCGTCCTTCCCGCCGAGGTGTTCCCGGCGGGCTTCGACCCGCATGCCGCGATCGCACAAGCGCGAGAGCCCGCGTTCGCGATCCTGTCTCCGATCTCGATCACCGCGTGGGGGCGCAAGCCGGAGCGCTGACGGCGCGACCTGGGAAGATAAGGCGATGCAGACGATCGGAGATCTCGTGCGCGCTCGCGCCGGCGACACGAACGTTGGTCTGCGGTTCGAGGATTCCTCGTGGACATGGGCGGAGGTGGTCGAAGTCGCCGCGCAACGCGCCGCCTTCTTCCGCGCGCTCGCGCCGCCGGACGTTCCGTTCCACGTCGGAGTCCTGCTCGACAACGTCCCCGAGTTCTGGTTCACGCTCTGCGGAGCGGCACTCGCGGGAGCGACCGTCGTCGGCATCAACCCGACGCGCCGCGGAGCCGAGTTGGCGCGCGACATCGCGCACACCGACTGCGCGTTCGTGCTCACGGAATCAGCGCATCTCCATCTCTTCGAAGCCGCGGGCAATGCGGATGAGCCCGGGCGTCTTCATGTGATCGACGGACCAGAGTGGTCGGACGCGCTGGCGCCGTTCGCGCGTGCGCCGATGCCGGAGACCGGCCCGGCGCCCGCCGACCCGTTCATGCTCATCTTCACTTCGGGAACCACGGGTGCGCCCAAGGCCGTGCGAATGGGACACGCGCGGTTGGCCGCATACGGCGGCAAGCTCGCCGAGATGTTCGGTCTGGCCCCGCCCGACGTGTGCTATTCGGTGATGCCACTTTTCCACTCCAACGCCGCGGTCTCCGGATTCGCGAACGTGCTGGCCTCGGGTGCAACCGGTGTCCTGCGCCGGCGTTTCTCGGCGACGAACTTTCTGCCCGACGTCCGTCGCTACGGCGTCACGTTCTTCAATTACGTCGGCAAGCCACTGAGCTACATCCTTGCGACCGCGGAACGCGCCGACGATGCCGACAATCCGCTGCGAATCGCGTTCGGCAACGAGGCCGCGCCGCTCGACATCGATCGGTTCGCACAGCGGTTCGACTGCATCGTCGCCGACGGCTATGGATCCACCGAAGGCGGCTTGAACATGAGCCGGACGCCCGAAACGCCACCGGGGTCTCTCGGGTTACCGGTCGCGCCGATACGGGCGAGGATCGTCGACCCCGACACCGGCGAGGAGTGCCCGACCGCGGAGTTCGACGAGCACGGACGACTGCTGAACGCCGATACCGCGATCGGCGAGATCGTGAACCCCGACGGCGGCGGCGGGTTCGAGGGCTACTACAACAATCCCGAAGCCGACGCCGAACGCGTGCGCGACGGCGTGTACTGGACCGGCGACCTCGGCTACCGCGACGAGAACGGCTTCTTCTACTTCGCGGGGCGCTCCGGTGACTGGCTGCGAGTGGATGGCGAGAACTTCGCTGCGACACCGGTGGAGCTCGTGCTCGCACGTCACCCCGATGTGGTCGTGGCCGCGGTCTACGCCGTGCCCGCCTTTGACGTCGGCGACGAAGTCATGGCCGCGCTCCATGTGCGCGACGACGCCGACTTCGATTCGCTTCGTTTCCCGTCGTTCCTCGCGACGCAGTCCGACCTCTCGCCGAAGTGGATCCCGCGCTTCGTGCGGGTCACGCACGAACTGCCGTCGACCGCGACTCAGAAGGTGTTGAAGCGCGTCCTCCGCCACGAACACTGGGAATGCGACGATCCCGTCTGGTGGCGACCGGATCGCGAACCGGAGTATCGACGATTGACCGCACCCGACGTCGCAGCATTGCGAGCACGCTTTGTCGAGCGGGGCCGGGAGTATCTCATCGGCTGAATCCGACCGGGAACGTCGGTTTCGAGGTGAGAAGTCGTTCACAAGTGCCCAAGCGGGCGATCTGAGTGGTCATGTGGTGGTCGGCAGCCGCTCGGCCCTCGATGTCGTCGACCCGTCGCATCGAGTCGGCGTCACCGAGCGCTCAGCGCGCAGGGCGGCCTTTGCGGCCCGACGGCGTTGCCCGCCGCGTTGGAACGGTTTACCGTCGCGGCAAGCCCGACTCAGGAGGTCACGGCATGGGTTTCGTTCAGATCATCGAGTTCCGCACGTCAAAGTTCGACGAGATGCGCAAGGTCGGTAACGAGTGGGAGGCGGCGGCCGGCAGCGACGGCAGAGCGCGCCGACGGGTCATGTGCGAGGACCGCGACAACCCCGGTCGATACTTCAACATCGTCTTCTTCGACTCGTACGAGTCGGCGATGGAGAACTCGAAGCTTCCGGTCACGGCGAAGTTCTCACAGCGAATGATGGCCCTCGGTGACGGGCCGCCCACCTTCTACAACCTCGACGTCGTCGAGGACGTCAGCTGAATGCCCACTTACCGGATGGTCTACGGAGACTCCGAACAGGTCGTGCAAGAGACCTTCGACGACGTCGAGGTGCAACGAGAAGACGGGTGGGTCGTGCTGTTCCGCGGGCCGGACGCAATCCTTCGCGTCCAAGAAGATCACGTACAGGCCCTCGACCTGGTGGAAGGGCCCGACGCATCTCGCTGACGGCCCGGCCGGCCCAAGAGGGGTCCACCCGCGGGCTTCAAGGGCGACTGATCCGAGCCTCGGTTCCGAATTTCAGGGTCACGCAGGTTCACCCCCCGGGAGCGCGCCAGCCGCTCTTCTTTCCTCGCGCGCCGTCGATCTCCTCGGGCGTGACGAGCACACTTGTCGACACGGCGACGCGGCCCGACGCGGAGGTTTCCATTGCGAAGGCGGCGGCGGTCTCGTTGTCGGGCAGCTCACAGATGACGATGACGTCGTCGTCGCCGAAGGCGAAGTAGAACGACTCGAGCGCGCCACCCAGTGACTCGATTGCGCGTTTGACGACGGTACGACGCGTGGTGCCGCCTTCGGTCAGGACTCCTGCGATTCCTTCGGGGCTGAGCGACGCCTTGAAGAGGTACTTCGCCATCGGGACCCTCCTGGTTCGCGGCTGATAAACCGCACCTTCGCGCCGAGACACCTCGCGCGCAACCCTTCGCGAGGGCTCAGCGTGCGGTGAGCCGCACGGGCAACGCGGCGAATCCGCGGATGGCGGCGGAGTCGGTTCGCTCGGCTCCGCGCAGCACCTCGATCGAGCACACGCGCTCGGCGAGAGTGCGGAACACTGATGCCCCTTCGATTCGGGCGAGGGGCGCGCCCAGACAGAGGTGAATGCCGGAACCGAACGCGAGGTGGGCCGAGGTATCGCGATCGATCACGAATCGATGCGGCGCTTCGAAGACTCGTTCGTCGCGGTTCGCGGATCCGAAGAGCACCACGACTGACCTGCCATCGTCGGTGCGCCGGAGAAAGAAGCGCACCGGGGCGTCGAAGCGCAGGATCTCCTCGACTGCGGCGGGCGCTCGGCCGGAGGGATCGTCGATCAGAGAAGCGAGTTGATCGGGGTTGGCGGCCAGCGCCGCCACGCCGTTGCCGATCAGGTGCACCGTGGTGTCCAGCCCGGCGATGATGATCGAGGCGAGAGCAACGAAGCGTTCGTCGTCGTGCAAGCGCTCGTCGTCACCGCCGGAAAGGATCGCCTCGGCGAAACCGTTGGTGCGGACGCTCGCGAAGCCGTCGCCCAGCGCCCATTCGAGGAAGCCCGCGAAGTGCTCGGCGGAAGCCTCGGGCGGTTCGGGCGCACCCAGCCGGAACGACGCGTCGGCCCACGTTGCCGCCGCGTCGGGCAAGTCGAGGCCGAGCCATTCGCTCATCACCCGAAGCGGTACGCGACGGGCCAGCGTGCTCATGACTTCGCCACCACCGGTCGCGACCAGACCGTCGAAAATTTCCTCGACGATTCCGTCGACGACGTCGACCATGTCGGCCATCGCCCGCGGCGTGCACCACTTCTGCACGGCTCGCCGCACACGCGTGTGAACCGGCGGGTCGTTCTCGATGAACGTCGCGCGGATACCCGCCTGATCGACCGGGATCCATTGCACACCCAATCCCGAGCGGTAGGTCGTGTGGTCGCGGAGCACGGCGCGGGCAACGTCGTGTCGGGCCGCCACGAAGACTCCGCGTTCGGGGATCTCGATCAGATCCGACGGCTGGGTACGGAGGTACGCGTAGAACGGGTACGGGTCGTCGAGATGGCGCCGCTCGAACGGATCGTCGGCTTCCGCCACGACGTCGTCAGCCCACGTTGTGATGGTTGGCGCCGACCAACACCACGGCGATGACCGCGGGGACGGTGCCGGTGTTGGACCAACGGTGCCGCGTGCCGTTCTGAACGTATGTATCCCCCGGACGGAGGGTGACCTTGGCCCCGTCGTCGAGTTCGAGGATCGCTTCCCCCGACAACACGACGCCGTAGTCGACCGTCGCCGTTGTGTGCATGCCCGGGTTGTCGACCTCGAGGTGCTCCGCCATGCCCGGCAGCTTCTGCTCGAACTCCGCGAGCGCGGCCCCGAGGTCGAGGTCGGCGGGCGCGCCCACGCCGCCGTCGGGCGGGATGGTGAAAAACGAAAAGCGCGACCCACCGACGGGCGGGAAGTAGCGCTCCGCGCCGGGCCTCGATCCGTCGTCGGGGAACGTGACCGTCGAGTCGGCACCCCAGAGTCGATGGAACTCGCTCCCCGGCAGCAAGGCCAACGTCACCGGCGGGACCAACTCGTCACTGACGAACACCGCCTTGCCCGCGGCATCGTGTCCGGTCACCACACACCTTGCGTCCATACGCCCTCCCTCGGATCGTTCCATATTTGCTCAGTGCCGACTGCCCACCAACACGCGCCGTCACCCTTCGACGAGCGCAGTGGCGAGCTCGCGCCAATCCTCGCGTGGGATCTCGTCGTCGGGCCTGATCACCTGGATGCACACCTGGTCGGCGCCCGCGTCGCGCATCGCCGAGACCCGGCGCCCGATCGTGTCGAGGTCTCCCCACGCCACGATCGCGTCGACGAGGCGGTCGCTGCCGTTCTCGGCGAAGTCGTCGTCGCCGAAACCGAAGTCGCGCAGATTGTTCGTGTAATTCGGCAAGTTCACGTAGGTCGCGGTGTGGCGGCGGGCGGTTGCGCGCGCGGTCGAGGGATCTCGGTCGCGTACTACCGCCTGCTCAACGGCGATCATCGCGTCGGGGCCGAGAATCTCGCGCGCCCTCGCGACGTGCTCGGGTGGGACGAAGTACGGATGCACTCCCGCGGCGCGATCGCGGGCGAGGCCGAGCATTCTCGGGCGTAACGCGGCGAGCACGCGCGCGTCGGAGGGGAACGGAACCTCGGCACCGTCGAGAGCGTCGAGGAACTCGACCATCTTCGAGAACGGCTTCTCGTAGCGACCGGGATGCCCATGGTCGATCAGCGGTGCGTGGCTCACTCCGAGACCGAGTACGAAGCGGCGCTGCCAATCGGCGGTCCATGACGCGCGACGACCTGCAACCTCCGCCGGGTCTTGCATCCAGACGTTGAGAATGCCCGTCGCGACGACGAGGCGCGGGGTCGAGCGCAACAGCGTCTCGACGGACCCGAGGACGTCGCCGCCGACGTCGGGTATCCAGATCGCGTTGTACCCGAGCTCGTCGAGCTCGGCGGCCGCCTCCGCGATCAGGGCCGCGTCGCCGTAGCGCAATTGTGGCGACCAGATTCCGGTACCGGTAAGTCGCATGTGTGGTCCGATCGCGTCAGTTGGCCGGCTTCATCCGTTCGAGCGTCGCCGCCATCTGCCGATGCACGAGGTTGACTGCCTGCAGAGGACGGATCATCACGCGGAACTCGACGATGCGACCCGCGTCGTTGCAGCGGATGATGTCGACGCCGTTGACGTATTTTCCTTCCACGGTGGTTTCGAACTCGAGGACGGCCGTGTCGCCGGCGAGCACGCTCTTCGTGTAGCGGAATCCGCCACTCGGAACTGCGTCGTCGGTGGCTGCCGATGCGGGCTGATCGCCGGGAAGGGTCTGACCGGCCGCCTGCAGATACAGCATCGTGATCGCCTTGCCTCTTTGGGGTGTGTAGACGATCGGCGAGTAGAAAACGACGTCGTCATCGAGCAGTTCGTCGAGTCCGCCGGCGAGCCGACCCCGCAGATGCTCGTGCCAGCGTTCGATCACGCGTTCGATCACCGGTCCTCCGCGACTCAGACCTTGCGGCCGAGGAACGCGGCGAGCTGGTCGGCGTTGGACGCGCCTGCCGGTGCCGGCTGTTCTGGGCCGAACACTGTTCCCTCAGGGGAGCGAAATGCCGGCGAGATCGCCTTCCGTGCGCCGGTCAGCAACTCCCCGGCGAGCTCAGGCGCGAGGTTGGTGTTCTGTCCGGTCGCCTTGGCGAGATCCCATCCGTGCGTGAACGTGTCGGTCGCCGCGAGACCCACGAAGGCCGCGCCCGGCATCTGGCCGAACGGCAACGTCAGCATCTTCTCCATGACACCGTCGGTACGAAACGCCGCGAGACAGCGCTGCGCGCCCTCGTCGAACGCGGAGACGAAATCGGTTGCGGAGAAATCGGTCTCGCCCCCGGACGGCGGCTCACCTTTGGCGCCCGCCTCGAAGAAGTACTGCCCACCAACGATGTGATTGATCAGATCGCTGACCTTCCATGTCGCACAGGGCGTGCTGGCGCCAAGTTGCTCCTTCGACACACCAGTGAGGACAGCGCGGGTGGATGCGATTGCCTGCTCGAGGGGCTCAGTCGCCATGGTGATCTCCTTTGTGAGTTCTTCTGTTGGCCGCACCCTATGACGCGGAGCCGGGCCAGCCTTCTTGGAACAGTTCGATCGGGTCGCGCAGTTCGAGCATTCCGAGATAGCCGCCGCCGCGCTCGATCGCATCGTGCACGGCGTAGCCCAAGACTTCCTGGCACTGTCGGGGCAGCCGGCAGGCCACCTCCGGCGGGACTGCGAGATAGTTGTTCTCCTCGGTGCGCAACCAACCCAATGTGTACGACAGGTGGACGCCGCGGCGCGGCTGCGAGCCGGAGTGAGCGCCTCCGCCATGGAACGTCGATCCGAGATACACGATCGCCGAGCCGGCCGGCATCTCCGCGGCGACGGCTTCGGCGCCGGTCGGGTAGCGCCCGGCCTCCCATTGGTGGCTTCCCGGAAAGACGCGGGTCGCACCGTTGTCAGCGGTGAAGTCGACCAGAGCGATCACGCTGGCCAACTGCAGCTCGGGTTTGGGTTCGGGCACGAGGTTCCACACGATCTCGTCCTGATGCCAGAACTGATCCCCGGCGCCGGGCAGGCGTTCCAGTAGGTGGGCCAGGTTGAGCTGGTAGCGCGCACACGACGGTCCGAGGATGCTGTCGCACAGGGCCATCAGCAGGGGATGGATCATGACCTCCGTGGCGAAGGTGGGCGACTTGCCGGCCAGTCCGGAGACGTGACGGGTCTGCGCATGGAAGATCTGCACGCCCGGGTTGAGGTGGCGCATGTCGGGGTCGGCCACGTCGACGAACGGCTGGACCTCCGCGTTGATCGCGGCGACGACCTCGGGGGACACGAGATCGTGGACGATGACCGCGCCGTCCTGCCGGAGCGCGTCGACGACTTGGCCAGCCGGCGCATCAGCCTCAATTCGTTGAAGTCGACCGACGCGAATGCGTGACATGTGGTCCCTCTCCGCTTCACTACATGCGGCCGAGCGGTAGTCGGCCAAGACTGCAATGATTGCAGTATGGCGAAGCCGCTCGATTGGCAGGCGTTGCTCGTCGACGGCTACGAGCCGCTCAAGCGGGCGCAGCGCGTCTTTCGCCGGCTCCCGCGCGATCCGCGATGCAAGCTGTGCCAGAACCCGTTCGCCGGTATCGGCGGCAAGATCGTCGGCCTGATGGGGCGCAAGCCGTCGCGCAAGAACCCCAACTTGTGCCAGGCATGCTTCGACAAGCTTCCGCCCGGCGGCATCGAGATCGACGTCGGCGTGGTGTTCGCCGACGTGCGGGGCTCGACGACGATGGGCGAACAGTCCACCGCGACCGAGTTCGCCGCGCGTCTCAACCGGTTCTACGAGACCGCGACCGAAGTGCTGATCCATCACGACGGATTGATCGACAAGCTGATCGGCGACGAGGTGATGGCGCTCTTCATCCACGGGTTCGCCGGCCCCGACTACCGCCGCAATACCGCCCTCGCCGCGCTCGACCTCGCCGCCGCGGTCGACGACCTCTCCGTCGGCGTGGCCGCCAACGCGGGCATCGCGTTCGTCGGCAATGTCGGGTCGGGAACGGTCATGGACTTCACTGCGCTCGGCGACGCGGTGAACATCGGCGCCCGCCTGCAGTCGTACGCGTCCGCGGGTGAAGTCGTGCTCGCCTCGGAGCTCTACGCCCTCGTCGCCGACGACCATCCCGGCGCCCGATCCGAGCGTGTCGAGGTGCGCGGCCGCGACGAGCCGGTCGACGTGCGCGTGCTGGCCGTGGCTTGACCGCCCTACGTTCCGGCTTCAGTCGTCGGAAGTCCGGCGGCCTTCCACTCTTGAAACCCGCCGATCAGGTCGGTGGCGCGATGCAGACCTAACTGCTGCAGCGACCGCGCCGCGAGGCTCGATGCATATCCCTCGTTGCAGACGACGATGACGACCTCGTCGGGCGATCTCACTTCCGGTATGCGGTGCGCGCCGGCCGGATCGAGCCGCCACTCGAGGACGTTGCGGTCGATGATCAACGCGCCGGGGATCGTGCCGTCGCGCGAACGCTGTTCCGACGGCCGGATGTCGACGATCAACGCGCCGTCTGCCGCGGCGCGTTCGGCCTCGATCGGGGTGACGCGCCGCAGTGACGCGCGCGCGTCGTCGAGCAGCTCGTCAACTGTGTGCACTCGGCTCATGGGGTCGCAAACGTATCCAGCTCGATTACCTCGCGACGCATCATGCGGAGTTGGGACTCGTCGGTCAACTCGTAGTGGTGCATCGTCTCGAGCGGCGGCGAGTACACGTGAACGCTTGCCGCGGCGACAATCGAATCGTTGGCTATCTCGTGCACATGCGACGGGGACATCGGGCGGTGATCCTGCGCGCGCAGGGTGCGCCGGATCGGGGGACCGACTCCTGTGGGATTCGGCCGGTGCTCGACGAGCTCGCCCGCAACGACATAGAGCGCGCCGGCCGAGCCGCCGTGGTCGTGCAGCACCGTACGGCTGCCCGATCCCCAGCGAATGAGCCAGATGTCGTGCGTCGCGCTGCGATGGATCCGCGTCGACATGCGTTCGCCCGGTCGTGGTTCGCCAACCATCTCGAAGCTCGCGGAGAACGAGTAGTCGATGGCGATCGCCGCGAGCACCCGTGTCGGCAGCGGAGTTGGGGCTGCCGCCTCGATGATTTGCAAAGTTGCTCCTTCAGCAGACGTGCGGCCGAGCAGAACCGAACGAACAGCAGGACCGCCGACGGGGGAGGCGGCGTCCTGCTGTTCGCCGGCTCGTCGGCGGTTGATCGGTGCGAGTGGGGGTGTCCCGCGTCCTGGCGGTCGCGCAGTGAAGGTGTCGGTGGAGCCAAGGGGGGAGCCGGCGCCACGTCGCATACCTCGACGCGATCGCAACCTCGGGCGCGAGACGTCGCAGCGATTCAGCCGCGGACAGTCATGCGCGCGTACACAGTTCGTCGAAGCTGAGCCTCGTGAGCTCGCCCCACTGATCGTTCATCGATCGACGGAGCAGCTGCGCGAGTCGGTGCCGGAACTGCATGTTTTTCAGCATAGATTCAAATCCCGACCTGTCAAGTCATATTTTCGGATCGGGACTCGGACTTGTGGATTTGGGAGACTGCGCTCATGACGCTTGTCCATCGGGTGCTGTACCCGACGCCGATCGCCTCGCTCGACGAATACCTGAAGGCGCGCGGGGGAACCGGTCTTTCCGCGGCGCGGAATCTCAGCGCCGAAGAGATCATCTCCGAGCTCGAGGCATCAGGACTCCGCGGCCGGGGTGGCGCGGGATTTCCGACGGGGCGCAAGTGGCGCACGGTGCGCGACTACTGCTCCAACTTCGAACGCACGTCGGTCGTCGTCAACGCGGCCGAAGGCGAACCCGGCACGTTCAAGGACCGAACGATCCTTCGCAACGATCCGTACCAGGTTCTCGAGGGCGCACTCATTGCGGCCCGCGCGGTCGACGCCGACCAGATCATCGTCGCGACCAAGCAGTCCTTCGCGGTCGAGGTCGATCGCTTGCGGAAGGCGATCGACGAAGTCAAGGGCGCGGGCTGGTTCGACGGCATCGAGATCGAGGTGTTCGAAGGTCCGAAGGAGTATCTGTACGGCGAAGAGACCGCGCTCCTGGAAACCATCGACGGGCGCTACCCGTTTCCCCGCATCGCGCCGCCATACCGGCGCGGTGTCCGCGAAGTAGTCGAGTCGGCCGCCGATCTCGAGTCGGAGAGTGGATTGTCGGCCCATGTCGAGATGGCCGGGCCCGGCGACGACACCGAGGCGCCGCCGGCGCTGGTCGACAATGTCGAGACGCTCGCGAACGTTGCGCGGATCATCGCCCGCGGCGCGGAGTGGTTCCGCACCGAAGGAACGCCCGAGTCTCCCGGAACGACCGTGTGCACCGTGACCGGCTCTACCCGCCGTAGCGGCGTCGGCGAAGTCATCATGGGCACGCCGCTGCGGGAAGTGATCGATCTGATCGGCGGCGGCCCCCGACCCGGCCGCACGATCCGGGCTGTCCTCCCCGGTGTGTCGAACCGGTTCATCGACGGTGCCGCGCTCGACACCCCCGTGAGCTACGAGGCGCTCGCCGCGATCGGCAGCGGTCTCGGCTCGGCCGGCTTCATCGTCTTCGACGATTCCGACGATCTCGTCGCGGTTGCGGCCGGAGTCGCCCGGTTCCTCGCGGTCGAATCGTGCGGCCAGTGCTCACCGTGCAAGCTCGATGGGCTGCGCATCGCGGAGCTCCTCGACGCGGCGACGCGAGGCGAGGCCGCAACGAACAATCTCGATGACCTGCGATCGCGCATCGCGAAGGTTGCCGAGGGCGCGCGCTGTTCGCTGGCCACCCAACAGCAAGTCGTCGCCGCGGGCCTGCTCGAAGAGTTCCCCGCCGACGTCGCCGCACATCTCGAACGTAAGGCGCCGGCGGCGGCGCCTTACGTCGTCGCCGAGCTCGTCGACATCGATGACGACGGGGTCGCGCGCATCGACGAACATCATGCCGACAAACAGCCCGACTGGACCTACGACGCGGTCGATTCCGGCAAGTCTCCGGCCGCGCGTCTGGGCGAGCACCGAGAACCGCATGCCCTCGACGAATGAGTATCGGGCTCCGACCTGAACTCACACGAGCGAACTCGTTGCCGGAACTTCGCACCCGATTCGGGTGAGGCCGTTACACCGGTTGCAGCGGTGTGTGGGGCGGCGACGGCAATTCGACAGTGATCGCATCGCCCGGTCGCACCTCTCCGTCGGCGACGACGATGCCCATGATCCCCGCAAGGCGCACGAGATCGCCTCGTTCGTCGCGGCCGAGCGTTGCGGCCATGAGGCCGGACTGGATGCCGTCGAGTTGCCGACACGGGTTGCGCAATCCCGTTACCTCGACGACCGCCGAGTCGCCGAGACAGAGCCGCGACCCGGTCGGAAGCGCGAGTAGCTCGAGCCCTTTCGTCGTGATGTTCTCGCCCATCTGACCCGGAGCGACGCCGAACCCGGCGCCGTGTAGGTCGTCGTGGAGCTCCGAGTGGATCAGGTGCACCTGTCGAAGGTTCGGCTGACCCGGGTCGCGCGCCACGCGGGAGCGATGCTTCACGGTGACGCCCATGTGCGCATCGTTCTCGACGCCCAGCCCGGCCTTCAACCGGATCGCGTCGACGTTCGGCTTGCTCATCGAATGGACCGCGCTATTGCTGACCGCGGTGACGATTCCGGCCATCGCGCGTAGAGGCTAGCTAGGCCCGCGCACCGGCGCTGAAGCTTTTTTCGGCTTGTTCCGCTCATCCCTGTAGGCGCGGCGCGACTTGTCGCTTCACCTTCGTCCCTCGCCCGCCGACGACTTGGAGGTGAATCTCACGCAGTGCCCCTACGACGGCGCCATGGTGGAAGTCGAGGCTTCCTCCGGAGGCTCGCTCCTGCTCACCTGCGTCGCGTGCGACGCCGTCTGGGAACGGCATGGCGCGTGGACGGGCCGGGTCAGTGCGCCGAATCGCGAGAAACTGCTCGCCGCGCGTCGCCATAGCCTGTCGCTCGCGCTTTCGGAGCCCTCCGCGCTGGCGCAGGCCGAGCTGGTCACACGGCCCGACTGAGACTTCGGCTCGAGCCTGCGCGCCGGAAGGTTCTTGCTGAGGGCAGGTGTTCGAATTTCTTGTCGCGTGCTGCCGGTCGTTTACGGTGTTACCAGTCGACCAAGCCCGAAGGGATTTCCAAATGCCGCGATACCGAGTCACTTTGAGACGTTCGTCAATTGAGATAGTCGAGGCGAGCAACCAATATCAGGCGGCGATCGTCGCACGCGACCTCTTCGGTGACAGTGTCGAAGTCGCCGATGTGGCACCTGCAGTGGGCCGACCGCCGGCGGGCAAGGCGAGCCGGAAGACGGGTGCGTCGAAGGCGACGAAGAAGGTCGCAAAGAAGCGGCGCCCGCTGTCGCCGGAAGCTCGCGCCAAGCTCGCGCAAAACCTCGTGAAGGCACGTGCGGCTCGCGCCGCGAAGGGCCGGGCCGCAAAGCGGGCGGCAAAGGCCACGAAGGTCGCAAAGAAGGCTACGAAGCGCGTCGCCAAGAAGCGCTGAGCCTTCACGAACACAATCTGATCTCCGGGGCGCTTCGGGGGATCGGCCGCGATGTGTGACAGCGGCCACACTCATGCGCCGATCTTTCAGCGACGTGTGAGTCCGTCCGATGCATGGGTACCGCCGGTTCTCGGTGGTGGACCACGTGTTGACCTGCCGCCTGGAAAATCGTCGATGCTGGAGCTTCGTCTCACCACCGATGCAAAGCGTGTCACCGCGATGCGCAAAGCGATCGGTCGCGAGTGCCGGCGTTCGAACGCCCGCGCGGAGCACGCGGAGACCGTGGCGTTCGTTGCCGAGCAGCTCGTCGGCGAGGACGACGGCGCACGGCGGCGCGGGCGTAGGGCGGAACGACCGTCCGAGGTGCTCGTGATCGTCACCGTGCAATCGGACGCGACGATGTTGATGGTGCGCGTCGCGCGGCCGGCGCAGCCGGAGCTCGGGGATCGCCGGGAGCGGGTGCTGCAGAGCCACACATCGCGTTGGTCGACGATGTCGGGCCGCGACGGTCGAACCATCTGGGCCGAGATCACTCGGACAGCTGCCGCGGGGTCGGCGCGAGCGCCGCGCGCGTCGGGCCGAAGTGTGGCTGCGCCGGAGCCCGTGACACACGCCGTCCGAAAAAGTCGACCCGGCCGGCTGCGAGTGGAAGCCTTGTTCGCGTCGGCTCCCTCGGACTAATCGGCTCGGCTCAGGATCGGACCGGATACGACCGAAGAACTCTTGTGGGCGCCGGCTGCGGGCCGCGAGGGGGAGTCGATTCATTGCGAGCGAAGCGGCGGTGGGCGGCTGTCGTCGGGGCAGTCGCGTTTGCAGTCGCGACGTTCGCGACCGCCTCCCCCACGGCTGCACAGGCCGCGGCCGTGCCGCTACCACCGGGACCGATGCCGGTTCTCCCGGCCCCGCCCGGGTTCCCGGTACCCGCACCCGTGTTCGGCGCCCCGGTTCCTCCGCCGCTCGACTGGCTCACCGCGGCCAAGACCGCCGGGACCGCGGTCACGGCCAAGCAGGGAGCGATACAACAGCTCGCCGCGGCGCGGGACGCGGTTCGCCGGGCCCAGAGGAGCGTGCGGACCTCGCGCGCGCACCTGGCCGAGGTTCGCGAAGGGATCACAGGTGCGCGTGCGCGGATCGCGCAGCTCGAGCGTTCGCGGGCCACCGTGATCGCGCGCGAACGTGACCGCGCCGTCCGTGCGTACATGAGTGGCGACGATGCGGTCATGATCGCCGATCTCATCTCGGCGTCGTCGATCAACGATCAGGCGCGCCGCGCGATCTACGCGAACGCCGGTCAGGACGTCGACGCGCACAACGTCGAGGCGATCGAAGCCGACCTGCATCACGACAAGGCGATCCTCGTCGCGCTCGAGAGCAACGAACGCGCCGCCGCTCGTGCACTGCGCGTCGCAAGTGACGGACTCTCCGAGGCGTCACAGAACGTTGTGGTGCTGACCGCTGTCCTCACCGATGCATCTCACGGCGGGCGAGTGTTCCCCGTCGACGGACCGTTCGAATTCGACGATTCGTGGGGCAATTTCCGCGCCGATCTCGCGGTCGACACGCAGAGCCACGGCCACGACGCGACCGACATCATGGCCGCGGGCGGCACTCCTGTCGTTGCAATCGAATCGGGGACGCTCGATCGCGTCGGTTGGAATGCGCTCGGCGGCTGGCGGTTGTGGATCAAGGGCGTATCGGGAACGAGCTACTACTACGCGCACCTCAGCTCGTACGGACCGAACCTCATGGAGGGCGTACCGGTGCTCGCGGGGCAGTACCTCGGGACCGTCGGGAACACCGGTAATGCCGCGGGCGGTCCGACGCACCTGCACATCGAGGTGCATCTTCCGAACAACCCGTGGATCATTCCGCCGCCGGGGACGCTCCCGGGTGCGGACGGCATCGTCGTCAATCCGTATCCGCTCCTGTGCCTGCTCGCGGGCGCGCCGGTTCCGGTGATCCCACCGTCGGACCCGCTGCCACCGCCCGAGCCGAGCACGACGACGACCTCGACGGTTCCGCCGCGCGCGACCTAATTGGTCGTCACGCGATCTGCACCGGATCGCCCTGGCGCGCGGTGCCGCCGGTCGTGACGAGGGCGTAGACGCCGACGCACGAGCTCGGGCCGAGACCCGGGACGTCGAACCGGTTGTGTCGAGCAATCGTCTGTAGGACGGCCGGATCACGCGGGAGGTCGGGCTGGGCGAGCGTGGTCATCACGCACCTCGGCGCGGCGATGAACACCGAGGCTCGCACTTCGGCGCCCAAGGCCACGGAGTGGTCGACCCATTCGTTCTCGAGGAACCCGGGTTCGTCGGCGACGGCGACGACGACATTCGGGCGGAAGCGTTGCGCGGGGAAGCTGCTCTCGGGAGCCAGCTCGCCGAGTCGCGCGAGAGTGGCGGTGGTGACGACGTGCAAGGGCGCGGCGTCGAAGAACGTCCCGGGCGCGACGATCGCGAAGGGTTCGTCGGTGACGGTCTCGCGTTCCGCTTCGGGAATGCCTTCGATGTCGGGCCGGTAGACCTCCATGACGGCACCCTCGCGCGATTCCGTCTCCAACCGAACCGGCCGGCCGACGACGCGCGACAGCGACTCGTGCACCCGCGAGTCGTCGCTGTCGATCACTCCGCCGTCGGGAAGTGTGATCCGAACGGGCGGCAGCTCGGCGCCATCGCGCGGTGGCTCGACGTACTCCGCTCGGCAGTGGAACAGCACTCCCCAGCGGCGCGGGTTCTTCGCACTCGCGACCTTCCCGGTCTCCGCGTCGACCAGCGCGTACGCCCGGTCGCCGAGCAACCCGCGCTCGCCGACGACTGTCGTGTCGACCCGCTCGCCCAGCATCGACTTCACCGGATACCGAAGCAGTGCGTCGATGTGCGCGGATGCGTTGTTGCCAGTCGACATAGCGAGCATGTTCGCCTGATTGACAGCGGGCGAGCAAGCACGGAGGCCGGAACGTGGGCTCTTTGCGAAGTCGCCGACGACTGACCCGGATCGTCTCTACATTTGCTCGTCATGACCTCTGAATCCGACGGCCTCGGCTTTCCGAAAGGTTTCTTCACACGAGACGACGAGTCGGACGACGCGGAGTTCTATTCGTACCCTCGCTACGTCACGCACATCGACGACGGCGCGATCGATGCGGTGGGCGTGCTCTATGCGGAGCTCGGAGTGCGCGGTGCAGTACTCGACCTCATGAGCTCGTGGGTCTCGCATTTCCGGCAGGAGCCGGATGCGCTCACGGTGCTCGGGATGAACGCCGACGAGCTCGCGGCGAACGGTCAAGCGCGGTCGTGGGTCGTGCACGACCTGAACGCCGACCCTTCGCTTCCCTTCGGCGACGATTCCTTCGATCACGCGACGTGCTGCGTCTCGGTCGACTACCTCACCCGGCCGGTCGACGTGTTCCGCGACGTGGCGCGCGTCGTGCGCCGCGGCGGTCTGTTCGTGTGCACGTTCTCGAACCGGTTGTTTCCCACCAAGGCGATTCGAGGCTGGCTCCTCTCCGAGAGTGGAACGCACCAGCAGATCGTCGGCGGATACTTCGACAGTGCCGGCGGCTACGACGGCGCGCGCACTCGCCAATGCCCGACGCCACCTGGTGGCGATCCGTTGTACGCGGTCTGGGCAAGAGTGTCGTGAGCGACACGGCTCGGCGCGGCTACGCGCGGCGAGCCTCGAAGATCTGGAGCGCGAGCGGGAAGCGGGAGACCTCGGGACTCAGCCGGAATTGGGCCATGTGCTCGTCCATCGCCCGGCGCGCGGCGGGCATGTCGGAGTCGGCGACGCCCATGAACGCGAGCTGTTCGTCGTCGACGATCACGTCCTCGGGAAGGTCGACCGTGAACTCGATCGCGGTGCGCCGGATATCCGCGAAGCCGGCCTCGCCCAGGATGCCGGCGGTGCGCTCCGGGTCGGCGAGCGC
Source organism: Actinomycetota bacterium (assembly GCA_003134555.1). Taxonomy (GTDB): domain Bacteria; phylum Actinomycetota; class Acidimicrobiia; order IMCC26256; family PALSA-610; genus PALSA-610. The sequence continues at coordinate 154,303 of PLBO01000135.1, forward strand.
GAACGGGCCGGTCGGCGACTTTCCCTCGGCCGGCGGTGGCATCGGTTGCAGGAAGGGCGCGAGTGCGAGCGCGAAGAACCAGGGGTTGCGCTCGGCCGCTTGCCAGCAAGCGAAGCCGATGCGCCCGTCCTCGCGCAGATGGCGGGCGATGTTGACGAACGCGGTGACCGGTTCGTCGAAGAACATCACACCGAACTGGCTCATCGCGACGTCGAACGGTGCGCCCGGCACCTTTTCGTTCTGCATGTCGACGACGTGAAACGAGAGGTTGCCGGCAGATGCCTCGCGGGCTCGCTGCCGCGCGAGCTCGACGAGCGGGATCGAGAGATCCGCGCCGGCCACCGACCCTTCCGGTAACACTCGCCGGCCGGCTTCGATCGAGGCGATGCCCCCGCCGCAACCGACGTCGAGCACGCGCTCGCCCGGTGTCAGCGCAAGCGCGTCGAGCAGCCGCGGGGTGACGGCGTTGGTGAACCGCTCGCGCTTCGGCCAGACCGCAATCCAACGCTCGTCGTTCCAGCGGCGGCGTTCGGCGGCGTTGGTCTCGTCACTCATGGCCTCACGCTAGCGGCGCCGTCAGATAGCAGGCACGAAGTCGATATCGGTGCTTCATACCGGAGACACGCCGTGGAACACCTCCTCGGCGAGGGTGAACGAGGTGGGCGATCTCCTCGACGCGTACGAACCCATCGACGCCTGGGACGAGATGTTCGACGCGGCCGGCGACACCCGGCTCGACTACCGCGCGCTCTACGAGCACGTACAGACCCTCTCGAAGCACGATTTCGACGAGCGCTGCGCGACGCGGGACCGCGTCTTTCGTGACCAGGGCATCACCTTCGCGCACTCGGGCGAGGAGCGACCCTTCCCCCTCGACCTCGTTCCGCGCGTCATCTCCGCGACGGAGTGGTCGCAGATCGAGCGCGGGGTCGCGCAGCGGGTGCGCGCGCTCGAGCGGTTCCTCGACGACGTCTACGGCCCGGGCGAGATCATGCGCGCCGGGGTGGTTCCCCGGCGGTTGGTGGTCACCTCCTCGCACTTCCATCGGGCCGCGTGCGGTGGAATCTCTCCGCCCGGCGGCGTTCGGGTGCACGTGGCCGGAATAGATCTCGTACGAGACGCGGCCGGGAAGATGTGCGTGCTCGAGGACAACCTCCGCATCCCGTCGGGGGTCTCGTACGTCGTCGAGAACCGGCGCGCGATGACGCACGTGTTCCCCGAGCTGTTCGCCGCGCATCGGGTGCAACCGGTGTCCGACTACCCGGCGCGGCTGCTGCAGGCACTCAGCGCGACCGCGCCTCGCGGCGTCGACGACCCTCGCGTCGTACTCCTCACTCCGGGCGTGCACAACCCCGCCTACTTCGAGCATTCGTTCCTGGCGCGCCAGATGGGAGTCGAGCTCGTCGAGGGTCGTGATCTCGTATGTCGCGACAACGTGCTCTACATGCTGACGACGAGCGGTGAAGAGCGCGTCGACGTGGTCTACCGGCGAGTCGACGACGAGTTTCTCGACCCGCTCCACTTCCTTCCCACCTCGATGTTGGGGTGCCCGGGGATCGTGAACGCGGCACGCGCCGGGAACGTCACCATTGCGAACTTCCTCGGCAACGGAGTGGCCGACGACAAGGCCGTGTATCCGTACGTCCCGGCGATGATCGAGTTCTATCTCGGCGAGCGCGCGCTTCTCTCGAACGTCGAGACGTTCATGCTCGACGACGAGGACGTGCGATCCTGGGCGCTCGATCGTCTCGACCAACTCGTCTGGAAGCCGGCCGACGGATCGGGCGGGAAGGGCATCGTGATCGGTCCGCGCGCGGAGGCGGATGCGCTCGAAGCCGTGCGCGTCGCGGTCGAGGCCGCGCCGCGCTCGTGGATCGCCCAGCAGCCGGTCGCGCTTTCGACCGCGCCCACATACGTGGGAACCGAGATGAAGCCGCGGCACCTCGATCTCCGACCGTTCGCGCTCAACGACGGTGAGAACGTGTGGGTCGTGCCCGGTGGTCTCACGCGCGTCGCGTTGGGGGAGGGAAGCCTCGTCGTGAACTCGAGCCAGGGAGGCGGGTCGAAGGACACCTGGGTGCTCGCTCCGCACGGCGCGGACGTCGAGCACGAGGCCACAGCCGTCGCCGACGGGATGGAGTGCGAACCACTCGCCCGCCAACCGTTCGACATGTTGCCCGCAGCTACCGAGCAGGCGGCCCAACAGCAGTGAACCCAACATGTTGAGCCGCATCGCGGAGTCGCTCTACTGGCTCGGGCGCTACGCCGAGCGCGCCGAAGTCACCGCCCGCATCCTCGACGTCTACTCCCACGCTCTCCTGGAAGACCGGGTCGGCGGTGAAGAGTCGGCATGTCGTCGGCTCGTCGAGGCGATGGGTGCGACCGAACCGGCCGCGCTCGTGGAGGTCGGGACGAACGTCGAGTCGCTCGTCGGATTCTTCGTCGACGATCCCCGCTTCGACGGGTCGGTCGTTCGCTCCCTCGAAGCCATGTGGGAGAACGCCCGCGGTGCCCGCGAGGCGATGTCGTCGGAGATGTGGGGAAGCATCAACGCGACCCACAGCGCTCTCGACGCGCGACGTGGGCGATCGGTCTACGCCCAGCACGGGTTCCTGGGTTGGGTGCGCGACCGCGCTGCGATCGTGTCGGGACTCGCCGACGCGACGATGAGCCACGACGACACCTGGCGTTTCATCGTGCTCGGCCGTTCGCTCGAGCGCGTCGACCTCACGGTCCGTCTGTTGTCGACGCGTCTGGGCGACGCGTGGGGCACCGCGGGATGGGTCGCGACGCTGCGGTGCTGCGCGGCGTACGAGTCGTATCTCCGCACCTACCGGCGAGGCGTCGAGGGCTCCAAGGCGCTCGAGTTCCTGTTGCTCGACCGACTGTTCCCGCGCTCGGTCTTCCACGCACTCGGTGCCGCGGAGACGGCACTGTTCGACCTCGATCCCACCTCCGATCGACACGGCGCAGGAAGCGAGCCGCGTCGCGTCGTCGGCCGCGCGTGTGCAGACCTCGAGTTCATTCGCGTCGCGGAGCTCGAGCGATCGCTGCCGGAGCATCTCGCTCGGATCGAGCGTGCATGCTCGCACGCGCACGATGTCATCGCGAAGCGCTTCTTCAACAACGCAATCGCGATCCGGTGGAGCGCGTAATGGCCTGGAGGCTCTCGATCGAACACGTCACCAGCTACGAGTACGAAGGGGAGGTTCTCGCGTCGTACAACGAGGCGCGCATGAGTCCGGCCCGCGACGCCACGCAGATGGTTCTCGATCATCGCGTCGACGTTCGCCCGAGCGTTCCCGTCATGCACTACATCGACTACTGGGGTACCGAAGTGAGCGCGTTCGACGTTCACGAGCCGCACGACCGGCTCATCGTCGCGGCGCGCTCGCTGGTCGAAACCGTTGCTGCCTTTCCCGACGTCACTGATACCGACTGGGAGGTCTTGTGCGATGAAAATGTTCGCGACCAGTTCTACGAATACCTCCACCCATCTCCCTATGTTCCGATCGACGAACCGTTTCGTGATGTCGCGGTCTCGATCGCCGATGGTCGCACACCTCGCGAGACGGTCGAGGCCGTCAGCGCGTGGGTCCGCGAGAGCCTTGCGTACGAGGCCGGCGCGACCGACGTCTCGACGAACGCGCGGTCCGCCCTCGAACTGGGTCGCGGCGTCTGCCAGGACTTCGTCCATGTCGCGCTGGCGTTGCTGAGAGCCGCCGGCATACCGGCTCGGTATGCCTCCGGTTATCTGCATCCCGACGTCGACGCGTCGATCGACACGGCGGTGACCGGCCAGAGTCACGCCTGGCTCGAAGCGTGGACGGGGTCCTGGCAGCGCATCGACCCGACCAGTGGCGCCGACGTGGGCGAACAGCACGTGCTGGTCGCGCGCGGGCGCGACTACGCCGACGTCGCGCCGCTCAAGGGCGTCTACAACGGGCCGGCCGCGCGCTCGAGCGACGTGCGGGTCACGATCCGCCGCGTTGCCTGACTGCCCACCACGGCTCGCCGCTTGCCGCTCAGATCTTGACCCGGGCGGCCTCGGCGAGGATCGCGGCGCGATCCGCCGGGAGGAGATAGCCGCTCGCGATCGCCTTGTCGGTCGCCCGGCGGAACGCCGTGAGGTACGCCGCCTTGTTCGGATAGAGCCGTTCGAGAGTTGCTTGGTCGAAGGGACGGGTGCTTCCGAATACCACGCAGATGACGCTGGACGTGTCGGTTGCGGTACCGGACAGCGCGGCGACGGGTACGTCGTTCGCCGCGGTACGGACGCCGCCGATCGCATTGCCGAGACTGTCGCGTTGCACGGTGACCGAGCCCTTGACCGTCGCAATCTTCATGCGCGGCGCCGGTGGAGGCGGTGTACCCGTTCGGATCCATCGATCGAGTTGGTCGAGCGCGGACGCGACGATGTAGTGCGTCGGTGCCGTGTTGATCCCCCCCTTGCACGGCAGGATGCTCGCGTTCCCGCCGAGGAGATACGCGTCGGCGTGCGCGGCGCCGGCTACATCCCACAGCCGGATGTGCGCGGAATCGGGCTGGCGCGCGGCGAAATAGCCCAGGAACGTCTCGTCGGTCTCCGTCTCCAGCAGGAAGACAGGGACGTCGACGTCGTCACGAATGCGAATGCCACCCGTGATGCCGCTCGAGATGTCGCCACCGGAGATCGGAATCGCGCCGCCGCCGCGGCTGTGCACGAAGAAGCCGTCGAAGATGCGCGCGGTAGGTTGGATCGCGTCGATGTAGGTCGTCAGCTCGAACGCGGATTGCGACTCGCCGATGGCGACGATGCGTTGCGGTCGCAGTGCGCCGAGTGCACGGGCACCGGGCGCAAGGAGCGAGCGACCGACCTGCGAGAAGATGTCGAGCGCGTACTCATCTCCGGGATGGTGCAGCGAGGCGTAGCGCACCGGGTCGGCGCCGCGGAGTCCTCCGGTCGGGAGCCCGGCGACGGCGACCACGCCCGTGCCGCCCTCCACGCCGATCTTTTGCACCGACACTCCCACCCACGCGTAGCCGCTCCGCGTGATCTCGGTGCCGGCATAGGAGAAATCCGGCGCCGCGTCCGACCCGCTGCTGACGTTCAACCACTCGACGAGCAGCGTCCCGTTGAAGTGTTTCGCGTCGCGTGGCCGGCGAACGATGATGCGCGTGCGGTAGGGCGCGCTCGCCTTGGGGGCGACCGACCAACGCCCGTCCTTCCCCTGGGCTCCGACACCGCGGAACGACTCTGCCGTTCCCGACGCGAAGTATTCGGTATCGGAGTAGCCCGCCTTCGCCAGATCGAGGCTCGTCGCCGACAACAGGTTGGCACCCTTCCCCGCGGTGATCGGGCCGCTGAGCCGGGCCGCCGGCCCTTTCGGCGCGGGGGCCCGGGTCGACGGTGGTGTCGGCGTCGACCGTGGCGCGGTTGTCGACGAAGCCGGTGACGACGTATGCGACGACGACGAGCAGCCGGCGAGCGCGGTGACCGCAGCCACGGCGACGCCGATGATGACGCATCTCTTGCCGGCCATTCGGCGAGTCTCGCGCGTCGTCGCGTTCTCGGCGGTGCGGCTCTACGGTGTCCAGATGCACCAGCAGGAGATGCGGCGCCGGGTGACCGGCGCTCGCGTGGCTCGTCTGGCTACCGTCACGGTCGACGGGCGACCCCACCTCGTGCCGTGTTGCTTCGTGCTCTCCGGTGACGTCGTGTATTCCGCGATCGATGCGAAGCCGAAGTCGACGATCGCCTTGCGGCGGCTCGAGAACCTGCGAGCGAATCCGCACGCGGCACTCCTCGTCGACCACTACTCGGACGACTGGTCGACGTTGTGGTGGGTACGAATGGACGGCGAGGGACGCGTCCTCGAGGGGGGTGACGAACGCGCCGCCGCGATCGTGCTCCTCACGCAGAAGTACTCCGTGTACGCGGCCGAGCCACCGCCGGGCGCGGTCGTGGCGATCGACCTCGTCGGATGGAGAGGCTGGCCGTAATCGACCGGTCGCGACACGTTTGCCGCGTGCCGAGACGGCCGGGCGGCGCCCTACGCTGCTCATGGTGACCGAGTACGCCGACCCCGATCTCCAGACCGTCGCGCCGCTACCGCCCGATCCGCGGCCGGCCCCCGGCTTTCGGCGCGCGACGCGACGACCCGATCGTGGACCGCTGGCGGCACTGGTCGCCGCGTTGGTGGTCGTTTCGCTCGTCGTCGGTTTCGGCATCGCAACGATCGTCGTGAACGCGCGCGATTCGAGTCCGAAGCGCGCGGTCAACTTGGTGCCCGACGACAGCGTTCTCGGCGAGCTCATTCTTCGCCAGAGCGACGTTCCCGCGGGCGACAACGTGACGCTTCTACGCCAAGGTGCGTCGCTCACCGTCGCCACGCTCGATCTCTGCAACGGGCGCTTTGCCAGCGAGACGCAGCGCATCGCACGGCGCCAGGTCGCGCTCACCGGCGGTCCGGGTCTGCTCATGAGCACCGAGGCGATTCTGTATCGCGGTCCTTCCACGGGCGCGCAGGCGCTCGGCGAGCTGCAATCGGTCGCGGCACACTGCCCCTCGACTCCTGTGAAGAGCCCAGTCGGTGACGATACGGTCACGACCAAATTTCGGTCGGCGCCCGATGGCTCATGGTCGCGAACCCCGTCGGTCCAGCGACTCGCGTACGACTTCGTGACGACCGACGCGGCGACGGGCGAGGCGGTGCACTCGGTCGCGGTTTACCTGCGGAGGGGTCGGGTGCTGATGGGCATCTACTTCGCGCGACCCGACGGACCGCAGGATGCCGTCGCCGGTCGCACCACGCTCGCCGGCGTCGTCGCAGTGTTCGAGGCGCGCCTGGCGAAGGTCCCGGCGGGCGTCGCGGGCGACTGATCGGCCGCGCTCGCTGCGTCGGGGACGATTCCGTTCCCGAACCCGATCGGCGTGCCTCCTGCAAGCACCGACTGACCGATCGCCGCGCCCGTCGACAGTCGTGCGCCCAAGTGCGATCATTCGGCCATGGCGACCACTCCACGTGCGCACGACGACCTCGAAGCGATCCTCTCGCAGGTTGCGGTCGACGACGGCGCGGCCACGCACACCATCGCCTCGGACTTCGACGCGACGTTCACCTGGAACTACGCGAAGGGCGAACGCCCTGCCCTCGACAAGCTCTACGAGAAGGCGAAGACCTCGCAGTGGAACGGAGCGACCGATCTCGACTGGTCGACCGAGGTCGATCCCGAACGAACCGCGGTCGAGCTCTCCCGGAACGATCGCCGCATGCAGTACGTGCGGTCTCTCGTCGACGAGCCCGGTTCGCCGGTGCGGAGTTGGGGTGAGCGCGAGATCACGCGCTACGCGATGGAGAATACCGCCCATCGAGTGAGTCAGTTCCTGCACGGCGAGCAGGGCGCGTTGATCTGCACCGCCCGAATCGTCGAGACGGTGCCGTGGATCGACGCCAAGTACTACGCGTCGACTCAGGTGCTCGACGAGGCGCGCCACGTCGAGGTGTTCGGACGGTATCTCGACGAAAAGCTGGAGACGCGCTACCCGATGAACGCGCACCTGGGAGCGCTCATCGACGACGTTCTCTCCGATTCGCGTTGGGACATCACGTACCTCGGGATGCAGATCCTGATCGAGGGTCTCGCGCTGGCCGCCTTCGGAACCATCTACCGGACGAGCTCCGAGCCCTTGCTGCGCCAGCTCATCCGCTACGTCATGAGCGACGAAGCTCGGCACGTGGCGTTCGGCGTGCTGTCACTGCAGGAGGCGTACGCGGAGTTGTCGGGGCCGGAGCTGCGGGAACGCCAGGAGTTCGTGTACGAGGGTTCTCTGCGGATGCGCGACCGCTTCCTGCATCAGGAGGTCTGGGAACGTCTCGGCGTGTCGGCTCGGGCAATCGTTCCCTATTTCATTCGCCAGAACCGCGACGAGGAGATCCTCTTCCAGCGCATGTTGTTCGCGAAGATCGTGCCGAACTGCAAGAAGCTGGGTCTGCTCGACCCCCGCACGCCGTGGCTCCGCGAGCGGTTCACCGAGATGGGCGTGCTCGAGTACGAAGACTTCGTCGACACGAGTGTCGAGTACACCGAGCTCAACGCGATCGAGCAGGAACGGTCGACCACCGAGGCGGCGGTGGGCCAGTGAAGTTGTCCGGTGCCAGGGTGGTCGTGACCGGTGCGTCGCGCGGGATCGGCGCGGCGCTGGCAACGGAGTTGGCGGCGCGGGGCGCTCGTGTCGTGCTCGTCGCGCGATCGGTCGAGCCGCTCGAGAAGCTCGCGGCCGAGCTCGGGGGCGAGGCCTTTCCCGCCGATCTCGCCGTCGCGTCCGGCATCGAGCCGCTGGTGCGGCGGATCGAGGCCGACGGTCCGATCGACGTGCTGGTCAACAACGCGGGCCTCGACCTCACCGGCGATCTCGTCGCCCTCCCGACCGACGAGATCGCGCGCCTGCTCGCGGTCAACCTCTGTGCACCGATGCTGTTGTGCCGGGCGGTGCTCCCGGGCATGCGGAGCCGGCGCCGGGGACACATCGTCAACGTGTCGTCGATCGCGGGCACCAATGCGCTGCCCGGTCTCGCGCCGTATTCCGCCTCGAAGGCCGGGCTCAGTCACTTCACGGCGGCGCTTCGGGCCGAGCTGAAGGGGACGCCGATCACGACGACGCTCGCGCAGGTCGGTCCCGTCGAGAGCACGATGATCGATTCCCTGCGCGCGCACCAGCCGACGCGTCGCGCGCTCGCCCGGCTCGAACGATTGCACGTCTCGTTCGATCTGCAAATGCCCGTCGTGGTCGACGCGCTCGTCGACGCGATTCAGCGGGACAAGCGCCATGTCCGCCTACCAAGGCGCGACGCGCTCTTCCCCTTGATCGTCGAGGTGCCGCGCCGCGTCACCGAGTTCCTCTTGGCGGGTGTGAGATGACGATTCCGAAGACGATCGACGACATCACCCCCGAATGGCTGAGCGACACACTCGGACGGTCGGTGACGCAGGTGACGAAGGAACCCGTAGGTGTCGGTGTCGGTCTCGTGGGCCAGCTGTTCCGGCTCCGGATGGAAGGTGACGGCGAACCCTCGACCGTCATCGCGAAACTCGCCGCGCCCACCGAAGAGGGTCGCTTCGTCGCCACCGTCCTCAACATGTACGGCCGTGAGGTCGGCTTCTACACCGAGCTGTCACCACGCACTTCGATCGCGCATCCGGTCTGCTATTTCGCCGCGCACGATCCGGCAACTCAGGACACGGTGCTGCTGCTCGAGGACGTCTCGGTCCGAGGACGCGGCGGCGACCAGGTGGCGGGCTGTTCGCTCGTCGAGGCGCGTCCCGCGATCCGCACCCTCGCCCGGTTGCATGCCTGCTTCTGGGACGACCCGTCGTTGGCGTCGTCGTCGTTCCTCCTGCGATTGGCCGACGATCCGTATCCCGCCGCGGTGGCGATGGCGTACGAGATGGCATGGCCGCGCGTGCAGGAGTTCTTCGGCGACATGATCGACGAGCGAGTCCGCGACTTCGGCGACGGATACGCGAAGCTGATTCCCGCGATGTTCGCCAAGCTGTGCGACGGGCCGCTCGTGCTGTCGCACTCCGACTGGCGGCTCGACAATCTCTTCTTCACCGACGACGACGTGATCGCGGTCGACTGGCAGCTCATCGACCGGTCGGTCGGTCCGCGTGATCTCTCCTATCACGTGAGCCAGAGCGTCAACATCGACCATCCGGCGGGTTACGAGCACGCGTTCGACACGTACGTCTCCGACCTCGACGAGCTCGGAGTCGAGGTCGACCCGACGTGGGCCTGGGAGATGTACCGCTACGGCACGATGCTCGGATTCGTGTACCCGGTAATCGCCACGGGTGCGCTGACGATCGAGGACCCTCGGCATGTCGAGCTCACCCGGGCGCTCTTCCGGCGCAGCCTGGCGGCACTGGACGCGCTCGACGCATTCGCGCTGGCGCTGTAGCGGCCGTCGGAGCCGCGCGCGAGCCGGTGTGTCGGCTGGCCTATGCTCGAAGTGCCGTGCGCGCCACGCCCGGCGCCTGGCGACCCTCCTGGACCCCGGGGCTGGTCGGAGCAACGACTTTTCTCCCTTTCCAGAGAGCCGAGACGCCCATGACAACGCTGTTGGATCCCCCTGCTGCGCCTCAACGCGCGCCGGAAACCGTACCGAGCCGAGCCAGTGTGCGGGCCGGGCGATTGGTCACCGGAGTGCTCATGATCAGTCCGCCGCTGGCGCTCGGAATCGCGGTTCCCATGCTCTGGGGGCATGCGGTGAGCCTGCTCGACATCGTCCTCGCGGCGATCTTCTACGTCGTGACCGGCTTCGGGATCGCGGTCGGCTATCACCGGCTGTTCACGCACCGCAGCTTTCAGGCGGTGCGTTGGCTCAAGATCCTGCTCGCGTCGACCGGCTCGATGGCGGTCGAAGGTTCCGTCGTCGGTTGGGTCGCCATCCATCGTCGCCATCACGTGTTCAGTGACAAGCCCGGTGATCCGCACTCGCCCCACGAGTACGGTCCCGGACCGGGTGCGCAGCTCCGCGGGTTCGTCCACGCGCATGTCGGCTGGTTGTTCAAGGTCGACCCGACCTCGGCGGAGCGCTACGCACCCGACCTCCTGGCCGACGCCGACACGGTGATCATCAGCCGGCTGTTCCCGATCTTCGCGGTGCTGTCGCTCGCCGCGCCGTTCTTCTTGGGCTGGACGATCACCGGCGCGCTCAGCGGTGCACTGACTGCGTTCTTGTGGGCGGGCCTGGCGCGCATGATGCTGCTGCATCACGTGACCTGGAGTGTGAACTCCATCTGCCACATGTTCGGGAGCAAGCCCGCGACGCAGAAGGACTGCAGCACCAACTTCGCGCCGCTCGGTGTGATCTCGTTCGGGGAGGCATGGCACAACTTCCATCACGCCTTCCCGCGTTCTGCTCGCCACGGCGCGCTCGCGCATCAGGTCGACCCGGGCGCGGCGCTCATCCGGCTCTTCGAGCGTGCGGGCTGGGCGACCGACGTGCATTGGCCGACCCCGGCCCAGCTCGCGATCTGCAGGTCGGACTAGACCAATGTGCTTTTCCCCCGGCGCCGACGCGGTCGTCGGGGGAATCGTCGTCGTCGTGGGCGCGGACGCGTTGCGGCAGGTGCGCGAGCCGAAGCAGATCCTGATTGCTTCGCTCCCGGTGCTGTTCGGCCTGCATCAGCTCGACGAGGCCTTCGTGTGGTTGGGCCTGCAGGGCCGTGTCGCGGAGTCGATCGAACGGATCAGCATCTGGGGCTATCTCCTGTTCGCGTTGGCGTTACTGCCGGCACTCGTGCCGCTCGCGGTTCTCGCGGTCGAGCGATCACCTTTGCGCAGGCGCGTCATCGGCCTGCTCGCGCTGCTCGGAATCGGCGTGGGTGTCTCGCTCGGGGTCTCGCTCTTCCAGGGCTCCGTCAACGCCGCGATCGACGGTCGCTACGTCGCATACGACGTGAGCGCGTTGAGTCAGGGCCGTCAGCTCACTGCGCTCTACGTGGTGGCGGCGTGCGGCGCGCTCGTGGCGTGCAGCTATCGCGATCTTTTCGCGCTCGGCCTGATGAATCTCGTCGCGGTCCCGGTGCTGATGTGGTTGACCGTGAGTGGATTCGTTTCGTTGTGGTGCTTCTGGGCGGCGATCGTGAGCGTCGTGATCGACTTTCACCTGAGGCGGACGGCGCGCGATCAGGAGTCGCACGCCGTCGGCGTACTGAACGTAACGTGAGCCCGTGCGTGTTCTCGTGGTCGGAGCCGGCGGCGTCGGGGCCGCGATCGCGCGCGCGGCCGCCGACTCCGAGGTTCTGGAACGGGTCGTCGTCGCCGATGTCGATCCGGGCCGCGCCGCGGCCGCCGTCGATCGGTGCGCCGACGCAAGATTCGTAGCGCACCCGCTCGATGCATCGAACGTGGCCGCGATCACCGAGCTCGCGCAGCACGAGCGGGTCGATCTCGTGCTCAATGCTTGCGACCCGCGCCTCAATCCTTCGATCTTCGCCGCGGCATTCGATGCCGGCTGTCACTACGTCGACATGGCGATGACCCTGTCGGAACCTCACCCGGAGCGTCCCTATGAGGTGCCCGGCGTGCTGTTGGGTGCGGAACAGTTCGCGGCCTCCGAACGCTTCCGGGAGCGCGGGCTCCTCGCGCTGGTCGGCATGGGTGTGGAGCCCGGCCTCTCCGACGTCTTCGCCCGGTACGCAGCCGACCATCTGTTCTCCGACATCGACCAGATCGGTGTTCGAGACGGGAGCGACCTGGTCATCGACGGCTACGACTTCGCGCCGACGTTCTCGGCCTGGACCACGATCGAGGAGTGCCTCAACCCGCCGCTCGTATGGGAGCACGATCGCGGCTTGTTCACCACGCCGCCGTTCTCGGAACCGGAGACGTTCGTGTTCCCCGAGGGCATCGGTCCGATCGAATGCGTGAACGTCGAACACGAGGAAGTGCTTCTCATCCCTCGTTGCGTGACGTGCCGCCGGGTCACGTTCAAGTACGGGCTCGGCGACGAGTTCATCGAGGTCTTGCGCGTGCTCGACAAGACCGGCCTCGCCTCGACGAAACCCGTACGCGTGCGCGGCGTCGATGTGTCACCGCGCGATCTGGTGGCCGCAGTACTGCCCGACCCCGCATCGCTCGGTGATCGCATGCACGGACGTACGTGCGCGGGAACCTGGGTGACCGGCACCGGCGCCGACGGCCGGCCGCGCGAGGTGTACCTGTATCACGTCTCCGACAATGCCGAGACGATGGCGCGGCACGGCGCTCAGGCCGTCGTGTGGCAGACCGCCGTCAATCCTGTCGTCGCGCTCGAGCTGCTCGCGACGAACGTGTGGCAAGGTGCGGGTGTGCTCGGACCCGAAGCGTTCGACGCAGTGCCCTTTCTCGATCGCCTGCGCGAACGCGGCGAGGAGTGGCGCGTCGACGAGCGTCGAAGCTCGCGCCTTCCCTAGGGCATCGAGTACGGTGCGGCCCCGATGCCCGAGCGAATCGATGCGGACGTCTGCGTCGTCGGCGCCGGATACGCCGGACTCACGGCCGCCCGGCGGCTGAGCCAGGGCGCGAAGTCGGTTGTCGTCCTCGAGGCGCGTGACCGCGTCGGGGGCCGGATCTGGACGCAACATCTGTCCGATGGTGCTGCGGTCGACCGCGGCGGCGCGTGGCTGGGCCCAAAGCACGATGCGATCTTCGGGCTCGCGCGGGAGGTCGGCGTCTCGACGTACAAGACGTGGGTCAAGGGTGCTCACCTCCTCGTCGACGGTGAACGAACGCGCCGCTACACGGGCCTCATTCCGAAGATCAGCCCACTCGCAGTCGTCACGATCGCCCTCGCGCAGGTGCGACTCGATCGGATGGCCAAGAAGGTTCCACTCGAGACCCCGTGGACGGCGAAGCGCGCCGCTGAGTGGGACGCGCGTTCGGTGGCGTGGTGGATCGAGCGTTCCGGCATCACTGCCGGCATCGGGCGCGACCTGTTCGAGATGGCGGTCCGCGGCCTGTTCACCGGCGACCTCAACGACACGTCATTCCTCCATCTGCTGTTCCTGGTGCGCGCGCACGGAAGTATCAACACGCTGTTCTCGATCGAAGGCGGCTCGCAGGAGAACATGGTCGAAGGCGGCGCCGGGTCGATCGCTCGGCGCGTCGCCGACGACCTGGGCGACTCGATGCGGCTGAGCTCACCGGTCCGGTCGATCACGCAAGGCGACGATCACGTGCTCGTCGACACGGGCGCGCTCACGGTGTCGGCTCGCCACGCGGTTGTCACGGTCCCGCCCGCGCTCGCCGTCGACATCGCGTTCGATCCCGTCCTCCCCGACGACCGTCTGACGCTGTACCGCAGCGCCGTCGCCGGCCCGGAGAGCAAGACGCTCGTGGTCTACGACGAGCCGTTCTGGCGAGCCGACGGCTTCAGCGGCCAAACGTCGCAGCCCGGCTCGGCATGCGAAGTGACTCTCGACGCGTCGCCCGCGACCGGTTCCCCCGGGGTCATCGCATCGTTCGCGTTCGGAGCGGTTGCTGAGCGCTTCGACGCACTCGACCCCGCGGAGCGCCGGCGCGCGGTGCTCGACGCGCTGACGCGCCGGCTCGGGCCGCGCGCGGCATCACCCGTCGAATTCATCGAGACGGCGTGGTGGGCGGAGGAGTGGACCCGCGGCTGCTCGATGGCGCACCTTCCGCCGGGGATCCTCACGCGCTACGGACCGCTGCTCCGGGAGCCGTTCGGACGCGTGCACTGGGCCGGGACGGAAACGTCGACCACGTCGCACGGCGCGATCGACGGCGCGGTTCGTTCGGGCGAACGCGCCGCGGCCGAAATCCTCGATCGCAGCTAACGGGGCTACTGCGGTCCGAGCTCGACGAGTCCGCTCTCTCGTGCGAACTGGACCAGCTCGGCTCGCGTCCGCAGACCGAGCTTGCGGTGAATGTGCGCGCGATGCGATTCGATGGTGCGAAGACTCACGTTGCAAAGGCGCGCGACCTCGACGTTGGTGTGGCCGAGCGCGATCAACTGCAGGACCTGCTCCTCGCGGGGCGAGAGTCCGAGTGTCGCGTCGCGAGGGCGATGCCAGCGCGCCAGCTCGACGCCGAGCGACGGTTGCAGATAGGTCCGGCCATCGGCGACGGCGCGTATCCCGGTGAGCAGATCCGAGGTCGCGGCCGTCTCGAGCACGTACCCGGCGGCGCCGGCGGCAAGCACCGACTGGACCTCGGTGGGATGGCCGATCGGCGTGAACACCAAGATCGAGCTCTGGGCGAAGTACCCGCGCAGCGCGCTGATCACGTCGCCGTGTTTGGCGTCCGGCAGGTCGATGTCGGTGACGATGACGTCGGGCCGCACGTCGAGACTTCCTGCGTCATGGACGCTCCCGGCTTGGGCCACGACGACGAGATCGGATTGCTGGTCGATCACGGCGGAGAGACCTTCTCGCACCACCGCGCGGCTGTCGACGAGCATGACGCGTATTGCCGGACCCAACGGTGAAGTCCCGTCGAATCCGCTGGTCAGAGACATCTTCGTACGCTTCTCCTGCTAGTCAGACCGTCCTTTCTACTGTAGCAACAGACCGGTCTGTCTGCTACATTTCCGACCATGGTCGCGACTTCGCCGGATCGCCTGGGATCACCGTCGAGCGCCCGGGAACGCATTCTGGACACCGCGTACGACCTCTTCTCGCAGCGAGGCATCCGCGGAGTCGGGGTCGACGAGGTGGTCGAGCGGTCGGGCGTCGCCAAGGCGACGCTCTACCGACATTTCCCGGCGAAGGACGATCTCGTGGTCGCCTTCTTGGAGCTGCGCGAACAGCGCTGGAGCCGTGGTCTGGAGATGGAAGCCAAGCGCCGCGGCACCTCCCCCGAAGATCAGCTCCTTGCCATCTTCGATGTTTTCGAGGAGTGGTTTCGCCGCGACGACTTCGAGGCCTGCTCCTTCGTCAACACGCTCCTCGAGCTCGGGCCGCAGCACCCCGCGGCCCGGGCCGCGGCCGTCCACCTCGCGAACATCAGATCGATCCTGCGCGAGCTTGCCGAGGCTGCGGGCCTACGCGACCCCGCTGGCTTTACGCACTCTTTGCAACTCGTGATGAAGGGCTCGATCATCGCCGCCGCAGAGGGCGACGCCAACGCGGCGAAGCGCGGCCGTTCGATCGCTCGCCTCCTCGTCGACGACTACCGCTGCCAGTCGGCGATGCCGGTCGCTAGATGCGGGACCACGCTTCGGTGAGCACCGTACGCAGCACCTGTTCGATGTAGTCGAACTCGGGCGGGCCGATGATGAGCGGCGGGGCGAGCTGTACGACAGGATCGCCGCGGTCGTCGGCGCGGCAGATCAGCCCGGCGTCGTACAGCGCGCGCGAGAGAAAGCCGCGCAGGAGGCGTTCACTCTCCTCCGCGTTGAAGGACGTGCGGGTGGCTTTGTCCTTGACGAGCTCGATGCCGTAGAAGTAGCCCGCGCCCCGAACGTCGCCGACGATCGGCAGGTCGCGCAGCTTGTCGAGCGTCGCACGGAACGTGCCCTCGTTGGCGCGCACGTGTTCGAGCAGACCTTCACGCTCCATGAGATCGAGGTTCGCGAGCGCGACCGCGCAGCTCACCGGATGACCGCCGAACGTGATGCCCTGCAGGAACGTCGAGTGGTCTCTCAGGAACGGCTCGACGAGATAGGGGCGCGCGATCATCCCGCCGATTGGCGAGTAGCCCGACGTCATGCCTTTGGCCATCGTGATGATGTCGGGCTGATAGTCGTAGCGCTGCGAGCCGAACCAGTGACCGAGCCGTCCGAACGCGCAGATCACCTCGTCCGACACGAGCAGCACGCCCGTCTCGTCGCAGATCTCGCGGACACGCTGGAAGTAACCGTCGGGCGGCGGGAAGCAACCGCCGGAATTCTGCACCGGCTCGAGGAACACGGCGGCGACGCTTTCCGGCCCCTCCATCTCGATCGCGAGGGCGATCGCCTCCGCCGGGTCGATCGGCGCGGGCCGGTACGGGTTGGTGTTGACGACGCGTATGGCCCCGGGCACGAGGGGTTCGAAGGGCGTCTTGATCGACGGGACACCGGTGATCGACAGCGCGCCCATGGTCGTGCCGTGATACGCGATGTGGCGACCGATCACCTTGTAGCGATGCGGTTGACCGATGGCTTGGAAGTACTGCCGGGCGAGCTTCCACGCGGACTCGACCGCTTCACCGCCGCCCGTCGTGAAGAAGACGCGTTCGAGATCGCCGGGCGCCAGGTCGGCGAGGCGCTCGGCCAGCTCGATAGCGCCGGGGTGCGCGTAACTCCAGACCGGGAAATACGCGAGCTTGCGGGCCTGCTCGGCCGCGGCGTCGGCGAGCTCGTTGCGACCGTGACCCACCTGCGACACGAAGAGCCCGGCGAGGCCGTCGAGATAGCGCTTGCCGTTCTGGTCGTAGACCCATGCGCCTTCGCCGCGCACGATCACGGGAATGCTGGCCGTCGGATCGGACATCGGCGTGAAATGCATCCACAGATAACGCTGTGCGGCTGCGGTAAGCGTGTCGGGCGATGTCGTTGTCATCAGGTTCCCCAGGAATAGGTCTGCTTTTCGAGCCGGAGGTAGACGAATGTCTCCGTCGAACGGATCCCCGGGATCGATCGGATCTGGGTATTGATCACTTCGAGCAGATGCTCGTCGTCGCGCGCGGTCAGCTCGACGAGGAGGTCGTAGGTGCCCGAGCAGATGACGACGTAGTCGATCTCCGCGTTGGCGCTCAGCTTGGCCGCCAGCTCCCGCACGTCGCCGTCGACCTTGATGCCCACCATGGCCTGACGATGGAGCCCGACCCGCAGCGGATCGGTCACGGCGACGATCTGCATCACGCCGGCGTCGAGGAGCCGCTGGACCCGCTGGCGGACGGCGGCCTCGGACAGCCCGATCGTCTTTGCAATCGAGGTGTAGGGGCGGCGACCATCGCGCTGGAGCTCCCGGATGATCCGCATCGACACGTCGTCGAGCAGGGGAGCGGATGTGCGAATATCGTCGTCAGAAACCTGTGCCACAACGATCTACTTGTCTAGACAGCGGTTGATCTGCGGATACTAGCCTTCAACGGGCAGCAGATCGCGCAGAGAGGGGTCCCCCGATGGAAGTCGTGCAGAACCTGGTGAACGGCAAGCCGGTCGACGCCCGAGACGGCGCCACCACCCCCCTCGTCGACCCGTGTACCGGCGAGACCTACGGGTCGGCCCCCCTGTCGAGCGCGGCCGACGTCGACGAGGCCGTCGCGGCCGCGAACGCCGCGTTCGGCGGCTGGCGCTCGAGCACACCGTCCGAGCGCAGCCTCGCCCTGTTGCGAATCGCGGACGCGCTCGAAAAGGACGCGGATCGCTTCGTCGATGCCGAGTGCCGCAGCACCGGCAAGCCCAAAGTGTTGATGGCCGGCGACGAGATCCCGCCCGCGGTCGACCAGTTGCGCTTCTTCGCCGGCGCGGCGCGCATGCTCGAAGGGCGCGGCGCGGGCGAATACATGGCGGGCCTCACGTCGTTCATCCGGCGTGAACCGATCGGCGTGGTCGCGCAGGTGTCGCCGTGGAATTACCCGCTGATGATGGCGATCTGGAAGATCGCGCCCGCGCTCGCCGCGGGCAACGCAGTCGTGCTGAAGCCGGCTGAGAGCACCCCCGAGACAACGGTGATGCTCGCCGAGCTCGCGGCCGAGTTCCTCCCGGCCGGCGTGTTCAACGTCGTGTGCGGCGACCGCGACACCGGGCGCGCGTTGATGGCGCATCCGGTGCCCGGGCTCGTCTCGATCACCGGCAGTGTGCGCGCGGGCATGGAGGTCGCGGCGGCAGCTGCCAGTGACCTGAAGCGCGTGCACCTCGAGCTCGGCGGCAACGCCCCCGTCATTGTCTGCGACGACGCCGACCTGGAAGCAGCCGCGGAAGGTATCGCCGCGGCCGGTTTCTACAACGCGGGCCAGGACTGCACCGCCGCGACGCGCGTGCTCGCCGCGGCATCGGTCTACGACCGCTTCGTCGACCTGCTCGTCGCCCAGGCATTGAACAAGACCGTCGGCGGGCTCGACGTTCCCGACGCCGATCTCGGTCCGCTCAACAACCCGAGTCAGCTCGAACGCGTGCAGGGCTTCATCGGGCGTCTGCCGGCCCACGCACAAGTGCTGTGCGGTGGCAAGCGGGTCGGTGACTCCGGATACTTCTTCGCGCCGACGGTCGTCGCGGGGTTGAAGCAGGACGACGAGATCGTGCAGCAGGAGGTGTTCGGCCCCGTGATCACGGTGCAGCGTTTCGGCGAGGTCGACGAAGGGCTGCGCGACGCGAACGGCACCGACTACGGGCTGTCGTCGAGTGTCTGGACGCGCGACCACGGCAACGCCATGCGTCTGTCGGCCGCGCTCGACTTCGGCTGCGTGTGGATCAACACTCACATCCCGCTCGTCGCCGAGATGCCGCACGGCGGATTCAAGCACTCCGGCTACGGCAAGGACCTCTCGATCTACGCGCTCGACGATTACACGCGCGTCAAGCACGTCATGAGCTCGATCGACTGACCTCGCCCGGATTTAGGATTTCAGCCGCGCACCGCTTTTTCGAGGGCATCGAGGCCCTCGTCGAGGAGCGATTCGTCGAGCACGAGCGGCGGGAGCAGCCGCACGACGTTGCCGGACGTTCCGGCGGTGAGGACGATCACGCCCTGGGTGTGGCAGTCGGCGCAGACGCGCTTGGCGCGCTCCGCGTCGGGCGTGCCGTCGTCGTTGACGAGCTCGATCGCAACCATCGCACCCCGGCCCCGGACGTCGCCGATACCGGTGGTGTCGTGCTGCAGCGCCACCAGCCGCTCGAGCATGCGGTTGCCCAGCATCTGCGCGCGCTCCACGAGCTGTTCCTTCTCGATCACGTCGATCGCCGCCAGCGCCGCGGCGCACGACACCGGGTTCCCGCCGAAGGTGCTGCCGAGGCCGCCGGCGTGGACGGCGTCCATGATCTCGGCGCGGCCCGTCACGCCGGCGATCGGCATGCCGCCACCGAGACCCTTCGCGGTCGCGACGAGATCGGGCACGACACCTTCGTGCTCGCTCGCGAACCACGCGCCCGTGCGCCCGAAGCCGGTTTGCACCTCGTCGGCGACGAAGACCACTCCGTTGGACCGGCACCACTGCGCGATCCCCTCGAGCCATCGGGGTTCGGGTACGACGAATCCACCCTCACCGGCGATGGGTTCGACGACGACGCACGCGATCTGCGAGACGTCGACGCTCGCCTCGATCCACTCGAGCGTCTCCGCAAGACGCCCGGTACCGCGGAACGGGTACGAGAACGGCGCCCGGTAGATCTCGGGCGCGTACGGACCGAACGACTTCTTGTACGGCACCACCTTGGCGGTGAGCGAGAGCCCGAGCAGCGTGCGACCGTGGAAGGCCTGATCGAACGCGATCACCGCGGGCCGCCCGGTGGCCGCCCGTGCGATCTTCACCGCGTTCTCGACGGCCTCGGCCCCCGAGTTCACGAGCACCGAGCGCTTCTCGTGATTTCCGGGCGTGCGGGCCGCGAGCTGCTCGCAGACCGCGACGTAGCCCTCGTAGGGCGTCACCTGGAAACACGTGTGGACGAAGTTCGCGGCCTGCTGCGCGATCGCCTCGACGACCGCGGGATGCGCATGCCCGACGTTCACCACCGCGATGCCGGAGCCGAGGTCGATCAACCGGTTGCCGTCGACGTCCTCGACGATGCCGCCCTGCGCGCGCTGGACGAAGATCGGCAGGGTCGTGCCCACTGCGGCCGGTACCGCACGCGTGCGGCGCTCCCACAGGGCGCGCGAGCGCGGACCCGGGATCTCCGTGACGAGCTTGCGTTTCTGTTTCATCCTGACCTACCCCAGTGCTGTTGCATCGATGGCCCCGGCGCCGCGCCGCGCGGCCCTCACGCTGAAGTATCCGCCGATGGCCAGCAGTACGAGCGAAGAGAGCAGCACGATCGTCGACAGAGCGTTGATCGAAGGCGAGACCCCGAACCTGAGCTGACCGAAGATATAAAGCGGCAGGGTCGTGGAACCGGGGCCGGCAGTGAACGACGTGATCACGACGTCGTCGAGCGAGATCGTGAACGCGAGCATCGCACCCGCGAAGATCCCCGGCGCCGCGAGCGGCAGCACGACCCGGAGGAAGGCTTGGAACGGAGTGGCACCGAGGTCGGCCGCCGCCTCGACGAGCCGGTTGTCGAACGCGGTCAAACGTGCCTTCACGACGACGACGACGAAAGCAATGCAGAACGTGATGTGCGCGGCGATCACCGTTCGGATGCTCAGGTCGACGTGGGCAAATCGCCGGAAGAAGGCGGTGAGCGAGATTCCCATGACGATCTCGGGCATGACCAAGGAGATGAAGATCAGTGTCGAGTAGGCGGAGCGACCGCGGAACCGGAATCGAGTGAGCGCGAACGCCGCGAGGGTGCCGATCACAGTTGCGAAGAGCGTTGCTATGAAGGCGACCTTCAGGGTGTTGCGGAAGGCCTGCAGCGCGTCGTGATTGTGGGCGAGGGAGCTGTACCAACGGGTGGAGAAGCCCGACCAGGAGGTGCCGCTCTTTGCCTTGTTGAAGCTGAACACCACGAGCACGACGATCGGCGCGAACAAGAAGGCGAACACGAGAGCCGCGTGCAGCTTGAGGTACCGCGGGCGCAGCGCGCTCTTGGTGCTCACAGCGCTTCCTCGCCGACGCGCCACAGGTACACGAAGACGCCCAGAAGGATGAGCATCATGAGCAGCACCGACATCGCCGAACCCAACGGCCAGTTGTTGCCGCTCCCGAACTGGTCGTAGACCGTGTTGCCGAACATCTGGGTTTTCACGCCGCCGAGCAGCTCGGGCGTCACGAAGTCGCCGACCGCCGGAATGAAGACCAGGAGGATCCCGGCGATGAGTCCGGGCGAGACCGTCGGAATGATCACGCGGAACAGGGTCGACGTCTTGCCGTGGCCGAGGTCGTAACTCGCCTCGACCAGCGACTTGTCCATGCGCTCGATCGATGCGTACAGCGGCAGGATCATGAACGGCAGGAAACCGTATGTCAGGCCGAGGATGACCGCGAAATGTGTGTTGAGGAACGTGTGGTCGTTGCCGAGCCCGATCGCGCCCAACACCGAGTTCAGCAAACCGTTGCGCTGCAGTATGAACTGCCACGCGTACATACGGATGAGATAACTCGTCAGGAACGGGATGATGACGAGTACGAGGTACACGTTGCGGAAGCGGCCCCCGAACCTGGCTATCCAGTACGCGAGCGGGAACCCGAGGAGCACACATGCGATCGTCGATACCAGTGCGTATGCGATCGATCGGGTGAAGATCGGCAGGAACAGGGGGTTCAACGCGAGGTTGTAGTTCGAGAAGTTCAGGTGTCCCCACGAGAAGCGAACGGGCGTGATGACGCCGCGTTGGCCCAAGCTGTACGCGACCACGAGAAGCGTCGGGATCACGAGCAGGAACAGGAACCACACGCTCGTAGGCAGCAGCAGAAGATTCCCCGTGATCCAATCGGGGAGTCTTCGCCGTCTCGGCGGCGGCGGCGGCCTCG
Organism: Actinomycetota bacterium; assembly: GCA_003134555.1. GTDB lineage: Bacteria > Actinomycetota > Acidimicrobiia > IMCC26256 > PALSA-610 > PALSA-610. The sequence goes on from PLBO01000135.1 coordinate 176,345, forward strand.
CCTCGACCTCGATCTCGCTCAAGCCGTCTTGACCTTCGTCCACCGGTCGGAGTACTTGATCTCGTCTTCCCCGATGTCCTTTTGGAAGGGGAGCTTCGCGAGCACATCAGCGGGCGGGTAGATCAGCGGGTTGGTCAGGATGTCCTTGCTAATGAACGGCTGCGCGGCCTTGTTGGGGCTGCCGTAGTTCACGAAGTTCGTCAGCGCGGCGCCGACCTTGGGCTCGAGGATGTAGTTCATGAACGCCTCCGCGTTCTTCGGGTGCCCGGCTCCTTTGGGTATGGCCATCGAGTCGACCCACGAGAACGCGCCCGACGTCGGGATCACGTACTCGATATTCGGTTTGTCGGCCTGGATCGTGAACACGTCGCCGGAGTACGCCTGCGAGAGCAGGAGCTCGCCGCTCTTGAGCGGGTCCTGGTAGTCGGAGGTGATCGACTTGATCTTCTTCTTCAGATCGGTCAGATACTTCTCGGCGTCGTCGAGATCGGTGTCGTTGGTGCTGTTGGGATCGCGCTTCAACGCGAACAGCGCCATCGCGAAGGCGTCGCGCGCCTCGTCGAGGAAGGACGACTTGCCTTTGACGTTCGGAAGTTGGAAGGCATCCCAGTCGGTCACGGCGCCTCCGACCTTCTTTTTGTCGAAACCGATCCCGGTCGTGCCCCACTGCCAGGGAATCGCGTACTGGTTGCCGGGGTCGTAGGCCGCGTTGCGAAAGCGCGGGTCGAGGTTCTTCACATTGGGAATCAGCGAGAGATCCAGAGGCTGGATCAAGTTGGCGTGCTTCATCTTCACGAGGGTGGCGTCGGTGGGAACGATGATGTCGTAGCCCGTGCTCCCCGCCGTCAACTTCGCGAACAGCTCGTCGTTCGAGCTGTAGTTGTCGTACACCACCTTGATTCCGGTCTGCTTCTGGAAGTTCGGGATGGTCTTGTCGTCGATGTAGTCGGTCCAGTTGTAGAAGTTGAGGAGCTTGGCCTCGGGCTTGCTCGAGAACGTGGGCCGGGTCGTCGACCCGCTGCTGCCGGTGCCGATCTTGCTGCTGCTGCCACACGCGGCCACGAATCCCGCGGCAGAGGCGAACGCCATCGTCCTCATGAAGGTGCGACGGCTGAAGTGGGGTGAAGCTGTGTCCCAGATGAACGCCAACGAAACGCGGTCCGGATCGCTCATGAAATCAGCTCCTTGTCGAGGGTGGGCTCGTCGGCGAGCACCACGTTGAACTCTGGGTCCCATACGATCCGGGCGCGCGTGCCGGGCACACCGGCGTCGCTCACCCGCTCGCTGTTCTGGCGGAACACGACGAGGGTCGTCCCCGCGTCGGTGCGGATGACGAGTTGGGTCGAGACGCCCTGGTAGACGACGTCGACGACCGTGCCCGCGATCGTGCAGAGCCGGTCGGCGACGGGTTCGTTCTCGGCGACGATGCGCAGCTTCTCCGGGCGGACGGTGAACGCCAGCACATCGCCGGGGCTGATCGCGCGGCCTTCCGGCGCACCGACGAGCAGGCGGTCGCCCGGCGCCGCTTCGACCTGCAGCAGATCTCCCACTCGACCCGTCACCACGGCCTCGATGATGTTCGAGGTTCCGATGAACCCGGCGACGAATCGCGTGGCGGGTCGCTCGTAGATGTCCTCGGGGTAGCCGATCTGCTCGATCCGGCCCTGCGACATCACCGCGAGGCGATCACTCATCACGAGCGCCTCTTCTTGGTCGTGCGTGACGTACACGAACGTGACACCGACCTCGCGCTGGATGCGCATGAGCTCGAGTTGCATCTGCTTGCGCAGCTTGAGGTCGAGGGCGCCGAGGGGCTCGTCGAGCAGGAGCACGGCCGGTTCGTTCACCAACGCCCGCGCCAGTGCGACTCGCTGCTGTTGCCCACCGGAGAGCTGCGAGGGGCGCCGTTCGTCGTAGCCAGGCAGCTGCACGAGGTCGAGGTAACGCTTGACCCGGTCGCGGATATCGCCTTTCGAGACCTTCTTACGCCGGAGCCCGAAGGCGACGTTTTCGGCGACGGTCAGGTGCGGGAACAGCGCGTACGACTGGAACACGGTGTTGACGTTGCGCTTGTAGGGCGCGACGCCGACGATGTCGCGCCCGGTCAACTCGACCCGCCCGGAGTCGGGCTCTTCGAATCCCGCGATCATGCGCAGCGAAGTCGTCTTGCCGCATCCTGACGGCCCGAGCATCGAGAAGAACTCACCGCGTCCGACCTCGATGGTCACGTCGTCGACCGCCACCATGTCGCCAAAGCGCTTCGTCACGCCGTAGAGGCCGACCTCGACCTTTCGTTCGGGATCCGGCACCCGGCCTCCTGCGAGCAGTTGTGGATTGTCGGGCACCCTCGCAGATGCGGGGGGCGCGCTGCAACCAACATGATGCCCCGCCGCGGCCGTCGCCGCAGTGCGCGGGCCTCGCGCGTGTTGCAGTGGTCCGTCGGCCGCCGAACGCGCTGCGATATTCGTAGCCGCGCCGGTCTACGAGTCGCGTGAGAGCCGGAACGCCTCCTCGGGGAACGCGAACACCTCGCCCCGGCCGGTGCGCGCCAGCGACTGGTAGTCGCGCCGCGCGAACCACCAGCGGCCGTCGACCCGGCGGTAGTCGTCGAGATACACGCCGAACGCTTGCGAGGAATGGCCCGATGCCGCGTCCTGACGAAGCTCGCAGATGTAGAGGCGGGCAGTGGCGCGGTCGGGATCTCCTCCGGCCCGCAGCGCCACCCGCGTGCTCAACGGAACGAACTCGAAGAACTCGAAGCGCTCCACCGCCGTGCCGATGAAGTCGCCGACCTGCTGCGGTCCGAGGAGCTCGATGAGGGGATTGGTGACGGTGTCGACCCGCACGGGCGCGTCGGCGAGGAACATGTCGTGGAACTCCGCCCACGCCCGGCGCGTCACCGCGTCGGCGTATGCGTTTTGCAGACGCGTGATCGCGACGTAGTCGATCGTCTCCTGCAGCGTGTCATCCATTCGTGCGTCAGGCATTCGGACGGGAGAAGTCGCGGTTGGGATGCTTGGGCGGCATCGCGACGTCGGGGACCTTGCACTTGCTCTCGCGCATTTCCTCGAGCACATGGACCATGTTGAGGAGGTCTTCCTCGTACCGGAACTTCCCGTCGCCCGCGTAGATCAAGGTCGAGACTCCGGACTGCTCGTACGGACGCCCGTCGGCGCGCTTCCCGGGAAGCAGCTGCTTCCATTTGATGATCACGTTGTCGCCGTCGATCGCATAGAACTCGACGGGGAACTTCCACTCCTCCAGCCCGACCATCGCGTCGCCGAACACGGTCGCCTTCATCTCGTCAATACCGACCACGCGTCCCCACGCGGGGTCGATGAAGACGGCATCGTCGGTGAAGTACTGGGCGAGCGCGCTCCAGCCGGCGCCCCCGGCGTCGATCACCTTGCGCGTCTCCACGTAGCGCTCGACGGTGGCCTGAACTTCTTCGCGGGGATGGGGCATCGGCGCGCCTCTCTGGATGATGGCCGTCGGAGATGTTCGACTCCAGACGATGATCCGATCGGGACGGTTCATGCAAACGCGCCGAGGACGGGACTCCTAGGTAATTGCGGGTGGTGAGTCGGCGATCACCGCGATGATCTCGTCGCCGTAGCGCTCGAGCTTGGTCGGTCCGATGCCGGTGCAGCGCGCGAGCTCGGCCAGCGATTCCGGGCGACGATCGGCGATGCCCTCCAGGTGTGCGTCGCTGAGCACGATGTACGCGGGCATGCCGTCGTTGCTCGCCCGTTGCTTGCGCCACGCTTTCAGCGCGGTGACGACCTCGGGTGAGGCGTGGGTGATGTCGAGCGACGCGCCGCGCGTGAGCTGAGCGCGGCGGCCGTCGCGTTCCACGCGCTCGCCGTAGGGGATCACGAGGCGCGCGCCGTTGGTGTCTTCCATCACGGCCGCGTCGGTGCGCAGCTCGACGATCGGACCGCTCGATCCGGCAAACGTGACAAGCATGCCGAGCTCGGCCGTGAACGTGGTGCGGCCCCGGCCCGGCGCGGACGGCGTTGCCGCCGCGGCTACCGCGCGGGCGGGCTTGGCCGCCTCGGGCGGCGCGGGCTCGCGGAGCTCGTCGAGGAACGGCCGGGGCGATCCCGCGTCGGCCACGACGTGTACCGCGGTGTCGCCGCGCGTGATCGCGACGTGGAAGATGCGACGTTCCTCCTCGATGTCGTCGGCGAGGGCATGCGGCATGAGACCGTCGTGCGCGCCCAGGACGACGACATAAGGCCACTCCATGCCCTTCACCCGGTGCACCGTCGACAGCGCGACGCCGTCGTCGCGTGCGGGCTCGTTCGCGGCCCGGAGCCGGGCACGCAACCACGGCTCGAACGCCGCGGGATCGGGTTCGAAGGTGGCGACCGCGATGAGCGCGTTCAGGTCGTCGCGGTGGCTGGCGTCGGGAGCCTTGCCCGACAGGTCGAGGGTTGCGAGCGCGGCGCCGAGGCCGATGTCGTCGCGGATCCGCATGAGGAGCTGGTCGGTTGTCGCGCCGCCGTCGAACGCGCGACCGAGCGACTCGAGGTCGTCGCAGAACGCCTCGAACTTGCCGGAGGCGGACGAGTTCAACCCGTCCGCCTCGCGGCGCAGCTGGGGTAGGCGCCATTGCCGGCGGCGCTCGAGTCGTTGCAGCACTTCTCGCCGCAGCGAGCGGCTCGGGCGCCGGGCCGCGAGCGCGAGGTCGCCGCCGTGGAAACCCGTGCCGTTGCCGGCCGCGAGCGCGAGGCGGAGGTACGCGAGGGCGGTGCGGGTTCCGGTTCGGTTGAGCACGGCAACGCTGACCGGAGTCCAACACGGCACGTTCGCCTCGCCGAGGAGCAGTTGCGCGGGAAGCAGCACTGAGTTCACTCGGCTGAGCACTGCGATATCGGCGGGCGCCGCGCCGCCTTCGAGCCACGCGGCGACCTGGTCGACCGCGGCGCGCGCGACGCGTTCCGGGGGAGAGGTGACGATCGAGAGCGAGTCGGGCGCGCCGCCGTCATCTTCCTTGGCCGCAACGATCTGCTTGTCGATGCGCCGCCGGTTGTACGAGAGGAGGTTGCGGGTCGCGGCGACGACCCGCGCCGGGCAGCGGTAGTTCGTGGCGAGCGCGTGGTGTGTTCCGCCGGGGAAGTAGCGGTCGTAGTTGATGAGGAATTCCGGATCGGCGCCCGCGTAGCCGTAGATGACCTGATCGTCGTCGCCGACCCCGAAGACGTCGTAGGCGGGCGCGGCGACCAGGCGCAGGAGTAGGAGTTGCGCGGGCGTGAGGTCTTGGAACTCGTCGACCAGGAGATGCCGGGCCTCCCGCTGGAACTCACGGCGGATCTCGGGCGCGCGGAGGAGGGCCTCGATCGCGCCGTAGATCTGCTCGTCGTGGTCGATCGCACGGTCTGCGTGCAACTTGTCGCGATACTCGTCGAACATGGCGCCGAAGCCGGCGACGTCGTCGCGTTGCGCCTCGATCACGTTCGGGTCGACCAGCCCGAGCCGAACTTCGCCCAGCGCTTCCAGGTAAGGGGCGTACATGTCGGTGTTCGCTCGGGGCTTCACGGGCACGAGCGCTTCGATGCGCCGGCGCATGTCCCACTCGTCGATGAGCGTGCTGTTTCCACCCGCCCGCCGCAGGACGTCGTTGCCCAGCGCGTGCAGCGTGCGGACCCGGCGACGCGCGCCTTCGGGCATGTCGGCCAGACGCGCCCGCATCGTGTCCTTGGCCCGGACGTTGTACGCGACCGCCGTGATCGAGCGGGGGCTCCAGCCGCGGTCGACCAGCAGTCGGAAGCGCTCGGTGAGAACCCGGGTCTTGCCCGAGCCCGCGGGCGCGATGACGCGCGCCGCGCCGGTGTCGTGGACGACGGCCGCGAGCTGATCGGCCGCAAGCTCCGCGTTCGTGGTCACGGCGCGATCCGGATCGAGCAATTGCTGTTCGAGACTGTTGCGGTGCACCAGCACATGACCGTTGGGCACCGCGGTTGCGCCCGCGCGCGGACCACCGTCGCACCACGCCGGTGTACCGCCGTCGAGGACGACGTCGGCTTCGTCGGACGCGACGGCACCGAGCCGTTGCGCTTCGAGGCCCGGACCCCAAACCATGCGGCCGGCCCGGTCGTCGTAGTTGTTGGCGCGTGCGAGGAAGTAGAGGCGCTCGCGCCCGAACTCGAAGCGGGGCGAGAGCGCGTACGGCGGCTTGACCGGTTCGGACTCGGGCGTTCGGAGCTCGGCGGCCGAACATTGCAGCTCGACCGCAACCGGAATCCGCTGCGACCAATGGTGGTGCAGCGCGTCGAGCGCGGACGCGGGGTCGCGCAGCACGTCGTCATCGATGACGATCCGTTCCGCCTCCGTCCAGGGCTCGCGCGCGGGCGCGGCCGGGCCGACGATGATGCCCCGCCCAAGGCGGGTGACGACTCCCGGCGGAGCGAGATCGGACACGGGCGCATCATGCCCGAGCGGTGAGACGCCCGAGCGACGGCACGTGCACTCGGAGTCACTTGGTGCGAGGGTTCCGGCCCATGGAACAAATGACCCGCCGACAGTTCCTCTCGACCGCGACGGGTGCCGCGGCGGCCGGGGTGGTGTTGGCGGCCTGTTCGAGCAGTTCGAAGCGATCCGCGCCGGCGCCGCGGCCGAGGCCGGGCATCGGCAACCCGGACGAGGCGCCGTTCGACACCGTCGTCGTCTTGATGTTGGAGAACCGTTCGTTCGACCACGTGCTGGGCTGGCTCCCGGGCGCGGACGGAAAGCAAGCCGGCCTCAGTTACGTCGACGCCGCGGGGAAATCGCATCCGACGTGGCCGATCGCGCCCGACTGGCAGGGATGGCACTACGACGACCCGTCGCACGATTGGCAGTCGGTGGCGCGCCAGCTGAACCACGGCGCGAGCGACGGATTCTTGAAGACCCAAAAGCTCGGCGACGTGTACCCGATCAGCTACTACACCGAGGAGGATCTTCCGATCATCGCGAAGCTCGCGCGGAACTACACCACCCTCGACCATTACTTCTGCTCGATCGCGGGCGCGACCTGGCCCAATCGGTTCTACATGCACTGCGCGGCCACAGATGTCGACGAGACGGACATCTGGCCGGATCTTGCGCACCCGAACGAGGTGTTGGGCCCGAAGTTCGTGCGGCCGTCGAAGCTCCAGCTTGCGATCTGGGACCGCCTCGCGGCCAAGGACGTGAGCGGCGGTTACTACTTCTCCTCGGAACCGATGACGGGACTGTTCGCGAGTCGCAAGTACGACGCCATCAGCTATCGGTACGACAAGTTCAAGACCGACGCGGCCGCGGGCAAGCTCCCCAACGTGACGTTTCTCGACCCGGAGTACGGAGCGATCGCCGAGTTCACGGGCACATCGAACGACTTCCATCCGCACGGAAGCGTGAAGGTCGGCGACGCGTACATCGGCGAGGTGTACGACATCCTGCGCCGGAGCCCGCAGTGGGAACGCATGGTGTTCGTCCTGACGTTCGACGAGCACGGCGGTTTCTACGACCACGTCACGCCGCCTCTCGTGCGCGACGACAACGTCAACCCGAATCCGGGCCTGCATCCGAACTACAAGCAGCTCGGCTTCCGGGTGCCGTGCATTGTGATGGGCCCGTTCGCACCGGCGCGGATCGTGAGCGCCGGCCCCTACGAGCACTGCTCGATCCTGCGCATGATCGAATGGCGCTGGGGACTGGAACCGATGCACGCGCGCGACCGCTACGCGAAGAACCTCGCCGAGGCGCTCGACTTCTCGGCCAAACGGGTGCCCGTCGACATTCCGAAGGTCGTCGTACCGGCGACGCTGCCGCGCCCGGCGAACGCAGGCGCGTGACGGCGGGTACCGCTATCCGAGCTCGTTGCCGACGATCGAGACGAACGAGACCATCTCGCCGGGGTAGCCGCCGAGGTTGTGGGTGAGTGCGAGGCCGCGATCGGCGTGGGCGATCGTGCGCTCCGGCGGCGCCTCGCCGCGCAGCTGCAGCCACGCCTCGAACACCATGCGCAATCCCGACGCGCCGACCGGGTGTCCGAAGCTCTTCAAGCCGCCGTCGGGATTGACCGGCAGCGCGCCCTCGAGATCGAACGTGCCGTCGAGCACTTCCTTCCACGCGGTTCCGCGCTCGGCGAACTGTAGGTCTTCGTAGATGAGGAGCTCGGCCGGTGTGAAGCAGTCGTGGACCTCGGCCATCGCGAGCTGTTCGCGCGGGTTGGTGACTCCGGCCTGCGCGTACGCGTCGCGTCCGGTCGCCGCGATCTCCGGGAACGTGGTGTAGTCGTAGTGGGGGTCGGCGTTGCCGGAGCAGTTGCCGGCCACGAGCGACAGGGCCTTGATGTAGATCGGCTTGTCGGTGTAGCGGTGCGCGTCTTCCGCGCGGACGAGGATCGCCGCGGCCGAACCGTCGGCGACGCCCGAGCAGTCGTATACCCCGAGCCCGCCTGCCATCAGCGGCGCGTTGCAGATGGTCTCCATCGAAACTTCTTTGCGGAACTGGGCCCTCGGGTTGCGCGCGCCGTTGTAGTGGTTCTTCCACGCGATGCGGGCGAGCACTTCACGCATCTGCGCGTCGTCGAGTCCGTACTTCTTGCCGTAGCCGGGTGAGCACATCGCGAACATCGCCGCGGCGGTGAGGGTGCGGCCCGTGCCGTCGGTCGGCGTCTTCGCGGCACCGACGAGTCCTTGGTAGCCGCTGTCCTTCACCTTCTCGACGCCGATCGCCATCGCGACGTCGTACGCGCCGCTCGCGACCGAGTACGCGGCGTTGCGCATCGCCTCGGAGGCGGTTGCGCAGAAATTCTCGACGTGCGTGACCGGCTTGTCGTGCAGCTGCAGCGGACGCGCGAGCGCCATGCCGCTCATGCCCGACATCGCGGTGCCGAGCCAGTACGCGTCGACGTCGTCCTTGGTGATGCCGGCCGACGCGAACGTGGCCTCGGCGGCATCGACGAGGAGGTCGTCGGTGCCCTTGTTCCACTGCTCACCGAAGTTCGTGCAACCCATCCCGACGATGGCGACCCGGTCCTTGATGCCGTGCGAACCCATAGCTCTCTCCGTCTCCGTGGTCGACTCAGTTTCTTACCGGGCGGGCTTTCCAGAAATAGTTGTGGATCTCGTCCGACGTGAACAGCTTGCGGAACGTCATCTCGACGCGGTCACCCATCTGCAACGTCGCGGCATCGACGTCGGTGAGCTCAACCGGGAGGCGGCCGCCGCCGTCCCAGTCGACCACCGCGAACGCGACCGGCGGACTCGGTGAGTACGCGATGCGGTCGATGGTCAGCAGTGCGATCGTGCCCTGCACGTCGGCCATCGGCGCGGGCTGCATGTCGTCGACCGCGTCGCCGACGCGGGAGATACGCGCGGGCGGCATGTGCAACTCGCCGCTTCCCCGGTCGCGCGAGCCGACGAACGCGTACTTCCACTCTTCGGTGCGGCCCGACACCGACGCCGAGATGCGGTCGGGTTCGGGGCGCCGGGGCGGCTCGAGCCGCGCCTCGCCGCGCCAGCTGAGGAACTTGCCGTAGGGAAGGTCGGCGGCGCCTTCGACCTGGGCGGCGACCGTGCGCGCGGGCAAGTACGACGCGATCGCGTCGGTGACGCGGAACAGCAACACGTCGGCGCCGTCGGCGAGCACGACCAGCGCGATCACCTGACCGGGTTGCGCGGACTCGAGCGTGTCGGCGAGCAGCAGTGCTGCGTGCGCGCTGCCGGTGTTGCCGACGGTTGCCGAGCGGTCGTCGACGAGCGCTTCCTTCGCGGTTCCGAGCCGGCCGCTCACGGCGCGCACCGCGCGCGCGTGCATGCCGGTGACGATCACCCGGTCGACCTGGTCGGCCGAGATCTCGGCCGACTTCAGTGCCGCGTTCCACGCCTGCTCGACGAGTGGGCCGTACTTCACCTCGCCGAATCGTTCCTCCCACACGCGCGACCGGGACGAGCCGGGCGTGCGCCAGCGCTCGAGGAACTCTTCGGTCGAGCTCGCGGCGCCGATGTACTCGGCGATGACGGGGCCATTGGTGTCGTTGCCCACGAGCAGCGCGCCCGCACCGTCGCCCGATGCCGACTCGTCGCCGCTCGTAGGGAGCCCGCCCCGAATGTCGGAGGTGACGACCAGGACGGAGCCGGCGCCTTCCAGCGCGGCGCGCAACGCGCCGACTCCCGACCGCAGGGCGCCACCGAAGTCGAACGCCGAGACGTCGGTGTCGAGCCGCAACGCGGCGTGGAGGGTGGACGCATTGTTCTTGTCGAGGTACGCGGGCGACGCGGTCGCGAACCAGAGGGCGTCGGGCGTGGCGCCGGAGGGCGCGCCGCGCAGTGCGAGGCGCGCGGCTTCGACGCCCATCGTCGTCGTGTCCTCGTCGTAAGAGGCGACCGAACGGGTTCCCTTGCCGCCACCGCTCCCGAACGTCTTCGCGATCTCTGCTCGTTGGAGGCGTCGGAACGGCACGTAGCCGCCGGCGCTGATGATGCCGCGCATGACCCGCAGTCTATGACGCCGACGTCAGCTCCGGTCCTGCTCGGAAGCGGTCCGGTTCGACTACGTACGGACCCGTGGCTTGCCCGAGAGGATGAGCCAGACGCCGCCGAGCGGGAAGAGAATCGCCCCCGTGAGCTGGCCGATCCCGTAGGAGTTCGTCCCGGAGCCGACCCCCGCGAGCAACTGCAGGAAGCCGAGGACACCGAACGCGACGAGCATCCACCCGACGGTCTTCTTCCAGTCCATGCGCGCGTTATCGGCGCCCCCGGACTCGCCCCTTGAGTACTTTGGGCGGTTCCTAGTCGAGACCTCGCGCGACGATCGCAAGTCCCGCGTCCCATCCAGGCGCTCGGCCGTCGGCCGGTGGGCGGATCGTCTCGACGCGGGCTCCGCTGCGCGCGAGGACCCACGCAACAACTGAGTTCGAGTTCCACATCTCGCCCGTGTCGAAGTCGTCACGGCCCCACACGGGCGTCGGTATGGATGGCAGTAGGTCGAGGATTCGTTCGGCGACTTCGACATCGTCTGTCAACCTGACCGGGCTCCCGATCGCCTGGTCGATGTCGGGAATCTCCCCGTCTCGCCAGCGCCGTATCTCGTAGCGGAAGACTCGAAAACGACCGAGCCATCGCATTCCGACAGGACCCTCCGCCACAACACCGCGCCGTTCGCCGTGCAGGTCAGGAACCGGAGCTTGCTCAATCACGAAGCGACCTGTCGGCGCGGAGATCACGAGCGCCGAATGGTAGAGATCGAAGCGAGGACGCCGTTCAACGAGGGCCGATGCTGCCTCGAAGAGCTTGCCGCTGATCCGCACAACGTGCGCGCCCGCGCCCAACGGGATCCAGTAGAGATCGACAGCCGCGCCGCGTCCAGCCGCGTGTTCGGTGTCGCGTACTTCCTTCGCGTCAGTCATGGTTCGCACCGCATAATGCCTGATCCTGAACCCGGTAGTTACGAAGGAGTAGGCCTTGCGTCCGCCGCTTCGATCACTACGCGGCGCGGGCTTGGGCGTCGTTTGTGTGTCGTTCGCGGTGGTGGTTCCAACACAAGAGTTGGAGATTTTCGAGGTTGGTTGGTCCGCCGCGCGTCCAGTGCACGACGTGATGGGCCTCGCAGGAGTCTGGTGGTCGGTCGCAGCCGGGGGCTTGGCAGTGTTGGTCGCGTACGACGAGCGCTTTCCAGATTGCGGGTGAGGGATTGCGGGTGGCGCGGCCGACGTCCAGGACTTCGGAACGGCCGGTGGTGATGACCCGGCTGATGTCGCAGTCGCAGGTGAGGCGTTCCAGCGTGGCGGCCGACAGGTGGCCGTTGTGACGGCGCTCGGTACGCACCTTGCCTGTGAACTCCGGCGTGTTTCCGGGGAGCTCGTCGAGGTCGACCACGACGGTGACGTGGGGGCGGACGTTGCGGGACTCACCGAGCTCACCGCGATCGAGGGAACGGCGACCGAGGTTGATGAACGCGTCCAGACGACGTTGCGCGGGCAGGCGGCCGTCGAGGTCTTGATGGTCTTGTGCCATCTCCGCGTTGACCGCGGCCAGCAGGATCTCCGCGGACGCGGGGTCGCAGAT
>PLBO01000058.1:0-121 GCA_003134555.1 Actinomycetota bacterium
AGCATCTGCTCGGCCTGCTCGACCGGCTCGTCGACTCCGGCAAGTCGGTCATCGTCATCGCGCACCACCAGGCGGTCATGGCGCACGCCGACTGGATCATCGACCTCGGCCCCGGCGCCGG
>PLBO01000058.1:140-22073 GCA_003134555.1 Actinomycetota bacterium
GGCGAGCACCTCGCGGCCTACGTCGGCACCTGACCGTAGGGCCCACGTGAACTCGCTTGGTGGCGCGCATCGTTCTCAGCGAGACGTCTACTCGAGAGATCCACACCGAATGAGGTCGTTCCGCAGTTCGTCGGCATCCGTGAAGACAATCCCATGGAAGCCCAACGATCGCGCGGCGGTGACGTTCTGAACGACATCGTCGATGAACACGGACTCCTCGGGCGTCACTCCAAACCGTGCGCAGAACGTCTGGAAGATCTCCGGATCCGGTTTGGTGATGCCCACCTCTGAGGAAACGAGAACCCCGTCGAGCGAATCAAGAAACGGAAAGCGCTCGCATGCAAGGGGCCAGGTCTCCCTGCCCCAGTTCGTGAGACCGTATACGCCGACACGCGCGGCTTTGAGATCTGCGAGAAGCTCCGGCGAGCCGGATACCGGGCCCCGCCACATTTCGGGGAAACGGTCACAGAATCCGTAGATGACGGATTCGTAATCGGGGTGCCGCAGGGACCACTCCGCAGCGGTGTCGGCCATCGGCACTCCACGGTCGCGTTGGTGATGGAACTCCGCGCCGAGTACTTCGGCGAGGAAGAACTCGACCTCTGCATCGCCGTCGAAGAACTTCCGACATAGCAGCCGATAGTCAGCGTCGATCAGAACGCCTCCAACATCGAATACGACCGTCCGCAATCCCGACACGGCGCGATTGTTCCACAGGACACATACGACCGCGTCTGCTAACGCTCGTCTTCGCCGACAAGATGACTGCGAAACCCGTCGACCGTTGCGTCGACGACGCGATCGTGTCCCCACCGAAGCAAAGGGGCCGCGATCCGCGCCGCCATCCTCATCGGTCCTTGCATCATCTCGATCGTCCACGTTGCATGAGCGCACGTCTCGGCGTCGTCGCCGTCGAAGGTGAGCTGCGCAGTGCCCTCCAGATCGCCATGCACGAGCGCAGTGACACGCCGTTCGGGGACACACTCGTCGAGTACGACATCGAGCCGCATCCGATACGGAAGCGGCGGCGCGACGACGCCGTGCAACACCGTGCCGTGCTCAAAGCCACTTCCCTCGACCGAGAACTCCCGCAGCCAGCTCCACCACGACGAGAAACAATCGACCTCGACCATCGCGGCCCACACCCGAGCAACGGGCACAGGAAACATGAACGTGCCGTCGTACTCGATGACGCACGGCGAACCCGGCACCCCAGTCACCCTACGCACGCGGCAGAGCCGCAGAAACCACCCGTTCGAGGGAGGCGCCGAGGAACCGAATCCTCGACGATCTTGGAAGACGGCAAGCAGCTCGGCGAGGTCGGTCGGCGTGTGTTCTTCGCCGGCAGGCCCACCGAATGCGGGGAGGGCCAGATGTGGAAACGGACGCAGACCTTGCGGCGCCGACTGCGACTCTGGCTGGCGAACATCTAGCAACGCGTTCGGTCAGCAAGGATGACGGTCAGACGATCGCGGTGACGGCCGTCAATCTGTTGGTGGTGGTGCCGTCACCGAGTTGACCGGTCGCGTTCAATCCCCAGCATTTGACGATCCCGGTCCCAAGCAGGGCACACGAGTGGTTCGCGCCGGTCGCGACGGCGACGGAGTTGGTGAGCCCGGTCACGGCTGCCGGTATGAGCGAGCTGGTCGTAGTACCGTTGCCGAGCTGGCCCGCAGCATTGGATCCCCAGCACTTGACGCCACCCGTGGCGAGCAACGCGCAAGTATGCGTGGCGCCTGCCGCGATTCCGAGGACGCCGGTGAGGCCGCTCACCGCGACCGGGAGTCGACGGTTGATCATGGTGCCGTCGCCTAGCTGGCCTGACGGGTTCGCACCCCAACACTTGACGGTCGCGTCGCTCAATAGCGCACACAAATGGTTCGCACCGGCTGAGATCGCGACCGCGCCCGTCACTGCGCTCACCGCGACGGGTACCGATGAACTCGTCGTCGTGTTATTGCCAAGTTGCCCGGAGCTGTTCAGACCCCAGCACTTCACGCTGCCGGCAACGAGCAGGGCGCACGAATGCGCGCCGCCCGCACTGATCGCCACGGCACCGGCCAGACCGCTGACCGCGACGGGCGTCGAGGCGTTCGTGGTTGTGTTGTTGCCGAGCTGACCAGAGGTGTTGAGACCCCAACACGTCGCCGTCCCATCCTCCAACAGGGCACACGAATGGTTGGCGCCGTCCGCGACGGCGACCGCGTTCGTCAGACCGGTCACGGCGACGCGCACGAGGCGGTTCGTCGTGGTGCCATCACCTACCTCGCCCGACGCGTTGAGTCCCCAACAGTTCACCGTCCCGGCCGCCATCACCGCACACGAATGCCCACCACCCGCCGCGATCCCGCTCGCTGCGATCCCGGCGACCGAGACCGGCAGTAGCGCGTTCGCCGTGCCGTTGTTTCCCAACTGCCCGGAAGCGTTCCCACCCCAACACTTCTCAGAACTGTCACCCAACAGGGCGCACGAATGGCCTTGGCCCGCCGCGATCGCCGCCGGGGCGATCGCCCCCGCGAGATTGTGAACGGAAACGGGCGTGAGTGAATCGGCGAAGGTGCCGTTACCGAGTTCACCGTAGGTGTTGTCACCCCAGCATTTCTCCGTATCAGTCGTCAGCAGCGCACACGAGTGGCCCACGGCAGAGGCCGCGAGGGAGGCGATCGCGACCGCGCCAGACAGTCCGCTGACGGCGACGGGCGTCGCGGAACCGGTAGTGGTGCCATCACCGATTTGGCCGGAACCGTTTTCTCCCCAGCATTTCTCTGTGCTCGCCCCCAACAACGCGCAGGTACCACCGCCACCGGCTGAGATCGCGACGGCTCCGGTGAGGCTGACCACCGCGATCGGCGTCGTGCTGCAACTGAAGCCGCCGCAGATCTGGGGACCGTTGTAGCTGCCAGAGCCGAGTTCTCCGTTGGGGTTCTGGCCCCAGCATTTTGCGGCGCCGCCCGCCAAGAGCACGCACGAGTGATAGGTGCCGGCGGTGGTCGTGACCGCGCCGCTCAGTCCGCTGACCGCGACGGGCGTCGACGATGACACCGTGGTGCCGTTACCGAGCTGACCCATGTTGTTGTAGCCCCAGCATTTTGCGGCGCCGCTCACCAACACCGCGCACGAGTGATAAGCGCCGGCGGCGAGCGCGACTGCACCGCTCAGCCCGCTGACCGCGACCGGCGTCGACGAGCTTGACGGTGGTGCCGTTACCCAACTGGCCGAAGGTGTTGTCGCCCCAGCACTTGACCGCGCCCGCCCTGAGCAACGCGCATGAATGACTCCCGCCCGGAGAAACCCAGATCGCGCTCGTGAGGCCGATGGTGGTGACCGGGGTCGGACGGTTGGTCGTGGTGCCATCACCGAGCTGCCCATTGGCGTTGTAGCCCCAGCATCTGACGGTTCCGGTCGTCAACAAGATCGCGCACGAATGCCCGCCGCCGGTACCAACGCGTCCGGCCGCGCTGAGGCCATAGACCAGGACCGGTACCGAAGAGTTCGTGCCTCGCTCGTCGCCGAGCTGGTCCGAACCGTTGTTGCCCCAACATTTCGCGGCACGCGCCGCGAGCAGCGCGCACGAGTAGGCGCCGCCACCCACAACCGAAATCGCACCCGTCAGTCCGCTCGTCGTTACCGGCGTCGACGAACTGGTTACGGTGCCATCGCCGAGCTGCCCCGAACTGTTCGCCCCCCAACACTTCACGGTCCCGACCGCGAGTACCGCGCACGAATGGTTCGCGCCCGAACCGAGCGACGCTGCGCCGGCCAGACCGCTCACCACCACCGGGACCGAAGAGCTGGTTGTAGCGCCGTTACCGAGCTGCCCGGAAAGGTTCTGACCCCAACACTCAACGGTGCCGGAAGCGAGGACGGCACACGTATGGAAACTTCCCGCGCTGATCGCGTTCGCGCCGGCCAGACCCGTCACTGCAACCGGGGTCAACGAGTCGATGGTGGTGTTGTTGCCCAACTGGCCGGAACTGTTCGCGCCCCAACATTTCACGGTCCCGGTCGCAAGCAACGCACACGAGTGCGCGTTGCCGGCCGCGACCGCGATCGCGCCGGAAACACCAGTGACGGTGACCGGCGTCAACGAACCGGTCGGCGTGCCGTCGCCGAGCTGGCCACTCGAGTTCGCACCCCAACACTTGACGGTGCCACCCACGACCAACGCGCACGAATGGGCACTGCCCGCCGCGACCGCGATCGCACCAGCAAGACCCGTGACAGCGACAGGCACCACCGCGTTCGTCGTCGTGCCGCTGCCCAACTGCCCCGAGCTGTTCGCGCCCCAACACTTCACAGTCCCGCCCGCAATCACTGCACACGTGTGAGCAGTCCCGGCTGCGATCGCGACCGCGCCCGCCAGACTGTCCACTTCAATCGCCTCCGTGCCGTTCGTCACGGTCCCGTTCCCGAGCTGACCAGACCCGTTCGCGCCCCAACACTTCATCGTGCCCGCCCCAGGAAGGGCACACGCATGCGCTGAACCGCCAGCGAGAAGCGGACGGTAAAGGCGAGAGCCCGAATCGGTGCTCACCGCCGCCAACGGAACCGCGCGCGCAACCAAACCCGACAACACCAGCACGAGCACCACCAACAGACGCCGCATGCCCGCCCCCGCATTCAAACTCACCGCCGGCGATGCCAGCAGACCCGCCCCTCGATCCGAGCAGGCTACGACCGTTGCCGAGAGAGGTCCATCATCCCGGGCTGGCGCGAAGGAGCAGTCTCTCGGGACGCGCGCAAACAGTTACACCGACCACGAAGATGGCGACCTGGGCGGTCGCTGGAACCACCGCCCAGACGGGAATGTCCCAACAACTCTCTCGCGCGGTGCTGCAGCTTATGTAATCGGGAGAGTTCGCTCGCTCCAGCCGATCGATGCTCGACCGACGTGCTCCCGATCGGGCAAGATGAGCGCGTGCCGGGCTCTCTGACGCAG
This sequence comes from Actinomycetota bacterium, assembly GCA_003134555.1. GTDB lineage: Bacteria > Actinomycetota > Acidimicrobiia > IMCC26256 > PALSA-610 > PALSA-610. The sequence goes on from PLBO01000058.1 coordinate 5,080, forward strand.
CCCGTGCCGAGTTCCTGAGGAGAGCGCATGACCGGTGATATCGAGGTTCCGGCGTCGCTAACGCTCGATGAAGCGAGCCCTGACAAGCACCCGTCCGCAGAAGAGTCGATGCGGGCGACCGTCATCAAGTCGATCGCGGTGTCAGTGCCGCTCGCGATCGCGTTCTTCGTCGGCCTGGTCGCGCTCGCAGTCCGCAACCAGCAGCCCGATTGGAGTGCGTGGATCAGCATGGCTGCCGGGATCGGCGTCATCGCGGGCGTCTTCTTCGGATTACTGATGGGCTTTACGCTCTCGAGCCACAACTTTGAATGACTGACGCGCACGCCGCGTCAGCCCTTCGTGTCAGCGGCCACGCTTCGATTCGGGCAAGGTCGAAGTGCTGCTGTTGGAGATACTCGAGTGGTCGGCGGAAGGCGGCGCGCCGCGCACTGAAATAGTGCGCGGCGCGCCGCGATCCATCACCGCTTGCTGAGGGTGTTGCCGATCGCGTTGCTGATCCAGACGTTGACTCCGTCAAACGCGACCAGGTCGGTCCCACCACCGGTTGCGTAGGTGCCGATGGTCGTGCCGCTGATGGTCAGCTTGGTCACGGTGCTGTTGCCGTTGTTGGCGACCCAGAGGTTCTGACCGTCGAAGGCTACTCCGATCGGTCCGGGTCCGGCCGGGTAGAGGGCCTGGGTGTTGTTGGTGATGTTCCACAGCGCGACGTTGCTGGTCCCGAAACACGTCACGGCGAGATAGTCCCCCGCGACTGCGAGTCCTCGCGGGTTGGTACATCCCGCGAGATTCATGGTGGTCGGCACATTGGTAGTGGCGTTCACCTTCGTCAGTTGGTTGGTCGTCGCGTCAGCGGCCCAGACATTCGTGCCATCGAATGCAACAGCCTCCGGGTTTGACACCGGTAGAACGACGGTCGCGGCAATGGCTCCTGTCACCGCGTTGACCTTCTTCAGGTCGTGGCTGGCGGCTTCGACAACCCAGAGGTACTGACCATCGAAGGCGATCGCTCGGGGATTGGTGCTCGCGCCGAGAGCGATCGGAGCGCCAACTACGACCGCCGTCGCGGCCCTTACCTTCGTCAAAGAGCTGCTGCCGGAGTTCACGACCCAGACGTAGGTGCCGTCAAAAGCTACGCCGACCGGCGTCGCGCCGACGGCCACCGAATTGACGACTGCGCCAGTGTGTATGTCGATCTTCTGGACGTTGTTACTTAGCCTGTTTGCAACCCACATATTCTGGCCGTCGAATGCCAAGCCCTCGGGCTCGTTTGCGACGGGGTAAGTTCCGAACGTCAGGTTCGCGTCGTTCCAGTGCAACTGCGCCAGCTGCAGGGGATTCGTCGCCAGCTGCAGGGGATTCGTCCCTCCCGGATTCGCTCCCACAACTCCGGTCGCGTTAGCAGAGCGAATCAGAGCGGAGAGACCGAAGGTCATCGCCGCTACGAGGATCATCGATGCGACCCAAACCGCGGGCCAACCCTTGCGAATTGCGAACATGCCAACCGCCCTTAATCGATGCGGCCAGTAAGTCACGACTCTCGTGACCTCGCCGCAAACGGAAACGCGGGTCTACCACGGTCGATGTGAAGGCGCCACCGACGGTCGCAGCGCTTTCGTGTGCGCTCGGGCTGCCATCCGCGTCGCCTGTCGTCGTGCGCGATCTCGTACCCGACATGGCGTCTCGATGCGACGGCGTGACACGAACTCAACCATCAGGGCAACGAGTATTTGTGGTGTGAGTTCTCGGGTCGGGTCTGACTCGCATTTAGGGCTGGCGTCCGGGCGACCGGTGTGCCTTGATATTGATCTGTCGGCCCGATCCGGGTGCTCACCCGACGCCTACCGGTCGGGCGGAGTGACTTTCCAGGAGCCTGTCGACAGGCTCGTCGTTGTCTTGTCCGCCGTCCCGGCAGGTCGGTGTCTTCCTTACGGGTTGAGCAGCAGGAGAAGACACGAATATGGGAACACAAATCACAGGTGGGATCGACACCCATCTCGATGTGCATGTCGCGGCCGCGTTGGACGACCACGGCGGCCTGTTGGGAACTGCATCGTTCGCTACGACACCGGACGGCTATCGCGAGCTTGCTGGTTGGCTCGCGTCGTTCGGTGAAGTCGTGGTCGTCGGCGTGGAGGGAACCGGCAGCTATGGCGCGGGACTGACCCGTCACCTCCACGCGCAAGGCGTGCGGGTCGTGGAGGTGGATCTCCCGAACCGTCAACGGCGCCGCCGGGCCGGGAAGTCCGACACGCATGACGCGGTGAGCGCAGCTCGAGCCGCGTTCGCAGGCGACGCGCTCGGCGCGCCGAAGACCCGAGACGGCAACGTTGAAGCGATCCGCGTGTTGCGTATTGCCCGCACCAGCGCTCGCCGGGACCGAACCCGCGCGTTGAACCAGATGCGGTCGTTGGTCACGACCGCGCCCGACGAGCTGCGTTCCCAACTACGAAACCTGACCATTCCGAAACTGGTTCACACCGCGGCTGGTTTCCGCCCCGCGGGACGAACTGATGCCGGCGGCGCGAGTCGTCTCGCGCTCAAGGTAGTACGACGGGTCGACGAAGCCGTAGTAACCAAAGCGTGTCTGAACGCCAGGACGCATTGGGTTGAGCCAGATGCCGTAGGCCGCATACGCCGCAGCGACGACGCCAACCAACGCCGCAATGGTGCGGATTTGGCGCGCGTTCGACGCATCGCTCGAAGGCGACCGCTCATCGACGTCCGTCAGGAACTCGCGCGCGACCGCGCCAGTTCCGCGTCAGCGTCCCGCATCTGGCGAGGCTACCGAGCATCACAGGTCCGCTGCGGCTTGTGCCGGCGGATGGGCGGCGTCGCATGACGGCGAGTGCCTGCTTCGACCTCGGTTGATGATTCTCCCGGTCGAACGCCAGGCGGTCGAGCCGGGACCGATACCGTGGTTCTCCCATGTCTGCACGACTGCGCCGCTGAGCGGTGCTCACCAGCCCGAGCTCAGTAGATCGCGAGCTCTACCGTTGGCAGCTCGACGCGCTCATCAGTTGGTTGCGTTGCGGCCGTCGCGGCGTGATCGAAGCGGTCACAGGCTCGGGCAAGACCGATGTTGCGATCGCCGCCGCGTCCGACGCGTTGCGCAGGGGCCGCTTCGTGCTCGTCGTCGTTCCCTCCCGTGTGCTCATGGAGCAGTGGCAAGGACGACTGACGGCTGCAATACCCAAGGCTCGGATCGGGCGTTTGGGCGACAGCGGCAAGGACGTACCGACCTCGTGTGATGTGCTCGTCGCGACTCGCCATTCGGCTGCAGCACACAGGCCGACGCCGCCCGGCGCCGGAGGCGGGCTGCTCATCGTGGACGAATGTCACGGTCTGGGTGGTCGGACTCTGCGACGCGCGTTACTCCCCCAGTACGCGGAACGGCTCGGACTTACGGCGACGTTGGAACGCAGCGACGACGGTGTGACCGAGCTGCTGCTGCCCTACTTCGGCGGTATCTGTTACCGGTACGGCTTCGAGCAGGCGATCGCCGATGGCGTGTGTGCGCCCCCTCGGGTGGCGTTCGTCGGGGTGGCGCTGTCAGTCGACGAACGGGCCGAATACGCCGCGATCGAGCAACGACTTGTGAGCGCGCGTCATCATTTGCGTCTGGTGCGAGACATGCCGCTCGAGCCCTTCGGAGACTTCCTCGCCGCGGTTGCGCACCTCGCCGAGCGCGATTCCGGCGCCGACGGGCGCGCGGCCCGCGATTATCTCGACGCGTTCTCTAAGCGTCGGCAGATCGTGGCGCAGACAATCGGCAAGTACGAACTCCTCGGCAGTCTTGCCCCGGCTATCAAGGAAGCTGATGGGGCGCTGGTGTTCACAGAAACCGTCCGCGCGGCGAACCACGCAATCAACCGCCTCGATCCCCTGGTGTCGATCGATCTGATCACCGGTTCGACGGCTCGCCGTCAACGACGGGAGATCCTCGACGACCTCCGAGTCCGGAGACTCGATGCCGTCGCGGCTCCTCGGGTGCTCGATGAAGGCATCGATGTACCTGATGCCAACCTCGGAGTCGTCATGAGCGCGAGCCGGACCCGGCGCCAGATGATCCAGCGGATGGGCCGCATTCTGCGCCGGAAACGAGCCGGGGTCGCAGCCCGCTTCGTGATCATGTTCGCCAAGGACACGTTGGAAGACCCCGCCAACCGCATCGAACGCGACGGGTTTCTCGACGAGATCGAACGCATCTCGGAAGCGACCGCAGTCTTCGACAGCGCGCGTTTCGAGGAACTCGACTCCTTTCTCGCCGAACCCGGCCCGCCGATCGTTCCCGAACCCGAGCGTCTCGAGAGCTATGAGCGCGCCGCGGCCGCAGCCGGAGCGAGGCCCGGTCTCGCGCTCAACGACAAGACGGTCGACTCGCTGGCCGACGCGTTAGGGGTCGAGCCGGCCTACGCGCTCCTGGCCTTTGCGCGACGACCTCAGTCGTATGGCCTAGGTCACGCGGCCGCGATCGACCGGCTCGGCGCCCGGCTTCCTCAGAGCAACGACAGGCCGGCGTACCTCGAGCCCGAGCTCGCCAATCTTCCGCACATCACGAAGCCGAAGATCGTGCCGAAGCGATTGTCGACCGGACAGATGGCGCTCGAGATCGCGCGCATCGGGTCCGCGTGGCGAATCAGCTGCACCGGTTGTGGCGAAGCATCACCACTCGTTCAATTCCGGTGGCAGGTCCTCGACCAAACCGTGAAGTGCCGCTGCGGTTGAACACCAGCCGACCCCCAGGGCACTTTGTTAGGCGCCGTCGCGGCTGCGATGAGTCGAAGGAGCCTTCGTCAGGAGCGGCGTTCGTAGCTGCCGATCGGCTCACGCCGCTTGGCGTCAGCTTCGCAGCGTCTCGTTGTTGTCGCGCGCAAACGAGGGAGCGGCGAGCTTGTACGCGAGCGCGCCAATCGGTCCGAGTACGACGACGACGGCCAGCGAGGCGAGCCACCATTCGCGCTGCGTACCGGGTCCGGTGCGCAGAACCTCGGCGAGCGTCGTAACCCAGAAAACCAACGCGGTCGCGATCAATGCGAGAAGGAGCAACCACCCGAACAGATGGAAGACCCGACTGACTCGGCCGTAGGCCGAGAAGTGCGGCGCCATCGAGGCCAGAACGGCGAAGACGATGGCGATAGTTGCCGGGACCGCTGCCAGTCGCTTCATGGTGTCCCCCTTGTCGAAACCCAAGCGTATCGAGGAGCACAGCAGCTTCGCCTGCCCGTCCATATCTGCTGCGCTCGCCATGGCGACCGAGATCCGGCAATCTGAGCGGGTGGATGAGCACGCGCGACGAGTCGTCGCTCGTCGGGTCACTGGAAGGTGCTGATGAAACGAGCAGCGCACGCGCCGGTCGCGAGCAGTGCTGGAACGCTGCGAGGCCGCCTCACAGTTGGCATCGCTTGTGTTGCCCTCGCGGCTGGATGCAGCACGTCAAACAACACGCGGCATGGCGCTGCCTCGGTGTCGACCAGCGTTCCCACGAGCGCGTCGACCGGGACCACCGTGCCCGCCACTGCTACGACACTCCCTCCGATCACGTACCGGGTGAAACGAGGCGACACGTTGACGACGATCGCTCACCATTTCCGTGTCGCGATCTCCGCCATCGTTTCGGCCAATCACCTCGCCCACCCCGACCGTCTGACCGAAGGGCAAACCCTCCGGATCCCGCCCACCTCGCCGCTCGAGCTGGTAGTCACTCCTCCCCGGGGGTACGCGGGTCAGGCCTTCCAGCTCAAGCTGACCGGGGCCGTGGGGTACGAGACCATTCGATTCGAAATCGACGCCGCTACGCGCAAGTACACCGGCGGGCCGCACACCGCGTCGGCGGACGGCGCGGTAACAGCCACGTACCAGACCGCACTCGGCGCTCCGACCGGCCGCTACAACGTCACCGCCACCGGCAACCTCGGCAGCACAGTTCGAACGAACTTCCTCCTCGTCGCCGGTCCAACCACGAACAACACCTGAAGCAACACGCAAACGTGGCGTCGGTCTCGCCCGCGATGGCGCGCACTAACTGCCGGATCGGCGCAGCAGCCGCGGCTTCGACCTACCTGGCCGCCGTCCGTTGCGCCCTCGCTCGCAGTAGTTTCGTACGGTCCCGCAAACAGGAGCGCATTTGTGAAACGCAGTCATGCCATCTCGATGCTCATCACTGCCGCCGCCGCCGTGTCTCTCGCGGCGTGTGGCAGTTCGTCGAAGCCCTCGTCGGCGTCCACGACCACCACCAGCGCAACCACCGCTACTTCGACGTCATCCACGGCCGCCTCTCCCACGTCGACCGTCGCCAAAGCGAAGACGGTCGTGACCGTGCGCCTCGTGCGAAATACCAAACTCGGCAAGCAAATCCTCGTCAACCCCGCCGGAAAGACCCTGTACCTGTACGTGCCGGACGGGTCGAGCACTACGAGCAAGGTTCCGGCCGCCATCAAAGCGAACTGGCCCCCAATGACCGCCCCGGCCGGAACGATCGGTGTGGGTGCCGGTGTCAGCCTGGCGAAGGTCGCGGTCGATAAGCAGACCGACGGAGTCCGCCAGGTCGCCTACAACCGCCACCTGCTCTACACGTTCATCGGCGATACGAAACCCGGCGACGTAACCGGCCAAGGCCTCGGCGGCGTCTGGTACGCCGTTCTCGCAACCGGAGTCAAAGCCGCGTAGATCACCGATGCAGATGCTCCACGGCGAGCATGTCCGAACAACTCACTCCTTGTAGAAGATGAAGGAGAGAGTTGTTGGAAACGCGACGGTCCGAGAGCCGGACGCGGGTGATGGCGGTTAGACGAGCGTGACGACGGGCGTCAGCCTGTTGGGGTGGTGTGTCGCCCCAACACTTCGCAGTATCGGTACCGAAAATCGCGCAGCTATGCGGCACATTGACGTTGCCGCTCGCGGCGACGGCTATCGCGCCGGCAGCGCCGCTGACGGCAACGGGCGTAGACGAGTCGGTGGTCGTGCCGTCACCCAACTCCCCGACACTGTTCCCGCCCCAACACTTCTCACCGCCGGCGGATACCGCGCATGTATCGTCGCTTCCGGTGGCGATCGCCGTCGCGCTCACGAGACCGCTCACCGCGACGGGTGTGGATTCGTTCGTCGTGGTGGCGTTGCCCAGCTGTCCATGTGTGTTGAATCCCCAGCACTTGACGGTGCCACCCGATAGGACGGCGCACGAGTATTCGTCGCCGACAGTGATCGCGACCGTGTTGCACAGGCCGCTCACCGCCACCGGCGTAGTACTGCTGAGATTCGTGCCGTCACCCAGCTGTCCGTAGGTGTTGTTTCCCCAGCATTTCGCGCCGCCGGATGCCAGCACCGCGCACGCGTTGAACCCGCCAGCGGCGAGACCGCCCTGCGTTGTCGCTGCGCCAACGAGGCCAGAGACCGTCACCGGTGTTGTCGAACCGACCGTTGTCCCGTTGTCGAGTTCTCCATCGGTGTTGTCGCCCCAGCATTTGACGGTGCCGGTCGCGAGCACTGCACACGAATACCCCGCGATCGCTCCGATCGCTACGGCATTGGTCATACCGACGACGGCGACCGGAGTGAGGGAACTGACGAGATTGCCGGTGCCCAGTTGCCCGATCGTGTTGTCTCCCAAGCATTTGACGGTGCCGCCGAGCAACAGCGCGCACGAATGTGTGCTTCCGCCGCTCACGGCGACGGCATTGCTCAGGCCACTGACAACCACGGGCGTCGGTCGAATCGTCGTGGTGCCGTCGCCGAGTTCACCGTCACTATTTTCGCCCCAGCACTTGACGACGCCGCCCGCTACCGCGCACGAATGTTGAGCGCCGGCTGCAATGCGTCGGCGCGACGCGCGAGCAGGGCCGCGCGAAAGCCGCGGCCGGCGAGCGCGCGAGCGGTTGCTTCCCCGATGCCCGATGAGGCACCCGTGATAACAGCCACTCGGCGGGTGTCGGGATCAAGGGTGGTGTTCATGGTTGGTGCGGCGGTGTCGTCACGGGATCAGCACGATCTTGCCGTGTGTGTGACGTTTCTCGAGCTCGGCGAAAGCGTCGCGGACCTTGTCGAGTGGGTAGGTCGCGGCAATCGGAATCTCGATCTCGCCGGACGCGACGAGCTCGGCCATCTGCGACAAAACGTCGGTGGTGGAAGCGTCCCCACTTCCCTCTGCCTTAGTCCCGAGCTCTTGCGCTTTCTCCCGCGAGATGATGGTCTCGATGCGGTCTTTCGCGACTCCGAGATCGACCGCGAGCTGCACGTATTGCGGACCGAAGAGGTCGATGAAGGCATCGATGCCGTTCGGCGCGGCGGCCCGAAGACGCTCGGCGAGCCCGTCTCCGTAGGAGATCGGAATGACACCATGCCCCGCGAGCCACTCATGATTCGCCGGTGACGCGATACCGAGCACGGTCGCGCCCTTCGTCCGCAGGAGTTGAACGACGACCGAGCCGACCCCACCCGCCGCGCCGGACACCGCGACCGTGTCATCGCGCTTCACACCGACAGCACGCACCGCCGCGTACGCGGTGCAGCCGACGACGTACAGCGAGCCGGCGACCTCCCAACTCAACCGCGCGGGTTTGCGAATCAGCTGCGTGACCGGAACTGCGACGTACTCAGCCTGACTCGATCGTCGCCACGACCACCCGAGCACCTCGTCGCCGACCACGAACTCCGCGACCCCCTCGCCGACCGCGCTCACCACTCCCGCGAGGTCACTACCCTCACCCGACGGAAACGTGGCCGGGAAGCTCGCCGCGAGCGCACCCTTCCGGATCGCCGCCTCGCCCGGGTTGATCCCCGCGGCGCGAACCTCCACAACGACCTCGCCGACCGCCGGGTCCGGGACCGAAACATCGGCGACGTACAAGACGTCACGGTCTCCGTAGTGATCGAACCGTACTGCTCGAGCCACAACCTTCCTCCCGGAATCCGTCGTCGTGGACTCAGCCTGCGTGCTGGTCATGCGGGGCTCCCTTGCGAGATATCACGAGCGTTGCACAACTGGTCGCGGCAATCACCACGCGCGCGCGTAGGGGCGGGACGTGCGCCGGCAAGATCGATCAGAGCGATCCCGAACTCCGAGCCGCCTACTGTTTCCATCGTGACGGTCGGCCAGTCCATGCCCGCCCGTTTACGCGGTCGACCACGCTCGCATAACCGTCCCAGAGCAGGCAACATGTGCGCGTAATGCGAGTGAGACAGCTGCGTGCGGAGGACGTTTCACTGGTTGCTGCGATCGACCGGTCCGAACATGTAGATGTTCAGTACCGCGTGATCGGCGGGCAGCTGCAACAAGTTCCGGCCCCGATCACCGAGGTTCCACCGTGGGACCCGACCGGGTCAGGTCCGCACAGCGTCGCCGCCGAGATCGAGTTTTGCAGCTCGGTCGTTGCGCGCGGGGGCGTACTTCTCGACACAGTTGAGGCGGAGCGGACGGCCGGGCTCGCGATAGTTCACCCTTCATTTGAGCCGCCTCTTGCTTGGTTGGCGTTCCTCCACGTGTCGCGGCCCTACCGCAGAAGGGGTGCGGCGCAGGCTCTCTGGGACGCCTCCGTCGAACTTTCTGTTGCAGGCGGTGCGGAATCGATCTACGTCTCGGCAACGCCGACAGGGTCAGCAGTTGGCTTCTATCTCCGACAGGGTTGCCGTTTGGCTCAACCTGTTCACCCTGAGCTGTTCGCGGCGGAACCCGAGGACATTCATCTCCTCTGCTCGCTTCGGTGAACGTTCGTCGCCGGCGGGCGCACGTTCGAGAACGACGACCGAACCGCGGTATTGATGGAACGGCCCGTCGACTCCCACGTCGCGTATCATCACTCCGTCTGAGCGCGCGACGACAATGTCGTCGAGCCCAAGGTGATTGTCCCCGAGCAGGTGCAGCGGCATGTCCGAGCTGATCTACATCGCGAACGTCTCCCTTGACGGCTACATCGAAGACTCGCACGGCAATTTCGACTGGGCCGCGCCCAGCGACGAGGTCTTCGCGTTCATCACTGACCTCGTGCGCTCCGCCGGCACCTATCTCTACGGCCGCCGTATGTACGAGACGATGGCCGTCTGGGAGACCGACCCCGCCGTGGCCGCGCAGTCGGAACTCATGAGCGACTTCGCCCACGTCTGGCAGGCTGCGAACAAGGTCGTCTATTCCACGACCCTGCATGAGGTGTCGACCGCCAACACACAGCTCGAGCGCAACTTCGACCCCAACGCGATCCGTGGCTTGAAGGCTTCCGCGGCCAAAGATCTCGCCGTGGGAGGCCCGAACCTCGCCGCACACGCTTTCAGGGCCGGGCTCGTCGATGAGTTGCAGTTGCTCATCTGTCCTGTATTCGTCGGCGCGGGCAAGTCGTCGCTTCCTCGCGACACGCGCGCTGACCTTGAGCTCCTCGACGAGCGCCGGTTCGGCAATGGTGTCGTTTACGTCCGCTACCGCGTCGGGTCCTGACCATCCCGCGCGCTTCGCGCTCATAGCCGTCGGCAGCACACTGCGGCGTGACCTGCGACGGTCTGGTGCCGGAGGGGCGAGTCGACCCTTACGTCCAACGCCGCCTTGCATGGGCAACTGTTTCTCGCGTGACGGATAGTGCCCACTCCCCCGCCCTCGCATCAGATCCGAGGTGCTCAGCCGTCAGCTCGCGCTAACGAAATAGCGATGCGACGGCCAAGAGGCCGAACGCGACGACGACTACCAATGCGGTCGCCCGGATCCAGCCCGACCGCCGACCGCGAGACGTCGAAGCCGCATCCCAGTCCCAAAGGTCGGGATCGTTCGGATCGACTTCTTCGGGCCCGAGCGGACCGACGGGTGTGGGCACCTCGTCAGCTTACGAGTCACACCCAACTCTGACGGTGCGAAATCGCCTTCTGCAACGACACGGTGAGCCGATCTCGACGCCCCTGTTCAGCACCGGAGCTAGCGGGTGTGAGTCAACTACACCCGCGAGACCCGTTCGGCCTGGTCAAGCCGGACGTGTTCTCCGGAGCGAGGAGTGATTCGCGTCGTTCGAGACGACATCCGACGTTCCTCTCCGCCGCGCGCGTACGGAGACCGTCCGCGTCGAACGCAATCACGTTGACAACCTCACCCCCGGCATACACGAGGCGGAGAGCGATCTACATCTCCGAGCACCACACCGGAAGCAGGCCCGGTGTCGTGGAGAGCCGCTGCAGGTCTTCAACAGCATGAGGAGCTACACGCGCCTCTGTCATGGTGCTCCCTGCGGGCAGTCCGTTGCTTCGAAACGGATCGGCCTCCGCTCGTGGGTGGCAGCGATGGCGTCGCGCGTAGGAGACTCCCGCCATGTTTGATGTGATTGTTGTCGGGACCGATGGTTCAGAATCTGCGGCTATCGCGGTCGGGCAGGCCACGAGTCTGGCGCGGTTGGCTGGCGCGACCTTGCACATCGTCTGCGCTTACCATCCGGTGTCGCTCGGCAGCGTTGCAATGGCCGCAACCGCCGGAGCGACGACGTTCGACGTTGACGACGTGAATCGAAGTGTCGCCGCCGTGAGCGAACAGGTGTGCGAACACGCCGCGACGGAGGTACGGCGTCAAGGTGTGAAGTTCGAGGTGCATGCCGTTCCCGGTGAGCCTGCCGACGTTTTGGTCGGTGTTGCAACGGATGTCGGAGCCGACGTGGTCGTGGTGGGGAGTCGTGGGATGAGCGGCGCGCGACGATTCGTACTTGGCAGCGTGCCGAACAAGGTCTCGCACCACTGTCCGTGCAGCCTCCTCATCGTCGATACCGCGTCCGACTGACCGAGCCGCGCCGCATCCGCTGGGTATGGTGAGAACGTGCGACTCGGCTTGCGCGACGTGCCTGCCCGCGTTACCACCGGCGCTTTCATCCTCCACTCTGGCTGGGAGAAGTGGCACGGCAGCGACGAACAGGCTCAGGGCGTCCACGGCATGGCGTCGGGCGCGTTCCCGTTCATACAGAAGGTGCCGCCGACGACTTTCCTCAAAGTCCTCGCAGCCGCAGAGATCGGCATCGGTGCTGCACTGCTCGCACCGGTCGTTCCGAACAAGGTCGCCGGCGCATCGCTGACCGCGTTTGCGGGGAGTCTGGTCGCGATGTACTTGCGCACCCCCGCCCTCCACAAACCGAACAGTGTCTGGCCCACACCCGCTGGCATCGGCGTCAGCAAGGACGTCTGGATGCTCGCCATCGGCCTCGGATTGCTCGCTGACAGCGCCCATGACCGCTCACCCAGATCGCCGAAACTACTCGACTGAGGCGGGAACGATGACGGAGCCGAACAACATGCCCGCCGCGACGATGCGTTGTCGGCCATGATCGACGAGCGAGACCGGAGTCGTGCGGCGGCAACGCGCTGTTCATTCCGGCGATGCGGAACGCAGCGTTCGTGAGGTCGCCCTACGCATGATTGTGGTGATGCGGTCTTCGTCGTCGGCTCCGGTCGCCCATCCGATCAGCGCGCTGAAGTAGACCCTCTCCAGGATTTCTGCGGCGTTGCGGTCTGCAGCATTTGCACCGTCCGGCGCGATCGCCGAGGCGAACACGGCAGTCGTGATGGTCGAGAAGTTGCGCAGGTGTTGCACCACGTCGGGCTTGCCGCACAGCAGCGCCCGAAACAATGCGACCGTGAGCGTCCGATTTGCTGTCAGGATCACGTTGAGTTCCTCGACGACCTTCTGCACCCGAGACCCGGCCGTCCGCCGCCTCGACGGGGTCCGCGTCAGGCGACGGTAGAGCTCCTCGCCAGCTCGTTCACCAACCGCGACGATGAGCAGCGAGTCCAGCGACGGAAAGAGCTGATAGATCGTGCGAGACGACACGCCCGCACGCTCCGACAGTGCCCGCACCTGGAGCGCCTCGTAACCGCCGTCGGACGCAAGTTCCAGCGCCGCGGCGAGGATCCGCGGCCGCGGCCCGCCACTACTCATCAAGGACCGATTCTAGATCTCGATGGCAACATCGAAAGCATGGAACGAAAGCATGGTTTGACAGTGAAGGGAAACCATGCTTTGATCCGAGTCGGTGTACGCGCTCGCGTCCCTGAGGGGAACCGGATGAAGACACGGCAACGTCGAGGGCTCGCAGTGCTGGTACTGGCTGTGACCACGTGCTCTTCGCTGGCCCTCGATGCGCAGGCGGCATCGGCCTTCCCTGCGGGCGATTTCGTTGTCCCGTTCAACTACACCGTGAACGCCTCGACCCACCTGAAGACACTCAACCAAACGATCACCGTTCCACCCGGAAAGTTTGTCGGTGGCATCGACCTCTACACGGGTGCCCTGGTCGGCAACATCAGCCTGCCCCCCGCCAAGTTCACGTTCAAGCTCGCGGGTGTCTTGCCGCTCGTGACTGCGACCGCCAAGATCGCGTCGACCAAACCAGTGACCGGCAACCTCGACGTCTCGACCTTCGTCGTCACCGCGACCGCGACGTTCAACATTCGCATTCTGAGCGCCTACGCGACCGGAACCACGGTCAACCTGGTCGGCAACTCCTGCGAAACGAAGACCGCAGTCACCGTCACGATGAGCGGCGACGCGAACTTTGGCTCACCGTCGACGTTCTCGGGCACCTACACGCTTCCCGACTTGCAGAATTGCGGGCTCGCGACGACCGCACTCAACCTTGTGCTCCCCGGGCCTGGCAACACCTTTACCGCAATCGCGACCTCGAACTGACTGAACGTAAACCCTCTGACCCACTCTCACCGTATCTGCCGATCTGGGTCACGCGCGCCGTTGTTGGGTCAGGCCTCAGCCGAGGGCCATCCCGTCGACGGGTGCGTTGAAATGGATGTTGCCGAGTGAGCCTTGGAAGTGCTCCGGGCCCGAATGCGAAGACGCGCCGTCGGAGGCGACGAGGTCGTAGCCGTTGCCTTCGGGGGCGGCCGCGATGCCGACGACGGGCTGGTTGAGGTGGAGGTCTTCGAGGGCGTGGAGGATTTACAACGACTCTCACAGCCAGCGTGACCGACCCAACCCCGACGGCCAGCACTTGGGACAGGCCACAGCGCGCACTCAACCCAAACTTTACGCCTGTCGCCAACATCGTTTGACAGAGGGGTGCCATCATGCGTGCGTGAGGGCAAGGAGGTTCGCCGGAGTGTTGGCGGGCTCACTCACGTTCGCCCTGTTGTTGGGTGGCACGTCCTACGCGGCCGTCGCCACGTTCTCGATCAGCAGATCATCCGGCCCGCCGGGCACGCTCGTCACCATGCGATCGGGAATGCCGTGCACGCTTCCGACTGGTACGGCGGCCAAGGCGACCGTGTACATCGCGCTCTCGCGCAACGCCACCGTCCTCACGAATGCGTACGTTGATCCGAACTCAAGCGGTGCCTGGAGCGCCGGGCTCACCGTCCCGCTGGACGTGCCACCGGGCAACGAGGTGGTGTCGGCCTTCTGTGTCGCGAAGGGCCACGAAATAGGTCCTGAAGACGCTTCTGCGACGCGTAACTTTGTGGTTACGCAATCGGACCTCGCGCGCACTGGCAGCGAGTCGCTGATCCTCGGCTTGTGCGGCACGAGCGTTCTCGTTGCGGGATGTGCCCTCATGCTGGCGGTGCGTCGTCGAGGTCCCATCGGGAGTACCTGAACTCGCGGCAGTTCTGTGCGAGATCTGCGACCGGTTCACGTTGGACGAATCGGGATGAGGTGTAACTCGAGCCGCTTCAGTTCCTCGAGGTGAGCGGAGGCGAGGGTCGCGAGTCGTAGGGCACCACGACGGGTGAGATGGAGTCGCACCGCACGATGATCTTCGGGGTCTGTGCGTCGCTCGACGAGGCCGGCGAGCTCGGCGCGGTCGATGAGCCCGACGACGCTGTGGTGCTGCAAGAGCAGGTGTTCGGCCGCGTCTCGGATTGTTGGCGCACCGCCAGGGTGTCCGCGGACTGCGAGTAGGAGCTGATATTGGGCGGGAGTGATGCCGGCTTCGATGGCCTGCTGTTCGCTCCAGTGCAGGAAGCGTCGGAGCTGGTCGCGGAAGGCCAAGAGTTGTTGGTAGTCCGAATCTGACGGTACGCGTGACATGTCGTACTACGATATCTCTATCGGACCTGTCACCTCTCCTCGTCGTATGTTCCTGCTCTCTGGGCTCGCCGTCGCGATCGGGCTCGCGGGTGGTGGCGCGGCCTACGTGCTCATTCACCTGATCGCGTTGTTGACGAATCTCGCGTTCTTCCATCGGGTGAGTTGGGTGCTGCCGTCGTTCACGCACCTGCATCGCAGCCCGTCGATCGTCTTGGTCGCGGTAACCGGCGGCCTCGTGGTTGGGGCGATGGCCAAGTGGGCACCCATCATTCGGGGTCACGGCATCCCCGAGGCCATGGAGGCGGTGCTCACCAAACAGAGCCGCATCGCGCCGCGTACCGCGGTGGCGAAACCGTTGTCGGCCGCGATCGCGATCGGCACGGGCGGTCCGTTCGGCGCCGAAGGCCCGATCATCGTGACTGGTGGCGCCATTGGATCGTTGCTTGGTCAGGTGATCCCGGTGTCGCCGAGCGAACGCAAGATCCTTCTGGCTGCCGGCGCGGCCGCTGGAATGGCGGCCACATTCGGCGCGCCTCTTGCCGCGGTCGTTCTCGCGATCGAACTGCTGCTTTTCGAATTCTCTACTCGGGCTCTTGTGCCCCTTGTCATCGCATCGAGTATCGCGGCCGGAATGCACGTGATCTTCTTCGGCAGCGGTCCGCTGTTCGAGGTCCCCGCGCACCACTTCGCGGGCCTGTCGCAACTTCCGCTCTACGCGGCGCTTGGCCTGGCGTGCGGCCTGCTCGCTGTGATCATCAACAAGGGGTTGTTCGTCATCGAGGAAGGCTTCCGGCGCATGCCGGTAAGCCAGTTCTGGTGGCCCGCGATCGGCGCGGTCGGCTTCGCGTCAATCGGGCTGCTCGTGCCCCGCGTCCTGGGCGTCGGCTACGACCAGATCAGCGACGTCCTCGCCGGCCGGCTTGCAATCGAAACACTTGCGGTACTCGCCATCGCGAAGCTCTGCGCCTGGTGGGTAGCGCTCGCGTCGGGAACTTCGGGCGGCACCCTCGCGCCGATTCTGCTCATCAGCGGGTCCTTCGGCGCGATTCTTGGCCATGCCGCAGCGCACATCCCTGGCGCAAACGTTTCGCCGAGTACGTTCGCGCTCGTGGCGATGGCCGCGACCTTTGGGGCTTCGACGCGCGCGACGTTCGCGTCGATCGTGTTCATGTTCGAACTCACTCGCGATTACAACGCCATCTTGCCGTTGATGCTGGCAACCGTTATCGCCAGTCTCATCGCGGCGACCCTCATGCGCGACAGCATTATGACGGAGAAGCTGACACGCCGTGGCCTGCGTGTGCCGTCGGACTACCACGCCGACATCCTGCACACGACACTGGTTGGTGACGTCATGACGACCGACATCGAAACTGTTCATCTCGCGACGCGGATCGGTGAAGTCGCAACGCGCTTCCAGACCAACGGACATGGCGCGTATCCTGTCGTCGACGATCAGGGAGCCTGCGTCGGGATCATCAGCCGCGGAGATCTCCTACGCGACGGCGACTGGAGTGACGACGATCCAGTCAGCGAAGTCGCGGCACGCGACCTCGTATCGGTCACCTCCACCGACAGCGTGGGCAACGCACTCGATCGCATCATGCAAGAACAGATCGAGCACCTCCCCGTCATCGACGACAACCGACTCACCGGAATCTGCACGCGCACCGACATCCTGCGCGCCCGACGCACGCAATGGGAACACGAACAGACCGAACCAGGCTGGCGTCGGCGTCGACACAGAACGAAGAGTCCGAGCTAACCCTCAAACGCCTTCACGAAGGTCCGAGTCGTCGTGAGGTGTGCTCAACGACGTTCAACGATGCGCGCCATGCGGATGCTGCCTTCCAAGGCCGCAGATCATCGTGCGGCGATTCGAAATAGCGGGCTCGATGACGTCCCGAGCACATTTGACCTGACGGAAGTGCGCGCTTGTTATCGCGAACGCGCGCACAGATTGTCCGCCCTGGGATGCTTATGCCGAGTGAAGTTGACCCGTTTTCGTGGA
>PLBO01000146.1 GCA_003134555.1 Actinomycetota bacterium
TTCATGGCCCTCGGCGACGGCACACACAAACTGCCGATCAATGCGGACCTGCGAACGAACCTCGGCAAGAACGAGGGCGATACCGTCACCGTGCGCATCGAAGAGCGACTCGCCAACCGCACGCCATAACTGCCGATCGGCGCTCGCATTTGGTCGCCCGTCCGACCAGGATCAGCGTGTGACCAGTCCGCGACCTCGGCAACCGATGCGTTGGTGGTGCGCGGTCGGCGTCGTCGCAGTGCTGTTCCTGGCGGGAGTGACTGTGTCTCTTCGCTCCGTCGACCGGCGTGGATTGGACTGCGGAAGCGTCGTGCTCCCGCAGGACGTGGAGGTAAGGGGTCCGGCTGGAACGAACCCGCATCCTTGCTCGTCAGCCCATGACGCCGATTTCGCGACGGCGTTGATTCTCTTCGGAGTCTCCGCGCTCGCAGTCTTTCCGCTTTCTCGTTTGGGTCGGCGCGACGGATCAGGTCGGAAAGCGCGAGCCTTCGATCGTCCATAACTGCCGATCCGCGCTCGTCGCGACGTGCTCGGGGTCGGACGATCTTCGCGTGTTCTCGAATGCCGGCGCGCATTGTTCAGCGTGCGGGTCTACGCGACTCGGAGTCGGCGTCTCGGGTCCAACTCGCCCGTGGTTATCAGGCCGGGCTGATGGCGGTTGTCGACGACACGACGACTGGTGGTTGGAAGACCAGCCAGGTGACGAGGCCGTTGTGACCTTGGTCCGGTCCTTGCTGTTGGGAGGCGTCGATGATGGTCAGCGTGTTTCCCAAGACGGTGGATGTCGTCGGATCGACAACCAGCTGCTCCCGGAGTCCGTGCGTGGTGAAGGTGATGCCCTCTCCGGGCCGTCCGGCCTGATCGGTTGCGTGGGGTTGCACCGTCACGCCGTTGGTCGAGGCCAAGACTTGGAACGCGGCCGCTCGGACCGACGGCGAGATGATGTGTGCTTCGACACCGAGGCTTTCGAGCAGCTGCACGGCGAGGTCTGGGACGTACGCCGTTGAGTGGTCGTCCGCGGACCGAACGTTGTGTTGTTGGGCAAGGGCCTGAAGTTGACGGCGCAGTGTGGCAGGGTCGCCAGAGAGTCCGGTGAACGGCGACGTCTCACGAAACGACACCGGGTTGTCGAACGCAGGGCGCGGGTTTGGAAGTTTGGGCCGTCCGGCAGTGAGCCAGCCCGGGTGCTCGCTCGGCGGGAGCACTGCGGGGCTGTAGACGATCCTCTCTCGGCCGGTTCCGTTCGCGGAAGCCCACATCTCGAACGTGTCCGACACGTACACGTAGAACGTCGGCGATTGCGGGCCATAGTTGCCCGGTACCCAGTGCTGTTCCGCGTACCTGCGGTACAGGTACTGGCCCGGGCCCGGGGACAGCTGCGGCTGGATGGCCGCAACCGTCGCGACGCGAGCGAGCACGGCGTGAGTGATCGCCGCCGATGCGTCAGGAACGTTCATGTCGGGCCGAGGCCGACGAGAAGACGACGCGACGAGCGTCGTTACGAGGAGGACGACAGCAAGAGTCACGACAGCTCCCGCGACGATGCGTTGAACCGAGCGGCGCCTATGACGCCAACCCGTTTGATCGGACGCGACATTCGCGGCCGATCGAAAGAAGTTCTGTCGGTCGCGGTGCGCGAACTGGGCCCGCGCGACTCGGACATCGTCCAACTCGACCGGGCGGATCTCACCTTCGAACAGGGTCCGGATGTCGTCGATGAGGTCAGTCATGTTCTGCTACCTCCAGTGCAGCGCGCAGCCTCTTCAGGGCTCGGTCGAGGTGGGTACGGACCGTCGTGGGGTGGACCCCAAGAAGTGCGGCGACCTCACCGACCGTCCAGCCGAAACCGTGAACCAGGACGACCGCCACGCGTTGACGCTCTGGCAGTTCGGCCAGCCGCCTAGGGAGCGCCGGTTCGATCCAGTGGTCCGATGTTTCGGGCCGCACGAACACCGGCGGAGCCTTGCGGACTCGGCTGCGGCTTTGCCCGACCCTGAAGAGGTAGCCCACCGGGTTGTGAAGGCCCCTGATTCGAGGCCAGTGCTCCCACGCATATGCCAGAGCCTCTGCCGTCGCATCCTGCGCGCCTTCCCATCCGCAGAAGGCCACCAGAGCACGGTGAAGTCGCGGCTCGACTTCTCGCATGAATGCCGTGAACTCACCTTCCTCTGGTCGACCCATCACGCTCCCAACCACGGCTCTACACCGAGAGACCACTGACACCCGCGGTCTCGCTACCAAGACGCGCAATATTCGCGGCTCCCTGCCAACGGAACTCGCGAGCGTCGTCGCGCTCTCGGCTGGAGTCCAACGGTTGACGCCTGGGGAGAATCTCTATCCGACGCCGACGCCGACGACAGCAGCGTCGACAGCCTGATTCCGGAACGCGTCACCACGCGCACCGAACTGCCGATCTCGCGCACCCTCACGACGGGTAGACCCGAGCAGAACGCGCGGCCATATCGTGCGGGCTGGCGGACGACGCGGCGTAGGCGTTATGTGCGGGCTGGCCCGACGGCGACCCCTGGCAGAACGAGCCCCGACTGGGCATTCTGTGCTCCTCGCGAGATGGCTATCGACAGATTGACGCCTTTTCAGGCGTGGCCGTGCAGCATTCGCGAGCCGTCGGGGCTTTGTAGGGGAGATGGACGAGTCGGAGTTCGAGGGCTGGTACCTCCTTCACCATGCGCGTCTGGTGAACAGCCTCTACCTCGTCTGCGGCAACTCCGACGTGGCACGAGAAGCGACGGACGAGGCGTTCGCTCGGGCGGCGTCGCGATGGTCTCAGGTACGCGAAATGGAGTCGCCGATTGGATGGACGTACAAGGTGGCGCTCAACCGGTTGCGGCGCGACACCAAGCGGCGGCGGCGCGAGAGCGTCCTTTGGCAGAAGCGATCTTCATCGGACCGGCCGGTACCACTGTTGGAGCATCCGGAGGTTTGGGACGCGGTTCGTGCGCTGCCGCCGAAGCAGCGGACCGCGATCGTGTTGCGCTATGTCGCTGACCGCCCGGAAGCGGAGATCGCCGACATCCTCGGCGTCTCTCGATCGACGGTGGCCTCGAACCTCACCCGCGCACGAGCCGCGCTGGCCGACATGCTCGGCGACCAACGACAAAGCGAGGTGGACCGTGATTGACCTTCATGAAGTCGCGGCGGAGTACGTCGCAGTTCCCATCGTGGCTCCCGCCCCCGTCAGCGTCATCGTGGCACGGGGTCGCCAGCTTCGGGCTCGACGGCGTCGTCGTGTCGTCGGCGCGGTCGTGCTCATCGCCGCGGTCCCGACCCTCGCACTCGCGACCATACGCACTTATCGCGAATCGAGCGTGAAGGTGATCGCACCATCACCGATCACCAGAACAGGTCCACCACCAACGCGGACGACCCGACCCAGTCCGCCAACGACCGGCGCAGGGCCACTAACACCACCACCTGTCGTCACCCCGACTGGCGCGGCCGATCCGGTGCTGATCAACGCACTTGCTGCCGAACTGCCCCCCAGCTACCACCTGCACTCGTCCGACTCGTCGATCGACCAGACCGGACACCACTTCGAAGAAGCGATCTTCACGGATCAGCTTTCGAGCGTCGCCCGCGCCTCAGTCTTCGACATCTCCCCGCCCGAAGCGTCGTTCGAGCAGATGCTGTCGACCACTCCTAGTGCTAGCGGGACACGGGGCGGCTACTTCCCCAGCGGGACGCCAGGCGTCTACGTGCAGAAGAGCAACAACTCCTTCAGCTCCGGTGTAATTGCGAAACTGACAAACCACCGCGCCCTCATCGTCAGCTCCTCCATCTCCCTCGCTCACCACGGAACGACACATCCACTCTCGATCAGCTTCCTCGTGCGCGCAGCAGCCGATCTCGCGGCGAAACTCTGATGCCACCGCAGCGCGACGAGCGACACATCTACCGATCCGTGTCGCCCAAGCGTCCCAGAGCGGGCAATATGCGCTCGTAAAGTGCGGCATTCGTGGTGCCTTGAGTCGGGGGTAGACCGTGAAGAGGATCCGGCGAAGCGACGATGGCTCGGTAGTGCGGATCGCCACACTGACGTCGAGGTTGCATGACTCGGTCTGGCGTCTGGTCGGCGACCCCATTGTCGAGTTCAATCCGGCGGGTGTTGTCGTACGGAACGCGGGTCGCTCCTTCCGAATCGGCTGGGATGATGTCCTGTGGTTCGGCGACGGCACGTCCACTGTCAACCGCAACGCCGTTTGGGTTCTCGCCATCTGCTCGACAGCACCGATCTCAGGGATACGGCAAAGAGACGTGCCAATCGAGGAACAGATGCGGCGTAAGCATGGCAAGCTGCCAAGGCACATGATCGCTTGTCGCGCAACGATTGACGTCCGTCGGCGCCGCGCGGAGATCGTTGACGCGGTCCGTGCTATCGCGAGCGAGCACGCGATTCCCGCGCACTTTGCTGACCAAGCGTCGACGGATCCGTCGTCGAGGCGCGACGAACGCCCTTCATTGTGGGCCATCTTCCAGACGCGACTGCCGCAAGTGCCCGAGTGACGATCGGTAGCGCCATATCTGCCGATCGGGCGTTGGACGCCCGGGGCTATCGGCCGTCGAGGTGAGGGAGCCGACGCTCCAGTTCGGCAATGCGGCGATCACGTCCACGCGTGCGTGCGACGAGACTCGCAGTTGTCAAGGCGATCAACAAGGCGAGAGCGATGAACACGACGAGCAGGACGTAGTTCGTGCCGCTATGTGGGAGCATCTGCGCCGACCCGTTCACCGAGACAACCCTAAACGGTGTGGTCCGACTCGTCCATATCTGCCGATCGGGACGCTCAGTTG
>PLBO01000094.1 GCA_003134555.1 Actinomycetota bacterium
AAGGAGCAGGGGCTCTGGCACGACCCCGACGTCCGCCCCGTCTACGACGAGACGATCTCGTTCGACCTCTCGACGGTGGAACCGTCGCTGGCCGGGCCGGCCCGGCCGCAGGACCGGGTGTCGTTGTCCGGGGCGCGCGCGAGCTTCGAGCAGGCGCTGCTCGCGTTCCGCCGAGAGGAGTCGGCTTCGAGCTCCGGTGCGGCGATCGGGATCGCGCCCGCGAGCGCCGACGAGTCGTCACTCGAGTCGTTTCCCGCGAGCGATCCGCCCGCGCCCGCGCTNNACGTCGTGCACGAACACGTCGAATCCCTCGGTGATGATCGCCGCGGGGCTGCTCGCGAAGAACGCGGTCGCACGCGGCCTGACGGTGCCGCCGTGGGTGAAGACGTCGCTCGCGCCCGGCTCGTTGGTCGTCACCGATTACTACGAACGCGCGCAGCTGACTCAGCCGCTACACGAGCTTGGATTCGACGTCGTCGGTTACGGCTGTACAACCTGCATCGGCAACTCCGGTCCGCTCGCACCCGAGATCTCCGAAGCGATCGATCACGGCGATCTCTCCGTGTCGTCGGTGCTGTCGGGAAACCGCAACTTCGAGGGCCGCATCCACCCCGATTGCCGGATGAACTACCTCGCGTCGCCGCCGCTGGTCGTCGCGTACGCGCTCGCGGGCTCGATGGATGTCGACCTCGTGCACGATCCGTTGGGTCACGATCCGAGTGGCGCTCCCGTGTATCTGCGCGACCTCTGGCCCTCGGAGGCCGAGGTCTCGCAGGTTGTGGGGTCGGTGCTCGACCGCGCGATGTTCGAGGAGAGCTACGCGACGATTCTCGACGGCGACGACAACTGGAGGGCGCTCTCCGCTCCCTCCGGCGACCGGTACGACTGGGACCCGGCGTCCACGTACATCCGCCGCCCGACCTTCCTCGAACGCATCACACCGCGCGCGCCCGCGCTGCACGACATCGAGGGCGCGCGTGTGCTCGCGCTGCTCGGCGACAGCGTGACCACCGACCACATCTCTCCCGCGGGCGTGATCCGCCGCGACAGTCCGGCCGGCCGGTGGTTGCTCGAGCACGGTGTCGAGCCGCTCGAGTTCAACTCCTACGGCTCGCGGCGCGGCAATCACGAAGTGATGGTGCGCGGCACCTTCGCCAACGTCCGCCTGCGCAACCGGCTCGCGCCCGGCACCGAGGGCGGCGTCACGCTGCACTTCCCCGACGGTGAGCAGACCACTATCTACGACTCCGCGATGCGGTACGCGGGCGAGGGCGTGCCGCTCGTCGTGCTCGCCGGCAAGGAATACGGATCGGGTTCGTCGCGCGACTGGGCCGCCAAGGGCTCGCTGTTGCTCGGTATCCGCGCGGTGCTCGTGGAGAGCTTCGAGCGGATCCATCGGTCGAACCTCGTCGGGATGGGTGTTCTGCCGCTCGAGTTCCTCGACGGCGCGTCGGTCGCTTCGCTCGGCCTCACCGGCCACGAGACCTACCGGGTCGTCGGTTCGGAAGCCCTCGCCGACTCAGGCCCGCTGCCGCGCGAGGTGACCGTGCACGCCGACGACAAGCAGTTCCCGATGCGCGCCCGGATCGACACGCCGTTCGAGCTCGCCGTGTTCCTCGACGGCGGCATCCTGCCGTACACGCTCCGGCGCCTGGCGCGCGTGGGCGATCAGCCCGGCTAGACCTCGACCTTGGCCGCGACGTCGCCGGTGACCGAGCGGTACGCGGCGTCGACCAGCGCGTGGGCCGCGAGTGCGTCGGAGAAACTCGGCGAGGCCGGCTGCTTCTCCCGAACCGATCGGACGAACGCGCGCGCGGCCGGATACAGGTATACGAAGAAGTCGCGTCGCTCGATTCCGGCCGCGACGAAGTGGCGATCGCAGAGCGCGGCGACGTCGAGCCGCTCGGGTTCTTGATCGGGTCGCTGCACGAGGAAACCGTCCTCCCGGGCGCCGACGAGGAAATCGGTCGTCACCTCGACCGCTCCGCGCTCGAAGAACACCTCGAGCCGGCGTTCCTCGCGCCCGCGTACACCGTTGAAGATCGAGATCAACGTGCCGACGACGCCCGACGCGTGCTCGATCGTGCAGACCGCCGTGTCCTCGACGTCGTAGCCGAAGACATTGCGCGTGCGCGCGAAAACCCGCGTGGCCGGTCCGAAGAGCCAGGTGAGTATGTCGGCGCTGTGGATCGAATGCTCCAAGAGCGCGCCGCCGCCGGCGTGGTCACGCTGCGAACGCCATGAGCTGTGGCCGGGAACGACGTCGCCCGTCGGCCAGTACTGGTCGTCGCGCAAGGTGTAACCCATCGGCGCGCCGAGCTCGTTGGTGGTGACGAGCCGGACGAGCTCGTTGATCAGCGGATGAAACCGCGAGTGGAAGCCGACCTGGGCGGTAAGGCCCGACGACCCGACGAGCGCGCACATCTCGCGCACGATGTCGAATCGGGTTGCGAGCGGCTTCTCGCACAGCAACGGTTTGCCGGCCGCGACAACCGCGTGAACGAGGTCGCGATGCGTCGTCGTCGGTGTCACGATCACGACCGCTTCGACGTCGGGATCGTCGATGACGGCTTGCGCGTCGGCCACGACCCGTTCGAACGGGCAGATCGCGCGCGCGGACTCCACGGCTTCGGCGGAGAAGTCGGTCACCGCGACCGGACGCACCTCACCATCCTCGGCGAGCAGCCGCAACGCGTACGCGTGACCCTGACCAATCATCCCCGCACCGACTAAGCCGACGCCTATCGGCATCGGCATCTCTATTCGCTCTTTCGCTGCGAGGCGGGATACCCGCCTCGCGGGCGCTCGATCGCCGGCGAGTTCGCTACCGCTTCGCCTTCGCTCACCGCGATGTGCGGTCCGTACCCCCAATGTTTCCCGACTCGTGCGGCGGTGACGGTGAAGTAGACGAACGTTGGGCCGAGCAGGAGTCCGCCGAGGATGTCGGCGGGATAGTGCAGTTCCAACGAGATGGCCGCGCAGCCGACGACGAAGGGGAGTGCGATCAAGAACGGCGTGAGCCGTGTTCGGCGACCGAGAATCAGCAACGCGAACGTCGCCAACGCCGCGGCCGCGGTCACGTGTGCCGACGGGAACATTCTCCCGCCGACGTCGACGAAGTGGTGGTGCGCGCCGACGACGTGGGTGCGGACGCGATCGACCAACGGCTTGAACACGATCTGGGCCGCGAGCACGGCGCCGAGGCACCCGATGATTCCGGCGAGCGCCAAGCGCCGTCGGCCGCGCGCCGCGACCGCGCCGCCGAGCGCGATGGTCGTGAAGGTGAACGCGATCGGCTGGAACACGGCGATCCAGAAGTCGCGAAACGGCAGAGGGATCCAATCGACCGCGGTGATGATGGGGCGCTCCCACTCCATTGGCCTGGTCGAATGCCACATCACGGCCGCGAGAACCGCGAATCCCGACGCGCCGGCGAGGGCCGCGACCCGAAGGTAGGGGCGCGCCGGCGCGGTTTCTTCGAGGTCCACGCGTCAAGTATCGCGGGGGTGGCGCAGCCGGGTGACGGCCCCAGTGGGTGGAGGGTGAGGGGCCGCCACCAGCGACCGCTTTCACACGTCTTGGAGTGTGCGCCCGCGAGGCTGTGTGTAGGAAGGGGACAACATTGTGACTTTCCGGTGGATAACCCGTCCGAGAATCCGCAGTCGGTCGTGACCTGGAGCGCGTCACGTATTGGTGACGCGGCCCTCGTAACTTTCGCGATCTCGGGACGACCGTTCGGCCCTCGGCCCGGAAGTCCCCGATGCGATGCCCCTCGCCCCCGCCGAGGGGCATCGCCGCGCTCTTCCCGGCGGCGTGGGTGCGGGGGCGTCCGGCACTCAGGATTTCATGACCCCGCTCTCAGGGCCCGCTCAACAACGCGGGGCAAACTCGTCATGAGGCCTTGGATCTCGGCCGTGCCCGCTTCCCCCCGTCCGCGGACCCGGCCGAGATCAGGTCTCTTTTCTTTGGTCGACGCGCCCCGCTCTTGACCGTACGTGGTCGATGATGCCACGCTTAGTGCTCAGGGATTGGCGTCCGGGGGGGCAGGGATGCGTTGGCTCATGGCTTGGTGCGTGCCGGATCGTGCGTTGCGGGTGAGCATCATCATCGGCTGAGCGATCTCCAGATCGTGAGGGTGGCAGCGTCGCCGCGCTCTCGTCTCGCGCCCGGGTTCGATACAGGGGGGAACCTCGGGCGCGGCTCCCCGGCGCCTCCCTGCGCCCGCTGCTAGCCCAGGTCGGCGAACGTCGCCATCTCCGAGAGGAGGCCGGCCGCGCCGCGCACCAGTGGGATCGCCAGACAACCACCGGTGCCCTCGCCGAGGCGCAGGTCGAGATCGAGGAGCGGGTCGAGGCCGAGGTAGGAGAGCGAGGCGCTCGCACCGGGCTCGACGGAGCGATGACCCGCGATGCAGCGGTCGCGAAGTCCGGGGACGATCGCATCCGCCACGAGGAGAGCGGCGCACGTGATCACCCCGTCGACGACGACCGGGACGCCCGCCGCCGCGCCGCCGACGATGAAGCCGGCGAGGGCCGCGATCTCGAGCCCGCCCACCTCGGCGAGCACCGAGACGGGATCGAGCCAGGCGCGTGCACGCGCCGACGCGCCGGCGACGATCTCCTGCTTGCGCGCCAGCATCGCGTCGTCGATACCGGTGCCTCGCCCGGTGACGGTCACCGGATCGGTTGCCGTGAAACACGCGACGAGTGCCGCCGCCGCGGTTGTGTTTCCGATCCCCATCTCGCCGGTGACGAGCAGGTCGTGACCTGCGGCGACCAGCTCGGCCGCGACGCGCGCACCCACGTCGAGCGCGTGACACGCGTCGGCGGTGGTCATCGCCGGTCCGCGCGACAAGTCGGCCGTTCCCGCGCGCACCTTGTGATGCCGTACACCGGCGAGCTGCGTGATGTCGGACGCGACGCCGACGTCGACGACGTGTACGGACGCGCCGATGTGGCGGGCGAGAACGTTGATCGCGGCGCCGCCTGCGGCGAAGTTCGCCACCATCTGCGCGGTCACCTCTTGCGGCCACGGTGTGACGCCCGAAGCAACGACGCCGTGATCGCCCGCGAACACGGCGACCGCGGGACTCGTCGGAATCGGCGGCGGGCACGACCCGGCGATCGCCGCGAGCCGGGCGCCGAGCGCCTCCAGCCGGCCGAGTGACCCGCTCGGCTTCGTGAGTTGCTCGTGGCGGGCGAGGGCCTCGGCCCGCATGCGTTCGTCGACCGGAGTGACGTGGCGCGCCGCATCGCCGAACGCGCCGGCGCGGAGCATTGACGCACGCGCGAGGGCGTCGACGAGCCCGGCGTCGGTCGCGGCGAACGCGACTCCGGCCGCGGCGGCCGCGTCGCGGTCGACGTCGCGATCGCCGATGAGCAGTGAGCGCTCCGCGTCGGCGCCGAGCCGGTGCAACGCCTCGTGGACGATCCGGGGGTCTGGTTTCGCGGCACCGACGTCGCTCGACGTGACGACGACCTCGAGCAGTGCGTCGAGCCCGACGGGCGCGAGCAGCGCGCGCACTGCGGCACCGTCCATGACCGCGGTGTCGGTAACGGCGGCCAGGCGGTAGTGCGGCGCGAGCGCTTGCAACGCTTCGACGACTCCGGGAAAGGGCCGCGCGACCAGCTCGGAGATTGGCGTTGCCGCGGGCGCCTCGGCGACGAGGGTGCCGCCGACGTCGAACAGGATCGTGTCGATTCCGGGGATCATGGCGTGCAGCCTTTCATTGCGATTTGGAGTCGTTCGCAGCTGTGGTCATCGGCGACCGCCGACGCCCCACGCGCCGAGCAGCGCCACGAGCGCGAGATCGACGTGCGACGTGAGCGCGATAGCGCGATCGATGTCGCGGGCTTCGGGTCGCGGGCCGGCGCCGAGCCGCGGTCGGTCCTCGAGGCGCTCGCCGTAGCGCAGGGTCCCTCCAAGCTCGACGCCCAGCGCGCCCGCGAAGGCCGCCTCCGCGACGCCGGCGTTGGGCGAGGGATGGGCGCCGGCCTGGGTGAGCACCGCGCGCGCGACGTGCCGGGCGCGGCGGGGTCGGACGAGCGCGACGAGCAGGGCGGTCAGACGCGCGGGAACGAAGTTGGCGAGATCGTCGAGCCGGGCCGCCGACCAGCCGAAGCGCGTGTACCGCGGTGATCTGTGACCGACCATCGCATCCATCGTGTTGACCGCGCGATACGCGCCCGTTCCCGGCGCACCCCCGGCGACACCCCAGAACGCGGGGGCGACCACCGCGTCGACACTGTTCTCGGCGAGTGACTCGACGACCGCGGCGGCGATACCCGACGTATCGAGTGTCGCAGGGTCACGGCCGACGAGGGCGGGCAGGAGTGCGCGCGCCCGGGGGAGGTCGCCGGCGCGCAACTCGTCGCGTACGCGGGCGGCCGCCATCCGCAGCTCGCGGCCGGCCGACGTAGTGGCGACCGCGATCGCCGGTGTGCGCGCCAGCAATCCGGCGCCGGCGCCGACGGCGACACCGGTCGCGGTGTACGCGCATCCGGAGCTGCGGTCGTCGGCGTAGAGCGCGCGCTCGACCCGCTCCATGAGCGAACCGAAAGCCGCGACGGGGTGCACGTGATCGGGGGGCTCGCCCAGTACCCGGTCGAGCAAAAGGCCGAGTGCAACGAGCCGCGCCCTTCGGGCGAAGGTGGCGTTCACCACTTTGCGGCCGCGACGACGAGCGCGACCGTCTCGGCGACGACGATCGCCGCGCCGAGGACGTCGCCGGTGAAGCCGCCGAGGCGGTTCCGAGCCAGCGCGACGACGCCGACCGCGGCGATCGTGCCGGCGACGACCGCGGCTGCGCCCGCGACCCCGACACCGAGCGCGGCGAGCCCGGCCGCGGGTACGACGAGTAGTGCCGGCCAGCCGGGTGCGCAATCGAGGAGTGACGACGCGATACCCGTCTCGCGCGCGTACGGCACGAACCGGGGGACCGAAGCAACGGCCGCGCGCGCCGCGCACCAGATTCCAGCGAGGAGCGCGATGTCCGGCGCGCGCGAGCTGAGCGCGGTCACGCGCAGCACGAGGACGACGCCGACGACCGCGACCGCGAACGCGCCGACGCCGGGATCGCGCATGATCTCGAGCCGCCGTTCGCGCGGCGCGTGCGGGAGCAGTCCGTCGGCGGAGTCGGCGAGCCCGTCGACGTGGAGTGCGCCGGTCATCACGAGGTCGGCCGCAACGGTCAACGCGGCGGCGACCAAGCGGGGCCAGAGGCGGTCGGACGCCCACCAGACGCATCCGAGCGCGGCACCGAGCGCCACGCCGACCAAGGGGAACCAGGCGAGAGAACCGGCTCGTAACCGGCCGCCGCGCCGGCCGAACGTCGTGAGCAACGCGAACGCATCCCGCATGCGAGGTCAGTCGCGACCGAGCTCGAGCGTACGGCCGGCCACGACGAGCAAGACTCGATCGGCGACGCGCGCCACCGCGGTGTTGCAGTCGCCGAGCGCGTCGACGAACCGCCGCGCCACGTCGGGCACGGGCACCAACGAGAGACCGACCTCCTCCGAGACGACGACCACGTCGCCCGGAAACGCCGCGAGCGAGTCGCACAGGCCGGCAACGTCGGCCGCGAAATCGGGCGCGTTCGCCAGCCACGTGCCCAATGAGTCGATCATCGCGGTCCCGTCGACCGCGGCAAGCGCGGCGGGCAGGTCGCACGGTTCCTCGACCGTGCGCCAGGCCGGGGGCCGGCGGCGGCGGTGCGCGTCGATGCGGTTTCCGAAGTCGGTGTCGTCGGGCTCGCAGCGCGCGGTCGCGATATAGGCCACGGGAGCTCCGAAGCCCGCCGCGATGGTTTCGGCCACCTGCGACTTACCCGAGCGCGTCCCGCCGAGCACGAGCACGATCACCGCGCGCCTCCTCGGATCCCGCCCGCGACGGCCGCGTGCACCACCCGGGCGAGCGCGGCGCCGAGCGGCGAACGCGGGCCCGCGAACGGTTCGGCTGCGCCGGAGGCCGGGCACACGATGCAGACGGCGTCGCTCGCGGTCCCGGTTCCGGGCACCTGGCGCTCGAACAGCGCCTGGGTCTTCGCCTCGGTGGCGGTCATCACCGCGTTGACCAGCGCGGCTTCGGTGCACCGCGCGGGGAGGCTCGCGACGACGTTGATCGTTCCCGGCGTCCATTCGAATGCTCGGTCGTCGGCGTCGGCGGCCCAGGTGACCAACCGCACCCCGACGGTCGCCCACGCTTCGACGCCCGCTTCGGACGCGGAGTCGACCTCGTCGACCGACGCCGCGGTCAGCATGCCGACTCCGTCACCGGCGCAACCATTCGCGGTCGCAATCTCGCGGACGTGTGCGGACAGATCGGTGCGCGTGTAGTCGCGTGGCACCTGCGCGTTGACGACCCACGACCGAGTCCCGATGCCCCCGCCGACCGCGGCCGACGAGATCGCGAGCGTCGGCGACGCGAACCGCCAGACGAGCACCGGAAAGGTCGTTCCGTCGCACAGATGCCGGCCTTTCGAGAAGGCTGTCATCAGTAGTCGATGCCCTTCTTCGCCACGATGCCCACGTCGTACGCGTGCTTGACCTTGCGCATCTCGGTAACCGTGTCGGCGACGTCGACGAGCGCGGCGGGCGCGTCCCTCCCGGTCGCGACGATGCTGACCGACTCTGGCCGCTCGCGGATTGTCGAGACGACCTCGTCGGTGTCGATCCAACCCCAGTTCATGGGATAGGTGATCTCGTCGAGGACGACGAGTCGGTGCGTGCCGGCCTCGATCACCGACCGCGCGTGCTTCCAGGCTTCGCGCGCCATCGCCTCGTCGCGCGTGAGGTCGTCGGAGTCCCAGGTGAATCCTTCACCGATCGACCACCAATCGACGCCGAGTCGTTTTCCGATCTCTTCCTCGCCGACGCGCCAGGTTCCCGACTTCAGGAACTGCACGACGGCGACCTGCCATCCGCGCGCGATCGAGCGGATCATGACTCCGAACGCGGCCGTCGACTTCCCTTTGCCGTCACCCGTGTGGACGAGGACGATCGACTTGGCCGGGCGCGTTTGTGGTGGAAGCTCGTGCTCGGTCGGCGGCTCACTCGTCACGGTGCTCCTCTCGGGTCGGGCGGTACGGGACGATCGCGCGGCCGTACGGCCCGTCGATAACCGCGACGCGCGCGCCGTAGTAGCGCTCGAGGTTCTCGGCGGTCATGACCTCGACTTCGTCTCCCTCGCACACCACTCGCCCGTCGCGGAGGAGCATCAGCCGGTCGCTGTACTGCGCGGCCAAGGTCAGATCGTGCATCGTCGAGACGACGGTGAGGTCGCGCGCGCGCCGAAGCCGGTCGACGAGCTCGAGCACGTCTTGCTGATGGCCGATGTCGAGTGACGAGGTCGGCTCGTCGAGCAGCAGAATCGGCGCCTCCTGGGCGAGCGCTCGGGCCACGATCACGCGTTGTCGTTCTCCGCCGGACAGCGAGTCGACCCGGCGCGTGGTGAACCGGTCGAGCTCGAGCTCGTGCAGCGCGTCGCGCGCGATCTCGACGTCGTGCCCGTCGATCGACGACAACAAACCGTGGTACGGCGTCCGTCCCAACAGCACGTAGTCGAGCACCTCCATGCCGGGAGGGATCACGGGGACCTGCGGGACGACGGCGACGAGCCGCGCGCGCTCGCGCGAGTGCATCGACGCGATCGGCCGTCCCATCAACGCGATCTCGCCGGTCGCGGTGCGGAGTGCGCCGGTGATCGCGCGCAGCAGCGTGGTCTTGCCCGCGCCGTTCGGTCCGAGAACACACAGCCATTCGTTGGTGGCGACGTCGACCGACACGTCCTCGAGCAGCGTGTGCTTTTCGACGACGACGGAGATCTCGCGGCACGAGATCGCGGCGGTCATCCGACCGTTCCCTTGGTGGTACGCAGGACGACGACGAAGAACGGGGCGCCGACGACCGCGGTGACGACGCCGATCGGGATCTCGGCGGGCGAGAGGGTGGTGCGCGCCGCGAGGTCGGCGAGCGCGAGGAACGCGCCGCCGAAGACCAACGAGAGCGGCAGGATGACGCGGTAGCTCGAGCCCGCGACGAGCCGGATCGTGTGCGGCACGATGATGCCGACGAAGCCGATGAGGCCGCTCACCGACACCGCGGCCGCGGTCGCGAGTGATGCGGCCGCGACCACCGTCAGCCGGACTCTCCGCACCGGCACCCCGAG
This sequence comes from Actinomycetota bacterium, assembly GCA_003134555.1. Lineage (GTDB taxonomy): Bacteria > Actinomycetota > Acidimicrobiia > IMCC26256 > PALSA-610 > PALSA-610. The sequence goes on from PLBO01000094.1 coordinate 10,165, forward strand.
GCTGGCTGCCTCCTCGTCGCCGACGCCGAGGGCGTCGAGCATGCGGCCGTGCGTGACGAGCACGACCGAGGTGACCACGAAGTAGGGGAGCACGAGAACGACATCCGACCAGCTCGCCGTCGTCAGCCGGCCGAGGATCCAGTCGTACACCGTACGGATCGTGTCGGCGTGCCGTTGCTGAACGTAGGTCTGCAGCGCGGTGAGAAAGCTCATCACGGCTACGCCGGCGAGCAACAGCGTCGCGGGCGTGCGCAGCCGCCCGCCGATCGCGCCGATCGCGTACGCGAGGAACGCGGCCGACAACGCGCCCGCGAACGCGGCGAGCGGCGCGGGGTCGAGGAAGCCGCCGTTCGATACGTATCCGCTCGTGATGACGAGCGTCACTCCGAGTCCGGCACCCGCGGCCGCACCCAACAGGTAGGGGTCGGCCAGGGGATTACGAAAGACCCCCTGATACGCGGCGCCCGACAATGCGAGCATCGACCCGACGAGCACACCAAGGACGACGCGCGGCAGCCGAAGCTCCCACACGATGCCGGCCTGCTGCGGCGAGAGCCCGGAGTGAACGTGCACGAACGGCAGATGGCCGACGATCTCGACGAGCGATCGCCACGGATCGATCGCGACCGGGCCCAGCGCGAGCCCCAGTGCGACGGCGGCCACGAGCACCGCGCCCGCCGCGACGATCCACGCGGGTCGCAACCGGCTCGGTATGACGGTGCTCGCGGCGCTCGTCACGATGTCAGCCTTGCCTCGCGGCGTTCGCGCTCTGCACGATCGTGCGCAGCAGATCGACGACGCGCGGACCCCAGCGCGAGGCGATGTCGTCGTCGAGCGCGACGACGTGGTTCTGGGTCACGGCCTTCATCGTGTTCCAGCCCGGTCGCGCCCCGACGGTCTTCGCGGACTGTTTGCAGCACTTGGCGTCCGCGAAGTAGACGAGGTCCGGGTTCTGCTGGACGATGTACTCGGCCGACAGCTGCGGGTAGCCGCCGGAGCCCTTCTTGTCGGCCGCGTCGGCGATGTTGCGCAACTTGGCGAGTGCGTACAGCTGACCGATGAACGTGTGCGACGTCACGCTGTAGTACGTGTTGTCGAGCTCGTGGTAATAGGTCATGACCCGGGCGTCCGCCGGAACCTCAGCCGCAATTGCGGTGATGTCTTGCCGCATCTTCGCGACCACTTTTGCGGCCTGGTCGGCGTGACCGGTCGCGGTGCCGAGGTCTTCGATCTCTTTGTAGCTGTCGGCAAGTGTCGTTGCCGCGGGATCGATGATGACCTTGATGTTCAACTTACGAAGGCGAGGTGCGATGCCTTCGTCGGAGAGGATGACCAGATCAGGCTGGTAACCCGCGATCGCCTCGGCGTTGGGTTGATAGCCCGAAAGCTTCGTGTGCGGGGCCTCGGGCGGATAGTTCGACTGATCGTCGACCGCCTTCACCTGCGCGCCGGCACCGATCGCGAACAGCATTTCGGTCGCGGTGGGCGAGAGCGAGACGATGCGCGTCGGCGCGCCCGCGGGCAGCGTCGTCGTGGAAGCGGCGACGGTGGGTTGCGCGCCCGTCGCGGGTTTGGAGCTCCCACACGCGGCGAGGGCGAGTATCGCCACGACAGCAAAACCGGTTGTACGTCGAATCACGGGATCCTCCTGTCGGCGAGGAATGGATTCGCCGGACAGAAGGCCTGCCGCGACGAGCAGCCCTTCCTCGAGAGCTGTACTTCGTCACCGACCGGCAGGCGACCTGGCTCGCCGTCACCGTGTTACGGGCGACGACATCACAGTTGCGGGACAGCACCGGATTCACACCGGCTTCGCTGCAACGGTTGGTTCGTTGCGCAATATAGCCCTGCGCCGCGACGCCGTCACCCTTGAAGGTTCAGCGCTGCTCGCGGTCTCCGACCATGACGGCGAGGTCGCGGTGCTTCCAGCGCAGCGTGGCCGTCAACTTCGCGTCGCTCATCCACTGCAACTGCTCGTCGGCACGACCGGGAAGGTCGAATCCCTCATCGATTGGAGTGATGGCGTCGACCGGGTCGTCGGGGACAACGACGTCGGCGAGAACGAAGCGGCCGCCCGGCGCGAGCCGAGCCGCGACGCGGCGGATGAGCGCAGCCTTCTCTGCAGTGTCGAGGTGATGCACGGCGAGCGCCGAAACGACGAGATCGAACGGACCCTCGGGCAACTCGTCCTGCAACCGCGCGACGCGCAGATCGGCGGTGGGCACGACGCCACGCGCGACCGCGAGCATGCGCTCGCTTTCGTCGACGCCGACCAACCGTGCTGTGGGATGGCGGCGGGCGACGTGGCGCAGCGTCTCTCCCGTTCCCGTCCCCAGATCGAGAATCGCCTCGGCGCCGATCTCGCCCGCGGCGTCGGCGACGACTTCCTGCAGCTGGTCGTAGTCGGGCACCTCGGCCCGCACCATCGCGAGATAGGTGTCGGGATCGAAGTGGAACTGCTCGGCCATGTTCACCACCCCGACCGACATTAGGCCGTCGGGACGGTGACACGAGCCAGGGTCATGCGCGATGTGATCGCATACGCCAGAACGTGTCGAGCGGGTCGTCACCGGCGTCGGCCTGTCGGCGAAGAATCTCCGCGTCGACGAACCTCGGGAAGACGACCAGTACCGCGGCGCCGCCGTGCGTTTTCATGGTGGCGAGGGCGTCGACAAATTGCTGCGACAGGCCGGCTCGGTCGGGAGCGACGAGCACGACGACGTCGATCGGCCCATCGATCGACCTGGCGATGGAATCCGAAATGGAGTGTTCTACGAGCATCGGTTCCTCCAAGAGAGTCATGCCGCACCGGTTCTGAGGGTCACAGTGGCGGTGTGGGATTGACCGGAACTGTCCTGCCAGCCCACGGTGACCTTGTCGCCCGGGTGGGTCGTGGCCATTGCCGTATTGAGATCGGTCGCCGAGTTGATCGTGTGCCCGTCGATCGAGACGATCACGGCGCCGGCAACGATGCCCGCTGCCGCCGCGGCAGAGTTGGCTTGCACGCCCACGACCGGGGCACCGCTGCCGCTCACCGATCCGTACCCGGTCGCGCTCGCCACTTGGACTCCGAGCAGGCCGTGCTCGCCGATGTGAACGGTCGCGCTCGCGGTCCCGGATTCGATCTGACGAGCGATCGACAGCGCGGCGTCGATCGGGATTGCGTAGGCGGTGGTCGTCGTCGCCGTTGACGCCGTCGACATCGGCCGGAAACCGCTACTTGCCGCGGCTGTCGTCATACCGATCACTTGTCCGTACTTGTTCACGGTGGCGCCCCCCGAGTCTCCCGGTTGCACTGCGGCTGAAATCTCGATCAGTCCGTTCAGCGTCTCTTGCGCCGATCCGGTGTCGTCCGATGCGGTGATGGTCTGGTTCACTGCGGTGACGATGCCTTGGGCGGCCACTGGAGTGCCGCCTTGGCCCAGCGCATTGCCGATCGCGAGCACGGCGTCGTTGGCCGACACGGTTGACGCGCTCGCAGCCTTGATCGTCGTGAGACCGGACACGTTCGGGATCTGCAGGACCGCGACGTCTTCCGTCACGTCGTATCCGACGAGATTCGCGTGGTATGTCGCGCCCGTGCCGGCGATCTGAACGCTGATGCTCGTGGCGCCCGAGATGACGTGGTTGTTGGTCAAGATCTCACCGGTCGAGCTGATCACCATCCCGGTGCCCTTGGCGGTTCCCGAGCCTCCGAGGGTTGCGGTGACGTCGACGAGCGCGGGATCGACGGCGGCCTGGATCTGGGCAAGCGAGAGCGTGACGGACGCGCCGGCGGCATTCGTCGACGGCGTCACCGACGCGGCCGAGGTGGTGCCGACCGATGTCGCGTTCGATTGCCGTGAACGCGCGATCGTGTAGCCGCCGAACGCGCCTACCGTCATCGTCGCCAGCACGAGTGCCGCGGCAAGGCGTTTCGGGAGGCGACGCGGGGGCGACGGCGGTGTCGGCGGGGGAGCAGCAGGCGCATCGGGGCGGTTGCTCCAATCGGGCGGAACGGTTTCGAGATCCGGCGGGTCCTCTTGCGGGTGCTCGTGCGGCGATTCCATGACGTGTCCTTCTGTCGCTTGCTTCGAGCATGGCGACCACGTCTCGGGCTCGACTTGGAGTCGGTGAAGAAATAGGTGAGAGAAATCCTCCAGCTGCGCCCGTTGATACTGCCCTGACCTAATGCACATTGGCGTCGTGCAGCATCACGGAGCCTCCTCGAGCTCCCCGGAGTCCCCGAACATTGCATTGAATCGTCCTGGCTCAATGTCCTACTTGGAGGGTACTTTTGGCTCGTGTTGTTTCGGGTCCTCGGCGAGGTGGGAGTCGTCGGTGACGATGGTGCGGTAAGGAGCGTTGCTCCACACAAGCAGCGGGCGCTGCTGGCGCTGCTGATCCTCAACGCGAATCGGGTGATCGACCGCTCGGTCGTCGTAGAGGCGCTGTGGGGTGAGGTGCTGCCCGAGCATCCTTTCGGGGCGCTGCAGGTGGTGATGTCGCGGCTGCGCAGCAGATTGGGTGAGTGCGCGCAGCGTGTGATGTTCGAGCATGGCGGTTACCGCCTCGACGCCGGCCCGGAGGAGGTCGATGTCCTTCGTGCCGAGGCGCTGCTACGCGACGGGCGGGCAGCTCTTGGAAACAGCGAAGGAGCGCGCGCGGCAGCCTTCTTCGAAGACGCACTTGGCCTGTGGACGGGTGAAGCGCTCAGGGATCTCGAAGATCTCCTGTTCGCTCATGACGCACGGCACCGTCTGCACGAGTTGCGGTTGGCGTTGGTTGAGGCTCGCAACGACGCGTATCTCATGGATCGGCGACACCTCGAAGTGCTCGCGGACATCGACACCTGGGTGGGCTCGGAGCCGCTGCGGGAGCGTCTGCGGGCGCAGCAGGTGGTCGCGCTCTACCAAGCCGGACGCCAAGCAGAGGCGCTGAGAGCCGCGGATGCGTTGCGGAAGGCATTGCGCGACGAGCTTGGGTTGCAACCCTCGAGCGCGATGCAGGACCTCGAGCGCCGGGTCTTGGATCAGGACCCGCGCCTGCTCGCCACCGCCGCCGGATTCATGACGCCCCTTCCGGCATGGACGGCCGAAGTGCTGCCGTTCGTCGGCCGCGACACCGAAATGGATCTAGTCCTCTCCCACCTCGCCACTGCCGTCGATGATGGCATCCGGTTCGTGCTGATCGAGGGAGACGCCGGCATCGGAAAGTCGCGATTCCTCTCGCAGATCGCGCGCCGCGTCGTGCGCGACGCGATCGTGCTGCCGATTCATGTGCACGACGCGTTCAGTCCCGCGCTGCACACCGTCGCACGTGTTGTCGCGGAAGCCACGTTGCGTCTTTCGGACGACGAGCTGCGTTTCATTATCGACAGCGTTCCCGACATTCCGAGCGACGTCGCCCAAGTGAGAGCGGTCGCGTCCGAACTCATTGCCGGCAAACCACTGAAGGGGTTGTTGCGTGACGAGGACCTCTTACGAGGCATGGCTGGGTGGATCGCGGCGCTGTCTCTGAAAGCGCCGGTCGTGGTCTTGGTCGATGACCTCGACGTCGCCGGCACCGCCGTCCAGCATGTGATCTGGCAGCTGGCCTCGTTGTCGATCCCGAAGCGTGTCCTCGTCGTCGCCAGCTCCCGCGGACCGATCGATCAAACGTCGCCTTCGCTCGCGCGAATCATCGCGACGCTCGAGCGGCTTGGTCTGGTCGACCGCATCGGGTTGCCGACGTTCGACGCAAACGCCATCAATCAGCTGCTCAAGCAAATGCACGTAGCTCCGCACGTCGAGCTCGTCCACCGGCTGTACGTGATGACTGCGGGCAACCCGTTGCTGCTCGCTGAGCTACTCAGTCTCGGGCCACCAGAACGCGTTGCCGAGCATTGGTCGTCGCCTCCGCGCGTGCGCGACGTTGTGCGACAACGGACCGCAGAACTCGGGCGCGCGACCGCCGAGTTCCTTTCGCACGCGTCGCTTCTGGAACACGACTTCACCGTCGAGTTGCTCGCCGACATCGTGGGATCGAGCCCGTCCACAGTCCAGAAACTCGTCGATCGAGCAGTCGACGCGCATGTGCTCTTACCGAGCACGGCCCGTTCCTATCGGTTCTGTCATCAGCTGTTTCGACAGACGCTTATCGGCGACCTGACTCCTGCACAGCGCGCGGACGGCCACCGGCGGATCGCTTGCGCGCTCGAACGCGTCGGGTCATCGCCCGCGCTGCTCGAAGTGCACTGGGCGGGGGCGTCGGGCGCCGACGCACCTGCAAAGGTCGTCGGCTACGCCCGAGCGGCTGGTCGCGAGTTCTTGCATTTGTTCGAACCACGCGCTGCCGTCAGCTCTTTCGAGTTGGCGCTCGCGTATCTCGTGGACGAAAGTGAACGCGGTGCACTTCTGTTCGACCTCGCGGAGGCACAACAACTCGCGGGCGACGCGAACGGCATCGCAAGTCTGCAAGAAGCCGTTCGCATCGCGCTCGCCGCACAAGACGATGAGTTGACGCTTCGGTTCGTTCAGGTGACTACACCCGGTTGGTCGACACTTCCCGGGATCGCGGTCTCTGACGCCCAACAGCTGCTCGCTCGGGCCTTGAAGGTCGTCCGTGACGACGCGACCCGGAGCCGCATTCTCGCTCGCCAAGCCGTCGCACTGAGTTTGTCTGATCCGGACGCGGCCGAACGGATGGTCGATGAAGCAGTCGCGCTCGCCCGCGACACTCGTGATCGCACAGCTCTGAACGAGTCGTTGCTCCGACGGACTTCCGTGTCGATGTCACCGCACAGTCTTGCCGTTCGTCGGTGTGCGCTGCGAGAGGTGTTGGACACCACCGAGTACTCGGTCGACGTCGCGACCCGCTATTTCGCGCTCAGCGCAGCCGCCACTACCGCGATCCAAGCCGGTGACATCGACGAGGTCGAAGACTTGAGTGCCGAGGCCGACGCGATCGCCACCCAGTACGACGTCGCGTCGATGCGATGGAGCGCAATGGTGCGGCGCGCGTGGCGAACGGGGCTCGCGGGTCAACTCGAGCATGCGGAGAAGCTCATCGAGAAGGCGCGCAAGTACGGGTGCGAGTCCGCCATCACGGGCGCACCGGAAACGGCGCTCATACAGCTCGGCCTCTTGAGATGGCAGCAAGACCGCGTCGCCCCAACGCTGCCCGTCGTTCGCGCCGCGTTCGACCAAATGAGCCCCGACTTTCCGGGCATGGCGCTCGTGCTCGCACGAGTGCTCGCCGAGCAAGACGCGTCTCATGACGAGGCACGTGAGCATCTTGCAGAATTCGCCGGCGACGGTTTCGCGCAGTTGCGCCGGGGGACGTTTTGGTCATCCGCGCTCGTTCTCACCGCGGAAACGGCCTGCATCCTCGACCTTCCGGAGCTGAGCAGCATCATCCGTGACCTGCTCATGCCATTCGCGGACCAAGTGGCCTTTGCGGGCGTGTGGGTGACCGCACCCATCGCCTACGGCATCGGTATCGCCATGACCGGCTGCAGCGACCCACGCGCTTCCGGATTCCTCGAACAAGCCGCACACCTCGCCGATCGGATAAACGCGCCAACGATCGCTACTCGCATCCGCGAAGGCCCGCTCGTCAATCGCGGCGCGACAGAGCAGTCCGAGGGCTCCGACGCGAGTGCGAGGGGTGGTGTGGATTTCACAGTGGGCAGTGCGCGTAGGCCACCTGGCTGTTGATCGCGTCGAACGCGTCCTTGGCGCGTTCCTGCGTGGTGCTCACCTGCCCGTGCCACGCTGATCCGCCGATGTTGGAGCGGCTCGACGCGTAGGACAGCATCTGCAACACAGACCTGCGCGAGGACATGCACGAGCCCCATGACGCGTTCGTGTTCCCGGCGCCGCGCGGCGGAGCGTTGCGCGCGAACGGCTTCCGGCGACTGGCTCTTCGCCGCCGCGGCGAAGAGCATCGGGCTAAAGGATCTCGTTCCGCACGAGCTGCGTCAGACCGCGGCGTCGCTCGCGATCGCTTCCGGAGCGAGCGTGAAGAGTGTGCAGTCGATGCTCGGTCACGCGAGCGCCACGCTCACGCTCGAGCGCTACGGGCACCTGTACGGAGATGACCTCGACGTGGTCGTTGAACAGCTCGACGAAGCCCCGTCCGCGGACTACCGAGCGATCGCTTCGCGGCCTAGCTGTTCTTCCGCTCGAGCGCTCCGACCCCGAAAAGGCGGGCTGACCTGCGGTAACGAAAGCGCCCTCGGCATGATTCGAACATGCGACACACGGTTTAGGAAACCGATGCTCTATCCCCTGAGCTA
>PLBO01000112.1 GCA_003134555.1 Actinomycetota bacterium
GGCGTCCGCTTCTGACCGCCGGTCGTCATGATCGACATTCGACGCGCCAACGAGCGGTTCCACACCAAGATCGACTGGCTCGACTCCTGGCACAGCTTCAGCTTCTCGAATCACTACGACTCGAAGAACACGCATCACGGTCTGCTGCTGGTTCTCAACGACGACGTGATCGCGGCCGGCGGTGGCTTCGGAACGCATCCCCACCGCGACATGGAGATCGTCACGTGGGTGCTCGACGGCGCGCTGGAGCACCGCGACAGTGAAGGCAACGAGGGCGTGATCACGCCCGGCGTCGCCCAACGCATGAGCGCCGGCCGCGGTATCCGCCACTCGGAACAGAACGCGAGCAAGACCCAGTCGGTCCATCTCCTGCAGATGTGGGTCCCGCCCGACACCCCGGGCATCGCGCCCGGATACGAGCAGCGCGACATCAGCGCGCTCAAGCGCGACGACGAGCTGTTCGCGCTCGCGTCGGGCCGCGAGGACGACGCCGCGATCCAGATCCGTCAGCGCGACGCGACTCTGTGGGTCGCGAGCCTGCATGCGGGCGCGCGCGTCGTCGTACCCGACGCGCCCTTCGTGCACGTGATGGTCGCGACGGGTAGCGCGACCCTCGAAGGCGCGGGCACGCTCGATGCCGGCGACGCGGTTCGCCTCACCGACGCGGGCACGCGCGACCTCGCCGCCACCGCCGACGACACCGAGCTCACCATCTGGGAGATGTGGTCGGACCTCGAGATCACTTGACCAAGCGCGACAGGCGGCGATCGGCGAGCACCTTGCCGCCCGTCTGACACGTCGGGCAGTACACGACCTCGTGCGACTCGTACGAGACCCGCTTCAGGTCGTGTCCGCATACGGGACACGGCAGACCGTTCTTGCCGTGAACCGTGAAGTGCTCGCCCAGCTTGTTCTGGGAGAGCCCACCCGTTCGCAGCCGCTCGCGGTCGAGCCCTTCCGCCAAAACCTCCTGCAACGCGGCGAGCATTCGTTCGCGCTCGTCGAGTTTCAGCGACTTCAGCGACGCGTAGGGCGAGAGCCTGGCGCGATGGAGAATGTCGTCGGCGTAGCCGCGCCCCACTCCTGCGACCGTTCGCTGGTCGCGCAGGATCGTGTGTATGCGGCGACCGTCGTCGGCCGTGCGGAACCACTGCGCGAACTCGTCGCTCGTCGCCTCGGGCCCGAGCTTCTCGACCGGGCCTTCGTCGCCCGGCGCGAGCACCCACCAACCCGCCTTGCGCTCGGTGCCGAACTCGCGCAGCAACACTGCGCGATCGTCCGAGAACCTCCACCGCACGACGGAACCTTTCGGGCGGGTCCGCTTCGGCGGAGTCTCGAAGTCGAGCCGGCCCGCCTGTGAGAGATGGAACATGACGCGCAACCCGTTGTCGAAGTGCAGTGTCACGTACTTCGCGCGCCGGTCGACCCCGACGATCGACGCGCCGACGAGCGCTTCCGGTGGCGGCTCGACTGTCTTCAGACCGGTGAACCCGAGCGGGTCGTAACCCTCGAACGTCGCGCCAACCAACCACGCGCCGACGCGCTCCGCGAGCGCCTGCATCTGAGGAGCTTCAGGCATACCTCAAGCATGCCTCTGCGCACCGGCCGAGCCGTCGTAGGTGGTTGCGCCCTGCGTCCAGTCGGGTCCGTCGCCCCAGTTGCGCCGCGTGCGCTTGTGGCGGAATTCGGGATCGAACTTCTTGCACGCATCGACGTACTGCTTGAAGGTCGCGGTGCCCTCGGGCAACGACCAGAAGTCCTCCTCCAACGAGAACTGTCCGTTGCCCGCGTACTGCAGCACCGTCATACCGGGAAAGTCGATCGGCGGTGCTCCCGGTTCGGGATTGTCGCGGCGGTTCTGCATGTACACGACCGCGCGGCCACCGTCGTCGATCATGTGCCACTCGTATGCGGTGTAGATCTCGCCGTAGTCGGCCATCGTCGGCTTGATCCAGGCCCGGACCGACTCGCGGCCCTGCTTGCTGCCGAGAATGTGCTCGATGTAAGTCACGTCTTCGGTGAAGCACGTGTCGCACCACGCGTCCCAGTCCTCGCCTACCGCTCCCAGCTGCCAGTAGGTGCGGAACGCGGCTTCGACTTCGTCACGATCGAACGTCATGATCGCAACGCTAGGTCACGCCCTCACAACGTCGACAGCCCGCCGTCGACGGCGAGGATCTGGCCGGTGATGTAACTGGCATCGCCGCTCAAGAGGAACACGACCGGCGCGGCCACCTCCCACGCGGTCGCCTGGCGACCGAGCGGCACCGGCGTGCGCCCTCGACTCGGTCGCCCTTCGGTCGCCCGGCGGCCGAGCGGCGTGTCGATCAGGCCCGGCGCGATCACATTGGCCCGGATGCCGCGGCGCGCGCCCTCGAACGCCACGTGGCGACTCAGTCCCGCGAGCGCGGCCTTCGTGGTGTCGTACGCGGGCATGCGCGTCCCGGGCTTGAGGCTCGCGACCGACGAGATGAACACGATCGCGCCGCCGTCGTCGATCACGGGCAGTGCGGCGCGACACACGAGGAAATGACCGCGCACGTTCACCGCGTGAACGTTGTCCCACTCTTCGACCGTCGTGCCCTCGAGACCGCGGCCGAGACCGATGCCGACATTGCAAACGAGACCGTCGAGACCACCGAGCGCCCGCACGGCTTCGTCGACGATGCGCGCACAGGCCTGCTCGTCGGTGACGTCGCCCGCGATCACTGCGGCGTGCCCGCCTTCGCCACCGACGAGGCGAGCGGTCTCGGCGGCCGCGTCGAGATCGACGTCGGCACACGCGACCGCCGCGCCTTCGCGTGCAGCGAGCACCGAGATCGCGCGCCCGTTGCCGATCGGCGCGTCGGGGTCGTCGGACCGACGCGTCCCCGCGCCGACGACGAGGATCCGCCGCCCGTCGAGACGACCCGTCACGTCGTGAACCTCCGGGGCGTCCGCACGGCCCGGAGTGTACGTTTTCGCGCCATGTCCCCTCTCGAGGAAGTCGCGCCCGCGTTCGTCGACATGGCTCATCGGATCGTGTGGTGCTCCGTCGCCACCGTCGACCACCAAGGCCGGCCGCGGTCGCGGATCCTGCATCCGTTGTGGGAATGGGACGGTACCGAGCTCACCGGTTGGATCGCGACCGGACCGACGCCGACCAAGCGGGCACACCTGCAGCACAGCCCGTACGTCTCGTGCAGCTACTGGACCGACAGCCACGACACGTGCATCGCCGAGTGCCGCGCGGTCTGGCACTTCGACGACGACACGCGGACGGCCGTGTGGAACAAGTTCGCGCAGGCACCGCCGCCCGTCGGCTACGACCCCGCGATCATCCCCGCGTGGGACAAGCCGACATCCGACAGCTTTGCGGCTCTGCGGCTCGAGCCGTGGCGAGTGCGCGTGTTCCCCGGCACCGCGCTGTTGAGCGGCGGCACCGTCGGCGACGTCCTCCTCTGGCAGGGCTGATCAGTTGGGGCCGCGCTACGCGCGTTTGCGCTTTTCCTCGAAGCGTTTGCGCACGACCTCGCGGCGTTCCTGAACGTCGCGGTACGTCAGCCGCTCGACGCCGGGGACACCCATCGCGGCTTTGATCGCCTCGATGTCGAACTGATTCGCAACCTCGGGATCGAGCCCGAGCTCGGCCGCGAGTCGCGCGCCGTGCCGGAGCGCGATCTCGGTGTGCACCTGCTGGATCTCGCCGAGGATGTCGAGGTCGGGAGCGAGCCGTCCGATCGCGCCGTCGAGGAACATCATGTTCTTCACGAACAACATCAGCTCCTTCGGCGCGCGGGCGCCGTAGGCAAGCAGCTTCTTCGTGAGGTCTTGCAGCTCGTGCACGAGCTCGTCGGCCGAGAGCGTCGTCGGGTCGATCGTTCGATCCAGCCCGAGATCGCGGAACACAGATTGCAGGTCGGTGTCGGCCGGGAACGCGCCGAGGTCGCGCAACGCGCCGAGCTGCGCCATCGTGTCGCCGTTCGTCGCCCCGAGGAGCAGCATCAAGAACGCCATGCGCTTGGTTTCGTCGAGCCGGCCCGTGATGCCGAAATCCATGAGCACCGTACGACCGTCGGGACGCACCATCAGGTTGCCGCCGTGGAGATCGCCGTGGAAGACGCCGTACAGCATCGCTCCCTCCATGAACGACACCAGGCCCGCGTGCAGCACGGCCTCAGTGTCGACGCCGGCCGCGCGCATCGCCTGCACGTCGTCCCACGGGATGCCGTCGAGGCGCTCCATGACGAGCACGCGACGCGTCACCAACGTCGGATGCGGCCGGGGCACGATCGTCGCGCGCTGCTCGGTCTCGGCGAGGACGCGGGCGATGTCGAGCATGTTCTGCGCTTCCAGGCGGAAGTCGAGCTCTTCGACGATCGTTTCGGCGAACAGCTCGATGAGCGCAGGCGGGTTCGCGAGCGCGGCGACCGGGATGCGGCCGATCAGGTGCGGCGCGAGCCACGACATCGCCTCGATGTCCTCACGCACGAGGCGCGCGATCTGCGGGCGCTGAACCTTCACGACGACGTCTTCGCCGGTACGCAGACGCGCCGCGTGCACCTGGGCGATCGACGCCGCCGCGATCGGGGTGCGCTCGAACGACGCGAACACGTCGTCGAGTGAGCGGCCGAGTTCGAGCTCGACGACGCGCCGGACGTCGGCGAACGACTCGGGCGGGACGCGGTCGCGCAGCAACTTGAACTCGGCGACCAGCTCTTCGGGGAACAGGCCCTCGCCCCCCGAGACGATCTGTCCGAGCTTGATGTAGGTCGGGCCGAGGTGCCCGAAGGCGATGCGCAGCCGCCGCGAGAGGTCGCGCCGCGAGTACGGCGCCCCCTTGCGGCGCGCGCCCACACCCCACAGAGCCAGCGCGCTGCCTACGCGTCCGACCACACGGACCAGCCGCCCGAGGGGTGGCAGTCGGCCGGTCTCCATCCACCGCGGGTACTCGGCGCGGGCCTGCTCCCGCCGGCGATCGACGTCGGGGCGCCACGTCATCGATTCGGGCTCGACGACCCAGGGTCCGTGATCGGTGAACGATCCGATCGCGAGATCAGGGGAGAGCGGGCCGTCGTCCATCCGGAAACGATAGGGGCGCCGGACGGTTCGACCTTCCCGGCGCCCCCTGGATCGGTACCCGATCGACTGTCGACTACTGCAGCCCGCGGCAGCGACCACCCCACGGCCCGGGGCCGGAGCGGCGGAAGAGGAAGAGCGCGATCTGATCCTGATCGGCCGGCGACGCCGCGGCCGGGTCGACACCGACGAGATCCGCGCGGCCGGCCGCGCGCGCAACGTTGTTCCACGTCGAGCGCAGGAATTGGTAGGCCCCCCGGTACACGCCGTCCGGGCTGAACGCGCGGTAGCCGCCCGCGCTGTCGGACTCGTGCGCGCGTGTGCACCTCAGGAACGCGTCCTGCGACGGTGACTCCGCCGCGACCGGAACCGGCGGTACGAAACTCGTCGCGAGCCACGCGCCACCTCCGGCCCGGGCGGCGAGCGCGACCACGGGATGCTGAACCGCAAGGAGGTCGAGCGGAGCAGGAATCGACCGAGCACCGCCGAGTCCCACGACACTTCCGTCCGTGCGTGCCACCAGATAGCCCTTGCCGTTACGCGGAATCGCGATGGCGGACGCGAGGTGCTGCCCGTCGACCGCGGATCCGCCGAAGTGCGCGTCGCCGAACGCGAACACGCCACCGTCGGACCCGAGCAGGTAGTAGCCGTAGCCGGACGGAGTCGGTGCGATCGCGACGATCGGCGCGCCGTGCGCGAATGACGTCGCGGCACCCTCGAAGGCGGCGTCCCCGAACGAGAACACCCCGCCGTCGGCGCCGACCAGCCAGTAACCCTCTCCCGAGGGCGTCGGAGCGATGGCGACGATCGCGGCGGTCATGGCGCCGGGGTTGCCCATGGCGCCGTGGAATGCGGCATCACCGAAGGCGAAGACCCCGCCGTCCGAACCCACCAGCCAGTATCCGTTTCCGTGCGGCGCCGCCGCGATGCCCACGATCGGAGCCGCGAGCGCCCGGTTCGCGACCGAGCCGGCGAAGCGGGCGTCGCCGAATGCGAACACACCACCGTCCGCGGCAACGGCCCAATAACCGCGGCCGCTGCGCGTGGCGGCGATGTCGACGAGGTTGTCGTTGATCCGCATTCCCGTCGACGGTGCCAGCGCGGGTGCGCCACCGACGGCACGCACGGCGTTCGCGAGCGGGTCGTCGACCGCGCTCGGCGCGCCACCGGCGCCCGAGAACATCGCGCCGCCCGCCAACAGGAGCGCCAACGCCGCGCCGATGAGGCCGACCGACGAGAGCCGCGTGCGCCGCGGCGCACGCGCCGGACGCGGCGCGTGATCACGACGACGTGACGCGCTGCTGACGTTCTGGGTATGCAAGTGGTCGAGCTCGAGAGGCGTTCTCTCGCGTTCGGTCGGCCTTCCGGCCATGGATCCTCCTCTGGACGCGCTCCGCTCAGGTGCAGGTCGGACGGGGTCTTGCCGGGCGGGACGCCTCGGCCGGACAAGGGCCGACCGTATGAGGACGCTCGAGCAACGAAGGAACCAGGAGACCCCGAGGACTGCCTCGTGTAGTCCATTTGGACCATGTGGAAAACGGACGACTTCCTGACCCCGACCGGCCCGTCGGCGGACTTTCGGTCTGCCGCTAGCGCGGGCGCGTCATTTTCCGCCGGACCACGCGTCGGTTCGGACAATTACGCAGGTAAGGGGCGGTACCGCAAACAGCGCGACCACTCGGTCCGGTCCGCGCGCAGAGCGCGACCTTGGTCGACAATGCGGTCGATGGGCGTGCTGCAACGAGGCGAGACGACGATCGGCCCGGTCGCCTACGGCGGCCGCACGATCACGCTCGTCGCGCGGACCACCGCGGTGCACCTCGGAGGCGACGCGCGGGGCGCGTTACACGTCCGTTCCCGGCCGGTACACGTCGAGGTGCTCGACGAGCACGGCCGCCGTCACGTCGTGCCTATCCGAAACGTCGAGCGGTCGCTGATCGCCGCGATCGCGATCGGGGGTGTCGCGAGCACCTACGCGCTGCGCGCATTCCGCGAGAGCCTCACCCGCAAGAGGAGAGCATCCAGATGACCGAGAACCTTTCGACCGATCCCGCATCAACCCCTGAAGACGAGCGCATCCGCGCCACGATGAGCAGCGGCCTCGACCGGCTGATGAGCGTCTCGGCCGATCGGGTGTTCGCGGAGCCGGTCCGTATCGGCGATCGCGTCGTGATCCCGGCCGCGAGTATCGAGTTCTCGGGCGGCTTCGGCTTCGGCGGCGACGGCAACTCGAACGGCGGGGGCGGAGGCGGAGGCCACCAGGCCGGCCGGCCCGTCGCCATCATCGAAGCGGGCCCGGCCGGCGTCCGGGTGAAACCGGTCATCGACTTCACCCGCGTCGGCCTCACGCTCGCGGCGGCGGCTCTGACCGTCTGGCGCGCGAGCCGGAAGCGTAAGTAGGTCTGCGCTACTGATCGAGGCGTGCGAGCTCGCGCAGCAGGAACACCTCGGACCGGATCAGGCTGCGCCAGTCGGCGAGGTGCAGGCTCTCGTTCTCGCCGTGGATGTTCGAGCCGGGATCGTCGGGGCCGATCAGGAGAGCAGGGATACCTGCAAACGCGGCGGCGAACGGTCCGACAAAGGGGATCGAGCCGCCGGTGCCCATCGGAACCGCCTCGACCCCGAAGCCGGCGTGCAACGCGCGCTTCGCCGCGTCGAACGCCGGGCCCGTCGGGTCGGTCTGCCACGCGGGCGCGCCTTCGAGCGAAGTGATCGAGAGCTCCAGGCCCCACGGAACTTGCTCCTCGACGTGCGCGCGTAGGTGCGCGAGCACGCGCTCGGGTTCTTGACCCGGACCGAGCCGCAGGCTGAGCCGCGCCGACGCCCGGGCGACGATCTGATTCGACGAACCCTTGATCGGATGACCGTCGATCCCGGTCACCGTCAAGCACGGCCGCAGCCACAGCCGCTCGTGCAGGGTGACGTTCGGGTCGCCGACGAGCTGAACCCCCGGGCGCACTCCCATGGCGCGGGCGAAGCGCTGCGGCGCGTCGTCGAAGCCCGCGATCGGCGCCCGCTCGGTCGGGGTGGATTCGAGCAGGCCGTCGAACGCGCCCTCGAACGCCAGGTCGCCGTGCTCGTCGACCAACGACGCGAGGAGGCGCGCGAGCGCCATGACCGGATCGGGCACGGCACCGCCCGAGAGGCCGGAGTGTTGCGGACCGTCGAGCGCCCGCAACTCGATGTCTACGGCCGCGAGGCCGCGCAATGAATAGGTGAGGCCCGGGACGCCGACCTGCCAGTTCCCGGCATCGGCGAGCACGAGGATGTCGGAGCGGAGCTCCTCGAGGTGGGCGGAGAGGAACGCGTGGAGCGTCGGGGACCCGATCTCCTCCTCGCCTTCGACCAGCACGCGCACGTTGCACGGCAGGGCGCCGGTGCTCGTCAGCCAGGCGCTGACCGCGTGCGCGTGCGCGACCGCGCCGGCCTTGTCGTCGGCGGCGCCGCGGCCGTAGAGGCGACCGTCTCGCTCGTCGGGCACGAACGGATCACTGGCCCAGTTCTCGACGATCCCGGGCGGCTGGACGTCGTGATGCGCGTACAAGAGAACCGTGGGCAACTCCGGGCCGGCGTGCAACCACTCGCCGATGACGAACGGCTGCGAACCTTCGACCCCAGCGATGCGCACGTTTTCCAACCCGTGGGCGCGCAGGAGCTCCACGGTCGCGTCGGCGCTCGCGCGCACGTCGGCATGGTGTTGTGGATCGGCGCTGATGCTCGGGATGCGCACCAGCGCTTCGAGCTCCTCCCGCGCGACCTCGAGCACGTCGTCGACCGCGGCGACCGCGGCATCGATCCCGGCGCCGGTCGAGGCGTCGCCCGCCATCAGGTGGACTCCGGCGTCGGCTGCGCGCGTCCGGAGCCGCCTCGACCGTCGCCGAACGGCGAGTCGCGATCCTCGACCGCGCCCTTCACGCCCAACGAACGCAGCTTGGGCATGTACTCCTGCGACGAGCGTTGGTGGAGGCCCAACGCCTGCAACTCGGTGCCGGCGCGCACACCCGCGCGCATGCCCATCGCCTCGAGCGCCCGGTGCACGGTGCGCTTGTTGAGCGCGAGCAGGTCACCGGGTATCTGCGCGACGCGCTCGGCAACGACCAACACCCGCTCCTCGAGCTCGTCGGCGGGGAACGCTCGGTTCGCGTAGCCGGCCGCGACGGCTTCGACGCCCGAGAGGGAGTCGCCCGTGAGCAGGGCTTCCATCGACCGCCGCCATCCGAGCAACCAGGGCTGCCACAGGAAGTCGGGCGACGACATCGTGCGCACCGGCGGATAGCCGATCGTCGCGTCTTGCGCGACGTATACGAGATCGCAAGCGGCCGCGAGTTCGGAGCCGCCGGCCAAGCAGTAACCGTGCACTTGAGCGACGATCGGCGTCGCCATGTCCATCATCTCGAACCAGCCCTCGACGAGATGCCGGCTCCAGAAGCCGTCACGCGCGGCGATCGGGCGGGGAAGCGGGTCGTCGGGATCGGGCGCGAGGTCGTAGCCCGCGCAGAACGACGGCCCCGCGCCGCGGATCACGATGACGTGCACCTCGTTGTCCTGGTCGGCGCGCCGCAACTCGTCGAACAGGACGCGTCGCACCGAGTTGCTCATCGCGTTGCGTTTGGCCGGACGATTGAGGGTGAGTCGCCGCACGCGCGGCCGAGGATCGTCGGCCAGAACCAGAGGTTCGGTCATGACGAGAACCTAAAACGAATCACCGAAGCGTGCTTGCAGCCGCTTCATCCCAGTGATCCATCGGTCGTAATCCGACGCCTTGCGCCGGAAATACTCCAACACCTGGGGATGAGGAAGGATGAGGAACACCTCGGCCCCGAGCCCTCGTACGACCGCGTCGGCCACGGTGTCGGGCTCGAGCATGCCGTCGACGCCGGCGACACCTCCGTCGGGGATGCCCATCGTCATCGCCGTGCGGACGGCCTGGGGAGCGAGCACCGACACCTTGACACCTTGTTCGCCGTAGGTGATGGCCAGCCATTCGGCGAGCGCAAGGGCCGCGTGCTTGGTGACGGCGTACGGAGCGCTCCCGATCTGGGTGAGCAAGCCGGCGGCCGACGCGGTCTGCAGGAGGTATCCGCCTCCCCGTTCGACCATGCGCGGCACCATGATCCGCGCCGCGTACACGTGCGCCATCACGTTGACGTCGATGCTCCGGCGCCAGATCTCGTCGCTCGCGTCGGCCCCGCCGGGAACGACGATGCCGGCGTTGGAGCAGAAGAGGTCGATCGGCCCGTAACGGTCCTCGGCCCGTTCGACGAGCGAACGGATCTGGGCCTCGTCGGTGACGTCGCACTGCACGGCCAGCCCGTCGCCGCTCTCCTTCGCGACCACCTCGAGCGGCTCCTCCTGTATATCGGCGACGACGACACCCCGCGCGCCTTCGGCGGCGAACCGCCGGGCGAGTGCCGCGCCGATACCGCTCGCCGCGCCGGTCACGACGACGCACTTCCCATCGATCATCACGGCCGCACGCTCCTCATCGATCCTCGACTCTGGTTCTCGATCTTCACGAGCCGTCCCTCGTCGCCACCGTTGCTCCGAGGTCGGCGATCGCCAGCACGCGAGTCCGGCCGTCGCCGGGCAACGCCGCCGCGACCTCCGCCGCGCACGCGGGGTCGACGAGCGCGGCGGCCGACGGACCCGATCCCGACAACCAGGCCGCGAAAGCTCCGGCCGCGAGCGCCGCCTCGATCGCGTGCCTCGTGTCGTGGGCACGGGCGAGCCGCCGGCCTTGATGCAGACGGTCCTCGGTCGCGATCCGGAGCGCGCCGACGTCGCCCGCCGCCAGCGCCGCGACGAGCAGTGCGGTCCGGCCGATGTTGAAGGCCGCATCCTCGAAGGTCACCTGGTCGGGGAGCAGGCGGCGCGCCGACGGCGTCGGTGTCTCCCGGTCGGGCGTCCAGACCACGACCGCGAGGTCGCGGGGCAGCGGGATCCTGACCGCGCGACCGCCGGCGACGGCGACCACACCCCCGTAGAGCGACGCCGCCACGTTGTCGAAGTGACCCTCGAGCTCTCCTGCCGCGCGCAGGATCGTCGGGCGCGACTCGCGCAACGACCCTTCCTGCTGCACGCAGGCGGCGACGAGGCCCCCGACGCGCGCGGCGCCCGAGAAGCCCAGCCCCCGACCTCCGGGAAAACGGACCCGGACCGCAATGGGTCCGACGCCCCCGCCCTGACGAAACGCGCGCACCGCCGGGTGGGTCTCGGGGGCGGGATCGTCGGCGTCGGCGGTCACCTCGAGGTGCACGTCGAGCGCCAGCGCGACCGCATCGAATGCCGAACCGAGGTTCGCCGACGACGCGGGAACGCGCACCACCCAGTCGTCGCGTAATCCTCCGAACTGTGAGCCTCGACGCACCGCGTCAGCCTGGCACGAAACAGTGCCGAGCGCGAAGTACGGTCATGTCGTGCGACGTCACTGCGCGAGACCCGGATGCAACGCCCCGGCCACGGCAACCTTCACATTCGATACGCGCGACCTCACCGTTTGGCTCGACACCCCGGCCGACGGCGGCGCGCGCGCCGGCGAGCTGTGCGAGCGGCACGTGCGCGTCCTCACGCCGCCCCAAGGTTGGCACCTCGAGGACCGCCGCGGTGCGCTCGCCCGGGCCGCCAAACAGCTCGAGGCGACCCTCGACGCGCACACTCCGATGCTCGCACGCGCCTTCCAGAATGCCGGCGCGGTTTGAGCCAACGCCCCCGTTGGAATCCAGGGACGGCGGAGTTGCACACGAGGGAGGTGAATCCGAAGGAATGATCTCCGGCCCGAATTGGGCTCGGCGTTACGGCCCCAACCAACGGCGGCTGTGCGCCCGCCCGGGTTGTGGCGCGCCGGCGGCGGCGACGCTGCGATTCCAGCCCACCCAGCGAGAGGCGTGGCTCGTCGCCCTCGACGAAGCGCGCACCGAAGGCGACCTTTGCGCGCGCCACGCCGCCGGGCTGGTGCTGCCGCGCGGCTGGCAACTGCACAACGATCTCACGGGCGACCACTCCCCGCCCGACCGCGACGAAGCCCGCGCGCCGGCTCCGCCGGTTCGTCGCGCGCGCAGCACCGCGATCGCCCGTACCCGGCGCCGGCGCACGGCCACGAGTGCCGTAGAGCTGCCGGGGCTCGGCGCGGTCGCCGATACCCCGCGGCCGGCGCGCCGCGAACCTGCCGTACCACCCGAACGCGCGTCGTCTTCGGCTTCCACGGACGACGAAAAGGTGCCGGCCCCGCTCGTGGCGGAACCAACGCCCGAAACGAGCGAAGCGCTCGCGGAAACCCTCGACGCGCAGACCCCGTTGCTCCGTCGGGCGTTCAACAACGTCCGACCCAAGGACAACAACACTCCGTAGTCGGGAACGGCGCGCGCGTCAGGTGCGTACCGGCGTGCGGACGTGCGCGGGGAAGAGCGCGACGCACAGCGCGATCGCCGCCAGCACCAGCAACCCGGTCTTGAGGCCGAACAGGCCGGAGAGCGTTCCTACGAGCGGCGGGCCCGCGACCATCCCGAGGTAGCCGCACGCGGTGACGCCACCGATCGCCAGCGCGGGATGGCGGGCCTCGTTGTTGACGTCGGCGAGCAGCAGCGGCCACACCACCGAGATGCCAACCGCGGCCGCCGCCAATCCCGCGGCCGCGATACCGGCCGCGCCGCACAACGCTTCCGTCGCGATGCCCGCGGCCGCGAGCGTGCCGCCGATGACGACCGCGCGCCGCGTGCCCAACGCGCTCACCATCGGCCCGCCGCCGAGGCGGGCGAACGTGGCCAGGCTCTCGCCGACGACGTACGCGCTGACGCCCGCGAGCACTCCCAGGCCGAGGTGCCCGCGGAGATAGAGGATGCCCCACGTCGCGATGCCACCTTCGACCATCGCCGCGGCCGCGAACACGAGCGCGAGGACGACCAGACCTTCGTGGCGGAGGCCGGCCAGCGCGCGCCACATCGACGGATGATCGAAGCGCTCCGGCTCCGGAAGTCGCGCCCGGCGCGTCACGACGCCGGTCGCCACGCCGATGATCGCGACGCCGACCCACACCACGCGCCATGAGGCACCGAAACGCAGCGCCACGCCGGTCACAGCTGCGCCGGCGACGCATCCGCCGTTGAACAGGCCGTGAAAGCGGACGAGCCGACCTGCGTCGTGCGCGAGTGCGTCCGCCGCGACGATGTTCATGACGACGTCGACGAGGCCGCCGGCGGCCATCGCCATCACGAGCGCGAGAACGAACAACACGAGATGGGGTGCCGCCGCCTCGAGGGCGAGGAGCGCGCCCCAAACCACGAGCGCACGCGTCAGTGACGGGCCCGCGCCCCAGCGGTCGGTGATGGCGCCGCCGATCGCCGCGACCGCGGTCGCGGCGACGATTCCCGCCGCCAACAGTGCTCCGAGCCCGGTGTCGCTGAGGTGGAACGTGCGCTCGATGTCGACGGTCGCGACCGCCCAGGCACCCGCGAAGAAGCCGAACACGACGAACGAGGCGACGACCGGCCGGAGCGTTGTGGGCACAGTGCAGTCTGGCACGAGGCTAACTACTGCTCCGATGGGATCGGCACCATGATGGTTGGTGTACCCATTCGAGATCTGGAGACCAAGATGAAGGTCGCAGTCGGTAATTGGTTCGCGCGCGAGCCGGTCGACGAGTTGATCTGGCGGCTGTGGGAGCCGTTCGTCGACCCGTTCGCGCGTTGCAACATCTGGTTCGTGCACGGTCGCGATCACGCGTTGCTCGTCGATACCGGTCTCGGCGTCGCGAGTTTGCACGAAGCCGCGCGCGATCTCTTCGAACAGCCGACACTTGCACTCGCGACGCACTACCACTTCGACCACACCGGCTCCTTGCACGAGTTCACCGAGCGCCTGGCGCACAAGGCCGGCGTCTCGTACCTCGCGACACCCGGCGCGATCGGCGGAGCGTTGCGACGCGACGCGTTCTCGGCCTCCACCCTCGAGAAGTATCTCGCGGCCGGCTACGAGGTGCCCGACGATCTCCTCGACGCGTGGCCCGAAGCAGACTTCGACCCCGACACCTACGAGGTACGGAGCTGCGCCCCGACGCGCGTGCTCGACGACGGCGACATCGTCGATCTCGGCGATCGCGCGTTCGAGGTCATGCATCTGCCGGGTCACTCACCCGACTCGATCGGTCTGTTCGACGCGGCATCCGGCACGCTGTTCTCCGGCGACGCCGTCTACGACGGTCCGCTCCTCGACGGCAGCCCCGACTCCGATGTCGACGCATACGTCGCGACGATGGAACGCTTGCGCGCGCTGCCGGTCGAGGTCGTGCACGGCGGTCACGAGCCCAGCTTCGGCCGCGAACGCCTCGTCGAGCTGTGCGACGCGTACATTGCGGGCGTCAGGTCGCGATAAGAGATTCGCGATCCGCGTGATCCGTCAGTGATACCCCTGGCTGTCGAGGTGCCGGCGGTAGGCCATCGGCAGGAGCTCGAGGAGCTGACCGTCGGGATCGCGCACGAACACGGCCGCGCCGATGTGGGTCGCCGCGACGACCTCGCCGCCGTATTCGGCAACGCGCGCGCACACCTCGTCGATGTCGTCGACCGACACCGAGAGGTGAGTGAGCCCGGGCTCGTTCATCGTCCGGGCCCGGAACGGTTGTGTCTGCCCGGCGGCCGCGTAGTGCAACAGCTCGAGCACCAGGCCGTCGCGCACGAGATACGCGGCAGTCATCGCGAGCGGCGGCGTGAGCCCCATGAGCTGCGCCGAGCTCTCGTCGGGCGGATTGATCTCGCGCTCTACCGTGAACCCGAACAGCTCGCAGTAGAAACGCTTCGACCGCTCGAGATCCGTGACGCATTGGCCGACGTGATTGAACGCGCTCACGGTTGCGAGTCTTCCACGCGCTTGGACCGCAGATGCCGGTCGTCGCTCGTGAGGCACCGGCCGGTCGCGAGGTCGAACTGCCAGTGGTGCAGGCTGCACGTGAGCACGCCGTCGTCGATCTCGCCGAAGCGGGTCAGGTCGGCTTGGCGGTGCGGGCAGAAACGTTCGATCCGCCACCCGTCGCGTTCGAAGAACTCGTCCGCCTGCTCGCGTCGTTCCCGGTAACAGCGCTCGACGTACGCGATCCGTTCGGGCGACAACGCCTTGAAGAAGGTCATCACGAATTCGTTGAAGTTCGCCGGATCGGGCCGGTGACCGACGAAGCGGCACGAGAGGAACAACGAGTTCACCCAGTCCTCGACGCGGCGTTCGAGCAGGGCTTCGATCAGACGGCGGTCGACATCGGCTTTGTAGACGTACGGCTCCTCGGCGTCACCTTTCCACGCGCGTACCTCGGACTCGACGAGGTCGATGCACACGTCGGAGCCCGGCTCACCGACGTCGAGCACGACGTTGCCCGCGACGCCGGCGGAGGTGATCGGCGCGCGCCGCAACAGCGGCTCGAACCACTCGGCGAGCTCGGCGACCAGGTCGCGCCGTCCGTGCGACCACGAGGCGCGCTCGCGGACGAGCCACTCCGACCAGTCGCGCCGGTACTCCTCGAGGTAAGCGCGTTTGTCGACGAACGGCCGCGCGCGCTCCTCCTTGTCGCCTGGATGTGTCACCTTGCACTCGCCCGCGTCGAGGTCGACCACCGACCCG
Source organism: Actinomycetota bacterium (assembly GCA_003134555.1). GTDB lineage: Bacteria > Actinomycetota > Acidimicrobiia > IMCC26256 > PALSA-610 > PALSA-610. The sequence continues at coordinate 15,661 of PLBO01000112.1, forward strand.
GGCACTACGAGCTCGCCGCGCTCGATCCCGGCGTCGCGCAACAGTTCGAGGAACACCGTCTGGTCGGGAAAGATGTTTGCGGGATCGCGATCGACATCGTTCAGCGCGATGAGATCGTCGTCGAGGAAGGCCGGCGGCCCGGCGCAGGGGAACACGTGCGCGGCATCGACCCACTCGACGTACCGACGGGCGCGTGCCATCTGGTTGACGCGCTTCTCGCGGGCGAGTCGGGTCTTCAGATCGGGAGGGAAGTCGTACGCGATCGGATACCAGATCGCGCCCGAGAACTGGACGATCTGCGCGTCGAACGGACCGAGCTCGCGCAAGAGGTCGGGGTCGCCCGGGCGGGCGTCGTTCTGGTCGAGCACGCGGGCACTTCCGTCGTCGATCACGATGAGCGAGTCACCGAGCGGTCCGTCGGCCGGCGTGGTGAAGGCGAGGATCGTCACCGAGAGCCCGTCGAGGTCGACCGGCTCCGCGTGACGCGTACGAACGAACTGTTCGAAGCCGATTGCGCGCAGCTCGCGCTCCAGGAATGGCGCGTCGAACGCGGGCAGCAGCACCCGCGCGCGCTTGTCGACATGGCGAGCGAGCCATTCCGGATCGAAATGATCGCGATGTAGATGCGAGATATAGAGGTAGTCGGGCGAGGAGAACGCCGCGGGCTCGAGCCCGTCGTTTCGGGGGAACGGGAACCACGAGCCGAAGTACGCGGGCGTGAACCACGGATCGCACAGCACGGAGCCACCTCGGGTCTCCACGAAGAAGCCGACATGCCCGAGGAACGTCATTCGCATCGTCGCCATTCTTGCCAATCCCGGCCGCGATCAAGGATCGAGCACGGCCTCGCGTACCCTTGGGGTCGCCGTGACTACCGAACCGATCGTGCGCGCTCGCCTGCTCCTTGTCGAAGACGAGGACGCAATTGCCGTACCGCTGGTCGAGGGGCTCGAACGCGAAGGGTTCGACGTGACGTCGGTCCGGACGGGCGGCGCCGCCCTGCAAGCCGCCGAGCACGCCGATCTCGTCCTGCTCGACCTCGGCCTGCCCGACGTCGACGGCTCCGACGTGTGCCGCACGTTGCGCCGGAGCTCCGACACACCGATCATCGTGCTGACCGCCCGGGGTGACGAGCTCGACCGGGTCCTCCTGCTCGAGCTGGGTGCAGACGACTACGTCGTGAAACCGTTCGGGTTTCGTGAGCTCGTCGCGCGCATCCGCGCCGTGCGCCGCCGAACCGGGCGCCCCGACGCGACCGAATCGGAGCGTCAGGGCGTGCAACAGGTCGGCGCGTTGCGTATCGATCGACGGGCTCGGCGCGTCGTCATCGACGAGAACGAGATCGCCCTCACCCCGAAGGAATTTGATCTCCTCGCCCGGCTGGCCGACGACCTCGGCACGGTCGTGCGCCGCGACCAGCTCATCGAAGAAGTGTGGGACGAGCACTGGTGGGGTCCGACGAAGACCCTCGACGTGCACATCGCGTCGCTGCGCAAGAAGCTCGGCAATCCAACCTGGATTACGACCGTCCGCAGCGTGGGCTACCGGCTCGATGTGGCGCGCTGACGCGACGCGATGATCCGGCGGCTCGTCGTCACGTATCTCGCGATCACGACCTTCGGACTCGCGCTGCTCGCGATCCCACTCGGGCTCACATTCGCCCACCGAGAAAAGGATCGCCTGCTCTTCGACGTCGAGCGCGACGCCGACACGATGTCGGCGCTCGTCGACGACCCGCTCGAATCCGGAGCTGCAATTCCCACGAGCGACATCCTGCGCTACGCGAAGCAGACCGGCGGGCACGTCATCGTCGTCGACCCGCGCGGGATCGCGCTCGCCGACACCCAGGCGCCGACGAAGCACCTCGACTACTCCACGCGCCCTGAGATCCACAGCGCCCTTCAGGGAAAGCGAGTCGACGGAACCCGTCACTCCGACCAGCTCGATACCAATCTCGTGTACGCGGCGGTTCCCGTCGGCGCGCAAGGCCGCGTCATCGGCGCGGTACGGATCACCTACGGAACGGGAACTCTCGATGCCCGCGTTCGGCGGATGTGGACGGAGCTCGCGTTGCTCTGCCTCGGCGTGCTGATCGCGGTCGCAGTCCTGGGCTTCGTCGTCGCCCGCAGCATCACCCGTCCGATCCGGCGCCTCCAACGGGCCACCGACCAGTTCGCCGTCGGCGACCTGTCGGCACGCGTCGAGGCCGACGCGGGGCCGCCGGAGCTACGTCGCCTCGCGTCGACCTTCAACCGCATGGCCACCCGCCTCGCGCGCGTGCTCGACGCGCAACAACACTTCGTCGCCGACGCCTCGCATCAACTCCGCACGCCGCTCACGGCGCTCCGGCTGCGCCTCGAAAACATGGCAAGCCACGTCGACGACCGCGATCAGGCCGCGCTCGATGCCGCGAGCGCGGAGGTCGCGCGCATGAGCCGTCTGATCGACGGGCTCCTCCTGCTCGCCCGCGACGACGCGAGCGCTACCGACACCATTCCAGTCGACGTCGCCGCGGTCGCGCGCGAGCGGGTCGACGCCTGGCAGGACGTCGTCGCCGAGAGGAGCGTCGCACTGGTCGCCGAGCTGCCGAACTCCGCGTGGGCGCTCGCGATGCCCGGCGCGGCCGAGCAGCTCGTCGACAACCTCGTCGACAACGCGCTCGCGGTATCGCCGCCCGGCTCGCGCATCACGGTGCGCGTCGAATCCTCGAAGGAGAAAATCGCGCTGCACGTGATCGACCAAGGACCGGGGCTCGACGCGGCGAGCCGCGAGCGNNGCACGGGGGCGCGCGGCTCGAGCCGAACCCCGACGGTGGCCTCGCCGCGATCGTCATCCTCCCGGCCGCCACCGAGTCCCGCTCGGACGCCGCGAACTAGCCCGACCTTTTCCCTGCCGCTAACCCGATTCGCACCGGACGTTGGGGCAGGCCGCCGTATCGTCGATCGCGCATGGGTTCGCATCGCTCGCTCAAGCTCGCGCTCGTAGTCGCCGCGGCCCTACTGGCCTCAGGAACGACGTTCGCGTGGGCCGGCGGGATCGTCGGCGGTCACCGCGCCGACCACATAGGAACGTTCGAACCGATCTCGCAGCACCTCGTACCGGCCGGTGCCCCGCCGACGGTGGCGGCGCCCGCGCCGCAAAACCCGAAGCCGACCGTCGCCGCCGTCACCACCACCGGCAACCGTCCTGACGACAAACCGACCGCCGCCGGCGACGACAACGGGCGCAACAACGACGACTGACGTGATGATCGTCAGCCCGTCTCCTCTTGGCGCAGCGACGCTTGAAGCTCTTCGCGGGCGCGCGCGACGCGAGATCGAATCGTGCCGATCGGAACGCGACACACCTCGGCCGCGGCCGCGTAAGGCAGACCGACGATCTGGGTGAGCACGAACGCCTCCCGCCGCTCCGGTGCGAGGGCGTCGAGCAACATCTCGATCGTGACGGTCTCGGCCGCATCCGACGGCCGGCGCTCGTGCCGCCAACGCGCCTCCAGCGCGCGCCGGCGTTGAGCGCTGCGCACGGCATCGGCACAGACCCGCCGCGCGATCGCGAGCAGCCACACCCGGCCCGAGGTCCGTCCCTCGAATCGCGGCAGCGCCCGCAGCGCGCGC
>PLBO01000117.1:0-3702 GCA_003134555.1 Actinomycetota bacterium
CCGGCGTTATACAGGTGATCCGTTGGTCCTGGGCTTTCCTCTATGGAAGCACACTCACTGGGCGTCGGCGACTCCTTCGATGAGACCGTCGAAGAGCTGGCGTCGGTCGCTCTGACCGCGCTGGTCGGCGTGCTTGCGCTGACGCTTNNTCGAAGGCGCAGCCGAGGAGGGCGGGCCTCGTGCAGTGACCGTTGGCCAGCAATCGACGATGGTCGGGACGCGGCATTTGGGTGTCAGAGACGGCAGTCGGTGCAAGGGTCGCGCTGGAGAGGCCGTAGTACTCGGCCTCGACCGCCTCGGTCACCTTGAAGTACGCCTCGGCGACGGTGCGATCCGAGATGCGTGCGTAGATGAGCGTCATGTCCATCGAGCGGTGACCGAGTAAGGCGGCGATGGCCTCGAGACTCATGCCTCGGTTGATGGACTGAGTAGCGAGTGTGTGGCGCAGCTGGTGAGGGTGGACATGACCCACCCCGGCCCGCTTGGCCACCGCGGCGACGTAGCGGTGCACGGTGCGCCGGTCGAAGGGCCCACCGTCGTCGCGTTCGAGCAAGTGTCCCGAGCGCGACGGCCCGCGCAGTGCCTTGTACTCGACGATGAGGTCGACCAGCATCGGCAGTAGCGGCACGTGACGGTCGTTGTGGAGCTTGCCGACGGGGATCCGGAGGCGATCGACCCCGTCATAATGCACCATGGCGTCGTCTTCGAGACCACCGAGTTCACCGACACGCATACCGGTGCGGGCCAGCAGCTCGACCATGAGGCGTCGGCGTAGGTTCGGATCGACCGCAAGAGCGGCCATGAACTTTGATGCCGTGGGGTCGTCCAAGAACTTGGGAAGTGGTTCGTCGAGGGCCGGGAAGTCACTCGAGTAGATGAGCAGGCGGGCCGGGGCATCGTCATACTCCCATTCCATGATGCGCTCGAAGAAGGTGCGCAAAGTGCTGAGGCGGTGCCGGATCGTAATGGTGGACAACCCCTTGGCCTTCTTGCCCGGGCGGGCCACCAGCCAGCGCTTGAAGTCCTCGATATGCACCCGCCCGATGCCGGCGACGACGACCCCGCGTCCCGACGCATGCAACCGTCGCTCACCGTGCGCTGGAGCCCGGTCGAGGTGCTGCGCGAGCGTGACTTCGCCTCGTACACGCCGACCGAGTTCGCCCAGGCCCGCCGGTTGATGGCCGACCTGCGGTTCACGGGCTCGCGCCGGCCTTCGCGCCGGCGCAAGGTCTCGCGCCGGCACGGGACTCCCGATCTCCGGCGAACGGTGCGGCGCTCGCTGCGCGCGGGCGGCGAGGTCGCCCCACCCGTGTACAACAAGACGGGGACACGGCCGCGGTCGTTGGTGTTGCTTCTCGACGTGAGCGGTTCGATGGAGCCCTACGCGCGCGCGTTCGTGCGGTTCGTGCACGCGGCCGTCGTCAGCCGGACGCGGGTGGAGGCATTCGCGCTCGGCACTCGGCTGACGCGGGTGACGCGGGAGCTCTCGTCACGCGATCCCGATGCCGCGGTGCAGGCGGCGGCCACGCGGGTGGTCGACTGGGCCGGCGGAACTCGTTTGGGTGAGGGCCTCCGCGCCTTCAACGACGAGTGGGGGATCCGCGGCATGGCGCGGGGCGCCATCGTCGTGATCCTCTCCGACGGGTGGGATCGGGGTGACCCCGAGGCCCTCGCCGAGCAGATGGCGCGTCTCTCTCGCGTCGCCTACAAGATCGTGTGGGTGAATCCGCTCAAGGCCAGCCCCGGTTACGCGCCGCTCGCGCAGGGAATGGCCGCCGCGTTGCCGCACGTTGACGTGTTCGTGGAAGGGCACTCGATCGCCGCGCTCGAAGAGGTGGCCGCGGTGATCTCGCAATGAAACCAAGCGGGAGCTCGAAGTGAAAGAGGTCCTCGACGACGTCGTGCGGTGGCAGTCNNACATGTTGCTCGCGGGTACGTTGCGCGCGGCCGCATGTGCCGTGCTCGTCGCAGTGCCGCTCGGCATCGCGACCGCGATGTTCACCGCGCATTTCTGCGCGCCGCGATTGCGCGCGTGGTCGGCACGGAGGGATCGAGCCCGCGTGACGCCGGCGCGGCCATGGCGGTCAGCGAAGGCAGCGAGGTCTCCGGTTCCGTATCGGGAGGTTGCGTGGAGGGCGCGGTTGTGGGCGCGGCTCTCGAGATCCTGGCCGGCGAGCGTGAGCCGGGTGTGATCACCTTCGGGNNACGATCCACCTGTTCGTGGAGCCCGTGACCGAGAGCGCGAGCGACGGGCCGCTCTACGGCGCGCTGCGCGCCGCGGTCGACGCGTCCGAACCCGTGGCGCTGGTCACGGTGATCGCCGGCCCGGGTATCGGTTCCAAGCTGCTCGTGCGACCCGACACCGCGCCCGTCGGCACCCTCGGCGACCCCGATCTCGATCGGGTGGTCGGGCGCGACGCGCTCGGGGAGCTCGAAGCCGGGNNCCGCCGCGCATGATCATCTTCGGTGCCGTCGATTTCACCGCGGCGCTGGCGCGGGTCGGCAAGCTTCTCGGCTTCCGGGTCACGGTGTGCGACGCGCGGGCGGTGTTCGCGACGGTGCAGCGCTTCCCGATGGCCGACGAGGTGGTGAACAGCTGGCCCGATCGGTTCCTCGCCGAGGTCGGCGACTCGCTCGGCCCCCGTGACGTCGTGTGCGTGCTCACCCACGACCACAAGTTCGACGTGCCCGCGATCGTCGCGGCCACCCAGACGAAGGTCGGCTACGTGGGCGCGATGGGGTCGCGCCGTACGAACGAGGGTCGCATCGTCCGGCTGCGCAGTGTGGGCATGAGCGACGCCGACATTGCGACGGTCATGTCACCGATCGGGCTCGACATCGGTGCCCGCACGCCCGAAGAAACGGCCATCGCCATCTGCGCCGAGGTGATCGCCAACCGCACCGGACGCCGGGCCGGCTCGCTGCGCGACACTTCGGGGCCCATTCACTGAGGAGCGCGCAATGGATCTCGGTATCGCGGGACGGCGCGCGGCGGTTGCTGCTGCGTCGAAGGGCCTCGGCTACGCAGTCGCCGCCGCGCTGGTCGCCGAAGGTGTGCACGTCGCGGTGTGCGGGCGTAACGCCGCCACGATCGAGGCCGCGGCCGCCACGCTGGGCCACGGCACCGTCCCGATCGTCGCGGATCTCTCGACGCCCGGCGGCGCGACCGGATTCGTCCACGACGCGCGCGAAGCGCTCGGCGGCGTCGACATCCTCATTGCCAACGCGGGCGGTCCGCCGCCCGGCGACTTCCGGCAATGGGACCGCGCGATCTGGATCGCAGCCATCGATGCCAACATGTTGACGCCAATCGAACTGATCAAGGCGACCGTCGACGGTATGATCGAGCGCGGCTTCGGGCGCATCGTCAACATCACATCGAGCGCCGTGAAAGCCCCGATCGAAGTGCTGGGCCTCTCAAACGGCGCGCGCAGCGGGCTCACCGGGTTCGTCGCCGGCATTGCGCGCAAGACCGTTCGCCACAACGTGACGATCAACAATCTGTTGCCCGGCTCCTTTGACACCGACCGTCTACGCACGACGTTGCGCGCCGGAGCCGGCGCAAAGGGCACGACGTTCGAAGAAGAGTTCGAAGCGCGCCGCGCCGGAACACCCGCCGGCCGCTTCGGAACGCCCGAAGAGTTCGGTCAGGCCTGCGCCTACCTATGCAGCGTGCAAGCCGGCTACATCACCGGACAAAAC
>PLBO01000117.1:3719-5166 GCA_003134555.1 Actinomycetota bacterium
GTCTTAATGACAACAGGGATTAGCGGCCTGCTGATTAGTCTCGCGGCCGGCGTTGCCGCGCCGGGCGTAGCCCGCATGTTCTAGGGTGATGTAGCGCTCCGTTAAACCGACTAGTTGCAGGTTTGACCGACGTCGCACCCAATCGCCATCAAAGTGTAGCGCGCTAATATTACAATCAAGGACCCGCTGATCTACGAACGATTGGAGAGCAGTTTGAGCAGAGCATATGACGTCGTCGTCGTTGTCGGTAGCCTGCGTACCGGGTCGTTCATCCGTCAGGTAGCTAGCGCGCTTATCGACATCGCCCCGTCTGCGCTGCAGCTCGCGATCGTTGAAATTGGGCTGCTTCCGATGTACAACCCAGACGAGGACGAGACACCCCCGGCGGCATGGGTCGCCTTTCGCGAACGCATAAGAATGGCGGACGCGGTCCTCTTCGTCACTCCAGAATATAATCGTTCGGTTCCCGGGGTGCTGAAAAATGCTTTAGATGTTGGCTCGCGTCCCTACGGCAAGAACGCGTGGGGTGGCAAACCCGGCGCCGTGATAAGCGTATCGCCCGGCGCAATGGGTGGCTTCGGAGCTAACCATCATTTACGTCAATCCCTCGTCTTCTTAAATGTTCCCGCGATGCCTCAGCCGGAAGCATACATTGGCAGCGTGGCTAGCTTATTCGACGAAAAAGGGATCTTGATTAACGCTGGAACGCGCGCTTTTTTCGGCACTATTTTGACGGCATTTGAGACCTGGATAGGCGCCAACATCCGGTCATGACATACCGCGTGCGATAGGAGGGACCCCAATAAATCTGTCAACGCGCTCTTCGCGGGTACGGCACGGACGGCGCACCGCTTGGGGTCACGACCACGACCAAGGTGAGCGCCACGAAGATCACCGACGTCAATGTGACGAAGGCGGCCAAGGGAAACGCAACAACAACGGACGCATGCATCAAGCGGAAATAGCACCACTCCTATAAGGACGCACCCGGAGAGTGTGCGGGCGCCCAAATCAGCCAGTACGGTTGACGCTGCCGTTGGTCGGCGCGCTTTGCTCCTAACGTCCGTACCTGAATGCTCGAGCTCGACACACGATCTCGCACAAGCCCGTCTTCGATTAGCCCTTGCCGTCGCAAGTGTCGCCCGGATTGCCGTCGGTCATCAAGAGCGCGATGTGCGGCGGATTGTTCGAGCCCGGAACCCCGGGAGTATATTGTGCGCGATGCCCGCTTAGCGCGCCGCCCTGGAAGGTGAGGATGTTGCCGGCGAGAGTGAACGTGCCCGGCGTACCCGCAGCATCGGTGTACGCGGCGGCACCGACGATCACGAAATTCTCGCTCATCGCCGAATAAAGATGTCCGCCCGAATAGCTATGGCATTCGTACTGGCCCGGAACGACCGACCCGTTCGCGGGGGGAGCCTTGACGACCGGTGCAACGGCGACCGGA
>PLBO01000145.1 GCA_003134555.1 Actinomycetota bacterium
CCAGCCGCCGTAGAGGCGCCAGAGGTTGCGCACCACGAACTCGGGCTCGTCGTACACCGCGTGGAGGTACGGCCGTTCGAGCAGATGTTCGGGGGCGCGCACCGTCTGCACGATGTCGTCGAGACGCGCACCGTCGTTCATGAGCGCGAGTGTTTGCTCGACGAGGGACTCGAGCAGCTCGGCACCCTCGGTGAGCGCGCGCTGCACGCGGTCGGCGCCGACGATCGGCAGTCCGTGTCCCGGAAGCAGCACCTCCGGCTCGAGCGCGGCCATCTTGCGAAACGCGATCGCCCAGTCGCGGGCGTAGCGCTGGGCCTTCTGCGGATTGCCGCAGTTCGGCGAGGCCCAGATGAACATGTCGCCGGCGAACACGACCTTGCGCGCGGGCGACCACACCCATGTGGCGTCGTCGGTCTCGCCGCGGTCGTGGTACAGCTCGAACTTCTCGCCGCCCACGGTCAGCGAGAGTGTGTCGGTGTAGGTCTCGTCGGGCAGGCGGTACTTGGTGGGCCAGCGCAAGCCGGGTGCCTTGAACTGCCGTTGATTGATCACGGCGTTGTATCCCGCGGTCATGCGGTAGCGCTCGAAACGTTCGGCGATCGCTGTGTGCGCGATCACGCGCGGCGCGGGCCAGCCGTTGGTGCGCGCCTCCTCCTCGTAGAGGTCGACACCGAACACGTGGTCGATGTGGCCGTGCGTGAAGACCGCCGTGTGGAGTGGGCGGCTCGACCACGTGCGGATCGTGGCGTGCACCGATTGCGCGTGGAAGACGCCGCTCGTGTCGACGATCACCAGACCTTCGGCCGTATCGACCGCGGCCGAGTTGGCGAACGCATCGACGAACGCGAGGCCGGGTTGTACCTCGGCCATCTGCCCGCTGGACGCGAACGGGTGATGGGCCTCGATTGGCAGCGCGCCGGTGAACAGATTGTCGGCGAGCTCGAGCAGGTCCATGGACGGAGCGTTCCACCTGGCGAACTGGGTGCGGAAATCGCCCCGCTTGCGACAAAAATGAGAACGTGTTCCAATTCCGATCGTGATCATCACGGAGCCCGAACCCGAGCCTGCCGCGGAGGGGGCCTTGGCGCGCAGCCAGGCGGCTCGGCGCCGCCGGGTTCTCGATGCGACGCTGCAACTCGCGGCCGAGGGCGGTTTCGACGCGGTGCAGATGCGCGACGTCGCCGCCGCGGCCGATGTCGCGCTCGGCACCGTCTACCGCTATTTCGTCTCGAAGGAGCGGCTGCTGCTCGAGGCGATGGCCGAGCAACAAGCCGATCTGCGCGCCTATCTCGACGTGCATCCGCCGCGCGAGGCCACGGCGGCGGCGCGGGTCGTATCCGTGCTGCGGGGCGCGAACCGGTCGCTGCGGGAATTCCCCGACGTCACCGCCGCGATGGTGCGTTCGTTCGGCACCGCGCAGATCGAGAACGCCGACATCGTCCGCCGTGTCACCGAGATCATGACGGCGATCATCACGAGCGCGATCCACGCGCCCGAGCGCCGGGCGGCGACCGAGCGAGAGGTGCGGGTCGCGCGCATCCTCATGCAGGTGTGGCTCTCGTCGCTCAACGGCTGGGTGTGCGGTGTGGACGGGCCGGATCGGGTCGACGACGACCTCGCGGCCGCGGCGGAGCTGTTACTCGGCGAGTAGGCAGGGCTTGGGCTTGGGCTTGGGCGTTGGCGTCGCAAGTGAAACGTGTTCTACTTTCGGGCGGATGCCCACGCGCCACTTCAACCTCGCCGACCTGTTCGAGCTCGCTGTCGACAAGGTGCCCGACCGCCTCGCCCTGGCGGATCCCCGCCGCGAGGTGACGTACCGCGAGCTCGACGAGCGCGCCAACCGGCTCGCCCACACGCTCGCCGGCCTCGGCGTGCAGGCCGGCGACCACGTCGGCATTCTCGCCACGAACTGCATCGAGTGGGTCGAGTCGCTGTTCGCGATCTACAAGATCCGCGCCAGCGCGGTGAACATCAACTTCCGCTACGTCGAGGAGGAGCTGCGCTACCTCTTCGAGAACTCCGACATCGTCGCGTGCATCTACCAACGCGAGTACGGGCCGCTCGTCGCCGCGTCGCGATCGGCCCAGCCCCGCCTGCAGCATTTCGTCCGGATCGAGTGGAACGAGTCGACTGCCGACGATGCCGCCCTCGACCCGCTCGAGTTCGAGGCGGCGATGGCGGCGGGCTCGCCCGTGCGCAATTTCCCCGAGCGCTCCGACGACGACCTCTACCTGCTCTACACGGGCGGGACCACCGGCATGCCCAAGGGTGTGATGTGGCGCCAAGAGGACGTGTACTTCGCGCTCGGCGGCGGCATCGACGTGTTCACCAACGAACGGGTTCCGGCGCCCGCGACGGCGAGCGAGAAGATCGACGCTGCGCAACCGCGTGGTCTCGTGATGATCATCCTGCCGCCGTTCATGCACGGCGCGGGTCAGTTCTCCTTGTACCGGACGCTCTTCGAGGGCAACTGCGCGGTGATCCCCGCGCGATTCGAACCCGAAGAGGTATGGCGCACCGTCGAGAAGTACGGCGTGAACGTCATGCAGGTGACGGGCGACGCGATGGCGCGCCCACTCGCCGACACGCTCGAACGCCTCCAAGGTCAGGTCGACGTCTCGTCGCTCGTGTCGTTCGGCAGCACGGCGGCGATCTTCTCGCAAACGGTGAAGGAACAACTTCAGGCACTGCTCCCCGAATATCTCGTGATGACCGATTCGATCGGCTCCACCGAGACCGGGATGAACGGGATCCGTCTCGTGCAAAAGGGCGACGCGCCGAAGGAGGGCATCACGAGCGTGCAGGCGGCGGCCGATTCCGTGGTGCTCGACGACGACTTCGAACCGGTCGCGCCGGGTTCCGGAGTTGTCGGATTGCTCGCGCGTGGCGGCAACATCCCGCTCGGCTACTACAACGATCCGGTGAAGACGGCGGAAACCTTCGTCACCGACCCTCGAGGTCGTCGTTGGTCGATCCCCGGCGACTTCGCGCGTGTCGAAGCCGACGGTCGCATCACGTTGCTCGGTCGTGGGTCGGTTTCCATCAATTCGGGCGGCGAAAAGATTTATCCCGAGGAGGTCGAGGGCGCGCTGAAGTCGCACCCAGACGTGTACGACGTCCTGGTGGTCGGCGTGTCCGACGAGCGCTGGGGCGAACGCGTATGTGCGTTGTTGCAACCGCGGCCCGGGCGTGCGCCCGGTCTCGAGGAGCTACGCGAGCACTGCCGGGGCCGCATCGCCGCCTACAAGATCCCGCGTGAGGTGCTGTTGGTCGACGAAGTTCCGCGGCTCCCCAACGGAAAACCCGACTACCGGTCCGCCAAGGAGCAGGCGAAGCAACGCGCGCGCGACATCTGAGGGCCGCGCATTTGGTCTACGGTGAATCGGTCCGATCCTGCTGATGCCGCGGGTCCCGGCGACCGATCGGAATGTCGCAATGACTCCTCGCAAGCTTCACTGTCTCGCTGCGCTTGCAGCGTTCCTCTTCACGGTCGCGCCGCTCGCGGCCTCTGTCGCGACCGCGAGCTCCGCCGCGGCCGACACGACCACGCACACACCGGTCCTGGGACCAAGCCTGCTGACTGCCGACCAGCTCTCGGCCTGGTACCACCGCCACAGCGGGGTGACTCCGAGGATCCCGGCCTTCGGCGGACATCCCGCGGGCGATGTCGCCGCGCTCGCGCAGGTCTTCATCGACGACGGCAGGGCCGAAGGCGTTCGCGGAGACATCGCGTTCGTGCAATCGCAACTCGAGACCGGTTGGCTCGGGTTCATCGGTTCGCAGATCCCGCCCGACGCTTACAACTACGCCGGCATCTACGCCTTCGACGGACGCACCGGTCTTGCGAACTGCGCGCAGGGCGACACCGCGCCGAGCCGTTGCATGGGAACTCCGCAGCACGGCGTCGGGATGCAGATCCAACTCCTGCGCAGCTACGCGGATCCCTCGGCGACGACGGCCCCGAACCGCCTCATCTCCGCGCCGTCGGATCGAGCCGGAAAGGCTCCGCTGTGGGAGTACTTCGGAGGTCACGACTGCCCGTGCGGCAAGTTGATCTGGGCATCGGCCACCGGCTACGGCCTGCGCATCCTTCAGATGTACTCGCAAGCGCTCGTCGAAAGCGGCATGCCGGGCGCGTGCATCGCGTACGCACCTCCTGTCGCGGGCGCGACGTCGGGTACGGGGTATTGGGACGTCACGAACGACTCCGTCGTCCACCCGTTCGGCGACGCGCGGTTCCTCGGCGATACGCGTCACATCAGGCTGAACTTGCCGCTCACCGGCGGTGAGTCGCTCAAGGGCGGAAGCGGTTACTGGCTGCTCGCGCGCGACGGCGGCATCTTCTCGTACGGCGGCGCGCACTTCTACGGCTCGACCGGCGGCTTCCGGCTCAACAAGCCGGTGAACGGCATGGAACGCACGATCAACAACGGCGGCTATTGGCTCGTCGCCGACGACGGCGGAATCTTCTCGTTCGGGAACGCGCGCTTCCTCGGCTCCATGGGTGGTTCCCACCTGAACAAGCCCGTCCTCGGCATGGAGCGCACGCCGAGCGGAAAGGGCTACTGGCTCTTCGCTTCCGACGGCGGCGTCTTCAGCTACGGCGACGCGAAGTTCTTCGGCTCGCTCGGCGGAACCAAGCTCTCGTACCCGGTCGTGTCCATGCAACGCACCGCGACCGGCCGCGGTTACTGGATGATGACGCTCGACGGGCGCGTGTTCCGCTTCGGCGACGCGCGTGGCCTCGGCGACATCGGCGGCTGCACGAACTACTTCGGTGCGGCGCGGATGCTCGTGACTCCCGACGGCGGGGGCTACTGGATCGCGACCAACAACGGCAACATCGTCGCGTTCGGCAATGCCAAGCACCTCGGGTTCCCGGCGAGCGTCGGCGGCACGACAATCGCCCTGCTCGCCTCGAAGTGACGCGGTAGTCTCCGCCCGACAACACACCCACGGGGAGCTCGGGGGATACCGGGCTGAGAGGGTGGCATGCGCACGAAGCGCCCTGCCGCCGACCCCTCGAACCTGCACCGGGTAATTCCGGCGGAGGGAGGGATGCGCGTGACACGCGCCGCCATCGTGCTCGCCGGAGGCGACCCGGTCGAGCCCGATCTTCGGACACTGTTGCCCGACGGGGCCGTCGTCGTGGCCGCCGACTCGGGTCTACATCAAGCCGAACTGCTCGGGTTGCGGGTCGACTACGTCGTGGGCGATCTCGATTCGGCCGATCCGGCCGCGGTGGAGCGTGCCCGCGCCGCCGGCGCGGTCATCGAACGTCATCCGGTCGACAAGGACGCGACCGACCTCGAGCTTGCGTTCGACCTGGCGCGCGACCGGGGCGCCGTGCGCATCACGGTCGTAGGTGGCGCGGGCGGCCGGCTCGATCACTTTCTGGCCAACGTCGCGTTGCTGGCGTCGCCCCGATTCGCCGACCTCGAGATCGACGCCCGGCTGGGCGACGCGTATGTCGTGGTGGTGCAGGGTGGCCGGCTGCCCCGCGTGATGACGGGCGCCGCGGGTTCGCTGGTCACGCTGCTCCCGGTGGGTGGTGACGCGTCCGGCATCACCACGATCGGGCTGCAGTTTCCCCTGCGCGGTGCGACCTTGCGGCCCGGAACGTCGCGTGGTTTGAGCAACGTGCTCCTCGGCGAACAGGCGTCGGTCGCGCTCGACCAAGGAACGTTGCTCGTGATCCAAGCCTTCGGAGGTGCACTGTGAAGCGCGTTCTCGTCGCGGCCGCGGCCGCGGTTGTCGTCGCGGCCGGGTGCGGGAGCAGTGCCAAACACGCGGCGCCATCCGGCCCGGCATCGTCGACGGTCCCGCCTCGCATCACGACGGTCACGCTGCTCACGCACAGTTCGTTCGCGGCGTCGAAGGCCGTGCTGGCCGACTTCACCAGACAGACGGGCTACAAGCTCAAGATCGTCCAGCCCAGCGACGCGGGGGTGATGGTCAACGAGGCGATTCTTCGCAAGAAGAATCCCGTCGCCGACGCGTTGTTCGGTGTCGACAACACGTTCCTCACGCGTGCACTCGACGCCGGGATCTTCGACCCATATGTCGCCCATGGTCTCGACACGGTGCGCGCGGCACTCCAGGCCGACCCGCAACATCGCGTGACACCGATCGACGAGAGCAACGTGTGTGTCGACGCGGACACGTCGTGGTTCGGTCACGACGGTCGACCGCCGGCGCCGACGTCGCTCGACGACTTGATCGACCCGCGCTACAAGAACCTGATGGTGGTCGAGAACGCGTCGACGTCGTCACCGGGGCTCGCCTTCCTGCTGGCCACGATCGCCGCGAAGGGTGACAGCGGTTGGAAGGCGTACTGGAGCGCGCTGCGCAAGAACGGCGTGCGCGTCGACGACGATTGGACGCAGGCCTACCAGAATGACTTCACCGCGGGCGGCGCAAAGGGCGACCGGCCGATCGTCGTCTCGTACGGCTCCGACCCGGCCGCCGACGTCCTGGGCTCGAGTCCGCACCGCGACACGCCGCATGTCGAGGTGATCGAGTCGAGCTGCTTCCGGCAGGTGGAGTTCGCCGGTGTCCTGCACGGAGCGCGCAACGTTCCCGGCGCGCAGGCGCTGGTCGACTTCATGTTGTCCCGTCGTTTCCAGGAGGACATGCCGCTTCAGATGTACGTGAATCCGATCGTGTCGGGTGCGAAGCTCCCCGCGGTGTTCACGAAGTGGGCGGTGGATCCGGCGCACCCCTACTCGATCGATCCCGCGACGATCTCCGCGAAGCGCAACGACTGGATCAAGGAGTGGACCGACCTCGTGGTGCATTGATGCGCGTCGGTCGCGCGGGGCGTATTGCGCAGGTTGCGGTTCCGCTCGGCTTTCTCGCGCTGTTCTTCGGATGGCCGCTCGGGGCGATCTTTGCCCATTCGCTGCGGGCCGGAGCGATCGCCGACGTGGTCACCGACCCCTTCCTCCGGCGAGTCGCGTGGTTCACGCTGTGGCAGGCGGTGCTGTCGACGATCCTGACGCTGGCGGTCGGACTTCCGGCCGCCTACGCGGTGGCGCGCTACGAGTTTCCCGGGCGGCGGGCATTCCGGGCGTTCGTGACGGTGCCGTTCGTACTGCCGACGGTTGTGGTCTCGACCGCGTTCCTCGCGTTGTTGGGGTCGGATGGCCCGCTCGCGTTCCTGCATTGGCGGCCGGGCGTCGCACCCATGCTGATTGCGCACGTCTTCTTCAACGTCGCGGTCGTGGTGCGAACTGTCGGCGGGTTCTGGGCGAATCTCGATCGCCGTCGAGAGGAGGCGGCCCGCATGCTCGGCGCGTCGCGCCGGCGAGCCTTTGTCCACGTCACCTTGCCGTTGCTCGCGCCGTCGATCATCGCGGCGGCTTCGATCGTGTTCCTGTTCACGTTCACCTCGTTCGGCGTCGCGCTGCTGCTCGCGGGTCCGGCGCACGCGACCCTCGAGGTCGAGATCTACCGCCAAGCCGTCGACGTCCCCGACCTGCAGACAGCAGCTGCGCTCGCGCTCGCGCAGATCGTCGCGGTGCTCGCAGTGATGTTCGCGCTCGCGCGCGCCCAGGAACGGCGCGCGGTTGCACAGCGACTGGTCGGCGCGGCCGACGCGGCCCGGCGCCCGCGCGGCCGGGAGAAGATCGTGGTGGGTGGGATTCTCGCCGGCACGACCCTCTTCCTCGGCACGCCGCTGGCAGTGTTGGCGTGGCGATCGCTGCATGTCGGCGGACGGTGGAGCATTGGTTCGTACCGGGCCCTCGGTACGAGCGCGTCGACGAGCACGCTCTTCGTCTCTCCGTGGGCGGCGGTGCGTAACTCGGTCGAGTTCGCCGCGATAGCGACGCTGATCGCGCTGGTCGTCGGCGGTTTGGCCGCGGTTGCGATCGCGGCCCGACCGGGTCGGGCGACCCGCACGATGGACGCGTTCCTCATGCTGCCGCTCGGGACATCGGCGGTCACGGTCGGATTCGGTTTCCTGCTCGCGACCGAGAATGCGCCGCGCAGCATCGCGAACTCGCCGCTGCTCGTCCCGATCGCGCACGCGGTCGTTGCCATCCCGTTCGTCGTGCGCGCAGTTGTGCCGGTGCTACGCAGCATCGATCCACGGCTTCGGGACGCGGCGACGATGCTCGGTGCGGGGCCGCGACGCGTCTGGCGCGAGGTCGACCTGCCGATCGTTGCCCGCGCGTTCGCGGTGGCGGCCGGGTTCTGCGCCGCGGTGTCGTTGGGCGAGTTCGGCGCGACCTTGTTCATCGCCCGCCCGGATTGGCCGACGGTGCCGATCGCGATCCAGCGCTTTCTCGGGAAACCCGGCCAGATCTATTTCGACCAGGCACTCGCGATGTCGGTGATCCTGATGGTGTTGACCGGCGTGGTGGTCTTCGCGATCGAGCGGGTGCGTGTGCGCGAGCTCGGAGAGCTGTAGATGCTGCGGGTCGAGGGCGCAGTCGTGCGGTTCGGTGATCGTCGTGCACTCGATCACGTCGACCTCGAGGTCGGGCCCGGGGAGACGATCGCAGTCCTGGGGCCGAGCGGTTCGGGCAAGACGACGCTGCTGCGTGCGGTCGCCGGGCTCCAACGTCTCGGGGAGGGATGCATTCGCTGGGGCGACGACGATCTGGCCGGCGTTGCCGCGCACGAACGGCATTTCGGGTTGATGTTCCAGGAGTACGCGCTGTTCCCGCACCGTGACGTGGCCGGCAACGTCGAGTTCGGGCTGCGCATGACGTCGAGCGACCGTGCGGCGCGCGCTCGGCGGGTCGACGAGGTGCTCGATCTGGTCGGGCTCGCCGGTTTCCGCACCCGCCGGGTGGCCTCACTGTCCGGGGGCGAGCAGCAGCGGGTCGCGCTGGCGCGTGCCCTCGCCGTCTCGCCGCGACTCCTCATGCTCGACGAGCCGCTGGGCGCGCTCGATCGGGTCTGGCGCCGTCGCCTCCTCACCGAGATCCGGGCGATCCTCGACCGGGCCGCGCTGCCGGCGCTGTACGTCACCCACGACCACGAGGAGGCGTTCGCCATCGCGACCCGCGTCGCGATCATGCGCGCCGGCCGCGTCGTGCAGGTGGGCGCGCCGGCCGAGGTGTGGCGCGCGCCGGTCGACGCGTGGACGGCGACGTTCCTCGGCTTCGGGCCCATCGTGGCGGCCGAGGTTCGCAATGGGCTGGTGCACACGCCGTGGGGATCGATCGAATGTCGAGTAAATCCGGCGGCGCGTGCGGTCGAGGCCGTCGTGCGTCCGGATGGGGCGCGCATCGACGATGCGGGGCCGATTCACGCGACGGTCGTTCGCGCGATGTTCACGGGTGCGCGCGTCGAGCTCGCGGCGGTTGCCGAGTCGGGCCCGCCGTTGATCGTCGTCGTCGCGCCGCACGACGCGCCCGCGGTCGGCGACCGGGTGCGCCTCTCGATCGATCCGGACGCACTCCTCGTCTACCCCGATCGGGCAGACTGACGGACGATGGCGACCAAGGCTGCGGTCGGGGAAGGCGCGCGTGTGCTCGCCCGTCGCGACCGTGTGCTGGCGCGCATGCTGCGAGAGCACGGTGTCCCCGAGCTCCATCGTCGGCGGCCGCGTCGACCGCACTTCGCCGAGCTCGCGCGGATGATTTGCTACCAGCAGCTGGCGGGCCGGGCCGCGGCGGCGATCCACGGCCGCTTCGAGGCACTGTTCGACGGCACTCCGACGCCCGAGGCCGTCCTCGCGCTGCCCTTCGAGACCCTCCGGGGCGTCGGCCTGTCGAACGCGAAGGCGACGTCGATCCGCGATCTCGCGGAGAAGGTGGAACAAGGGTTCGTCGAGCTCGATCGCGTTGCGCGGCTGCCGGACGACGAAGTCGTGCGCGAGCTCGTGTTGGTGCGCGGCATCGGCGAGTGGACGGCGCACATGTTCTTGATGTTCCAGATGGGACGACTCGACGTCTGGCCGGTCCTCGACTTCGGGGTCCGTAGCGGCTTCGCCCGCATGTACGAGCTCGAGGCGATGCCGACGCCGAAGCAACTGGCCGCCGAGGGCGACCGGTTCAAACCGTACCGTTCGCTCGTCGCGTGGTACTGCTGGCGAGCGGCCGACACCGTCACGCCCGACTGAGCGCGGTCAAGTCGGCCGACAAACCGTCGATGACCTTGCGATGGAGCGTTCTCGCGCGCAGAAACGCAGGTGGCGGGCTTGGCGCGCCTGCGCCGGGCTACTCGGTTTCGCCGCTCTGTGCATCGGCGCGCTGGTGCTCGGTGGGTCGCCCGGCGGATCGCGGCCGGTCAAGTTGACGAGCCATCAGCAACCCGAACCGACCACCGTGGGCAGCACGAGGTCGATTCCCGCCGCGACGACCACGACGAAGACGACGACCGCTTCGAGCACATCGTCGACCGTGCCGGTGTCGGTCTCGACCGTGCCGCCGACGACCGCGGCGACGAGCCCCACCACGATGGCCCCCGCGCCGCCGACGATTGCCTCGACCGCGCCGCGTCGGCTCCCGCCGCCGACAACGCGACCGCCGTCGACGTCGACAACGGTCGGTCCGGTCATCCCGACGACGCTTCCGACGGTGACCACGACCAGCGCGCCGTCACCACCGACGACCTGATCACTCGTCCGCGCCGCGATGGGCTAGCCGTCTCGCGCGCCGACCATGCGGGTCACGACGTCGAGCCCTCGCGTGGTGGGCACGGCGGGAGGCGACGGGAGGATGAATGTCGCGATCCCGACGTCGACCGCGGCGCCGTCGTGCGAACAACGGTCGCCGACCATCAGCGTCTGCTCCGGGCGAACCGCGAGGAGGTCGAGAGCAATCAGAAACATTCTCGGGTCGGGCTTCTGACATCCGTGCTCGAACGACAGCACGTACGCGTCGATCCAGCCGGCGACGCCTTGGCTCTCCAGCAGTTGCCGGAGGTCGATATGGATGTCGCTCACGACCGCGATCTTGACGTTCTGCGCCTTGAGCGCGGCGAGGGTTTCGGCGACGTCCGGGTAGAGAGGCCGGTGGTCCGGGTCGCCGTCGAAGTGGTAGAGCGCGTCCGCGAGCTCGGCATCGAGACCGGCTCGTTCGAACCACAACAGGTTGGCGGCACGATGACGCTCGGCCGACGTGTCCTCGTACCGGAGCACCTCCACGACATCGGGACGGTGGGCCGCTTCGTCGAGACTGACGAGCATCGCCTCGATCGTCTCCTCGGCGACGTCTCTGTTCACCAACTGCAACGCGCGTACGAGGCGATCGGCGGGTGACGGATCGTGGACGAGCGTGCCGCTCCAGTCGAACAGCACAGCCTCGTAAGCCGACATTTCGAAAGGTTGGCACACCACGTCACCCTGGGTGGTCGAATTGCGAGCGCGCACCGGAGATGGCTTGGCGGACGACGTCTTCAACGTGTTCGACGTCGATGCCGAGTGCCTCGCCGATGTGCACCGACCAGATCTCCGAGCGCAGGTTGGTCTCGAAGTCGATGTCACTGCGAATGTCGGCCCGGCGGCCCTGGCGATTCTGGGTCACCATCACGAACGTCGCCAGGAAGATCGCCTCGAGGCTCACCACCATCGTCAACAATCCGAACGGGAACTTGTCGAACTCTCGCGCAACACCGAGTGCGCCGACGTTTACGGCAATCCATACCGCGAACCATGCAGTGTGGATATAGACGAATCTGAGCGATCCTGCGAACGAGGTGATCCGGTCGGCCGCCCGATCCTGCGCGCGCATGAGCCCTCGTAGGAGCGCATTCTCGCTGCGCACGTGGTAGTGATCGATCTTGTAGAGGTTGCCGTCTTCGACGCCGTCCGCGCGATCGATGACGCGGCACGCGGGGCAAGTGATCGGAGTGTTGGTCGTCATGCCCATACCGTTGCACGGTCGCGCCGCGGAGTGGGGTCAGGCGATATACGCGCATGCGCGAATCGCGGCCTCGGCCGCGGTTCGCGTGGCGAGCGCGGCATTCTCCGCCATCTGCGCGAGCAGCGGCAGGCGTTCGGGATGCTCGGCGACGTACTTCTCGATCGCCGCGGGGTTCGGCGTGCCGTCCTGGTTGCTGAGGTGGAACACCTCCTCGTCGACAGTGCCGTCGTTCGCCCGGTCGGAGATCACGCGGAACACCGACCACGGGATCCCGCGGGACTCGCAGCACTCGGCGATGGCCGCCGTCTCCATGTCGAGCGAAACGACGCCTTGGGCGCGAAGTTGCGCCAGGTCGTCGAGGTTGGTGGTGAGTCCGTTGGTGGTCCACATGGTTCCGTGCGGTACACCGTCACCGAGTTGCGTCGGGCGGTGCTCGCTCCCGGTCTCGCTGTTCACCACGACCTCCGGCAGGACGAGCGCGCCGATCGGAGTCTCGCTCTCGAGCGCGCCGGTGATTCCGACGACGAGCACCCAACGCACGGCCACCGCGTCGAGGAGGCGCGCCGTTGCTTCGGTTGCGAGCTTGGTTCCCATCCCGGTGACGATGGCGACGACCTCGCGGCCATCGAGCGTTCCGGTGTGCATCATCGTGCCGTTCACCTCGATCTCGGCGAGCGAGAGCAGGCGCACCAGCGGCGCAAGCTCGATCGGCATCGCACAGATGAAGGCGATCGGTTCGTTGCCTGATTGCGTGTTCACGCGCCCAGCTTGCCGGACGTGGCCGCGTTCAGGCGAAGAGCGACGATTGCCGACGAGGCTTCTGCTCGATAGCGGTGCATGTCTATGGCTGCTCGATCCCGAGGGGAATGAGTTCTGCGTGTGCGCGCTGTTCGCGAGATCTAGCCGCGCCCATGCTTGCGGTGCCCGATCCGGCGCGCGGCGGAGCCGGCCGCGCGCCGCCAGCGTTGCGATCGTGGAGACCCTCGTCGGTCGGACCACATGAGGAATGGGCGTGCGACGACATCGTCGGTGTCGACGCTATATCGAACAGTGGGTGCATCGCTGCGTAGGAAGAAGAACACGTCGAACGCGAAGTACACCGGGCGATCGAACTCGACGAGCGGCTTCGGTCCATGAATGGATTCGTCGTAGAGGCCGTACTCGCCGCGCGCCTGCGCGGGCTTGCGCTGATTCGATGGTGCCGAAGCCGGCAAGATCGTCGGGTCATACGAATCGAGCGCACGCTTCAGCGGCCGAACCGTGAAGTCGTAGACGCCGTTGCGAGCCGCCATCGCCACGAACTCGTCGAGCCGGACGGGCGCGGTGTGTACGCCGGGCCAATCGTTCCAGTACTGCTTCAGCTTCAACGACGAGAGGTATTCGTCGTGTTCGAACGAAGGGTGACGGATGTACACCGCGTGGGACGCGATCGCACAAGCTCGATCGAATACCTCCTCCACGGCCGCCAGCGACGGAAGGTGCTCCAGCACGTTGTCGAACAGGACGACCTTGACCGCGGGAAACGCCTGCGGATCGAGCTGAGTGAAATCGGCCTCGTACACGGGAAGGCCTGCGGCCTGCGCCTGAGCGACCTTGGCGGGGTTCACTTCGATGCCCAACGGATGGTGCACGCCGAATCGACGCGCTTCATCCAGGAGTCTCTTGCCCCGTCCCGCCCCCAGATCGAGGAGTTCGGCGGTCGCGCACAGCGATCGATCGAGTGGTCGCACGTCCGTCATCGGTCCTCCGGAGCGACGATACCCGACCCGTCCGATACCGGCTGACTATGCGATCGCGCCGTCGGATTTCAGCTGCGCGATCTCCGGACGGTCGAATCCCCACTCGGCGAGTGCGGTGTCGGTGTGCGCTCCGGGCTTCACGGGTGCTCCCTGTACGGCGGTCGTCGTGCGGCTGAACCGGGGCGCGGGTGCGGGATGCGGCGCGCCCTCGACGTCGACGAACATCTGACGGGCCACGTTGTGCGGATGCGTGCGGGCCTCCGACATGGGCAGTACGGGCGCGAAGCACACCTCGTCCGCCGCGAAGAACGCGACCCAGTCGTCGCGCGTCTTGGTGCTGAACAACGACGCCAGACGGAGCTTCAGCGCCGGCCACTGAGTCGTGTCCATCTGTTGTGCCGGGTCGAGGTCGTCGAAGCCGAGCGGGCCGACCAGCCGGAGCAGGTTCGCGTAGAACTTTGGCTCGTACGCGGCGAGCGACACGTAGCCGCCGTCCGCAGTCTCGTACACGTTGTAGAAGTGGGCGCCGCCGTCGAGCAGGTTGGTGCCGCGCGGACCCCAAACGCCCATCGCGTCGAGCCCGAAGAAGATGCTCATGAGCTGGGCGCTGCCATCGATCATCGCCGCGTCGACGACCTGACCTTCGTTGGATCTGCCGCGCTCCACCAGCGCGGCGAGGATGCCCATCACGACGAGCGAACCGCCGCCGCCGAAATCGGCGAGCAGGTTGATGGGCGGCACGGGCGCGTGGCCTTCCGGACCGAGATGCCACAGAACGCCGGCGACGGAGAGGTAGTTGACGTCGTGGCCGACATCGCCCGCGAGCGGACCGCTCTGGCCCCAGCCCGTCATCCGGGCGTATACGAGACGAGTGTTCCGCCCGCGGCACTGTTCCGGCCCGACGCCGAGCCGTTCGGCGACGCCGGGACGGAAGCCTTCGAGCAACACGTCGGCGCGCTCACACAACCGCAGCACGACGTCGGCGCCGCCCGGGTGTTTGAGGTCGACTCCCACGCTGCGGCGCCCGCGGTCGATCACCGAATACGGCGACGCGTTTCCTCCGGCGACCGACCGTCCGCTCGCGACGTCGGTCGCCCGATCGACGCGCAACACCTCGGCGCCCAGGTCGGAGAGCAACATTCCGGCGAACTGCACCGGACCGATGTTCGGCAGCTCGATCACCTTGATGCCGTCGAGCGGCCCCATGAGTCTCCCGTCGCTTCCGGACCGTTACAGCTTGAGCAGCCGCGCCGCGTTCTCGTAGAGGAACTTGGGCCACACGTGGTCGCGGAACGGTACGTGCGGCAGCTCGGCGAAAATCCGGTCGATGTCGAGGCCCATCGGGTAGTAGCCCGCGTAGATGATCTTGTCGGCGCCGCGTGTGTTCGCGAAGTCGATGATGTCCTTGTTGTAGTGCTTGGGCGCGAACGCAGAAGTGGAGTAGTGGAGGTTCGGCCACTTGAGCAGGAGCTTCACCATCAACTGCGTCCATGGCTCGCCGCCGTGGCGCGTGATGATCTTCAGCTCGGGGAAGAACCAGCACACCTCGTCGAGCAGCCCGACTTCCTGGGGCGCGAAGCGAATCCGCGGCCCCGGCACACCTGCGTACACGAAGATCGGGATGTCGAGCTCGATGCACTTCGAATAGATCGGATACATCTTCTTGTCGTTCAGGGGTACCTGTGGGATGAGCCCGGTGCCCCAGCAGTTGGTCGCCCGGGCACCGTGCACGCGCACGTCCTCCTCGAGCTTGCGCACGGCGTCCATGCCCTGGTTCGGGTCGGTGTTGGTCGACGCGACGAAACGGTCGGGATAACGCTCGAGCGCGATCTTCGCATTGCCGTCGACCGCCATCCCCGTCAGCGCCTTGGAGATGCCGTGCTGGTTCATCTTCTCGATCAGCATCTCGACTGGGTCGTCGACGCGGTCGTAGTGGGGCACCCCTTTGAACATGTACTGCGCGGGGAACTCCCACTCCTGGCTGTCGGAATCGTGCGTCTGCTTACGGATGAAGTCGTAGTGCTTGGCCTGCTCTTCGCGCGGCGCCGGGAAACCGATCATCGTGTCGATGACCCCTACCTCCGCCCGAGCCTTCTCGAACGCTTCGCTACTCATTGGGTCGGCACCTTCTTCTCCGGAAGCTTGAACACTCGTTGCGCGTTCTCCCGCAGGAACTTGGGCCACACGTGATCGCGGAACGGGACCTCGGGCATCTCGTTGAAGATGCGTTCGTAGGTGAGGCCGGCCGGGAAATAGCCCGAGAAGATCACCTTGTCGGCACCGCGCGTGTTGCCGAAGTCGATGATGTCCTTCGGGTAGTACTTCGGTGCGAAGGCGGTGGTCGAGTAGTGCAGGTTCGGCCACTTGAGGAGCAGCTTCACGGCCAGCGCGGTCCACGGTTCGCAGCCGTGGCGCGTCACGAACGTCAGCTCGGGGAAGAACCAGCAGACCTCGTCGATGAGCGCGACTTCCTGCGGCGCGAACTGGAGTCGAGGACCGGGGACGCCGGCCGTCGAACAGAACGCGACGTCGACCTCGATGCACTTCGCGTAGATCGGGTAGAACATCTTGTCGTTGAGCGCGACCTGCGGGTACAAGCCGGATGGGAACGCGCCGACGGCCTTCAGATCGAACTCGTTCGCGTAGCGGTCGATCTTGCGCACTGCCTCCATGCCCTCGTTCGGGTCGATGCTGATGCTCGCGAAGAAGTGGTCGGGGAGGTCGCGTACCGCGCGTTGCCCGATCTCGTCCTCGACGCCGACGATCGCCTGCGTGATGCCGTGCCGTTGGTGTTCGAGGAAGAGCATCTCGACGGGGTCGCCCATGTCGTCCGACTCCCACTTCGGCACGTTCTTGAACATGTAGCCCGCCGGGAACTCGAGCTCTCCTTCCTTGGTCGCCGAGTCGTGGCTCCCTTTGCGAATGAATTCGTAGAACTCGAACATGTCTTCGCGCGACTTCGGAAATCCAACCGCCGTGTCGACTACTCCGCCGGCCCGCGCCGTCTCGAAAGCATTACTCACGAGAGCTTGAAGACGCGTTCGGCGTTCTCGCGCAGGAACTTGGGCCACACATGGTCGCGGAACGGCACGTCGGGAAGCTCTTTGAAGATGCGGTCGAGCGACAGGCCCATCGGGTAGTAGCCCGCGTACATCACCTTGTCGGCGCCGCGTGTGTTCGCGAACTTGACGATGGCCTCGGGGTAGTAGCGGGGCGCGAACGCGGAAGTGGAGTAGTAGAGGTTCGGCCACTTCAACAACAGCTTGACCGCGAGGTCGGCCCACGGTTCGCAGCCGTGGCGGGTCACGAACTTCAGCTCGGGGAAGTACCAGCACACCTCGTCGATAAGGCCGACGTATTGCGGCGCGAAGGGTACGCGGGGACCGGGAACGCCCGCGCAGACGCAGATCGGGATGTCGAGCTCGATGCACTTCGCGTAGATCGGATAGAACTTCGCGTCGTTGATCGGCACCTGCGGGTTGAGGCCGGCGGGAAACGCGGTCGCCGCCTTGACGCCGAGCTCCTCGACCGCGCGCTGCAGGTCGCGCACCGCGTCCATGCCGCGGTTCGGGTCGACCTCGAGACTCCCGAAGAACCGATCGGGATGCTCACGGACGGCTCGCAGGGAGTCGGCGCTGCGGTCTTCGTCGAACGACACGCCGAGCATGCCCTTCTCGATACCGAAGCGGTCCATCTGGTCCAGCAGGAACCGCACGGAGTCGTCGCCCGCTTCCGGGTGGGGCACGTCCTTGAACATGTACTGAGCAGGAAACTCGAATTCGTCGAGCGATTCGCGGTCGCGCAGGTTGGCCCGCAGGAATTGGTACGTCCGCGCGCCGGCGCGAAACGGCGGAGCGATCATCAGATCGATCACGCCGATATCGTTCGGCATGGTCATGCGCGCCTCCTTCGAACGGGAGCCGAACGTAGCCCGGCACCCGGGGAACGGTCAGATCCGTACGCCCGCGTTCGGGAAACGGCGACTGCCGACGGCCCCGGCGCCGAGCCCGGCAGAATGACGCTGTGAACCTGAAGACGGCCGCGCTCCGGCTCGGCGTGCACTACCAGACCGCGTACCGGTGGGTGCGCAGCGGTCAGCTCGTCGCGGTCAAGGTCGGCGCGGGCTACGAGGTCTCCGACGCGGCGGTCGCCCGGCTCCAGGCCCAGCGCGCGGCGACCGAGCGGACGCCGGAGCGGGCAGAGCAACCCGAGACCCGGCCGCCCGACGCCGGGACGTCGCGCATCGAGGACGCGTTGCACGTTCTCGACCTGATGGTCGATGCGGTCACGCTCGACTCGACCGCGGTGGGCGAACGGGCGGCGCGCGTCATAGCCGAGCATCTCGGGGATACCGCGTTCGTGTATCGCCGGTCAGCGGCCGACGACCTGGTTGTCGTCTACGCGGCGCACCGAGATCCCGTCTCGGAAGTCGCCGCGTCGACCCTCGGGCGCGATCCTCGAACGTCGACCAAGCTCGTTCGCCGATCGGTGACGAGTGGCGAGGTCATCTGCGTTCCGCAGGTACCCCAGCGCGAGCTCCGCAAGCGCCTTCACCCCGAGCTCCACGAACACCTCCACCTGTCCGGCTGTTACAGCGCGGCGTGCGCGCCGATCGGTGCGACGGGAGCGTTGCTCGTCACGCGCGACCTTCCCGGCCGGCCGTACAAGAACGACGATCTCGCATTCGTCGAGTCGATTGCGGCCCGCGTCGCGCGTGCCGACGAACGGGCGCGGTGCTGGACCGCGGCGTGGCACATGCGGCGCGCGATGGTCGCGATATTCGAGGCGCCGTCTTTCGAGGGCAACTGCTTCGACCGGTTGGTCGAGTCGGTGGCGTCCGACGATCCCGGTGCGGTCTTCGAGGAGCCCATCGTCGCGGTGCTCGATCGTGAGCTTCGGCACGTGGCGTGCAGCAAGGCCTACGCCGCGCTGGTGGGGGAGGATGCAACGCGTCTCACCGGAGTGTCGCTCCGGTCGATCGTCCGCGACGGTGGTGCGCTCGACGAGGCGCTCGCGCCGGTGTTGCTCGGCGAGATCGACTTCCGCAGTGTCGAGCTCGAGGTGCTTGCCGATCAGGCCCGCGTGGCGCTGCACGTCGCGATGGTCCGCAGGGCCGACGCGACACCGCGGGGAGTCGTGCTCGTCGCCCACCCCGTGCCCGCGCTGTCGAGCGGCTGATACGTTCCGCAAACGTGTCCGAAACCGCCGACTGGGGTCACGCGACCGACCTCGACGACATACGAGCGCAGGTCGCCATCGCAGGCATCGGCGAGACCGCGTACACGAAGGCGTCCGGGCGCACCGCCCGTGAGATCGGCGCCGAGGCCGCGGAGCGGGCGATCGCCGACGCGGGTCTGACTCCGTCCGACATCGACGGGATCACCTGGTCGGGCGCGTTCGCCGACTTCGACGTCGACGCGTTCCGCGAGCATTTCGGCACCTCGCACGAGATGTGGACCTCACCTTGGGGCGGCGGCATGGCGTGGGCCGCGACCGCGCCGTACCTCGCGGCGCGGGCGATACGCGAGGGCGAGGCCCGGCACGTGCTCAACGTCTTCCCGGTGGCGTGGGCGACGCAGCGCGCGTCGATGACCGGCGGGCCCGGCGAGGTGCACGCGGCGCAGTCGTTGAAGCAGAACCTCGAGGTGCCGTTCGGCTGGTTCCCGCAACCCGTCTACTTCGCGTCGATCATGCGCCGGCACATGATCGAGTTCGGAACGCTTCCCTCGCAGTTCGGTGCGATCGCGGTCGCATGCCGCCGGCACGCCAACCTGCATCCCGACGCGGTGATGCACGGCCGGCCGATGACCCTCGACGACTACCTCGCGGCTCCCTATCTCGCCGAACCGCTGCGGCTCCTCGACTCGTGCCTGATCTCGGACGGCGGCGCGGCCTACGTCACGACGAGTGTCGAACGGGCCCGGGATCTGCCGCACGCACCGGCAGTCGTGAGGGGTGTGGGGGAGGGTTACTCCGCCAGTGGAACGCATTGGGCGCTGCAGCGCGCCTTCACCACCACGCCGCAGGTCTTCTCCGCACCACGTGCGTTCGCGATGGCCGGACTCTCGCCCGCCGACGTCGACGTTCTCACGGTCTACGACCCGTTCACCGTTGTGAGCATGATGCAGATCGAGGACATGGGGTTCTGCCCGAAGGGTGAAGCCGGTCGCTTCGTCGAGGGCGACACGTTGTTCCACGACTCGGGGAAGCTGCCGTTCAACACACACGGCGGGCTTTTGTCGCACGCGTACGTGCTGGGAATCGCGCACGTCGTGGAGTGCGTGAAGCAGCTCCGCGGTGTCGCGGCCGCGCAGGTACCCAACTGCGAGGTCGCGGTCTACGGCGGCTACACGGGACACATGGCGAGCACCCTGGTGCTCACGAAGGATCGGTGAACGACGGCCATGGCGATCAAGCGTGACGACTTCCCGCTCCCCGACGTCGACGACCCGCTCACCACGCCCTTCTTCGCCGGTGCGGCGCGGGGCGAGCTGTTGATCCCGCGCTGCGAGACGTGCGGGGAATACGTGTGGTATCCGCAGGAAGCGTGTCCGCGCGACGGCGGCGGTCTCACATGGAGCGCGGTGTCGGGCCGCGGCACGCTCTTCACCTGGGCCGTCGTCCGCCGCGCGTTTCTCCCTGCCTTCGCAGATCGCGTGCCGTTCGTCACCGCGTTGGTGGCGCTCGACGAGGATCCGGCCGTGCGGCTCTGCACGTACGTCGTCGACACCGCGCCCGAGCAGCTCGTCGCCGACGCGCCGGTGGCGGTCTGTTTCCGGCCGCTCGAGTTCACGACGGTCCCCGGCCGGTCGGTGATCGTCCCGATGTTCACGCTCACGTGATCTACGACGGGCTGCGCGTCGTCGATTGCACGACCGGCATCGCGGGCGCGTATTGCACCAAGCTGCTGACCGATCTCGGCGCCGACGTCGTGTTCGGCGAGCCGATCGGCGGCGATGCGCTGTTCACGTATTTGCGCACGTCGCAGCGGTATGCCGCCGATCTCGAACCGTGGCTCGACGCGGCCGACGTCGTCGTCGTGGGCGAGTCGGAGCGCGCGCTGTCCGCGCACTCGGAGCCGCTCGTCACCGTCTCGATCACCGCGCTCGGCCACGGTGGTCCCGACGACGGCCTCGACCTGCCGGAGGAGGTGTTGCAGGCGCGCAGCGGCAGCCTTTCCGCCCACGGGCACGCGCACCTGCCGCCGTTGACGGTCGGCGGTCGACTCGGCGAGTACATCGTCGGCACGTTCGGTGCACTCGGAGCGGCGACCGCGTGGTGGCGGGCGTCGCGCACCGGCGTGGCCGAGACGGTCGACGCGTCGATGCTCGAAGCGATCCAGTTGACCTACGTGACCACGCCGACACTGATGGCACGGTTTCCGGGCGGACGGGCGCAGTCGTTCCGCTGGGTGATGATCCCGGGGAACGAGCCCGCGGGCGACGGCCGGTTCGTGGGAATCACGACGGTGACCGTGCAGCAGTGGCAGGCGCTGGCTCGACTCGCGGGTCGTCCCGACCTCGCCGACGACGACGAACTCGGCACGATGATCGGGCGTTTCCGTCGGGCCGAGCAGGTGAACGGCGCGATCCACGCGTACACGCGACAGCACACGGCCGACGAGGTCGTAGCCGCGTGCGTCGAAGCGCGCGTTCCCGCCGCGATCGTCGGCAACGGCGCCGAGCTCCCGCGCAACCAGCAGCTCGCGGCGCGCAACGTGTTCGTGCACCAGCCGGGAGAGAAGTGGATCCGGCCGCGCGCACCGTTCCGTTTCCACGGCGTTGCCGACCGCGAGCTTGTCGCTCCCGGTGTCGTCTCCGGAAGTTGGTCGCGCAGGTCGCGCTCCGCACCGTCGTCGGCCGCATCGGTGCCCGGCGATCGCCCGCTCGCCGGTCTGAAGGTTCTCGACTTCACCGCATTCTGGGCCGGTCCGTTCGCGACGGCCTGGTTGTCGTCGATGGGCGCCGACGTCGTCAAGGTCGAAGCCGTGCAACGGCCGGACGGGATTCGGTTCAGCGCCGCCGTGCGCCCGCACGACGACCCGCGCTTCTACGAGAAGTCGGCGCTGTTCCACGCGTGCAATCTCGCCAAGCGCGGTATCACGCTCGATCTCGGACATCCCGACGGTCTCACGCTCGCGAAGCGCCTCGTGGCGCGCAGCGATGTGGTCGCGGAGAACTTCACGCCGCAGGTGCTCGAGCGCTTCGGCCTCGATTGGGAGACCGTGCACGCCCTGAACCCCGCGGCGATCATGCTGCGCATGCCCGCCTTCGGCCTCGACGGTCCGTGGCGCGCCCGGGGCGGTTTCGCCCAGACGATGGAACAGCTCACGGGCATGGCGTGGGTGACCGGCTACGAAGGCGGCCCCCCGATCATCCCGGGCGGGCCCGTCGATCCGATGGTCGGTGCGCACGCTGCGCTCGCGGTCGTCGCCGCGCTCGAGTACCGGGCACGCACCGGAGAGGGTCAGCTCGTCGAGGTCCCGCTCGTAGAGGTCGCGACCGCGGTGACGGCCGAACAGGTGATCCGCTACGCGATCGACGGAACGCTGCTCGATCGCCGGGGCGCGGGCGGGGTGTACGCGTGTCTCGGCGACGACGCGTGGGTGGCGGTCGACCGGGTTTCCGACCCCATGACGCGCGACGAGCGCGCGGCGTGGTGCGCGACCCGCGCACCGGACGACGCGGCTCGTGATGCGCGGGCGCAAGGTGTCGCCGCGGCGGCGATGGTTCCCGGGTTCGCGACCCTCGACGACCCGCAGATGCGCGCCCGCCGCTTCTTCGAGCCGGTCGACAACCCGCTGGTCGGTGAGCAGCACTACCCGACGTGGCCGGTGCGACTCTCGGGCGGGCCCGAGCGCGTGTGGACCGCGCCCGCGCCGACACTCGGACAACACACGGTCGAGGTGTTGCGCGAGCTCGGCGTCGGCGACGACGAGCTCGAACGATTGGAAGCCGAGCACGTCATCGGCACGGTGCCAGTGTTCTGACCTTCTGGCGACGTAGGCCCCGTCGGTAGGGTGCACCGGCATGCAGCCGTCGCCTGGGGGCTCCGAGCTCGAGGACGTCGAAGACGCCATCGTCGACGGGGACGTCGCCTATCAGCGCGGTACCGCGGCTGCGGCACTTCGCCACCGCGACTTTCGCATCGTGTACGGCGGCACGTTCGCGTCGAACATCGGCACCTGGATGCAGAACGTCATCCTCGGCCTGTATGCCGTCAAGCTCACGGGGAGCGGCTTCTTCGTCGGGCTGCTGTATTTCGCCCAGCTCGGTCCGCTGCTCTTCCTCTCGATGATGGGTGGCCTGCTCGCCGACCGCGTCGATCGGCGCCGGTTGCTCGTGAGCTTGCAGATCTTGCAGGGCACGTTGTCGTTCGCGCTCGCTCTGGTCGCGTGGACGTCGCATCCCTCGCATGTTTTGATCGTGGTCATCGTGTTCGCGATCGGGATCGCCAACGCGCTCGGCGCACCCGGTCTGAGCGCGATCCTCCCGACCCTCGTTCCGCGCGAAGACATGACGGGCGCGGTCGCGCTCTGGTCGGTGCAGATGAACCTCTCGCGCGTGATCGGGCCGGCGATCGGCGCGCTCATCTTCGCCAAGCTCGACGCCGGACCCGTGTTCGCCATCAACGCGGCGACGTACCTCTTCGCAGTGGCGGGCCTGCTGTTGGCGCGCTATCCGCGCTACGTCCACGCGCCGGGCGTCGATCGCACCGAGCATCGTTTGCTGTCCGGGGTGCGGATCGCGCGCGCCGATCCGGTCATCCGATACGTGCTGCTCACGCTCTTCTCGTTCTCGTTCTTCTCGCTCGCCTTCGTCGGCATCATGCCCCTCGTCGCCAAGTACAACCTCGAGCTCTCGAGCGGCTTGTACGGCTTGCTCTACGCGAGCTTCGGCCTCGGCGCGGCGTCGGGCGCGTTCACCGTAGGGACGATCCTCGCCCGGCGTTCGAAGATCGCGTTGCTGCGCCCCGGCTTCATCGCGTTCGCGGTCGCGGTAGCCGCGTTCGGTTTGGTCCGTAACGTTCCCGCGGCGTTCGTGATCGCGGCCGTCCTCGGCTACGTGTACTTCCTCGTGATCACGTGTCTGTCGACCATCCTGCAGAAGCAGCTGCGCAACGAGGAGCGCGGCCGGGTCATGGCGCTGTGGATCATGGGTTTCGGCGGGACGGTGCCCCTCGGGGTACTCGTCGCCGGCCCGTTCGCCAAGTCGCACTCGACGGAGGTACTGCTGGTCGGGGCAGTATGGGCGCTGGTGCTCGCGCTGTTCTCGAGTGCGCGATCGCTCCGTGAGAAAGGGGCGCCCGATGACTGAGCAACACGCCGCCGTCCAAGCCGAGTTGCGCGTGCGCGTGACCGACCTGGTGCGCCAAGTCGATCCGGCAGCCCTCGATCAGCCCGCGGCGGCCACTCCAGGGTGGCGGGTGCGTGACGTGCTCGCGCACATGGTCGGGGTGAGCGACGACGTCGTGAACGGCCGGCTCGACGGGATCGCCGGCGATGCCTGGACCGCCGCCCAGGTCGAGCGGCGCCGCAACGTCTCCATCGCCGAGCTGCTCGGCGATTGGGAGTACTACGGACCCGAGTTCGAAACGCTCCTCGCGGGCGCACCGGAGGAAATTGCCGGGCAGGCGGTGTTCGACGCGGCCACGCACGAGCACGACGTGCGCCAGGCCATTGGGCGTCCCGGCGCGCGCGACAGCGACGCGATGGAGCTGAGCTGGGAGTGGTTGGTGCATACCCGGACGAGCTCCGGCGCGCCCGCGATCCGGTTCGTCACGGAGTACGGCGACGAGGTCGCGGGCGCAGGCGAGCCGCGGGTGACGGTGCGCGCGCCGCGCTTCGAGCTGCTGCGGGCGACGACGGGCCGTCGAAGCGCGGCGGAGATCGCGAGCTACGCGTGGGAGCCCGCGCCCGATGTCACCTTCCTCATCGCCGCGCCGTTCTTCACGATTCGTTCGGACTCGCTCGGCGAGTAGTCAGGCGAGCTCCTTGAGTACGCCCACGACGTTGCGGCCGAGCACGTCGAGGCAATAGCCGCCTTCCTGCACGACGAGTGTCGGGCGATCGAGGGCGACGATCGCGGCGCCGATGCGCGGGAAGTCGTCGGCGACGAGTCGGAAGGTGTCGGGATCCTCGGAAGCGGTGTCGACACCGAGTGACACGATCACCGCGTCAGGTCCGAATTTGTGCACGACTGCGAGCGCGGTCGCCAGCGCGTCGCCGTACGTGTTCCACTCGGTGCCGGCCGGCAGCGGGAAGTTGCGGTTGCAGTCCTCGCCCGCGCCCCAACCGCGCTCGCCTGCGAAGCCGAGGAAGAAGGGATATTCGAACGCGGGATCGGCATGCACCGAGACGAACAGCACGTCGTCGCGGTCGTAGAAGATCTGCTGGGTGCCGTTGCCGTGGTGGTAGTCGACGTCGACTATGGCGACGCGCGCGCCGCGATCGGTCCAGGCCTGCGCGGCAACGGCTGCGTTGTTGAGGTAGCAGTAACCGGCGAACGAGTCGGTGGCCGCGTGGTGACCGGGCGGTCGGGTACACGCGTACGCGACATGTTCGCGGCCGTCGGCGACGGCTTCCCACGCCGTGAGCGTCACATCGACCGCGGCGACGGCCGCCCCGAAGGTTCCCGCGAGCACAGGGTCGGTGTCGTGGGAGTACCAACCGAGCTGGGCGATGATGTGCACCGGCTCGACGTACGGCTGGTCACGAATCGGACGCGCGTACGCGCTGGCCTCAGACGATTCGTCGAGGCCCGTCGTCTCACGCCAACGCGCGTGGGCGTGTTCGAGAAACTCCAGGTACTCGGGAGAATGCACCCTCGAGATGGGTTCGACCCCGAACGCACGCGGCGCCTGAACCGCGCCGAGCTCCGTTTCGGCTACCGCGGCGAGGATCCGGTCGACCCGTTCGGGGACCTCGGTGGGCTCGCTGAGCCGCCCGCGATCGAGGAACGGCTCACGAGCGTGGTGGGCGCGGTGCGCCTCGGAGGCGACGATCATCACCCCGCAAGCTGTAGCACGCGGCGGGTGGTGCGATCATCTGTTCATGATTGCTGCATTCTCCATCACGCCGCTCGGAGTCGGTGACTCCGTCAGCGAGCCGGTTGCCGAAGCGGTTCGCCTCGTCCGCGACAGCGGGCTCCCCAACGAGACGAACGCGATGTTCACCAACGTGGAAGGCGAGTGGGACGAGGTCATGAGCCTGATCAAGGCGTGCGTCATGACCGTCGCCGAGATCGCGCCGCGAGTCAGCGTGGTGATCAAGATCGATCATCGTCCCGGAGTGACCAACGCGCTGCAAGGAAAGGTCGATGCCATCGAGCAGCGCCTGCACTCTGAGTGAGGTGTTGCGCGCATTGGTTCGCTCGCAGGCGGGTAGACCAGTACTCATGCCCGACGAACCGGACCCGAAGCGAGTGCAGCGCCGAGCCGAGTCGCTCCTGCCCGAGGAGCGAGAGGTGGGAAGCGACGATCCCGCGGCGCAAGCGGAGGAGATCCTCGCCGAGTCCGATGCGCGTACCGCGAACCGGGTTTCTCCGCCGGGCAAACCCGTCGAGCACCGGAACTCCGAGGACACCGTCGAGCCGCCGGAGTGACGACGCGGCGCGTCTAGCTTGACCACGTGACTTCCGGCGTCGTGCGCGTGTTCTCGGTCGATCTCGACCCACGCGCCGACGTCGTCGAGCGCCTCGACGCCATGCTCGCGCCCGAGGAGCGCGATGCGCCGGCGCCGATCCGGGTCGCGCGCGCCACGACGCGTGTCGTGCTCGGCGACGCGCTCGGTATGGACCCGGATCGGGTACCGATCTCGCGGCGATGCGCACACTGCGGTGACCCGACGCACGGCCGTCCGACGGTCGCCGGTGACGATCGCGTCTCGTTCAGCCTCAGTCATTCGCGCTCGTTCGGGGTCATCGCCCTTGCCGACGGCGACGTCCGGGTCGGCGTCGACATCGAGGACGTGAGACCGCGCCTCCGTCTTGGCGCGCTCGCGGCGCGCGTGCTGAACGACGAAGAGCATGCGGCTTGGCTCGCGATCGAGAACGACGACGAACAGCTCCGCTCGTTCCTACGCGCGTGGACGGCCAAGGAGGCGTACCTCAAGGCCCTCGGCATCGGTATCGCCACCCGGCTGCGCGATGTGCCCGCGTTCGTGAAGGGCTGGCGGACGTGCGAATTGAGCGTAGGAGACACTCGGATCGCCGCGCTGGCCGTCGATCGAACCGACTTCGCGGTCGATTACGCGCGTCTCGCGCCGGTGGCTACGTCGAGTGGCGGAACTGCAGGCTGACGCGCGCGCCGGCGCGGGCGACTTTCGGCACCGAGTGCTCCCATGTCCTCCCGGCGGTGCCGCCCATCACCAAGAGGTCGCCGGGCAGCAAGGGGAACGCGTGTGATCGGCCTTGCGGATCTCGCCGCTCGCGCGGGCGCATGCGGAGCGTGCGCGCCGATCCGAGCGAGACGATCGCGACGACGGGCTCGACGATCGCGGGATCGATGCGATCGGCATGCCAGGCGACGCTGTCGCGGCCGTCGCGATAGAGCGCGGCGCCTACCGCGTCGAACGCGCGGCCGTAGCGCCCGCACAATGCGGCGGCCATCTCGGCGAAGATCGCGGGGACGCTCGGATCGTCGAGCGCCCGCCCGTACCAGGCCGTGAGCCGGGGTTCTTCGACCATCCGGTCGTACATCCGCACGGTCCGGTGCTCCCACGGCGCGTGCGCGACGACGTGTTCGAAGAGCGTGTCGGCGCCGTGTACCCAGCCGGTGACCTGATCCACCCACGCGGCCTTGTCGAGCGCGATGCGGCGCGCATTCGTGAACGACGGATCGAACGCGGGCGCGCGGCCCGGGTCGCCGAGCAACGTCGGCTGCCAGGTCAGGTGCGCCGGCTGAATCGACCCCGAACGCACGTTCGCCATGACGCCCAAGGTAGCGGTCGCGCGCGGGTACCGTGACGTCGTGCTCGACGACGACGAGGACTACACCGACGAGCAGCCCGGCGCCGATGGCGAGCCCGACGGCGAGGTGCTCGGGCACGCGGAACCGGCACCCATCGAACGGTTCCGACGGACGGCGATCGGGTCGGTGCTGGCCGCGGGAATGTTCGGGCTGCGCGACGTGCTCGAGCCGCCCAAGGACGAGACCCCGGCGATCGTCGAGGACTGGGCCGGTGGAGAACCGTTCGACGACCCGATCGTGCTGCGGCTCGACCCCGACCACCCCGAGGACTCGATCGTCATGGTCCGTCCGTGGCTCGACGCCAAGCGCCCGAAGCCCTGACGATCGCATCCTGATGGTCGGCAGTCGCGGGCCCGCCGCAGAGGTTCTCTAGAAACCGTCGCGATATCACGGGCGATATCACGGGCGATATCACGGGCCCTGATGAGATATCCCTCGCGTGACGCAGTGCGACTTCGTTCGAGACGCCGGGTCGAGTTCGGCCGGGAGTTCAGCCGCGCGGGGTCAGCCGTTCGTGCGCGACGGTGCAACGTGCGAGTCGGTCGGGGATCGGCTCCACTCCGAGGCCGGGTCCCGTTGGGACGCGCAGCTTGCCGTCGTGGATCACGAACGGCTCCGTGAGGTCACCGTCGACGCCGAAGAACCGTTCCGACGCCGAGCAGTCGCCGGCGAGCGTGAACCCGGGCAATGCGGCGACGGCCAGCAACGCGGCGCGTCCCACACCGGTCTCGAGCATGCCGCCCGGCAACGCCGCGATCGAGCCCAGCACGCACGCGTCGTGTGTGCGCTTCGACTCCTCGATGCCGAGGCGCCCGACTTTGATCGCGAGCGCGTCACATGCGCGCCGGGCGATGACGTCACTCGCGACGGTGGCACTCGTGATCGTCTCGTCCAGACAGATCGGAGTACGCACCTGCTCCACGAGCGTCGCATGATCGGCGACGGCCTCGGGCGCGCAGGGCTGCTCGACGCACTGCAGGGCGAGGCCGTCGATATCGTCGAAAAGGCGCCGGGCCTCGTCGAGGGCGTAACTGCCGTTGGCGTCGGCCGCGAGTGACACCCCGGGACCGACCTCGGCGCGCGCCGCCGCCAGCACGGCGACGCCGTTTCCGGGTTCGATCTTGCATTTGATCCGTCGGTATCCGGCCTCGACGTAGGCCGCGACGGCGCGGCGCAGCGTGTCGAGGTCGTCGACCAGGCCCACGGCGACGCCTGCGTCCACGGCCGGGCGTCCGGCGCCGAGCCACCTGGCCAGCGAGATCCCATCGGCCCGCAAGCGGGCATCGAGCACGGCACATTCGAGCGCGGCACGCGCCGAGGTGTGACCGCGCACGTCGGCGAGGCCCGCGCCGGCAAACGCGCGGGGGAGAAGGTGATCGCGCAAAGCGAGCCGCGCATCGTCGATCGTCTCGCCGTCGTACGCGGGGGTGGCCGGCGCGGTGCACTCGCCCCAGCCGACGCCCGCGGCGGTGCGAACCCGGAGGAGAAGCGCTTCCTTCACCGCGGTCGTGACGTTCGCGGTCCGAAAGGGCGCGACGAGCGGCAGCCGGACGCGAAACAACTCGACCTCGCGTAGCGCGTCGTCCACCCGTTCGAGCGTACGCGCGATCGAGCCCGGGCACGGGGCCCGGGCTCGATCGCGTGAAGAGAGGAGAGATTGGAACGTTCAGCGGCGCTTCGTCGCCTTCTTCTTGGCGGGCGCCTTCTTGGCCGCAGTCTTCTTCGCGGGTGCTTTCTTCGCCGCGGTCTTCCTGGCGGGCGCCTTCTTCGCGGGCGCCTTCTTGCCGGAGAGCACGGAGTCCTTGAATG
The DNA here is from genome assembly GCA_003134555.1 of Actinomycetota bacterium. GTDB lineage: Bacteria > Actinomycetota > Acidimicrobiia > IMCC26256 > PALSA-610 > PALSA-610. The sequence continues at coordinate 29,336 of PLBO01000145.1, forward strand.
CCTTCAACGGTGTGATGCGGGCGACGCGCTTGGCCGCGACCCGAACCTGTTCGCCCGTCGCTGGGTTACGGGCCATGCGGGCGGGACGGTCGATCCGGCGGAACTTCGCGAAGCCCGAGATCGCAACATCGTCACCCTTCGACACCGTCGCCGTGATCAGATCGGTGAGCGACGTCAGGAACTGGTCGGCCTCTCGACGGCTCCAGTCGTTGAGTTCGGCGAGCTCGTTCAGCAGCTGGCTCCGGTTCACTTGTCCTCCATGCGATGTTGGGAAGTTGCGGGGTGCATCGTTACACGTTCCCTACGTCGATGTGGGGATATCAGCCCAATTTCATTGGTTGTTTCGGCCCACGCCCCGGCGAACCGGCGCGGTGTTCCGCCCTGTAGTGGGTATCGGCGCCGGGGGCCGTTTCGCTCGAGGATCCGGACTCGTGGGGTGGCGTACGCGTGCCAAGGTTGGTGGGTGAGCCCGCCGGTCTTCGTGGACGATCCCGCCGACCCGCGCCTGGCCGACTACGTCGATCTCGCCGATCCCGACCTGCGGCGCCGCGTCGAGGCTGACCAGGGTTTCTTCATCGCGGAGTCGCCGCTCGTCGTGCGCCGGCTGCTCGAGTCGGGGCGGCGGGTCCGGTCCGTGCTGGTGACTCCCGCGCAGTACGACGCGCTCTCCGAGGCCTTCGCGCGCGCCGAATTGGACGCTCCCGTCTACATCGCAGCGGACGCGGTGCTGCGCCGGGTCGTCGGATTCGATCTGCATCGGGGCGCGGTCGCGGCCGCCGACCGCTGGCCGATGCCCGCGGTCGAAGCCGTGCTGCACAGTGCGCGCCGAGTCGCGATCTTGGAACGCGTGAACGACCACGAGAATCTCGGAGTGCTGTTCCGGAGCGCGGCCGCGCTCGGTGTCGACGCGGTGTTGCTCGACCCCGAATGCTCCGATCCGCTGTATCGCCGCTGCGTGCGGGTCTCGATCGGCCATGTGATGCGAATCCCGTGGACGAGGATCGCGTCGATCGACGAGGTGCGCCGGGCCGGCTTCACGACGTTCGCGCTCACGCCCGCCGCCGACGCCACGCCGATCGACCTCGTCGACTGGCCCGCGCGCGTCGCCCTGCTGCTCGGCGCCGAAGGGCCCGGCCTCTCGGATGCGTGGCTCGCCGCCGCCGCCCACCGGATACGCATCCCGATGGTTCCCGGTGCCGACTCGCTCAACGTCGCGACCGCGGCCGCGATCGCGTTCTACGCCGCTTCCGTCAGCCGACCGGAACATCGGCCGTGATCAGCCCGTCTTCCACTTCGATGTGGCGGGTCAGCGAGATCGCGTTGAGCAGGGCGCGATCGTGCGTGACGAGCAGCAGGGTGCCCGGGTAGTTCTCGAGCGCCGATTCGAGCTGTTCGATCGCGGGCAGGTCGAGGTGGTTCGTCGGTTCGTCGAGCACGAGGCAGTTGACGCCCTTGGCCCCGAGCAGCGCGAGCGATGCACGGGTGCGCTCGCCCGGCGAGAGCGAGTCGGCCGGCCGCGCGACGTGTTCGGCGCCCAGGCCGAACTTCGCGAGCAGCGACCGCGCCGCGCTCGGTACCAGTGCGCTCGCGGTCTCGAAGCGAGCGAGGAGTGGCGCCTCGCCGGAGAACGCGCCGCGGGCCTGGTCGAGCTCTCCGACGATCACACCCGGCCCGAGCGACCGTTCGCCGGCGTCGAGTCGCCGCCGCCCGATGACGACGTCGAGCAAGGTCGTCTTGCCGCTTCCGTTCGCGCCGAGGATCGCGACGCGCTCGCCGTATTCGATCTGCAGATCGATCGGGCCGAGCGTGAAGTCGCCCCTCCGCACCGTCGCGCCCGCGAGGCGCGCGACGACCGCGCCGCTGCGGGGCGCGGTCGCGATCTCCATGCGCAGGTCCCAGCCCTCCCACGGCTTGTCGATCGCGTTTGCCTCGAGCCGCGTGAGCGCGCGGTCGGTGATCTTGGCCTTGGCGGCGACGTGCTCGCTGCTGTTGCGCCGGAACTCCCGGATGTGCTTGTCGTTCTCGCCCGACTTCTTGAGCTTGGCCTTGCCCTGCACCGACCATTGGCGCTGGCGTTGCGCCCGATCGCGCAGCTCGCCGCGCTGGGCGCGGTACTCCGCGTACTCCTCCTGGGCATGACGGCGCGCCGTGGCCTGCTCGTCGAGGTACGCCTGCCAACCACCGGCGTACTCGGTTGCCGAGTGCTGCTGCTCGTCGAGCTCCAACACCGACGTGATCGTGCGGTCGAGGAACGCGCGGTCGTGCGACACGATCATCGCGCCGCCCGCGAGCTCGTCGTGCAGGAACCGTTCCAGGCGTTCGAGACCGGCGAAGTCGAGGTCGTTGGTGGGCTCGTCGAGCAGGAAGACGTCGAAGCGGGCGAGCACGATCGCCGCGAGACTCGCGCGCGCCGCCTGACCCCCCGACAGCGCCTGCATGTCGAGGTCGAGCACGCGCGTCGGCAGGCCGAGGTCGGCGCACACCGCACCGACGCGCGCGTCGAAGTCGGCGGCGCCCAGCCCGAGATAGCGCTCGAGCGCTGTGGCGTAGGTGTCGTCGGCCCCCGGCGCCTGATCGGCGAGCGCGGCCGACGCGCGCCGCAACTTCTCGTCGGCGTCGCCGACCCCCGTGCGGCGAGCGAGATAGGCGCGCACGCTTTCACCGGCGCGCCGTTCCGGCTCTTGCGGGAGGTAGCCCACGGTCGCGGTCGGCGGGGTCATCGTGACGGTTCCCGAATCGGGCGCGTCGAGCCCGGCCAGGATCTTGAGCAGCGTCGACTTGCCGGTGCCGTTGGGCGCGACGACGCCGACCCGGTGCAGCGGTCCGACGGTGCACGACACGCGATCGAGCACGACGCGCGGCCCGAACGACTTGGTGAGATCACGGGCGACGAGGGAGGCGAAGGAAGATGACACGGCGGCACCTGCGGTCGAGCGGTGGACAAGAGGCTCGGAGGGCGGCCGGATCACGACATCGGCATCAAGGCTACCGGGCGCGCGAGCATCGACCTCGTGAATTCACCCGATCGGGAATCTGTGGCGACGCTCGAGCTGGACGACGACGGTGAGGCGGTCGGGCTCCGGGTGGTCGACGCCCGCCATCCGGGCGAGGCGTTCGAACGAGCTCGGCTCGTCGACGTCGAGCTGGTGCGCTGCGACCTGTCGGGTTGCGACTTCTCCGAATCGGTCTGGCAGCGGGTGAAGCTCGTGGATTGCCGCGCGTCGGCCATCGAGCTGCCGCAGGCGAACCTCCGCGAGGTCACGTTCGCCGACTGCAAGCTGGACGACGCGAATTTCCGGCTCGCCAAGCTGCAGCGCGTCCGCTTCGACGCGTCGGTGCTCGGCGGCGCCGAGTTCGTAGGCGCGCAGCTCGCCGAGGTGTCGTTCGACGGCAGCGATCTCGCGGGCGCCGATCTGTCGAACGCGAAGTGCGCCGCGGTCGACCTGCGCGGGGCGAGGCTCGACGGTCTGCGCGGCGTTGCCTCCCTCGCCGGCGCGACGATCGGTGTCGACCAGCTGGTGGGCATCGCGCCCGCACTCGCTCAGGCCCTGGGGCTGCGGGTACTCGCCGACGGGCAGGACCCCGACGGCTGAGGCGATTTGCCTCGCCCGGCCGGCGGCCCGAACGGCGGAGTTAGTTCGACCAAACGATCCTCCTCGCAGCTACAATCCTTGTGCTCCGCCACGGGCCAATGTCGTCCCGCGGTGGCCAGATCCCAACGGAGCTGACCGCCTGAAACGAGGACGACACCGCAGTGGCCGATCGCGAGCTACCCCCGCTCTACGACCCCCGATTCGAGCACGACGCGTGCGGCGTCGGCTTCGTCGTCGACGTGCAGGGTCGCAAGAGCCACGGGATCGTCGAACAGGCGCTCACGGCCGTCTGCTGCCTGAACCACCGGGGCGCGGCCGGCGCGGAACCCGACACCGGTGACGGCGCGGGCATCTTGGTGCAGATGCCCGACACCTTCTACCGGGCGACCGTCGGATTCACGTTGCCGCCCGCCGGTGCCTACGCGACGGGGATCGCGTTCGTGCCGGTCGACCGCGTCGACGCCACGACGGATGCGGTCGCCAAGGTGTTCGCCGACGAGGGCTTCGACGTGTTGGGTTGGCGAGTGGTGCCGGTCGACGCAACCCAGCCCGGCGCGTCGGCACGCGAGTTGATGCCCGCGTTCGTGCAGGTGTTCGTCGCCAAGAACGGTCTGGTCGGCGCCGAGCTCGAACGGCACGTTTACCTCGCCCGTAAGCGCATCGAGCACGAGACCGAGGCCTACTTCGCGTCACTCAGCAGCCGGGTCGTCGTGTACAAGGGCATGCTCACGCCCGACCAACTCGAGGCCTTCTACCCCGACTTGCTCGACGAGCGATTCGAGAGCGCGCTCGCGCTCGTGCACTCGCGCTTCAGCACGAACACGTTTCCGAGCTGGCCGCTCGCGCACCCCTACCGGATGCTCGCCCACAACGGTGAGATCAACACGGTCCAGGGCAACGAGAACTGGATGCGCGCCCGTGAAGGCGTGATGGCGAGCGACGTGCTTCCGGGCGATCTCGAGCGCGCTTTCCCGATCTGCACGCCCGCGGCGTCCGACACCGCTCGCTTCGACGAGGCGCTCGAGCTGCTCAACCTCGCCGGACGTCCGCTCCACCACGCGATCTTGATGATGATCCCGGAAGCGTGGGAGAACCACGAGAGCATGGACGCGCCGCGCAAGGCGTTCTACCGGTACCACGCGTCGCTGATGGAGCCGTGGGACGGACCGGCTTCGATCGCGTTCAGCGATGGAACGGTGATCGGTGCGGTCCTCGACCGGAACGGCCTGCGGCCGTCGCGCTACTGGGTTACCGACGACGACCGCGTGATCATGGCGAGCGAGGTCGGTGTGCTCGACATCGACCCGGCGAAGATCGTGAAGAAGGGGCGGTTGGAGCCGGGGAAGATCTTCCTCGTCGACACCGCCCAGCGTCGCATCATTCCCGACGAGGAGATCAAGGCCGATCTCGCCGCGCAGCACCCGTACCAAGAGTGGCTCGACGCCGGGCTCGTCCATCTCGAAGACCTGCCGCCACAGTTCCCGCTCGTTCCGCAGCACAGCTCCGCGGTACAGCAGCAACGCATGTTCGGCTACACCGAAGAAGATCTGCGCCTGATCATCGCGCCCATGGCGCGCAACGCGGTCGAGTCGCTCGGCTCGATGGGCACCGACACGCCGGTGCCCGTTCTCTCCGATCGTCCGCGCATGCTCTACGAGTACTTCAAGCAGCTGTTCGCGCAGGTCACGAACCCGCCGCTCGACGCCAACTTCGAGGTGCTCGTCACGTCGCTCAATTCGGTGCTCGGCCCGGAGGGCAACCTGCTCGACCCCACGCCCGAATCGTGTCGCCAGATCGTGTGCTCCACCCCGATCCTCACCAACGAGGAGCTGGCCAAGCTGCGCTACATCGACGACGCCGACTCCGCGGTTCCGGGGTTCACGCCGTTCACGGTGTACTGCCAATACCCGGTCGCCGAGGGTGGCGACGGACTGCGTATGGCGATCGACAACGTGCGCACACAAGTGAGCGAAGCCATCGCGAGCGGCGCGAACATCGTGATCCTCTCCGACCGTTACGCCGACGCGGAGAACGCGCCCATCCCCGCGTTGCTCATCACGGCTGCGGTGCACCACCACCTCGTACGCGAGAAGACGCGCACGCGTGTCGGGCTCGTGATCGAGACGGGCGAGGCGCGCGAGGTGCACCACTTCGCGTTGTTGTTGGGTTACGGCGCGGGCGGCATCAACCCTTATCTCGCGTTCGACACCATCCGCGACCTGTGCCGCGAGGGCGTGTTGAGCGGGATGACGGAACGCAAGGCCGTCAAGAACTACGTGAAGGCCGCGGGCAAGGGCATCCTCAAGGTGATGTCGAAGATGGGCATCTCCACCGTCGCCTCCTACACGGGCGCCCAGATCTTCGAGGCGGTCGGCCTGCAGAAGTCGCTCATCGACGAGTACTTCACCGGCACCGCGTCGCGCATCGAGGGCATCGACCTCGACGTGATCGCCGAGGAGGTCGCGCAGCGCCACAACATCGCGTATCCCGACCGACCCAGCGAGCTCGCGCACCGCGAGCTGACCGTGGGTGGCGAGTACCAGTGGCGCCGAGAAGGCGAGTACCACCTCTTCAACCCGGAGACGGTGTTCAAGCTCCAACACTCGACTCGCTCGCGCCGCTACGACGTGTTCAAGCAGTACACGAAGCTCGTCGACGAGCAGTCGCGCCGCATCGCGACGTTGCGCGGCCTGTTCGAGCTGCGCACCAGCGAACGCGCGCCCGTGCCGATCGACGAGGTCGAACCGGTTGAGGCGATCGTGAAGCGCTTCTCGAGCGGCGCGATGAGCTACGGATCCATCTCGAAGGAAGCGCACGAGAACATCGCAATCGCGATGAACCGTCTGGGCGCGCGCTCCAATACCGGCGAGGGCGGCGAGGATCCCGACCGGTTCGTGCGCGACGCCAACGGCGACTCGCGCCGCAGCGCGATCAAGCAGGTCGCTTCGGGGCGTTTCGGCGTGACGAGTGAGTACCTCGTGAACGCCGACGACCTGCAGATCAAGATGGCGCAGGGCGCGAAGCCGGGTGAAGGTGGCGAGCTCCCGGGCCACAAGGTGTATCCGTGGATCGCGAAGACGCGGCACTCCACGCCGGGTGTGGGGCTCATCTCGCCGCCGCCGCACCACGACATCTACTCGATCGAAGATCTCAAGCAGCTGATCCACGACCTGAAGAACGCGAACGACCGCGCCCGCGTGCACGTGAAGCTCGTCGCCGAGGTGGGCGTCGGTACGGTCGCCGCGGGCGTGTCGAAGGCCCATGCCGACGTCGTGCTGATCTCCGGTCACGACGGGGGCACCGGCGCGGCGCGGCTCACCTCGATCAAGCACGCCGGCGCGCCGTGGGAGCTCGGCCTCGCGGAGACGCAGCAGACGTTGCTGTTGAACGGGCTGCGCGACCGCATCGTCGTGCAGGTCGACGGGCAGCTCAAGACCGGTCGCGACGTCGTGATCGCGGCGCTGCTCGGAGCCGAGGAATTCGGCTTCGCCACCGCGCCGCTCGTCGTGAGCGGATGCATCATGATGCGCGTCTGTCACCTCGACACCTGTCCGGTCGGCGTCGCCACTCAGAATCCGGAGCTGCGCAAGAAGTTCTCGGGCAAGCCCGAGTTCGTCGTCAATTTCTTCGAGTTCATCGCGGAGGAGGTGCGCGAGCTGCTCGCGGCGCTGGGCTTCCGCACGATCGAGGAGGCCATCGGCCACGTCGAGATGCTCGATGTACACCGCGCGGTCGAACACTGGAAGGCTCGAGGTCTCGACCTCTCGCCGATCCTCGCAACGCCCGTCAACAAGTACGAGCAGACGATGTTCTGTTCGAAGCCGCAGGATCACGGGCTCGATCGGGCGCTCGACCGGGAGCTGATCGCCGACGCGCGCGCCGTGCTCGAAAGCGGCGAAGGACAGCTGCGCAAGTCGTACGACATCCGCAACACGAACCGAACCGTCGGAACGATGCTCGGGTCGGAGCTCACGCGCCGGTGGGGCGGCGACGGCCTGCCCGACGGAACCATCGATCTCACGTTCCATGGTTCGGCCGGCCAGAGTTTCGGCGCGTTCGTGCCGCGGGGCATCGTGCTCCGGCTCGAAGGCGACGCCAACGACTACTTCGGCAAGGGCCTGTCCGGCGGCACGCTGGTGTTGCGCCCGGCGCGCGTCGCGAAGTTCGTCGCGGAAGAGAACATCATCGCGGGCAACGTGATCCTCTACGGCGCGACCGGCGGGAACGTGTTCATCCGGGGCGTGGTGGGCGAGCGGTTCTGCGTGCGCAACTCCGGCGCGACCGCGGTGGTCGAAGGTGTCGGCGACCACGGCTGCGAGTACATGACCGGTGGGCGCGCCGTGATCCTCGGGCCGACGGGCCGTAACTTCGCGGCCGGGATGAGCGGCGGGTTCGCGTTCGTGCTCGATCCCGACCGGTCACTGTTCCTGCGTATGAACCGCGAGATGGTCGATCTCGACCTCCTCGACGACGAGGACATCGAGTGGCTGCGCGGGGTCATCACGATGCACCTCGAGCTGACGGGCTCGGCGGTCGCGGAGCGCGTGCTGTCGAACTGGTTCCAGAACGTCCGGCAGTTCACGAAGATCTTCCCGAAGGACTACAAGCGTGTGCTCGAAGCTCAACGCGACGCCGTCGAACGCGGCGTCGACGTCGACGAAGCAGTCATGGCCGCGGCCCGTGGGTGAGACAACTGGGTTCATGAAGCATGATCGGGAACTGCCGAAGCGGCGGTTGATCCCGGTGCGCATCGCCGACTGGCAGGAGGTCTACGAGGACTTCCCCGCGGAGAAGGTGCGCGTCCAGGGTGGCCGGTGCATGGACTGCGGTATCCCGTTTTGTCACACCGGGTGCCCGCTCGGGAACCTGATTCCGGAGTGGAACGATCTCGTGTACCGCGACCGTTGGGAAGCAGCCGCCGATCGCCTGCACGCCACGAACAACTTCCCCGAGTTCACCGGAAGGCTGTGCCCGGCGCCGTGCGAGGCCGCGTGCGTGCTGGGGATCAACGAGCCGGCCGTCGCGATCAAGCAGATCGAGGTCGAGATCTCCGACCGCGCGTGGGAAGACGGCTACGTGCGGCCGGTGCTGGTCGAGAAGAAGACGGGTGAGCGCGTTGCCGTCGTCGGCAGCGGTCCGGCCGGTTTGGCCGCGGCGCAGCAGCTGACGCGCGCCGGCCACGACGTCACCGTGTTCGAGCGCGCCGATCGCATCGGTGGTTTGCTGCGCTACGGCATCCCCGAATTCAAGATGGAGAAGCGTCACCTCGACCGCCGGATCGCGCAGATGGAGGCGGAAGGCACGCAGTTCCAGACGAACGCGAACGTCGGCGAGAACGTACCGGTGGGCGACCTGGAGCAGTTCGACGCAGTGGTTCTCGCGGGCGGTGCGACCGCGTGGCGCGATCTCCCGGTTCCCGGCCGCGAGCTTCAGGGCGTCTACCAGGCGATGGAGTACCTGCCGTGGGGCAACCGCGTGCAACAGGGCGACATCGACGAGGCGCCGATCTCGGCCGACGGCAAACGGGTCGTGATCATCGGTGGCGGCGACACCGGCGCCGACTGCCTCGGCACATCGATACGCCAGGGCGCGGCCGAGGTGCACCAGTTCGAGATCCTGCCGCGCCCGCCCGACGAGCGCGTCGAGTCGATGCCGTGGCCGACCTACCCGATGATCTATCGCGTGTCGTCCGCGCACGAAGAGGGCGGCGAGCGCGTGTACGCGGTCAACACCGAGTGCTTCCTCGGCGACGACGAGGGCAACCTGCGGGCACTGCGGGCACACAAGGTGGAACAGACGACGGTCGACGGCCGCATGACCTTCGAGCGCATCGAGGGCACCGACTTCGAGCTGCCCTGTGAGCTCGTCCTGCTCGCGATGGGCTTCGTAGGTCCGCAGCAGCCGGGTCTGCTCGAGCAGCTCGGCGTCGACATCAACGAACGCGGCAACGTGTCGCGCGACGACCGCTTCCGCACGAATCTCCCGAACGTGTTCGTCTGTGGCGACATGGGTCGTGGTCAGAGCCTCATCGTGTGGGCGATCGCCGAGGGACGCTCGTGCGCGGCCGCGGTGGACGAGCTCCTGATGGGCGAAACCCTGCTCCCCGCCCCGATAACGCCCGAAACCATTCCGATGCGCTGATGGCGCCGATGCGCTGATCTGGCGCTGTGATTGCGGTTCATCCGCAGGGTTGTGCACCCGTCTCGGGCCGTCCGCCTCGGGGGGAGCGTGGCGGACGGCCCGAGCAGTGCGTGATCAGCTTGGCGGGCGTGCGTTTCCGGCGGTCGGCGTCTGTGAGACGGGACGATGAACCCGAGCTTGCAGCTCTCCACTTGGGGCGCTCAGTTGCCGGGGTTACGCGCCCTGCGTGAGCCCTGCGCGCGTCGCGTGCCAAAGGAGCTCTTCGGCGAGCTCGTCGAGCGCGGCGCGGGCCAGATCCAAGAGTTCGCGGCCCTGGTGGCTCTCGGCGGGCGGCGCCGGCGGCGCGGTCGGCTCGAGCGTCAGGCGCACCTCGTCGGCGCCGGTGGCCACGAGTTGCAGCGTCGCCGCGGTCACGGCCAGGCCGGCGCGATTCCACAGCCGGGCCGTGGTCGTCCAGGCCGGTCCGGCCGACGTGAAGCAGACATCGACCTCCGCGGTACCACGGTCGCCGAGGGTCCAGCGGAGCAGGGACGCGGGGGTGTCGCGGCGGAGCCGCAGCATCACGTCACCCAGGAGCGCGCCGTCGATCGGCAATGTGCGCGCCATGCTCGTGCGAGCGGGATTCATCCCGTTTCCTCCCCCGGACCCTTTCTCCGTTACCAATGCATCGGCGTCCCCTTCAGCCGACTGAACCCCGCAACTCGTGTGGAAAGCCGCGCGGCGGACGGCGGGTGAGCGGAGTCCCGGACGGGTGTGTCGGCCCGTCCCGTACGATCCACGAATGTTCGAATGGCCCGAAGAGCTGCAGATGGTGCGCGACGCGGTGCGCCAATTCGTCGACAACGAGATCCGCCCGCACCGCGAAGAGCTGGAGCACGGCGACCTCCCTCCCTACGACCTCCTGCGCAAGCTGTACACGACGTTCGGCATGGACCAGCTCGCCGCCGACAGCTTCGACCGGCGGATCGCGGCCGAGGAAGGCGCGAGCGGCGCCGAGCGCGAGGAGCCGCGCGGTGGCGGCTTCACGCTGATGCCGATCATCGAGCTCTGCAAGTGCTCGCCCGGCATGGTCACCGCGTTGGGCGTGTCGGTTGGGCTCACCGCGACCGCGATCAATTCGAAGGGAACGATCGCGCAGCGCAAGCGGTGGGCGCGTGATCTCCTGACGCTCCACAAGATCGGCGCGTGGGCGATCACCGAGCCGAATTCCGGGTCGGATGCATTCGGACAGATGGCCTCCACCGCGCGGCGCGACGGCGACGAGTACGTGCTCAACGGATCGAAGACGTTCATCACGAACGGCCCGTACGCCGACACGATTGTGTTCATTTGCAAGCTCGACGAAGGCAACCCGCCCGCCGAGCGGACCGTGCTGCAGTTCGTGCTCGACTCGGGCATGCCCGGACTCGAGCAGACGAAACCGCTGCGCAAGATGGGCCTGCACTCTTCGCCGACCGGGATGCTCTTCCTCGACGACGTGCGGGCCGGCCGCGACCGTCTGCTGGGCGAGAGCGAAGAGGCCTTTCGCGGTAGCAGCGGCCGCGAAGCCAGCAAGGCGACGTTCGTCATCGAGCGATCGGGGGTGGCGGCGATGGCGCTCGGCATCATCGAGCGTTGTCTCGAGAAGTGCGTCGAGTACTCGAAGGAGCGTCAACAATTCGGTCGGCCGATCGGCGACTACCAGCTCATCCAACTGAAGCTCGCCAAGATGGAGGTCGCGCGGCTCAACGTCGAGAACCTCGTGTTCCGGGTGCTCGAGTCGTCGCAGGCCGGCAAGCCGATGACGCTCTCCGAAGCGTCGGCGATGAAGCTCTACTCGGCGGGCGCGGCCACCGAGGTCGCGCTCGAGGCAGTGCAACTGTTCGGGGGCAACGGCTACATGGCCGAGTACGAGGTCGAGCAACTGGCGCGCGACGCCAAGGTGTTGCAGATCTACGCCGGCACCGACGAGATCCAGGTCGGTCAGATCGCGCGCGCGTTGCTCGCGTAGCCGGGTCCGAGGTCGAAGCGTTGCCGGTCGAGCCGTCGCCGTGCGTCTGGGACTTTCCCGAGGTGGATTCCGCGCCCGGGGCCGACGAGATCGTCGCGGTGGGCGCCGACCTCGAGCCGGGCACCTTGCTCGCGGCGTACCGGCGCGGACTGTTCCCCATGTACGCCGGGCGAATGCTCGCGTGGTGGTCGCCCGACCCGCGCGGGATCATCCCGCTCGACGGCTTCCACCGCAGCCGATCGCTGCGGCGCGCCATCGGCCGCTTCGAGCTCCGAATGAACACGGTCTTCGTCGACGTGATGCTCGGCTGCGCCGACCCGCGTCGCGCGAACGGCTGGATCGACGCGGCGTTCGTCGACGCGTACACGCGCTTGCACGAGTTGGGTTGGGCGCACTGCGTCGAGACGTGGCAGGACGGTGTGCTCGTCGGGGGTCTGTACGGCGTGCGCGTCGGCAGGTTCTTCGCGGGTGAGTCGATGTTCCATCGGGTCACCGACGCGTCGAAGGTCGCGTGCTGGGCGACGGTCGAGCTCTTGAAGCTCGACGGTGCGACCCTGTTCGACGTGCAATGGACGACGCCGCATCTGCGCTCGCTCGGGGCGGTCGACGTCGGGCGCGCGGAGTATCTGCGGTTGCTAGGTTCGGCTTCCATGGAACCGGTCCAGATCTTCCACAACCCGTCGTGCAGCAAGTCGCGCGGCGCGCTCAAGATCCTCGAGGAGCGCGGTGTCGACGCGCAGGTCGTGCGCTATCTCGATCAGCCGCCCGACCGGGCGACGCTCGAGCACATCCTCGACGCGATCACCGACGATCCGATCGCCCTCGTGCGCACCGGCGACGACAAGTTCAAGGCGGCGGGTCTCACCAAGACCGACGTGCAGACGCGAGCGCAGGTGATCGAGGTGCTCCTGAAACATCCCGAGATCATGGAGCGGCCCGTCGTGTTCGTGGGCGACCGAGCGGTGATCGCGCGGCCTTCGGAGAAGGTGCTCGAACTCCTCGATTGAACGGGCTCAGTCGCTGATGCGCGCCTGCGCGATCATCTTCGTCGGCACGCTCGTCGTCGGGCATGTCGATCCTCGCGTCCGAACGGTAACCTGCGACGCATGACGATGCCGACGCCCGAAGACGTGCGCGCCGAGATCAAGGCGTGGCTCGAAGAGAACTGGAACCCCGATCTGACGGTCGGGGAGTGGTGGGACATCCTCGCCCGTTCGGGCTACGCGGCGCCGACGTTCCCCGAAGACACGTGGGGCAAGGGATGGACGCGCGACCTCGCGATCGTGGTCAACGAGGCGATCGCGGAGCACGGTGCGATCGGACCGCCCGCGGGCCTCGGATACCTGCTCACCGCGCCGACGATCGTCGCGCACGGCAACGAGCGTCAGAAGGCCGAAGATCTGTTGCGCATCCTCAACGGACAGGACGCGTGGTGTCAGCTGTTCTCGGAGCCGGGCGCGGGCTCCGATCTCGCGAGCCTTTCCACGAAGGCGGTGAAGGACGGCGACGAGTGGATTGTCACCGGCCAGAAGGTGTGGACGTCGACCGCCCAGCTCACCAACCTCGGAATGCTCATCGCGCGCACGGCGCCCGACCTTCCGAAGCACAAGGGGATCACCTACTTCAAGTTCGACATGCGCCAACCGGGCGTCGAGATCCGGCCGCTGCGGGAGATGACGGGGCGCGCCCTGTTCAATGAAGTGTTCATCGACGGCGCGCGCGTGCACGACGACGACATCATCGGCGGCATGAACAATGGTTGGGCGGCGGCGAACACCACATTGATGGCCGAACGCGCCGGGCTCGGAACCGGCGGCTCCGGTGCCGCGGGCAACGCGTTCCCGGGACCGATCGCCGGACAGCTCGAGGCCCGGGCCGGCGATCACGTCGGCAAGGTGCGCACCGGAGGCACCGGCGGAGGCGGGGTCGCGGCCGCGCAACGCCTCGTGAAACTCTCGCAAGAGCTCGGCAAGAACACCGATCCGACGATCCGCCAGAAGCTTGCGAAGCTGTACACGATGCAGCAACTCGGCCGGTACTCGTCGCTACGCGCCAAGTCGCCGAGTCAGCGCACCGGCGGCGAGCCGAACATCGCGAAGCTGATGATGAGCGACCTGCTCCGCCTGCAGCGCGAGGTCGGCCACGAGATCATCGGTCCCTACGGCATGGTGATGGGAAGCGATACGCCCGGCGGTGGCATGGTGCAAGAGGTCACGCTGTTCTCGCCGGGTCCGTCGATCTACGGTGGTACCGACCAGGTGCAGCGCAACATCCTCGGCGAGCGCGTCCTCGGTCTGCCGAAGGAGCCGGGACCCGCGAAGGAAACGCCTTACCGCGAGTTGCTCGTCAACCGTTGAACCTCGAGGTGCGTGATGCTTGACCAGCTGCTCGCGACGGCAGGGGTCGAGGAACGCATGCGTGCGGGTTCGCGCTTCGGGCTCTGCGCACTACACGGCGGCCTGGAGCAGGGAACTGCGGAGATCGCCGAAGCGGCCGCGACCGAGTCGGGCGCGTCGTTCTACGCGGTCGTGCAGCCCGACGACCTCCGGTGGCACGTGCCCTCTCATCGCTACGACCCCGCGCTCTCCGACGGCCTGCGCGCGTTTCTCGCGAACATCGACATGGTCATCTCGGTGCACGGTTTCGGTGGTGTGCGCGACGCCGACGACCGCTGGACGACGGCGCTGCTCGGCGGCACGAACCGCGAGCTCGCGACCGAGCTCGCGGGCGCGTTGACCCAGGCGCTCCCGCAATACCGGTGGATCGCCGATCTCGATTCGATGCCGCGGCATCTGCGCGGCCTGCATCCCGCGAACCCGGTGAACCGCGTTGTGCGGGGCGGGGTGCAACTCGAGCTCCCGCCGCGCGTGCGTCGGGCGGGCACCGACTACGACGCGTTGGTCACTGCGCTTGCAGCAGTGGCAGGAGATGCGCGACGTCGTTGTAACGACGCAGGATGATGCGGTCCTGATCGGCGACGACCTCGCTGATCGACGCGTTGTCGGCGCCCGCGAAGGCGAACCGGCGCGCGCCGGTGACGCGGTGGAGCAACTGGCCGATCACCCCGCCGTGTGACACCACGACGACGCGCTCGTCCGGGTGCGCGGCGACAATGCGCTGAAAGCCTCGCCAGACCCGCTCGTCGAATTCCTCGTGCGGCTCGGCGCCGGGTACGACGTCCCAGCGTTCCTCGATGAAGATCCGCTCGAAGATCGGGTCGCGCATGGCCGCGCGCCGCCGGAACTCGCCTTCCTCCCAATCGCCGAGGAACACCTCTCGCAGATCGGGCTCCTCGACGGGAGTGAGCCCGAGATGCGCCGCCAGCGGTGCCGCGGTCTCGTGCGTGCGCTGGAGCGACGTGACGTATATGGCCGAGATCGCTTCGTATTGCAAACGTTGCCCGAGGAGCTCGGCCTGTTCCACGCCGGCCGGATCGAGCGGCGGGTCGCCGTGTCCGTCGCGGGTCGGGAACGGACGGTCGGGGTGCGCGGGGGCGGACTCACCGTGGCGGACGAGCAGCACGGTCGTCGCGCCGGGCGGGGGCGCGAAGCGATGTTGGCGAAAGCCCTCGGGCGGTATCTCGGGCTCGGAAGTGTTGCCAGGGGCGGTCACGATCGCGAAGTTAGCGCCCGGTAGGTTGCGGCCCGTGAGCGAGAGGCGCGTCACCACCATCGGTCGGCACGTCGGTCTCGCGGATGTCGGACCCGACGCCCGGGCCCGCCTCGACGCGTTGGCGCGCATCGTGCAGGACGTCTCCGACTTCGACGCCGCGAGCGCACCGATCGACGGGATGGGCCTCTGGATCTTGCGCCGGCTCGAGCTGCGCATCGCGTCCACGCCGCGGTTTCGCGCGGAGGTGACCGCGCGGACGTGGTGCAGCGGGGTCGGCCCACGATGGGCGGAGCGCACGTCGCAACTGCACGTGAACGACCGGTTGTGCGTCGAGGCCGTCTCGATCTGGGTGCACACCGATCCCGAGCGCGGGGTGCCCACGCCGTTGCCGCCGGGCTTCGACGCGGTGTGGGGCGCGTCGGCCGCCGGTCGGAAGGTGTCGGCGCGACTGAGCCACTCCTCGCCGCCGCCCGCCGCGCGCCGCCGCGCCTGGCCGCTGCGCGCGACCGACCTCGACGTCGTCGGCCACGTCAACAACGCGGCCTACTGGGCGGCGGTCGAAGACGAGCTCGCGCGCCGCGGTTGTCCCCGCGTCCGGCATGCCGAGATCGAGTTCCGTACGGGACTCGATCTCGCGGACGCGGTCGAGATCGCCGTGGCCGACACCGACGACGGCTTCGCGGCGTGGTTCTGTGTCGCCGGTGACGTACGCGCATCGGTCCTCGTAGGCTGCGAGGCATGCCGCACGATCTGAAGCTCGGGTACATGATGGGCTACTGGGGCGCGCAGCCGCCCACGGGGGTTCCGGTCGCACTCGCAGAAGCCGAACGGCTGGGATTCGACTCGTGCTGGACGGCCGAGGCCTACGGCTCCGACGCGCTGACGCCGCTGGCGTGGTGGGGTGCGCAGACGTCGCGCATCAAGCTCGGCACTTCGATCTGCCAGATCTCCGCTCGCACCCCGACCGCGATGGCGATGGCCGCGCTGACGCTCGATCACCTCTCGGGCGGTCGGTTCGTGCTCGGTCTGGGTGCGTCGGGCCCGCAGGTGGCGGAGGGTTGGTACGGCGACGACTACCGCAAGCCGCTCGGCCGAACGCGCGAGTACATCGACATCGTCCGCCAGGTGCTCGCGCGCGAGGCGCCGGTCGAGCTGGACGGCGAGCACTACCAGCTGCCGTTGCACGGAGGCACCGGACTCGGCAAGCCGCTCAAGTCGATCACGCATCCTCTGCGCGCCGACCTGCCGATCTACATCGCGGCCGAAGGCCCGAAGAACGTCTCGCTCGCGGCCGAGATCGCCGACGGCTGGCTCCCGATGTTCTATGCACCGCGCTCCGACGGTTTCTACCGCGACGCGCTGATCGAAGGCTTTGCGCGTCCGGGCGCACGCCGGACCGCGGAGACGTTCGAGGTGGCGTGCCTCGTTCCGGTGATCATCGCCGACGACGTCGAGACCGCAGCCGACATGTACCGGCCCGTTCTCGCGCTCTACATCGGCGGGATGGGTGCTCGCGAGGTGAACTTCCACAACAACGTATTCGGACGCATGGGCTACGAGGGTGAAGCCAAGCTGATCCAAGACCTCTACCTCGACGGCAAGAAGGCGGAGGCCGCGGCTGCCGTGCCGACGCGCCTCGTCGAAGATGTCGCGCTCGTGGGACCGCGCGAGAAGATCCGCGACGACCTCGAGATGTGGCGCGCATCGGCGGTGACGACGATGGTCGTCTCGGGCGCGACCGAGCAGCTGCGAACGATCGCGGAGCTGGTGCTCGGATGATCGAGCTGAGCGTCGAGGAGGCACGCGTCCTCGGTTGCCTCATGGAGAAGGCGGTTACAACGCCCGACAACTACCCGTTGTCGGTCAACGCGTTGATCAATGCGTGCAACCAGAGCACGAATCGCGATCCGATCGTGTCGTACGACGAGTCGACGGTCGAACGGGTGCTCGAGGGACTGCGCGACAAGGGAGTGTCTCGCCGGGTGCGGGCGACGGGTCAGCGGGTCGTGAAGCACCGCCATGTGGTCGACGAGGCGCTGCAGCTCTCGGTCCCGCAATACTCGGTGCTCGGAGTGCTGTTGCTGCGCGGCGCGCAGACGCCGGGCGAGCTCAAGCAGCGCACCGAGCGCTGGCACGCGTTCCGATCGCTCGACGACGTCGAGGAGACTCTCCAACGTCTGGCCGATCGCGGGTACGTGCGCCAGCTCGAGCGCCGCCCCGGGCAGAAGGAGTCGCGCTGGGTGACCCTCGTCGTGGCGGCCGACGAAATTGACGCGCGCGCGGCAGGCGCACCCCAACAGGTGGCCGCGACCGACGCCGAGCCCGAGACCACGAGTCAGCCCGCGCCCGGCGCGGAGCTCGCGGCGCCGGTCGAACGCTCGCTCGAGGTGCACAATCCGGCCACCGGCGAGCACATTCGCAGCGTCGCGGTCACCGAGGAGCGTGAGGTCGAACAGAAGGTCGAACGGGCGCGCCGGGCGCAGCCCGACTGGGCCGCGCGCGCGTACGACGAGCGGGCCGCGCTCCTGCACGCCTTCCGCGATCTGCTCGCGACGGAGGCCGAGGAGTGTGCGCGCATCACGACGCGTGAGGTCGGCAAGCCGATCGTGCAGGCCCGCAACGAGGTGCGCGCGGTCCTCGAACGGATCGATTGGAACATCGAACACGTCGGCACCGTCATCGCCGCGCGTTCGGTCACCTCCCGTGACGGGGGAGCGGTCGAAGAGCGCGTCACCCACGAACCGCTCGGGCTGGTCGCGCACGTCAGCGCATGGAATTATCCGTACTTCGTCGGGCTCAACACGATCGTGCCCGCCCTGCTCGCCGGCAACGCGGTGCTCTACAAGCCGTCCGAGCACGCCACACTTACCGGGCTGCGACTCGTCGACATCATGCACCGCTCCGGCATACCCGTCGACGTGGTGCAGACGATCGTCGGCGGTGGCGCCGTGGGTGCCGCGCTGGTCGCGTCCGAGATCGACATGGTGTGCTTCACCGGCTCGTACGAAACCGGGCGGCGGGTGTCCCGTTCGGTGGCCGAGCGGCTCGTGCGGCTCCAGCTCGAGCTCGGCGGGAAGGACGGCGCCTACGTCTGTGACGACGTCGACGTCGAGTCGGCCGCGCTCGCGGTCGCGGAGGGCGCGTTCTACAACAGTGGCCAATCCTGCTCGGCGATCGAACGCATCTACGTGAACGACGCGATCTTCGATCGCTTCGTCGACGCCCTGGGCGACGTGGTGAGTGCGTACCGCACGGGCGATCCCGAAGCCGAGCAGACCGATCTCGGGCCGCTCGCGCGCGCCGCGCAGCTCGACGTGCTCGACGCGCAGGTCGCCGACGCGGTCGGGAAGGGTGCACGGGTGGTGTGCGGAGGCGGACGGATCGATCGACCGGGCTCTTGGTTCGAGCCCACGGTGCTCGTCGACGTCGACCCGAGCATGAGTGTCATGCGCGACGAGACGTTCGGTCCCGTCATCGGCGTGCAGCGCGTCCGCGACGACGCGGAGGCGCTCGCGTGCCTCGACGACACCGAGTTCGGCCTCGGCGCGGCCGTGTTCTCGCGCGACCGCGGGCGCGCGGAGCGGATCCTGAGCCGGCTCGAAGTCGGCAACGCCTACTGGAACACGTCCGACCGTTCGAGCGTGCGCTTGCCGTGGTCGGGACGCCGGCACTCGGGCCTCGGCGTGTCGATGTCGGAGTCCGGCGTGCGCGCCTTCGTCCGGGAAAAGGCGTGGCACCTGAGTTCGTGAGCGCGCGAGCGCCCGAGTAGAGATGCGAGGAGGCGTCGTCATGTCGAGATTCACTCGAGGCTTCTCCGGTCGCGGTCGCGCCAACCGCGACCCGCGGCTCCCGCCGGGGCAATACGACACCGGCAACAGCTGGCCCGTCCTGACCGCGGAGGTCACTCCGCGGCTCGACACCGCGACGTGGACCTTCAGGATCGAAGGTCTGGTCGATCGTCCGACCACGTGGACCTGGGACGAGATCCACGCGCTGCCGCCGTCGAGCTATTCGGGCGACATCCACTGCGTCACCACGTGGTCGAAGCTCGGTGTCACGTTCAATGGCGTCTCGGTCGACACGTTGCTCGACGCGGCGGGCGTGCAACCGAGCGCGACCCACGTCCTCGCGTTCTCGCACACCGCGTACACGACGAACCTTCCGCTCGCCGACGTGACGAACGGCAAGGCGTGGGTCGTGTGGGACTACGAGGGTCGTCCGCTCGAAGCCCAGCACGGCGGACCGGCCCGCCTCCTGGTGCCGCACCTCTACTTCTGGAAGAGCGCCAAGTTCGTCGCGGGCCTGCGCGTGCTCGACCACGACGAGCCCGGCTTCTGGGAGCAGAACGGCTACCACGATCGCGGCGACCCCTGGCTCGAACAGCGATACCAAGGCGACTGACGGTGAGCGCCTCCGCGCCGCGTTCGATGTCGTGGAAGCAGGCGACGGTCGTCGACATCAAACAGGAGACCGCGCGCGCGAAGACGTTCCGTTTGACGCTCCCCGAAGCCTTGGGTCATCGCGCCGGCCAGCACGTGATCGTGCGGCTCACCGCGCCCGATGGCTACACCGCGTCGCGGTCGTATTCGATCGCCACGCCGGCGGACGAGTCGAAGGAGTTCGAGCTCACGGTCGAGCGGCTCGAGGGAGGTGAGGTCTCGGCGTTCCTGCACGACGAGCTCACCGTGGGCGATGAGCTGGAGGTCCGGGGGCCGATCGGCGGTTGGTTCGTGTGGGACGGCGATTCGCCGGTCCTGCTCGTCGGCGGCGGCTCCGGGGTCGTTCCGCTCATGGCGATGCTCCGGCTCGCGCGTCGCACCGGAAAGTCGGAGCTCGTTCGGGTCGTCGTCTCCGTGCGCACGCCCGGCGACCTCTTCTATGCCGATGAGATCGCCGGTCCGGAGACCACGCTCGTCTACACGCGCGCGACGCCGTCTTCGTTTGTGCGTCCGCCCGGACGGCTCTCGGCCGACGACATTCCGCCGTTCGCGGCGGGAGCAAGCGCGTACATCTGCGGCTCTTCTGGTTTTGCCGAGGCCGCGAGTGAGCTCATCATCGGCGCGGGCGTGCCCACGGAACAGATCCGAGTCGAACGCTTCGGTCCTACCGGCTGATCGAGCCGCGGCGAATACCGCCTTCGAGCGCGGCTCGATCCCAGCCGCCGTTGTCCGCGGCAGCGTCGTACGTGCTCTGCAAGAACGCGAGGAGCATCGCGTCGGGGTCGGCGGAGGTGCGGACCGCACGGTACGGAAGGATGAACTCGCGCAGCGTCGAGTCGTAGTACGCGGCTTCCGGCGAGACGGTGTGCGTGGCGAAGCCGTCCGGCTCCGGGTAGGCGTACGAATAGAACGAACCTTCCTCACTTCCGCCCGGCCAGTACCCGCAGCTGCTGACCTCGTGGCTGTAGGCATCTTGCATCACCCAGTCGGCGCAGTTCGGAACACCGCCCGGATGTAGCGGCGCGCGCCGGCCCGAGAACCGGGTCACCGCGAGATCGAATCCACCCCAGAAGAAGTGCACCGGACTCGCCTTGCCGATGAACCGCGACCGGAACTTCTTCAGGACGCGATCGCTCTCGACGAACGCGAGCCAGCACCGTTGCATCGCGTCGGCGTCGTACGAGCTGTGGCGCGTGTCGGCGGCGAAGGGAACCGCCTCGGCGATCTCGACGGGGCGGGGGAGTATCGACACGCGCACGTCGAGCTCGCGCAGGGCCGCCATCGTCGCGGCGTAGAAGTCGGCGACAGATCGCGGTTCGAGCGCAACGGTGCGGAGGTCTCCGTCGGTGGTCCGTATCGCGAGCACATGGTCGAGGAAATCGAACTCCATCTCGATGCCTCGATCGGTTGCGTGCATGAGCGACGTGGTGAGGCCCCGAGCCGAGACGTACAGGGTGACCTGCCACGAGTGATTCATGGGCGGCTCGAGCGCGAGCCGAACCTTGCCCACGATCTGCGTCCACATGTGCACGGTCGCGCGCGTGTCCTCCCACGCGGAGAGCGTCAGCTCCGGCCATCGGCTCGACGTCACGGCGTCTCCCTCTGCTCGGCGAGCTTTCTCAGATTGAGGAGCTGTCGTCGCATCATCACCAGGTCGCTGGCGGGCAGGATTCGGGCCATCAGCCAACCAAGCGGGCCGGGACGAGATGCGACGACGAGTTTCACCACGAGTCGACTCGTTTCCGGGCCGCGCGGTGCGACCCGATAGGTGATGGCGATCCGGCCGAAGACGACGTGGTCGGTTGTCAGCGTGATCGAACAGCCGGGCTCGAACTGGGCCAGACGGAAGATCATGAACCTCTGGCCGACCTCGAGCTCGTCGAGGCCCGGGGTCAACTCTCGCCGACTCCGTCGCCCGAGGTTGTCGATCCAGTCGTAGCTGTATGGCGCCACCCGGAGCTGGCACAGCCAGCGGAACACGACCGCGACCTGTGCTTCGACGTCCAACGCGCGGAACAACACCGCGTACGGCTGAGTAACTAAGGCATCGCAAGGGAACTGCCCGCGGCGTTCTTCGACCGTCGAACCCCAGTTGCGCACGACCCCGACCGAGTGTTGCTGCACGACGCGAGCGTCGCGCTTCCGTGGCACGGCATACCATTCCGTCACAATGATTGAGAATTGCGACTTTCGGGTACACCCCGGAGCGATGTTCGCATCGGTGCATATTCGCGCGACGACGCGGTTGGGGTCGTCGCATCAAGGGGGAACACGATGAAGGTCTCGTTCAAGCGCGCAACGCAAGCGGTCATCGCGATCGGCGTGGTCGTCGGTCTGGCGGCGTGCGGTTCGTCGTCGAAGTCGACCGGCAGCACTACCACTACCGGCGGCTCCAATGTCTCGCTCACCGCCGCGTCGTTCACGAGTGACTTCTCCGCGATGGCGCAGCTGAAGTCGCTTGCGTCGCAGGGCAAAGGACTCATCGGCGTGCTGTTGCCCGACACGACGACCTCGGCGCGTTACGAGACCTTCGACCGGCCTTACCTGATCAAGGCGTTCCAGGCCGCGGGTCTTCCGGCGGCGCAGTTCAAGGTCGACAACGCACAGGGCAGTGCGAGCACGATGCAGACGCAGGCCGAGGCCGACATCACGCAGGGCGCGAGCGTCTTGCTCATTGACGCGCTCGACTCGGGCAGCGGCGCGGCGATCGAAGCCAACGCCACCTCCAAGGGCGTAAAGGTGATCGACTACGACCGCCTGGTGAAAGGCGGCGCCGCGGACCGTATCTACGTCAGCTTCAACAACGTCACCGTCGGCAAGTTCATGGGGCAAGGTCTCGTCGACTGCGTCAAGGCGTGGAACGTCGCGAAGCCCAACGTCCTGGTGATGGACGGCGACCCGACCGACAACAACGCCACACTGTTCGCCGAGGGATACAACGGCGTATTGAAGCCGCTCTTCGACAACGGCTCCTACGTGAAGGTCGGCGAGCCGGCGGGTACATGGACGCCTGCGGTCACCGCGACCAACTTTGACCAGCAGTTCACGGCGCACCCGAACATCAACGCGGTCATCACACCCAACGACGACAACGCCAACGCGGTCATTGCCGACCTCCAGAAGGCCAATATTCCCGCGAAGAAGTTCCCGACCACGGGTCAGGACGCCTCGCTCGTAGGTCTGCAGAACATTCTCAAGGGTTACCAGTGCGGCAGCGTCTACAAGGCGGTCTACCAAGAGGCCCAGGCCGCCGCCGCCGTCGCGATCTATCTACGCGCTGGTCAGACACCGCCTGCCGCGATGTTGAACGGCTCGACGCAGGACACGACGAGCAATACGGCGGTCAAGTCGGTATACCTCACGCCGGTTTGGGTCACGACGGCCAACATGGCGTCGACCGTGGTCAAGGACGCCGCGGTCAAGGTGCCCGCCCTCTGCATCACGGCAATCGCGAGCGCTTGTTCGGCAGCCGGCATCAGCTGAGTAGATTCCCGTCCGATGGCGTCGCCGGGGGAAGAGGGCCAGACCGGAGAACCGCTGCTGCGCCTGCGCGGCATCGACAAGAACTTCGGTCCGGTCCAGGCGGTCGTCGACGTCGACCTCGATGTCCCGGCCGGGCAGGTAACTGCCCTTATCGGCGACAACGGCGCAGGCAAATCGGCGCTCGTCAAATGCATTGCCGGCATTCACCACCCCGACGGCGGCCAGATCTTCTGGGACGGCCGACCGGTCCACATCCGGACGCCCCGCGAAGCGGCCGCGCTCGGGATCGAGACCGTTCACCAGGATCTTGCGCTGTGCGACAACCTCGACATCGTCCAGAACATGTTTCTCGGCCGGGAGCTGACACGGCATATCGCGCTCGACGAAGAGAAAATGGAGATGTCGGCCGGTGAGACGCTGAAAAGCCTCGCCGTCACCACCGTTCGCTCGATTCGCCAACCCGTCGCCTCTTTGTCGGGAGGTCAACGCCAGTCGGTAGCGATCGCCCGGGCCGTCCTGTGGAATTCGAAGCTCGTGATCATGGACGAGCCGACGGCCGCCCTCGGTGTGGCCCAGACGCGCATGGTGCTCGACCTGGTCCGGCGTCTCGCCGACCGTGGGCTCGCGGTGCTGTTGGTCTCCCACAACATGAACGACGTCTTCGAGGTCGCGGACCGGATCGCGGTCCTCCACCTCGGACGAATGGTTGCCGTGCGGCCCGCGGCCGAGATGGACAAGCAGATCGTCGTCGACCTCATGACGACCGGTGCGTCGAGCCGCGAGGTCAAAGCGAGCGCGCCGGCCGGCGAGGGCACTCCGTGACCGCGACCGACGAACCCCGATCCGAATCCGTGACCCCGGAACCCGAGGAACCGACCGCAGTCGCGGCAGCTCAGGCCGAGCGCGCGCTGGCGGCCGAGCTCGTCGCCGACTCGCTTGGTCAGTACATGCGCGCCGCGTTCAATCGCGTGCGCGCCGGTGACAGTGGCGTCCTACCGGTCGTCGCGGGCATGTTGCTCATCTCCGCGTTGTTCCAGTCGCTCAACTCGCATTTCCTGACCGCCGGAAACCTGGTCAACCTGCTGATCCAGGGCGCGGTCTACATGTTGTTGGCGATGGGCGAAGTCTTCCCGCTGCTCCTCGGCGAGATCGACCTCTCGATCGGTTTCGTGAGTGGCATCGGCGGAATCGTCACCGCCGAGCTCATCAAGCAATCGTGGGGTTGGCCCTGGTGGGCCGCGATCCTGGTCGCCCTTCTGATCTGCGCCGCGATCGGTGCCCTCCAGGGCACGATCATCACGCGGATCGGGCTTCCCTCGTTCGTCGTCACGCTCGCCGGTTTGCTCGGGTGGCAAGGCGTGATGTTGCTCATACTCGGCAACGGCGGAACGCTCGCCATCAACGACAAGGTCGTGAACGATCTCGCCAGTGGGAACCTGACACCCGTCGCCAGCTGGATCGTGATGCTCGCGATCGTCGGCGTGTTCGGTCTCCGCACGTGGTTCCGCGACGCGCGCCGTCGATCGAGTGGCCTGGTCGCGCCGCCGGTAAATGTGACGCTGCTCAAGGTCACGGCCGCCGGGATCGCCGGCATCGCCGTGGTACTGATCTGCAACGCCAACCGCGGAAGGATCGTGCCGATCAAGGGTTTGCCGTGGGTCGTGCTCATCGTCCTCGGCGTGCTCACGATGTGGACGTTGTTGCTCATGCGAACCAAGTTCGGCCGCTACATGTATGCGATCGGAGGCAACCCCGAGGCGGCGCGCCGCGCGGGCGTGAACCTGGCCCTGATCCGGACAGTGGCCTTCACCCTGGCGTCGTTCACCGCCGGGATTGCCGGCATCATCTACGCGTCGCGATTGCGATCGGTGTCGACCGCCCTCGACGGCGGGACGCTCGTGCTCTACGCCGTTGCCGCCGCGGTTATCGGCGGCACGAGCCTCTTCGGTGGTCGCGGCAAGGCACTGCATGCCGTGCTCGGCGGCCTGGTGATCGCGGCGATCGACAACGGCATGGGGCTGCAGGGCTACAGCGGCGCGGCGCAGCACGTCGTCACTGCGCTCGTGCTCCTGGCGGCGGTCACTATCGACGCGCTGGCGCAGCGGGGTCGCGCCGCCCGCTGATCGACTACGGGGTCCGGCTCGTCGAGTCGGGCGTGCCGATGATCGTGATCGGGGTCTCGCCCGGCAGGATCGACACGGGCGGATCATCGGGATTGGGTTGCGGTGCCGCGACCGAGATCGGGACGTCGGAGGGTTGCTCCGCCGCCGGGACCGTCGCGTCGGTGACGTGCTGCGCCTCTGTCGTCGGCGTCGTGGTGGTTGTCGGCGCGGCGGTGACGGGCGTTGCAGTGGTCGGGGTAGCCGCGTGTGTGGTCGACGAAGCCTGCGGCTGGGTGGTGGTCGACGGTTCGGTCGCGACGACCGGCTGCGTCTGTACCGTCTCGGTCTTGGCACCCGGCGACGACGGCGATTGCACCGCAGCCGCGGAGCCCGCGAACGCAGCCATGCCCGCGGCGAGACCGGCCACGGGGAGGATGACTTTCCGGCGCAGCAACTCACCGTGCAGCCGGCGCGCCTCGGCGCGGTTGCAGCCGAGGACCTCGGAGATCTGTTGCTCGATCGCGTCACGGTCGCGGCTGAGGGCGCCCGCGAGGGCGACGATGTCGACGGCACGCAACGCGAGCGGGTCGCCCGGCTCGGTGTTGCGCAGACGACGCACGATGTCGACGTAGCCGGCGATGACGTCGTCGCCGCCCGGACCGACAGGCTGCTGCACGTCACCGATGACCAGATGGCGATCTTCGAACTGCAGCGGCATGCGGAGCGGAACGTGCGCGGTGAGGTCTTCGCCGTAGCACTCGGCGAGCTGGGCACATACGTCGGCCGGAACGGGTTCGAGGCCGCGCTCGTAGGCGCGCAACTTGGCCACGGTGGTTCCTGCCTCGGCTGCGGCCGGCTTGCGCTTGAGGCCACGCCGCTTGCGCGCCGCCTGGAGCAACGCGCCGAGTCGTTCCGGCGGCATGGCGTCGTCGAGCAGCAGGGCCACGACCTCACTCATTGCGCATCCGAACTCCCGAGTCGCCGATCCGGCTCTCTCATCGGCAGTCCGCCCGCGCCGCTCAAGGAGTAAATGCGGCGATTTCGGCCTCGAAGACCTCGCGATCCTCCCGGGCAGGGTCGTCGAGCAGTTCGCACGTGGTGTCGAAGCGCATCGTCGCCCGCCGGTCGAGGTCGTAGCGCGGCCACTCCGGCAGTCCGGCGTGCTGCGGATCGCCCTCGCGCGCGAAGGCGATCCAGGCCCGGTGCATCGCGTTGGCAATGCCCTGTCGCTCGGGCCCGGAGCCGGTGAGCATGTCGGCGCCGCCGCGGTCGAGGTTGTCGAACACGAACGGGATCTCGAGTGCGTGGGTCGACCGCAGGATGCCGCCGAACACCGGGCTCTGGAAGGTGAAGAGGTACGACCAGACCGGAGCGTGCGCGAGCTGGGCCTCGAGGAGCCGGATCGCGGGTATGCGGAACACGCCGTCGGTCGACAGGTCGAGCCAGAGCTCCTGCGGTGTCGCGTTGGGGCGACGGGCGCGATAACTGTCGAACAGCGGATCGCCGGCGGCGCCGAATGCCGCGCGCAGCCGGTTGCGCACGCCCTCGTCGTCGATCGTGGCGAGAACGGGATCGGCGATCGTGAACAGCGTCATCTCGTTGAGGTTCGTGCCGGTGAGCACCCGGACTCCTGCGGCGTTGCCGGCGGTGATCGCGGCGAGCGGCTGTTCGCTCAGCACCGTGCCGTCGATGACGGGCTGGAAGGGGAGCGCGGCGACGCCGTCTTCCCGGAACGCCGGGAGCGCGCCGAGCACGGCGTCGGTCGACGCGGCAAGGAGTGCTTCGGAGTCGCCGGCACGAACACCGAGATTCTCGACGACGCGCGCGGCGACGCCGGTCGCGCGTTCGCGCGTCGACATCCACGACGCCGCGCCGCTCTGCGGGATCGCGGCGCGGAACAGGCCGTGCGCGCCGGGCGTGCCGAGGAGCGTGGCGACGCTGGCTGCACCGGCCGACTCGCCGAACACGGTGACGCGGTCGGGGTCGCCGCCGAACGCGCCGATGCAGTCGCGCACCCATTCGAGGGCGGCGATCTGATCGAGGATGCCGGCGTTTCCGGAACCTGCGAACGCGCCGTCGAAGAGGTCGGCCAGGTGCATGAACCCGAACGGGCCGAGGCGATAGTTGATCGTGACGACCACGACGTCGCCCTGGACCGCGAACTTCGTACCGTCGTACCACGGCGTGTCGCCCGCGCCCCAGATGAACGCGCCGCCGTGGATCCAGACCATGACGGGACGGCGCGCGTCGTCGCATCCCGGTGTCCACACGTTGAGGTAGAGGCTGTCCTCGCTGTAGGGGGGCTGGCGCTGGCCCATCATCGTGGTCATCGCGAACTCCGTCTGGGCCGACTGGGCCGAGAACGTGCCGGCGTCGCGGGTACCGGCCCACGGTTCTTCGCGCTGAGGCGGTTGCCAGCGCCGCGCTCCTACCGGCGGCGCGGCATAGGGGATGCCGCGGAACACCGCCACTCCGTCGCGTTCGAAGCCTTCCACTTTGCCACTGCGCGTCGCCACGATCGTCATGGCTGGCAAGGCTATCTCCGCCGAATGGTGCGAGTCAGGGGCGCCTAGAGGCGCGAGAAGTCGGGCTCCCGCTTCTCCAAGAACGCGGCGATGGCCTCCATGTTCGCGGGCTGGCCGATCATGCCCGTGAACGCGCGGTCCTCGCGCGCCCGCGCCGCGCGTACGGCGTCGATTCGGCCCTCGACAACGATGCGCTTGGTCGCGCTCAACGACGCGACCGGCATCTTGGCGATGCGGCGGGCCAGATCCATGGTGACGTTCATCAGCTCGTCGGGCTCGACGGCGCGCAGTGCGAGGCCGCACTCGACGGCCTCGTCGGCGGTGATCCAGTCGCCGGTGTACAGCTTGAGCGCGGCGCGCTGGTTGCCCATCACGACGGGCATCAGCAAGCTGCCGGCGGCTTCGGGGACGACGCCGAGCGGGACGAACGGCGCGCGCAGCCGCGCGGTCGACGCGATGAATGCAAGATCGACGTGCAGCAGCATCGTCATGCCGATTCCGACGCCGATCCCGTTGACCGCGGCGATGACCGGCTTGCCGAACGCGGCGAGTGTGTCGAGGAAGCGGGGGAAGCCCGGCCCGGCGTCGCCGAAGTCGGTGCGGGTTGCCGCACTCAGGCGTCCCATCTCGGCGAGGTCCTGACCGGCGGAGAACGCGCGGCCGGTGCCGGTGATCACCACGCATGCGATGTCGGCGCGCTCGGCAGCTTCCTCCAAGGCGGCGCCCGCCGCGTGGTACAGCTCGTCGTTGAACGCGTTCAGCGCCTCGGGGCGGTTGAGGGTGAGCACGCGCACGCGCGCGTCGTCGACGACTTCCAGGATTGCCATGTTCAGATCCCGTCCCACACGATCTTGGTCGACCCGTCGCCGAGCAGAAGTTGCTCGGGCGACTGCTTGTTGATGTGGCCGATCAGCATGTTGTAGACGCCGTAGCCGACGAGCTCGCGCAGGCGGGGCTCGAAAGTCTGCACCTTCTCGCGCGGGAGACCGAGCTGTTGGTTCTCCTGCTGACGGACGTAACCCGCGCAATAGTTCATCGCGATGCCGACGCGCGGTTCGCTCGTCGTGTTGGCACCGCCGCCGTGCCAGAGGCTGCCGTGCCAGATCAGCACCGCGCCCTTGGGCATCTCGGCGGCGATCGAGTCGTAGTCGGCGCCGTAATCGGGGCTGTGATCCGACAGGTGCGTTCCGGGAATGAGGCGCGTCGCGCCGTTTGCCTCGGTGAAGTCGGTGAGCGCCCACATCGAGTTGCACACGGTCGGCGGGTGCGGTTTCGGCAAGGGGATGAGCTGGTCGTCGGCGTGGATCGGTTGGGCGCTCTCGCCCGGCAGGATGTCGATCGACGAGAGCGAAGAGATCAGACAACCCGGATCGAGCACGCCCTCCACGATCGGAAGTACGTGCTCGTGCACGGGCACGCGTTGCCACAGGTCGTCGTACGCGAGCAGGTTGTAGATGCGTAACGTCTTGTGGCCCTCGAACGAGTTCGGCGACGGCTGCACGTCGAGGTAGCGCTCGAGGCGCGACAGCGAATCGTTCAGCTCGTCGACCAGCGCGGGCTCGATCGCGTCCTCGACGACGGTGTAGCCCCGCTCGGCGACTTCCTTCAGGTGCAGGTCGACGTCCATTCCCGTCAAACTAGTGCGCATGACCCTCTATGCCCTCGGTGACATCGTGCCCCGCATCGATCCCGAAGCCTTCGTGCATCCCGATTGCACGATCATCGGCAACGTCGAGATCGGAGCCGGCGCGACGATCTGGCCGCGAGCGGTGCTGCGTGGTGATCAGAGCCGCATCGTTGTCGGGGAACGCACGAGTGTGCAGGACGGCGCGGTGCTCCACTGCACTCGCGAGCTCGAGACGATCGTGGGGAACGACTGCACGATCGGCCATCTCGCGCATCTCGAAGGCTGCGTCGTCGAGGACGGCGCGCTCGTCGGCACGGGCTCGATCGTGTTGCACCGCGCGATCGTGCGCTCGGGCGCACTGGTCGGCGCGGGCGCGGTAGTTCCCAACGACATGGAAGTACCCAGCGGGGCGATGGCGCTGGGGGTTCCCGCCCGTTTGCGGGAAGGTGCGGTGAGGCCCGACCAGATCACCCATCCCGCGCAGGAGTACGTGCGCAACTGGGCGCGTTACCGCGCCGAGCTCCGCCGCATCGAATAAGCGCGGCGTCGGCTCGCTGTGCATCACTAGGTTGGACGGATGCGTCTGTTCGTCGACACGACGCCGCTCCGAGTGTCGCGGGACTACCGGCGGCTGTGGATCGGCCAGGCGGTGTCGTTCTTCGGCAGCACGATCACGATTGCAGCACTTCCGTTCCAGGTGTTCCACCAGACGCGTTCGTCGCTTGCGGTCGGACTTCTCGGCGTGGCGCAGCTCGGCCCGCTGTTGCTCTTCTCCGTCGTGGGCGGCGCGTTCGCCGACCGCGTCGACAAGCGGCGGCTGCTCCTCGGCGTCACCGCGGTGGCGCTCGGGTGCGCGGCCGCACTCGCGTACAACGCATCGCTGCATCGACCGCATCTGTGGATGCTCTACGTCCTGGGCGCGGCGACGAGCGCGACCTTCGCCGTCAGCTCCACGGTGCTGCGGTCGCTGCTACCACTGCTCGTGGAGGAGGAGCTACGACCGGCGGCGTTCGCGTTGCAGGCGACCTACGGGACGTTCGGGATGATGGTCGGACCGGCAGTCGGGGGCGCGCTGATCGGCGTGTTCGGGCTCACGAGCGCCTACGCCGTCGATGTCGGCACGTTCTGTATTGCACTCGTCGTGTTCGGGGCGATCGCACCGGCTCCGCCGGTGGTCGCGGCGAGCGGCGCGACCGCAGCGTCGGTGCTGGAGGGATGGCGTTTCCTGCGTGGGCACTCGGTCATCATGAGCACCTTCGGTATCGATGTTCTCGCGATGGTGTTCGGCCTGCCCCGCTCGCTGTTCCCCGCGCTCGCGGATCGATTGCATGGCGGTCCGGCGTTGTACGGGCTCCTCCTCTCGTCGGTAGCGGCGGGCGCGTTCGTCGCGTCCCTCGTCAGCGGGTGGACGATCCGCGTTCGGCATCAGGGCCGTGCCGTGCTCTGGGCGGTCGCGGCGTGGGGTGTCGCGATCGCGGTTGCAGGTTTGGTACGGACGCCGGTTCTCGTGCTTGCGATGCTGGCCTGCGCCGGGGCTGCCGACATGATCTCCGGCGTCTACCGGTCGGCCATAACCGCGAGCGTCACGCCCGACGAACTGCGTGGCCGGATCAGTGGTGTCGAACTCGCGGTGTACGCCGGTGGTCCCGTAGTCGGCGACATCGAGGCCGGCGTCGTCGGGGGTTTGGCCGGTGTCGAGTTCGCGATCGTGTCGGGGGGCGTGGCTTGTGTGGTCGCCGCCGCTGTGTTCGCGGCCCGGGTGCGTAGCCTCGCCAATTACGTGCGTCCGGCGAGCCGTGAGGAGCGCGAGCAGAACTACAGCTAGACGTTCGCGCCGACGAGACGCCCGATGCCGTACGTGAGGAGCATCGACACCGTCGACAGCATGACGACTCTTATCGCGGCTCGACCGCGTGGTGCGCCGCCGAGTTGCGCGCCGAGTGCGCCGAGGCCGAGCAGCGCGACGATGGTGAGCGCGGCGGTCACGCCGATGCGCACGGCCTTGCCCGAGAGCGTGACGGCCAGGACGGGCACGAGGGCGCCAACGGTGAACGCGGCGGCTGAGGTCAGCGCGGCCTGCAGAGGACGCGCCGTCATCACCTCGGAGATGCCGAGCTCGTCGCGCGCGTGGGCGCCCACCGCGTCGTGGGCCATCAGCTGGTCGGCGACCAGTCGCGCCAGGCCGGGTTCCACGCCACGACCCTCGTAGATCTTCGCGAGCTCGCGCAGCTCGGCCCGCGGGTTCTCGGTGATCGCCTCGGCCTCGACGCGCAAGTCGGCCTGCTCGGCGTCGCGCTGCGAGCTCACGGAGATGTACTCGCCGACCGCCATCGACAACGCCCCCGCGACGAGCCCGGCGAGACCCGCCGTGACGAGCGCCGACTGCGACGAATTCGCGGCCGCCACACCGATAACCAGTCCGGCGACCGACAAGATGCCGTCGTTCGCTCCGAGCACCGCGGCCCGCAGCCAACCTGCTCGATGGCTTTTGTGATGCTCGGCGACGTGCGCGGAGACGGCCACCCGCGCACGCTACCGCCATTCGCGCAAGAACCCTTTCCAGGACTAGCGTGCTCCAGCCGTCGTTCGCGATCCGGAGGGGATCATGCCCGAAGCAGTCATCGTCGCCACTGCCCGCACGCCGATCGGGCGTGCGAACAAAGGCTCGCTCGTGGAGTGTCGTCCCGACGATCTGTCGGCGCTCATCATCTCGGCCGTCCTCGCCAAGGTGCCGAACCTCGACCCCACGCAGGTGGAGGACGTCATCTGGGGCTGCGGCCAGCCCGCGGGCGAGGCCGGCACCAACGTGGCCCGGGTCGCCGCGCTGCTCGCCGGGCTCGAGGCGCCGGGTGTCACCGTGAATCGCTACTGCTCGTCGTCGTTGCAGACCATCCGTATGGCGGCGCACGCGATCAAGGCAGGCGAGGGCGACGTGTTCCTCTCGGGCGGCGTCGAGACCGTCAGCCGGTTCATGAACGGCATGGCCGACGGTGGTCCCGTCAACGAGAAGTTCAACGCGGCGCGGGAGCGTACGAAGCAGCGGTCGGGGGGCGGCCAGCCGAGCTGGACGCCAGGTGTGGGCCTATCCGACGTCTACATCGCAATGGGACAGACCGCGGAGAACGTGGCCGAGGCCGAGGGTGTGAGCCGCGAAGAGATGGACGAGTTTGCGGCGCGCTCCCAGCAGTTCGCGGTCGCGCAGCAGGAGAACGGCTTCTTCGAGCGCGAGATCACGCCGGTGCCGCTCGCCGACGGCACGGTCGTGTCGAAGGACGACGGACCGCGTGCCGGCACGACGGCCGAGAAGCTCGCGGCGTTGAAGCCGGTGTTCCGACCCGACGGCAAGGTGACGGCGGGCAACGCGTGTCCGCTCAACGACGGGGCGGCCGCGGTGATCGTGATGAGTGACGCCCGGGCGAAGGAGCTCGGCGTCAAGCCGCTCGCGCGCATTGTCGCGTCGGGTGTGAGCCAGCTCAATCCGGAGATCATGGGCCTCGGGCCCATCGAGGCGAGCCGGCAGGCGTTGAAGCGGGCGAACATGACGATCGACGACATCGATCTCGTGGAAATCAACGAGGCGTTCGCGGCGCAGGTGCTCCCGAGCGCGAAGCATCTCGGCATCCCGCTCGAGAAGCTCAACGTGCACGGCGGCGCGATCGCGCTCGGCCACCCCTTCGGGATGACCGGAGCGCGCATCATGACGACCCTCATCAACGGTCTCCAGACCGAAGACAAGCAGTTCGGACTCGAGACGATGTGTGTCGGCGGCGGCCAGGGCATGGCGATGATCATCGAGCGCCTCGGATAGCTGCTCGAGGGCCGAGTTGTATCGCGTCGTCGGATGGCGCGGTCTGACCCGGTTTATGCGACCGTGGCGACTGACGGTCCGGACCGAGCGCCGACGCCACGCGCGTTGGTGGCGGTGACGGTGCAGGTGTAGGTCTTCGTTGTGGTCAAGCCCGCGACAGTGATCGGGCTCGCTGGACCAGCGGTGCTTTTGGTCACTCCACCGTTCAGTGATGTGCAGATGGCGGTGTAGCTCGTGATAGGGGCACCGTTGTTCGCGGGCGGGGTGAACGTGACCCTCATGGAGCCGGCCACGATCTTCGCCGCGGTGGGAGCGCTCGGGGCGGCGGGCGCACCGACGACGACCGGCGGCGAGGCCGCCGATACGGGGCCGGTGCCGCGACTGTTCGTCGCCTCGACGGCGCACGTGTAGGTCTTGGCGGTCGTCACGGCCCCGACAGTGATCGGCGCAGCCGTCGCACCGATATGCATGCCGGTCTTGGTCACCCCGCCGCTGCTCGATGTACATGTCGCGACGAAGCTGGTGATCGTGGCTCCGTTGTTCGCGCCCGCGGCGTAGGACACGACGAGTGATCCCGTGGTGGTTGTCGTCGAGGTTGAGATCGCTTTCGGGTTGGTTGGTGCGGTGGGAGCACCGACAGTGATCGGGGAAGTCGGTGCTGACTGCGGTCCGGTCCCTACGGCGTTCTTCGCGGCGACCTCGAACCTGTACGACTTGGCGTTCGTCAGACCCGTCACGAGTTGAGTCGTGGCCGAAGAGTTGAACGCCTGCGACGCCTGCGCGATACCAGCCAGGAACGGCGTCACCACGTAGCCCACCACGGCCGAACCGCCGTTGAGGGTCGGGGCAGTCCAGGTTGCCGTCGCCTGCGCGCTTCCCGGCAGTGCCGACGGCGATATCGGCGAACTCGGGACAGTGGCCGGAACCAAGGCGTTGGACGCCGTAGACGAGGCGCTCGTCCCGATCGCGTTCGTCGCCACCACCCGGCACGTATAGGTCTTGCCGTTCGTCAAACCCGTCACGACGATCGGGCTCACCGAGCCGGTCGCCGAGCCTGCGATCCCGCCGTTGCTCGATGAGCACGCCGCGTCGAAGTGCAGCACCGGGCTCCCACCGTTGCTCGATGCGGTGAACGCCACGGAAGCCGACAGGTTCCCTCGCGTCGCCGGCCGGATCGTCGGTGCGGAAGGCACAGTGGCCTCGACGAACTGCGACACGGCGCTCGAGCTGCCGGCGAAAGGCGCGCTGTCGCCGTAGACGGCGATGATCGTGTGACCACCGACCGCAAGCGCGGAGGTCGTGAAGCTTGCGCTGCCCGACGTGTCGACTGTTGAACGAGCGAGTGTCTTCGTACCGTTCTCGTAATCGAACTCATCGAACTCCACCGTCCCGGTTGGGGTTCCGGCGCCGGGACCCACCACCGACACCGACGCCGTGAACGTGACCGGCTGTCCGAACACCGACGGCGACCCCGACGACGAGATGACGGTCGCGGTCGCGGCCGCATTCACCGGTTGCGTCAGCGCGGTCGACGCGCTGGTCGCGAAGGACGCATCGCTGCTGTAGGTCGCCGTGATGGAGTGCGACCCGACCGCAAGCGCGGAGGTCGTGAGTGTCGCGTTCGCGGAACTATCGAGGGTGCCCGAACCGAGTGTCGTAGCGCCGTCGGTGAACACGATCGTCCCGGTTGGGGTTCCGGCGC
>PLBO01000027.1 GCA_003134555.1 Actinomycetota bacterium
CCGACCGCCGCGCTCATCGCGGCGCTCGGTGCCACCTGGTAATCGTCGAACAACGACGCAGTTAGCGATGGCGGGCCCGGGGTTTTCCCCGGGCCCGCTCGTCATTCGCTACAGAGGTCGCTCACGCACGCCATGAGACACGTGCCGGCGTCCCGCTGCGTCTAGCCTCGATCGTCGTGACTGTGTTGGTCGCCGCGCTGAGCGGCTTGTACGGACTCGTGATCGGTTCGTTCCTGAATGTCGTCATCTGGCGGGTGCCGCGCCGGGAGTCGATCGTCAAGCCACCGTCACACTGCCCGGCGTGCGACGCGAAGATCGCCAATCGCGACAACGTTCCCGTCGTCTCGTGGCTCCTGCTCCGGGGCCGGTGCCGCCGCTGCGGTACGGCGATCTCGGCGAGATATCCGTTCGTGGAGCTCCTCACGGGTGTGCTGTTCGCCGCGATCGGCGCGCGGTTCTCGCATTCGTGGGCGCTCCCCGCGTATCTCGTACTCACCGGCGCACTGGTCGCGCTGTCGGCAATCGATCTCGAGCACTACGTCCTGCCGAATCGCATCCTGTACCCCGCCGACGGAGCCGTCATCGTGCTGCTCGTCGTGGCGTCCGCCGCCGAGCACGACTGGGGCGCGCTCGTCCGGGCCGGGCTCGCCGGCGCAGTCGCGTTCGCGATCTTCTTCACCATCCACATCGTGTCGCCGAGAGGCATGGGCTTCGGCGATGTTCGCCTCTCGTTCCTTCTCGGCCTGAGCCTCGGCTGGTTGGGTTGGGGCGAGGTCGCCGGGGGTCTGTTCGCGGGCTTTCTCTACGGCGCCGTGGTCGGTGTGGCCCTGATCGCAGTGAAGGTCAGAGGCCGCAAACAGCAGATTCCCTTCGGGCCCTTCCTCGCGGCCGGAGCGATGACCTTCGTGCTTTTCGGCGAGCCGCTGGTCGATTGGTACCGGCACCTCGGCGGATAGTCACAAATCGGTCTGTCCGCCCAAAGCGGCGATCGTCGTATTCGCCTACAGCGCGATGGGGTTGTTGTCGATTGTTGTCGGTGAACAGGTATCGGCCGGACAGGGGTTGACGACCGTGGGCGAACGTCAACATGAACTACTCACGGTTCGCGAGATCGCAGATGCGATGCGCGTGTCGACCATGACCGTCTACCGCCTCATTCGGGCCGGCGCACTGCCCGCAATCCGCGTCGGCAAGCACTTTCGTATCCGCGCTCGCGACCTCGACGAGTACCTCGAGGCGCAAACCTTCGGAGGAGGGGACGCATGGCCCGCCGCCTGATCGGTCTCGACATCGGCACCAACGCGGTGACGATTGCCGAGGTGACCGCCGGCAACCCCCCGCGCCTCGACATGTTCGCGCAGGTCGCGTTGCCCCGCGATGCAATGCGCGAGGGCGAGGTCGCCGACGAAGCCGCGGTTACCGACGCGGTCGCACGGCTGCGCACCGAGGTCGGTCTGAAGAAGGTGCCCGTGCGCGTCGGCATTGCCAGCCCGCGCGTCGTCGTGCGCCAGGTCGAGATGCCGGTGATGACCCGCGACGAGCTGAAGAGCGCTTTGCAGTTCCAGGCCGCCGATCTCATCCCGATCCCGATCGACGACGCGGTGCTCGACTTCGCGATCCTCGGTATCTCCACTCCCTCTGCCGACTCCGGTTCGGAGCCGACGATGCAGGTGTTGCTGGTCGCGGCGTACGAAGCGACCGTGACCCGGCTCGTGTCCGCGGTCGAAGCCGGTGGGCTCGAGGTCGGCGCCGTCGACCTCATCCCGCTCGCCTTGACGCGAGCGCTTGCGCGTCCCGTCGCGGCGATGGCGCACGCAACCGGCGGCTCCGTTGCTCTCGACGAGAGCGTCGGCGCCGAGGGCATCGTGTCCTTCGGCGGCGGGGTGACCGCGATTGCAGTGCACGAGAACGGTGTCCCGCAGTTCGTGCGCGTGCTCGGCAGCGGCGGTCGCGAGCTCACCGACGCGATCGCAGTCGACCTCGGCATCCCCGCGGAGTCGGCGGAAGCCTTGAAGCGCGCGCTCGCAAATCCGGCACCGGACGAGATGGTTGCGCGGGCGCGCACGTCACTCGATCGTCCGCTCTCGGTGCTGTTGGACGAGGTTCGCAGCTCGATCGACTACTACCGGAATCAGCCCGGATCGGCGCAGCTGCGTCGAGTGGTCGTGACCGGCGGATCGGCGCAGCTTCCCGGACTGCCCGAGCGGCTTTCGGCGCTCGTCGGCGTTCCGGTCGAGCCCGCCTACATGCACGATCTGTTGCGTATCGGCGACATCGGTTTCGCGACCGACGAGCTGCCTCGCCTCGAGCCCTATCTCCCGGCTCCGGTCGGACTCGCGCTCGGCGGCGCGAACATCGGGATCGTCATCGATCTGCTGCCGCGCCGCCGCACTACGAAGAGAAGCGTGGGCAGCGGCATCGACCGGCGGGTCATCGCCGCGGCCGTGGTCGGCGTGGTCGTGCTCGCCGGCGCTACGTACCTCGCGCACAGCGACCAGTCGAGCGCGCAGGCCAAGAAGGTCGCCGCGCAGGCCACGGTGAAGAAGCTGCGCGCCGACCTCCTGGCCCAACAGCAGGCGGCCCAAGCGGGCGCGGGCGACACTTCGGCCGCGACGCTCAAGGCCAACGTCAAGACGGTGCTCGGCCAGGACGTGATCTGGCCCGCGATCGTTGCGAACGTCGGCGTGAAGTTGCCCCCGGGCGTGCGCTTGACGTCGTTCGCGGGAACGCACGTGCTCCCGACGATCGTCGTACCGGTTGCGCCCACCACGCCCGGTGCGACGTCGACCGCCTCGGGAGCCAGCGGCGCACCCGCGGTGCCTGCAGTGCCCGTGGCGCCCGTTGTCAATCCCAACGACCTGTGCGCCGGTCTCGTCGCGCCGGTCGGGACCGTCAACATGAATGGGACCGCACCCGATCTCCCGGCGGTGTCCGCGCTGCTGGATTCGCTGAAGAGCGATACCGACCTCACGGTGCTATGGGTGACCACCGCCCACGTCTCGGGTGACACCTCCAAGTCGGTTGCGTTCACGATCACCGCGTCTCTCGGATCGACTGCTCGCGGTCACCGTTTGGAGACGTTCTTCAAGGAGGCGTCGTGCAAGTGAAGACGAAGAACCTGATGATGGGCGCGCTCGCCGTGCTGTTCGTCGGCCTCATCTGGTTTCAGTTCGTGTACTCGCCGATGTCGAGCAAGGCAGCGAAGGCGCGCACGGCCACGCACGAAGCCGACGCGAGCGCGACAAGCCTGCGCAAGGCCATCAGTGCCGGCGACCCCGCCAAGAACGCGAAGAAGCACGACCCGACGACCGACCTGATGCTCGCGGCCGTTCCCATCGATGCGGCCGAGGCGTCGTTCCTGCGGAGCGTCGACTCGTTGCGCGTTGCGTCGGGCGCCAGCTGGCAGTCGATCTCGCCGAGCCCCCCGGCCACGAGCGGGACCGTGACGACGATCAACGTCTCGATCTCCGTCCAAGGCAACCAAGACCAATTGCTGAGTTACGCGAACGGTTTGGGGAAGCTGAAGCGCCTCTTCGTCATCGACAACCTGTCGGTCAGCGAGGGCGGTAGTACCGCCGTCCCGGGGACGCCGGTACGCGCGGCATCGGGCTCCACCTTCTCCAGCGACCAGCTGCAGATGCAGATCTCCGGGCGGATCTTCGGACAGCCGGGCGCGGGCGGTACGACGGGCGCGGCCGGCAGCACGACCCCCGCGACCGGCGCGCCGGCCCCCTCGACCGGCACGCAGAGCGGCTAGTCACACCGGGTACTGCCGTACAATCACGCGACCCGACCGACGTGACGGTGGCGCCGCAACGCGCTGCCGCCCAGGAGGCACCGTGTTGCGGTTCCTGACGGCGGGCGAGTCCCACGGACCGGCGTTGGTGGTCACCGTCGAGGGGCTGCCCGCCGGTTTGCCCATCCTCATCGACGACGTCGCCAACGAGCTCGCGCGGCGCCGGCTGGGCTACGGCCGTGGTCCGCGCATGCGCTTCGAGACCGACGACGTCGAGTTCCTCGGGGGTGTACGCCACGGCCGCACGCTCGGCAGCCCGGTCGCCATCCTGATCCGCAACAGCGAGTGGGCGACCGGCAAGTGGACCGACGAGATGTCGGCGGCACCCGGCCGTACGGCGTCGCCGTTGACGCAGCCCCGCCCCGGGCACGCCGATCTCGCGGGAATGCAGAAGTACGGCTTCGACGACGCCCGCGACGTTCTCGAGCGCGCCTCGGCGCGCGAGACCGCCGCCCGCGTCGCGGCCGGAACGATTGCCAAAGCTCTCCTCGGTCATATCCGGGCGTCGGTGCTCAGCCACGTCGTCCAGCTCGGCGCGGCCACCGCGTCGATCGCGCACCGTCCGACGCCGGACGATCTCGCGCAGGTCGACGGCTCGGAGGTGCGCTGCTTCGACCCCGACTCCGAGGCCGACATGATTCGCGAGATCAAAGAGGCCGCCAAGGCCGGCGACTCGCTCGGGGGAGTGGTCGAAGTGCTCGGCTACGGCGTGCCGCCGGGGCTCGGATCGCACGTGCACTGGGACCGGCGCATCGACGGGATGCTCGCGCAGGCTCTGATGAGCATCCAGGCGATGAAGGCGGTCGAGATCGGTGAGGGATTCACGATCGCGGGTGTGCGCGGCAGCATGGCGCACGACGCGATCAGCTGGGATGCCGGCGCACGCGAGTACCGGCGCGAATCGGCGCGCGCGGGCGGCATCGAAGGCGGGATGACCACCGGCGATCTCCTCGTCGCACGGGTCGCGATGAAACCGCTCGCGACGCTCAACCGTCCGGTGCTGAAGACGGTCGACGTCGAGACCAAAGCGGAGACGGTGTCGTTCAAGGAGCGCACCGACGTCACGGCGGTCCCGGCGGCCGGTGTCGTGGCCGAGACGATGGTCGCGCTCGTGCTCGCCTCCGAAGCACTCCGCAAGTTCGGCGGCGACTCGCTGGCGGAGTTCGTGCGCAATCACGACGCGTACTGCGCGTCGCTGCGATGACCGGCGCGGCGATGACCGGCAAACACCTGGTGCTGATCGGGTTGATGGGCGCCGGGAAGACGACCGTCGGCGCCGAATGCGCGCAACGTCTCGGCCGAACGTTCGTCGACACCGACGACCTCGTGGTGAGCACTGCGCACATGACGGTCGAAGGGATCTTCGCCGATGGCGGTGAGCCTCGGTTTCGACAGCTCGAGCACGTCGTCGTCGCCGACGTGTCCGCCTCGCCCGAGCCGCTCGTGATCGCGTGCGGCGGCGGAACCGTGCTCGACGCCGACAACCGACGCGCGCTGCGCGCCTCCGGAGTGGTGGTCTGGTTGCGAGCGCCCGCCGCGACCTTGGTCTCGCGTGTCGGCGACGGGTCGACGCGCCCGCTGCTGCGCGACGATCCCGCGGGCGCTCTGGCGCGGCTCGTTCGGCTCCGCGAGCCCGCATACGAAGCGGCCGCGCACGCCTGCGTCGACACCGACGATCTCGATGTCGCCGCGGTCGCCGACGCGGTGCTGTCGGTGTTCGAAGGGGCCCCGGCATGAGCGCGTGGATCCGCGTCGACCTCGCCGATCGGGGTTACGACGTCGTGGTCCGACCCGGCGCGATCGGCGAGCTCGAGCCGGCGCTGGTCGGTCGACGGCGCGTCGCCCTGGTGACGCAGGCCGCGATACCGGTCGGGCTCGTCGGCGAGGCCCGCGCCGCGCTCGACCGGGCCGGGGTCGTGCACGAGACGTTCCTCATCGGCGAGGGTGAGGACCACAAGACGCTCGCGACCGTCGACGATCTGTGTCGCGGCTTCGCGGGTTGGGGACTCTTGCGCCGCGACGCGGTCGTGGCACTCGGTGGTGGTGTCGTCGGCGACACCGCGGGCTTCGCCGCGGCCGTGTACTACCGCGGTGTCGACGTGGTGCAGGTTCCGACCACACTCCTGGCGATGGTCGACTCCGCCATCGGCGGCAAGACCGGCGTGAACCTGCCCGAGGGCAAGAACCTCGTCGGCGCGTTCCATCAACCGCTCGCGGTGCTCGCCGACCCCGGCGCGCTCGCGACGTTGTCGGATCGCGAGTACCGCTGCGGGCTCGGCGAGATCGCGAAGTACGCGTTGATGGGTGACGACTTCGTCTCCGCGCGGTCCGCCGCGCTGGTGGCGCGCGATCCGGCGGTGCTCGCGGAGGTCATCGCGCGGAGTGCCGGAATCAAAGCGCAATACGTCGGCGCCGACGAGCTCGAGCAGACCGGTACCCGGGCGGTGCTCAACTACGGACACACGCTGGCGCACGCGCTCGAGACCGCGTCGGGCCACGCGCTGCTGCACGGCGAGGCGGTGGCCATCGGTCTGATATTCGCGGCCCAGCTCGCGGGCACGCTCGAACGGATCGATCAGCGCGCCGTCGCGCACCACGAGGAGCTCGTCGGCGCGCTCGGGCTCCCTACTCACGCGCCGCCCGGTCTGCGCGGCGACGATCTCGTTCCGATCATGGCGCGCGACAAGAAGTCGGGCGGTTCTCTCACGTTCATGCTCGCGGGACCGCGCGGAATCGAGCGAGTCGACGATCCCGACGCGGCCGCCGTGCGCAAAGCGCTCGCCGCGATAGGCGTAGAGGGATAGGCCACATGGCGACGATCTTGCTGCTCTCCGGACCGAACCTGAACTTGCTCGGCGAGCGCGATCCCGAGCAGTACGGCGCCACTACCCTCGACGAGCTGGTTGCCATCGCGGCGGAGGCGGCGGCGAAGCGCGGTCACGACGTCGAGCACCTCCAGTCGAACCACGAGGGCGCACTCGTCGACGCGATCCACAGCGCGCGGGGCCGTTGCGCGGCGATCGTGTTCAACCCGGGCGCGTTCTCTCACTACGCCTACGCGCTGACCGACGCACTCGCTACCTACGACGGGGTGAAGATCGAGGTCCATCTCTCGAATCCGTACGCCCGCGAGGCCTGGCGCCGTCATTCGGTGATCTCGCCGGTGGTCGACGGCACGATCGCCGGGCTCAGAGCCGCCGGGTACCGCCTTGCCGTCGAGGCGGCCGCGACGTTGTTGGAGGAGCGGGCGTGAGCGTCTCGACTGCACCGCTCGCGGCTCTCGACGTCGGCTCGCGTCTCGGCCGGTTGCGAGAACGTCTCGCCGACGCGCCGATCGACGCGCTCCTCGTTTCGAAGCTCGCGAACGTGCGGTACCTCACCGGGTTCACCGGCTCGGCCGGCGTCCTTCTCGTCACGAGCGACGGCGCGCGCTTGGTCACCGATGGTCGCTACACGCAACGTGCGCACGAGGAGCTCGCCGCCGCGGGCGCGCAGGCGCAGATCGAGATCGGGCTCACCGGGGCGACGCAGCGGGAGCTCCTCGTGAACGCAGTCCCGCCCGGCTCACGGCTCGGACTCGAGCAGCACAGCGTCACCTGGGCGCAACTGATCGAATACACCACCGCGTTCTCGGGAGTCGAGATCGTGCCCGCGGGCGAGCTGGTCGAGATGCTGCGCCGGGTCAAGGACGCGGGCGAGATCGATCGGATCCGGCGCGCGTGCGCCATCGCCGACGACGCGTTCCAGGCGTTGCTGCCGATGCTCGCCGAACGGCCGACCGAGCGCGAATTCGCGATCGCGCTCGAGTTCGCGATGCGCGAGCGCGGCGCGAGCGGCAACAGCTTCAATCCGATCGTTGCGTCGGGACCGAACGGCTCGAAGCCGCACCACGTGCCGGGCGACCGCGTGATCGAGCGCAACGAGCTCATCGTGTGCGACTTCGGTTGCATCGTCGAGGGCTACTGCTCCGACATGACGCGGACGGTCTCGGTCGGCGATCCCGGCCCGGATGCACGGCATCTCTACGACGTGGTCTTGCAGAGTCAGCAGCTGGGACGCGCTGCCGTAGCCGCCGAGGTGGCATGCGCGGCGGTCGATCGGGCGGCGCGCGACGTCATCGCCGACGCGGGCTGGGCCGACGCGTTCTCGCACTCGACGGGCCACGGTGTGGGCCTCGAGATCCACGAGGCTCCGCGGGTCGCTTCGAGTGCCGGTGATACCTTGCTCCTCAACGACGTCGTCACCGTCGAGCCGGGCGTCTACCTCCCCGGCATCGGGGGGGTGCGCATCGAGGACACCCTCGTCGTCGGCGCGACGGGCGCCGAACCCCTCACCCTGACCCCCAAGGATCTCGTGTTGTGAGCATCTCGACGAACGACTTGAAGAACGGCATGGCCCTCAACCTTCCGGAAGGGCTGATGTCGGTCGTCGAGTTCCAGCACGTCAAGCCGGGCAAGGGCGGCGCGTTCGTACGCACGAAGCTCAAGAACGTGCGCAGCGGCGCCGTGCTCGACCGCACTTTCCGAGCCGACGAGAAGGTCAAGCTCGCGGTGATCGACAAACGCGAGATGCAGTTCCTCTATCGCGAGAGCGGCGACTACGTCTTCATGGACAACGAGACGTACGAGCAGCTCCACGTGACGTCCGAGAGCGTCGGCAACGCCGTCAACTATCTGAAGGAAGGCGACACGGCCGTTCTGCCCACGTACGAGGACGAGGTCATCGGCATCGACCTTCCCGCGTCGGTCGAGCTCGTCGTCACCGAGACCGAACCGGGCATGCAGGGCGACCGGGTGTCCGGCGCACGTAAGGCTGCAACGCTGGAGACCGGTCTCGTCCTGCAGGTGCCGCTCTTCGTCAATGTCGGTGATCGCGTCAAGGTCGACACGCGTTCCGGCGAGTATCTGTCCCGCTCCTGAGCGAACAGAGAGGAGACACCGGTGGCGACGCGCCGTGCTGCGCGGGAACGGGCACTGGGTCTCGCGTACGAGAGTGAGCTGCGCGGTTTGAGCGCGGTCGAACTGCTCGCCGAGCTGCCCGTCGAGCCCGATGAGTACGCGCGCCGCATCGTGCTGGGCGCCGACGATCACCGCGACGAGATCGATGCGCTCATCCGCAAGTTCTCGGAGCACTGGTCGCTCGAGCGCATGCCCGTGATCGATCGCGCGTTGCTCCGCCTCGGCACGTACGAGCTCGCGTGGGTGGGCGAAACTCCGACGGGCGCGATCATCACCGA
This sequence comes from Actinomycetota bacterium, assembly GCA_003134555.1. GTDB lineage: Bacteria > Actinomycetota > Acidimicrobiia > IMCC26256 > PALSA-610 > PALSA-610. Next base: position 9,033 of record PLBO01000027.1, read on the forward strand.
AGCGGTCGAGCTCGCGAAGCAGTATTCCACGAAGGATTCGGGGCGTTTTGTCAACGGCCTGCTCGCGCGTATCGCCGAGGACGTTCGTCCAGAGGACGTCGACAGGCAGGAGTGATGAGCGCTCCCGACATCCAGGAGATCACGGTCCCCGACACCGTCGAGGAGCTCCTCGGCCGCGAGGACGCTCGCCCCGGTGTTCCGTGGGTCGTCATCGTGTGGAACGATCCCGTCAACACCTTCGCCTATGTCATCTTCGTGTTCCAGAAGCTCTTCGGCTACTCACGCGCCAAGGCGAGCCGGTTGACCAACCAGGTGCATTTCGAGGGGCGGGCCGTCGTCGCGAGCGGCGCGCGCGAGAAGTGCGAGGCCGATGTCGCCCGTCTCCACGGCTTTGGTCTGTGGGCGACGATGCAGAAGGACGACTGAATGGCTCGGCGCACCTTCAAGCGGGCGCGAGACGGAACGCTCGTGGTCACGTTGTACGCGGCTGAGGTCGAGCTGCTCGTCATGACGGCGCGCGACATGATGACAATCGTCGAGGAGCCTCCCGACGGCGAGGTCCGCGACCGCCTCTACCCGCGTGCGTACCTCGATCCGACCGAGGAGAAGGCCCAGGGCGAGTACGACGCGCTGGTGCACGACGACCTCGTCCGCTCGCGCTCCGCCGCGCTCGACGCCGTCGTCGGCGGTCTCGACGCGGCGACGCCCAACAGGCGGGGTCTGATCGAGGTGGAGCTGCGGCCCGAGGAGGAGATGCAGTGGTTGACCGCGGTGAACGACGCCCGGCTGGTGATCGGCACCGCGCTCGGGGTCAGCGAGGACACCGACACCGAGTACGCACGCGACGACCCTCGCTTCGAGTACGGCGTGCTGTACGCCTGGCTGACGCAACTGCATTTCGAGCTCGTCACCTTGATGCTCGGCGAGATCGGCGAGGCCGGATCCGACGACGTAGGCAACGTAACTGGAGACGACTCCGGCAACAGGCCCGACCACGGAGGCACCTGAGACCGGTCGGTCCTCGGCGCCGTTCTGAGCGCTTGTCGCCGTGGCCTACCCTGGGCAGCGATATGCAGTTGCCGACTTCGCCCGTCGACGAACCGCGCGACCCTCGAACCGTGGCCGTCGACGTGTTCAACGCGGTCTCCCGGGCGATGCGCGGCGCCGACGACGTCGTGGGGCTCGCAGTCGTCGCATTGCTCTCGGGCGGTCATCTCCTGGTCGAAGGCGTGCCCGGCACGGGCAAGACCCTGCTGGCGAAGGCGTTGGCGAACGCGATCGGCGGGCGCTTCGGGCGGGTCCAGTGCACCCCCGACCTGCTCCCCGCCGATGTCACCGGTACGTCGGTCTATAGCCCGGCCACCGGCGACTGGGAGTTCCGGGCCGGGCCCGTCTTCGCGAACGTCGTCCTCGTCGACGAGGTGAACCGGGCCTCGCCCCGCACTCAGGCCGCGCTGCTCGAACCGATGGAAGAGCATCAGGTCACCGTCGACGGGCTGACGCATCCGTTACCCGTGCCCTTCTTTCTCGTCGCCACCGAGAATCCCTTCGGTCACGCCGGCACGTTCCCGCTGCCCGACAGTCAGCTCGATCGGTTCGCGATGGTGTGCACCATCGGGCGCCCCGGACGCGAAGCCGAACGCCAGATCCTGGGCGGCGACGGTGGTGTCGAAGCGCTGGACGACATCGAACCGGTCACGACGCCGGCGGAGCTTGCCGACGCGATGGCCGCGGTACGCCACGTCCACTGCGCCCATTCGGTACTCGACTACGTGCTCGACGTCGCCGACGCGACGAGGAACCACCCCGGTGTCGCGCTCGGCGCGTCACCGCGTGCGAGCCTCAGCCTCCTGCACGCCTCACAGGCGCACGCCACCGTAACGGGGCGCGACTTCGTGTCGCCCGACGACGTGAAGGCGGTCGCGTCTGCGTCGCTCGCGCACCGCATCGTGCTCGCGAGCGGAGTCGACGTGGCCGCAGGTGCGCGCGTGATCACCGAGATCGTGGAACGCGTCGCCGCCCCGCGCGCGTGAGCACGTCCACTGCCTCGGAAACGACGACCGGCCGCGCCGGTCCGGAGGGTCGAGGGCCGGGCGCCGCGCTGCGCGGCGGCGGACCGGGTCACCAGGGTCCGGGCGACCTCACGCTGACCTCGATCGTCCTGTTCACCCTCGGCGCGTACGGTGTGGCCGCGGGCGCGGCGACCGGTCAAGAGGCGGTCGTGGCGGTCGGGGGGTTCGCCTTCACGTTGTTCGTCGTCGGGATCGTGTGGCCCATCTGGTCGCTTGCGCGCCTGCAGGTCGCTGTGGTCGCGCCGACCGACGCGACCGTCGGCGACGCCGTCGAGTTGCGGATCGGAATCACGGGACGTGCATCGCGGCTCGACGTGCGTGCGCTCGATCCGCCGGGTATGTGGTGTCGTACCGCGGCACCGGCCGACGGACGGCTCCCGCACGCGGCCGCGCGGCGCGGCGTGTTCCGCTCGGTGCGAGTCCAGCTGCGGACGTCCGCTCCACTAGGGGTTTTCGTACGCACGCGCACCGTGCGGATCACGCTCCCGGCGCCCATCGTCGTGGCACCGCGACCCAGCGTTGCGCCCGCGGTGTTGCAACCGGTGCCGGACGAGCGCGTTTCGAGCGGGTCGACGCTCCTCGTGCCCGGCGGGGGCGACACGGTGCGCACCGTGCGTCCGTACTCGCCCGGAGATCCGGCGCGGCTTGTCCACTGGCCGACGAGCGCGCGCCGGGGAGAGATCGTGGTACGCGAGCAGGAGCCCCCTCCGGCGCTCGGGATCGCGATCGTGGTCGACCTGCGCGGCGGCGCCCCGGAGGTCGCGGCGAGCCTGGCCGCCGGAATCGGCACGGCGACGCTCGCGGCGGGCGGGGTCGTCTGGTGCGGCACGTTCGAGGACGGACTTCCGGTGGGCGAGACGGTCACCGACGCGCGCGGTCTCGGACGCCGGCTCGCCCGCGCCGGGTCCGGTGCGCCGGCCGAGCCTCCGGCGCGTTGGCCGACGCGAGTGGTGCACGCGTGACTCGGAAGGTGGGCGCGTCCTCCGGTTCCTCGACCCGCCGTCAACACGTCGCGCCGGCATTCCGGGTCGTCGCCATCCCGGCGATGCTCGCGCTCGGATCGGTCGGCGGCATCGCGGCCGAGCACGCGGGCTTGCCGTGGATCGTCGGCGCGATGGGCGGCGCGCTCGCGGCAGTGCTCGGCGTCCTCGCGCTCCCGTCGATTCCGACCCGCCGGGCGACCGTCGCGCTCCTCGGTCTCGGTGGTCTCGCCGCGCTTCGACATGCGTCGTTCGCGGGGAACGATCGGAGCTGGTTGCTCGTGCTGTGGGCCGGGGCCACGATGCTCACGCTCGTACTCGTCGATCGGGCCGATGCCGAGACGGTTCCGGCGCTCGAGGGTGGGGCACCGCTGGCGAACCGGTTCGCGGAGACTGCGCGCGTCGGGGGCGTGATCGCGGTGGTGGTCGTCGTCGCGGCGGTGGCGTTCGTGCCGACCGTGACCGACCGGCTCGGTCGCCACGTCTGGCCGGGACTCGATCCGAGCGAGGCGAACAGCGCCGGCGCACCGTCGTCGTTGCACTCGAGCGGAGACCTCTCGCTGACCACGCGACCCCGGCTCTCCGCTGCGGTCGTGTTCACCGTCGACGCGTCGCGTGCCGACTTCTGGCGCGGCTCGACGTTCGACGTCTACCAGGGTTCGAGTTGGTCGAGCAGCTTCCGCGACCAGTTGGAGATCCTCGGACACGATCGCACGAAGGTACAGGTCGCACCGGAGCTCTACGACGAGGGCGCGCGCAGCGGCGTGGAGTTCCGCCAGACCTTCCACGTCGAGGCCGCATTTTCCGAGGTCGTCTTCGCAGCTCCCAGCGCCCGGCTCGTGGAGACCGACAAGCTCCTCATCCGCAGCCCCGACGGAACCCTGAGAGTTGCGGGGTCGTCGTCCGGGTTCGGCAAGGGCGCGGTGTACACCGTCTACAGCCGCGCGATGCCCGTGACCGAGGCGAAGCTGCGCGCGGCCGACGCGACACCGATTCCCACCCCGATCACCGAGGAATACGCGCAGCCACCCGCGACCACTCCTCGCGTCGCCGAACTCGCGCGCCAGATCACGACCGGCGCGGTGACGACGTTAGACAAGGTGCGCGCGATCGAGGGTTGGCTCGGCGCGAACACGAAGTACTCGTTGAGCGCGCCGTTGTCGCCGCGAGGCACCAAAGACGTCGTCGACGACTTCTTGTTCCGCAGTCGTGTCGGGTGGTGCGAGCAGATCGCGAGCAGTCTCGTGGTCCTCGCGCGCAGCGCCGGAATACCCGCCCGGCTCGTGACTGGGTTCGTTCCCGGAACCCCCGACGCGCTCACCGGCCGGTTCGTCGTGCGCGAGCGTGATGCGCACGCGTGGGCCGAGATCTACTTCCCGGGCATTGGCTGGCAGGGCTTCGATCCCACTGCGTCCGTACCGCTCGTCGGGAACTCGCCGTCCGGCGGTTCCTGGTTGACGGTCGCCCGGCGCAACGCGGTGCCGCTCGCGATCGCCGCCATGCTGGTCGTCCTGCTCGTGGCGGCGACGCCGCATGTCGTCGCCGCGCGCCGCCGGCGCCAGGACCGGCGCGCGTCGTGGAGTGCCGGCGCCCTGCACCGGCTGGAGCGCGCCGGGCGCAAGGCGGGCCGGGCCCGCGCCCCCGCGGAGACCCCTCGGGAGTACGCCCGCGCGCTCGCCGAGCGACTCGGTGACGAGCGCCTTGTCGCGGTCGGCGACACGCTCGACGCGGCGTTGTACGCGGCGAGCGGAGCGCCCGAAGAGGATCGAGCCGTCGCCGACGCGGTGCTAACCTCGCTGTGACCGTCAAGGGGATCCTGTGAGGTCCCTACGGAGGAGCAGGCGATGTCGCCTCAGCAGGCCGGCGAAAGCAACGCGCGCGACAGCAGCGGTCGAGAAGTTGCCGGCGCAGTTGAAGATGCGGGCGCCGGCGATGCGGGTGCGGTCCTCCGGACGCACGTCTTCGATGCCGTCGATCTCCGCCGCGCGCTGACCCGGATCGCGCATGAGATCGTCGAACGCAACCACGGCGCCGACGATGTCGTCCTCGTCGGTCTCTACACCCGCGGGGTTGCGCTGGCCCGGCGTCTCGCGTCGGCGATCGCGTCCTTCGAGGCGGTCGAGCCGGCATTAGGCGCGCTCGACGTCGCGTTCTACCGCGACGACATCGGGCTGCGCCCGGTCGCCCCGCTCGGGCCGACGGAAGTCCCCGACGTCTCGGGCAAGGTCGTGGTACTCGTCGACGACGTGCTGTTCACCGGCCGCACCGCCCGGGCCGCGCTCGACGCGCTGCTCGAGCTCGGCCGGCCGCGCGCGGTGCAGCTTGCGGTGCTCGTCGATCGCGGTCATCGCGAACTTCCGTTGCGCGCCGACTACGTCGGCAAGAACCTTCCCACGAGGTCCAGCGAGGACGTACGCGTACGACTCGCCGAGGTCGACGGCGACGACGGCGTCGACCTCTGGGGTGTGCCCGAGCGGGAGGATCGAGACCGATGATGGAGCACCTGCTTTCGGTCGACGATCTCGGCGGGCGCGCCGGAATCGAGTCGATGCTCGACCTGACCGACTCCTTCCTCGAGGTGACGCAACGCGATATTCCGAAGGTTCCCGCGCTGCGGGGCAAGACGGTGGTGTCGTTGTTCTACGAAGACTCGACGCGCACGCGCTTGTCGTTCGAGACCGCGGCGAAGCGGCTTTCCGCCGACACGATGACCTTCTCGGTGTCGACCTCGTCGGTGAACAAGGGTGAGAGCCTGCTCGACACCGTTCAGACGATCGACGCGATGGGCGTCGACTCCATCGTCGTGCGCCACCCCGCGGCCGGTGCCCCGCACCGCGTCGCCTCCTGGACCTCCGCCCGCGTGATCAACGCCGGCGACGGGTGTCACGAGCACCCCACGCAAGCCCTGCTCGACGCGTTCACGCTGCGGCGCCATCGCGGTCCTTCGCTCGACGGCTGTCGGATCGCGATCGTCGGCGACGTCCGGCACTCGCGCGTCGCCCGCAGCAACGTGATGGCGTTCCACGCACTCGGGTGCGAGCTCACACTCGTCGGTCCGCCGACACTCATGCCCGAGCGGCTCGACGGATGGCCGGTCGCGGTGACGCCCGACCTCGACCACGTGCTCCCCGACGTCGACGTCGTGTACCTGCTGCGCATCCAGCGCGAGCGGATCGGCCAGGCGCTGTTCCCGTCGCTGCGCGAGTACGCCGCGCGCTGGGGTCTCACCGTCGAGCGCGCGGCGAGGTGCAAGCCCGACACGCTCGTGATGCATCCCGGCCCGATGAACCGGGGGATCGAGATCGCGGGCGAGGTCGCCGACTCTGCGCGCTCGCTGGTCACCGAACAGGTCGGTAACGGCGTCGCCGTCCGCATGGCCGTGCTGTGGTCGCTGCTCGGATCCGGAGGGCCCATTGTCTAGGGACCAGATGTCTAGGGACGAGATGTCCAGGGACGAGATGTCTAACGGTGAAGTGTTCGTTCAGGGTGGGCGGGTGATCGACGCCACCGGCGAGCGCGTGGCCGACGTACGGGTCGTCGACGGGACGATCGTCGAGGTCGGCCCCGCGCTGGCGCCGTCGGCCGGCGCGACGGTGCTCGACGCGGCCGGCTGCGTGGTCGCGCCGGGACTCGTCGACATCCAGGTGCACTTTCGGGAGCCGGGTCGCGAAGACAGCGAGACGATCGAGACCGGGTCGCGCGCGGCTGCCCTCGGCGGCTGCACGGCGGTCGTCTGCATGCCCAACACGGATCCGCCGATCGACGATGCGGCCGTCGTGCAATCGGTGCTTGACCGCGCCCGCGTCGTGGGCTTGTGCGACGTGCGTCCCGCTGGTTGCATCACGAAGGGCCGGCGCGGAGAGGAGCTCGCGCCGCTCGGCGAGCTGTACGACCTCGGCGTGCGCGTGTTCACCGACGACGGCGATTGCGTGGCCGACGCGCTCGTGATGCGGCACGCGTTCGAGTACGCGGCCGCGCTCCCGGGTGCGGTGCTCGCGCAACATGCGGAAGATCCCGCGCTCGTGCGCGGCGGTCACATGCACGAAGGCGCGTGGTCGGCGCGGTTGGGCATCCCGGGCCGTCCCGCAGTTGCGGAGTCGACCATCGTGGCGCGCGACCTGCAGCTCGCGAAGCGAACGGGCGGCCGTTACCATGTGCTGCATCTGTCGTGCGCGGAGTCCGCCGCGCTCGTGCGTGCCGCCAAGGCCGATGGGGTGCGCGTGACCGCCGAGTGCACGCCTCAGCATCTCGTGCTCACCGACGAGGCGTGCGCGCACTTCGACCCCGCGTTCAAGATGAACCCGCCGTTGCGGGAGCAGGCCGACGTCGACGCGTTGCGCGCCGCGTTGCTCGACGGGACGATCGACGCGATCGCGACCGACCACGCGCCGCACACGCCCGAGAGCAAGGACGTGCCCTTCGAGGAAGCGCCGCCGGGCATGCTCGGGGTGGAGACGGCGCTGGCCGTCGTGCTGACCACGCTCGTCGAGCCCGGGATCCTCACGCTCGCGCAGGCGATCGGCGCTTTGTCGTGGCAGCCGGCCCGCGTCGTCGGCCTCGACGCGGAAGGTCACGGCGGGCCGATCGTTGCCGGACGCCCGGCCAACCTGTGCGTGATCGACCCCGCGCACAGCTGGTCGGTCGACGGCGCGCGGCTCGCCAGCAAGTCGCGCAACTCTCCCTGGGACGGATGGAAGCTCACCGGCAAGGTCCGGCACACCATCTACGCCGGCGTCCCCACAGTCCGCGACCACGAGCCCACAAGATGACAAGAGTCACCCAACAGTTGGTGGGAAAACCGGCGCGTGGCGTACCGAAAGTCACCCAACAGTTGGGGGTGGAGGTGGGAGTCGAGTGACGGAAGCGTTGTTGGTGCTCGCCGACGGCGAGACGTTCGAGGGGTTTGCGGTCGGGCACCGGCCGGACGACGGCGTGGCGACGGGTGAGGTCGTCTTCAACACCGCGCTCGCGGGCTACCAGGAGATCGTGACCGATCCGTCCTACGCCGGGCAGATCATCACGTTCACCTATCCGCACATCGGCAACTACGGCGTCAACCCACGCGACGACGAGGCCTCCGCGCCGCGGTGTCGAGGCGTGATCGTCCGCGATCTCGCGCGCCGGCCGTCGAGCTGGCGGGCGACCGACGATCTCGACGGTTTCCTGCATCGCCACGAGGTCGCCGGCATCTCGGGTATCGACACGCGTCGCCTGACCCGTCACATCCGTCACGCCGGTGCGATGCCGGGAGCATTCGGAACCGCCGATCGCGACACGCTGCTTGCGGCCGCGCTGGCCGACGGCGGTACCGACGGTCGCGACCTCGCGTCGGTGGTCACTACCGCTCAGCCCTACATGGTCGGGCCCGACGACGCGAGCCTGTTCGTCGTCGCGTACGACTTCGGGATCAAGCGTTCGATTCTCGATCAGCTCGTCGGCGCCGGCTGCCAGGTCGAGGTGGTGCCGGCCGGGACGAGCGGCGCCGATGTCCTGGCCCGCGCGCCCGACGGCGTGTTCCTCTCGAACGGTCCCGGCGACCCGGCCGCGGTCACCGCGGCGCGGGCGAGTGTGGCGGAACTACTCGGCAACGTGCCCGTGTTCGGCATCTGTCTCGGACACCAGATCATGAGCCTCGCCCTCGGCGCGCAGACCTTCAAGCTGCGGTTCGGCCACCACGGTGGCAACCACCCGGTGCGGCACCTGTCGACCGGCCGGGTCGAGATCACGAGCCAGAACCACAACTACGCAGTCGACGCGGCAACGCTGCCGGAAGGAAGCGTCGTCACGCACCTGAACCTGAACGACAGTGATGTCGAGGGCGTGGGCAGCGAGGAACTCCGCGCTTTCAGCGTGCAGTACCACCCCGAGGCGGGTCCGGGTCCCCACGACGCGCGCTATCTCTTCGAGGAGTTCACGCAACTCATGAGGGCGAGCTGAACATGTGCGTCTGGTACGACAATGCCTCGTAGGGACGACCTCGAGACCATCCTCCTCATCGGCAGCGGCCCGATCGTCATCGGCCAGGCGTGCGAGTTCGACTACTCGGGCACGCAGGCATGCCGGGTACTGCGCGAAGAGGGCTACCGCGTCGTGCTCGTGAACTCCAACCCCGCGACGATCATGACCGATCCCGAGTTCGCCGACGCGACCTATATCGAACCGCTCGACGTGCCCACTCTCGAGCGCATCATCGCCAAGGAGCGGCCCGACGCGCTGCTGCCGACGCTCGGTGGCCAGACCGGCCTCAACCTCGCGATCGCGCTGGACGAGGCGGGCGTGCTCGAGACGTACAAGGTCGAGATGATCGGTGCGAACGTGGAAGCGATCCGGGCGGCCGAGGACCGTCAACGGTTCAAGGTCGCGATGACCGAGATCGGTCTGGCCGTGCCGCCGTCGGGCATCGCCTACGCGATCGACGAAGCGCTCCGGGTCGCCGACGAGGTCGGCTATCCCGTCATCGTGCGTCCGGCTTTCATTCTCGGCGGCGGTGGCACCGGGATCGCGCACGACCGCGACGAGATGAAACGTGTCGCCGAGCGCGGCCTGGCCGCGAGCCCGATCTCGGAGATCCTGATCGAGCGCAGCATCGCAGGCTGGAAGGAATACGAGCTCGAGGTCATGCGCGACCACGCCGACAACGTCGTCGTCATCTGCTCGATCGAGAANNCCGATGGGCGTGCACACCGGTGAGTCGATCACCGTCGCGCCGGCGCAGACGCTCACCGACGTCGACTACCAGCTCATGCGCGATGCCGCGTTCGCGTGTATCCGGCGCATCGGGGTGGAAACGGGCGGCTCGAACGTCCAGTTCGCGGTCAACCCGCAGACGGGCGACCAGGTGATCATCGAGATGAACCCGCGCGTCTCGCGCAGCTCCGCGCTCGCGAGCAAGGCCACCGGCTTTCCGATCGCGAAGATCGCCGCCAAGCTCGCGGTCGGATATCGCCTCGACGAGATACAGAACGACATCACCCGGGAGACGCCCGCCAGCTTCGAACCCACGATCGACTACGTCGTCACGAAGTTCCCGCGCTGGGCGTTCGAGAAGCTGCCCGGCTCGAACCCGGTGCTCGGAACGCAGATGCAGTCGGTCGGTGAGGTCATGGCCATCGGTCGCACCTTCTGCGAGTCGTTGCAGAAGGCGGTGCGATCGCTCGAAACCGGGCGGCGTGGGATCAATTGCGATCCGGCCGAACGAGAGCTCGACGCCTTCTCCGACGAAGAGCTCGTGCTCGCGGCCGCGGTTCCCACTCCCGACCGCATCTTCCAGGTGGAGGCCGCGCTCCGTCGGTTCGCCTCGATCGAACGCCTCCACGAGGTCACCGGGATCGATCCGTGGTTCCTCGACCAGATCCTGCAGATCGTCGAGGAACGCGACCGGCTCGCTCAGCTCGGGCTCGAGCGCGCTACCCGTGCCGATTGGCGGCGCGCGAAGCGTCTTGGGTTTTCCGACGGTCAGCTCGCGTACCTCTGGAACGCCACGGAAGCCGATGTACGTGCGCAACGGATCGCGGTGGGCGTGCGCGTCACCTACAAGACCGTCGACACGTGCGCGGCCGAGTTCGCCGCGTTCACGCCGTATCACTACAGCACCTACGAGGACGAGGACGAGATCGCGCCGCTCACCAAACCCGCGGTGATCATTCTCGGCAGCGGCCCGAATCGCATCGGTCAGGGCGTCGAGTTCGACTATTGCTGCGTGCACGCCGCGTTCGCCTTGCGCGACGCGGGATACGAGACGGTGATGGTCAACTGCAATCCGGAGACGGTCTCGACCGACTACGACACCAGCGATCGGCTCTTCTTCGAGCCGCTGACGAGCGAGGACGTGCTGAACGTCTGCGAACGGTTGCAGGAGGCGGGCGACGTTCGGGGCGTCATCGTGAGCTTGGGTGGTCAGACTCCCCTGAAGCTCGCGCATGATCTGGAGCGCAGCGGCATACCGGTGCTCGGCACCTCGCCGGCGTCGATCGACGCGGCCGAGGACCGCGAGCAGTTCAACGCGCTCTGCGACCGGCTCGACATTCCGCAGCCGGATGGCGCGATGGCCACCAACGCCGACGACGCGGTCGCGGTCGCGAACTCGATCGGCTATCCGGTGTTGGTCCGCCCGTCGTACGTGCTCGGCGGGCGGGCGATGCAGATCGTCTACGACGACACCGACGTCCGCCGCGCGATGGCCGAGCTCGCGCACTCGGGCTCACTCGGGCGCGAGGGCGGCTTGTCGGCGGAGCGGCCGGCGCTCATCGACCGGTTCTTGGAGGACGCGACCGAGGTCGATGTCGACGCGCTGCGCGATCGGACCGGCGCCTGCGTCATCGGCGGTGTGATGGAGCACACCGAGGAAGCCGGTGTGCACTCCGGCGACTCCGCGTGCGCGATCCCGCCGCCCACGCTCTTGGCCGAGGTCGTGCGCACCATCGAGCAATACACGCGCGCGCTGGCCGACGAGCTCCAGGTCGTCGGACTCCTCAACGTGCAGTTCGCGGTGAAGGATCGGCGCGTCTATGTGATCGAGGCGAACCCGCGGGCGAGTCGCACGGTGCCGTTCGTCAGCAAGGCCACTGGAGTTCCGCTCGCCAAGATCGCGGCACGCGTCATGCTCGGTGCGACGTTCGACGAGCTATCGGCCGAAGGACTGCTCCGCCCGCCCGCCGCGGGCCGCCACGTCGCGGTGAAAGAAGCGGTGCTCCCGTTCAACCGCTTTCCGGAGGTCGACACGATCCTCGGGCCGGAGATGCGCTCGACCGGCGAGGTCATGGGCATCGACCGCACCTTCGGAATGGCGTTCGCCAAGAGCCAGGCCGGCGCGGGCAACAAGCTTCCGCACAACGGCACGGTGTTCCTCTCGCTCGCCGACCGCGACAAGGACGCGGGGACGGTTGCGGCTCTGCGGTTCTTCGAGCTCGGTTTCTCGATCGCCGCGACCGCGGCCACGGCGCGCCACCTCGAGAACAACGGGATCCGGGTCGACACGATCGTCGCCAAGGTGGGGGAGGACGTCGGTGTCGACGCGGTCGAGCTCATCTCGTCGGGCAAGGTCGATCTCGTGATCAACACGCCGCGCGGGCGCGGACCGCGGACGGACGGGATGCACATTCGCCGGGCCGCGATCGTCCACGGGGTGGCCTGCATCACGACCGTGGCGGCGGCGCTCGCGGCCGCCGCGGGCATCACCGAGGAAGCACAGCGCGACGCCGAGGTGCGCTCCTTGCAGGAGTACCACGCCGACGGCCAACTCCGGCTCGAGGTGTGACGAGGCCATGAGGAAGCGGGCGCGCCCGTCCGGCGTCGACCTCGGCGTCACGCTCGGACCGGTGACGTTGGCGAACCCGATCGTGGCCGCGTCCGGGACCTTCGGGCACGGAGCCGAGGTCGCCGCGCTGTGCGACCCGACGGGCATCGGCGCGGTGACGGCGAAGTCGGTCGCGGTCTTCTCGTCGGAAGGCAACCCGCCCCTGCGCGTCGCCGAGGCGCCGGGTGGAGGGATGATCAATTCGGTCGGCCTACCCGGGCCCGGTGTCGACGCGTGGATCGCGCGCGACCTGCCCGCGCTCGAGGCGAGCGGTGCGCGCGTGATCGCGTCGATCTGGGGTCGCACCGTCGCCGACTACGAAGGCGCGGCGCGGGCGCTGAAGACGGTCGCGCACAGCGTCGTCGCGATCGAGATCAACCTCTCGTGTCCGAACGTGGAAGCGCGCGCCGAGGTGTTCGCGCACGCGCCGGAGACGACCCGGGCAGCCACGCACGCAGTTGTCGACGCGCTCGGTGGCGCGGCACCGGTGTTCGCGAAGCTGTCGCCGAACGTCACCGACCTGGTCGAGATCGCCGGAGCCGCGCTCGACGCGGGGGCTACCGGTCTCACGTTGGTGAACACGGTCATGGGTCTCGTGGTCGATGCCGCGGCGCGCGCGCCGCGTCTGGGCGCCGGTGGCGGTGGGCTCTCGGGTCCGCCGATCAAGCCGATTGCATTGCGCGCGGTCTGGGAGGTGTCGCGCGCGTACCCGGGTGTTCCGATCATCGGCACCGGAGGCGTGGTCACCGGCGAGGACGCGGTCGAGATGCTGCTCGCCGGCGCCTCCGCGGTGGGCGTGGGAACCGCGACCTTCCTCGACCCCCGCGCGACGTTGCGGATCGTCGACGAGCTCGGCGCGTGGTGTGCGCGCAACGGTGTCGCGAACGTGCGTGACCTGATAGGCGGCCTTAGAGGGGGTATCTGCTGATGGACGTCCGCAACCGGCTGGCGCTCGCGTTCGACCTGTCCGACCTCGACCGCGCCGAACAACTCGCCAAGGAGGTGGCGCCCTGGTTCGGCGTCGCCAAGGTTGGTCTGGAGCTCTACTCGGCTGCGGGTCCCGAAGCGATCGCCCGCATGCGCGCGCTCGATCTCGACGTCTTCGCCGACATCAAGCTGCACGACATACCGACCACGGTCGGGCGGGCGGCGCGCGTGCTCGGACGACAAGGCGTGCGCTACCTGAACTTCCATGCCGCGGGCGGAGTCGACATGTTGCGAGCGGGAGTCGAGGGCCTGGCCGAGGGCGCGCGCGACGCGGGGCACTCGCGGGCGATCCCGATCGCGGTAACGGTGCTGACGAGCGATCCCGATGTGCGCGCCTTCGACGATCGCCTCGCGTGCGCGATCGAAGCCGGTTGCGGGGGAGTCGTCTGTTCGGTCGACGAGATCGAGCGCGTGCACGCGGCCCGGCCCGATTTCGTCACAATCGTTCCCGGTGTGCGATTCGCGGAAGGCACGCATCACGATCAAGCACGCGTCGGCACACCCGAGCGCGTCGCGCGCGCCGGCGGAGACCTTCTCGTGATCGGACGTGCGGTCACGCGAGCCGACAATCCGCGTGCGGCCGCGCTGCAGGCGTTCGACGCGGTCGCGACCGCGCTCAAGGGGGACTAGCGCGAGAACGCCTGCCGTGCAAGCCGTCGACCAGTTGCAGCCCGGCACAGTCTCGCTATGCTGCACCGCTGCCGATTCGGGACGGTTCACGCGTGCCGAATCCGAGATCGCATCACGCCGACGCGCCGGAGGAACAACATGGCGAACCCGCCCACGCTCACACCGGAACAGCGTCAACTCGCGCTCGAGAAGGCAGGCGTCGCCCGCCGCCAGCGTGCCGAGGTCAAGGACAAGCTCAAGATCGGCTCGCTGACTTTGCGCGAGCTGTTCGAGGCGGCCGAGCGCGGCGACGAATCAGGCGACATGCTCGCCAAGTTGAAAGTCGTGAGCGTGCTCGAGTCGCTGCCCGGAGTCGGCAAGGTGCGGGCCCGTCACATCATGTCGGAGCTCGAGATCTCCGAGAGCCGGCGTCTGCGGGGGCTGGGCACGAACCAGCGGCGGGCGCTGCTCGAGAAGTTTGCCGGCTGACGCCCACCGCGCCGACCGCGCCGACCGCGGCGTCCTGCTCGTCCTGGCAGGTACCTCGGGCGCGGGCAAGGGAACGATCGGTGCCCGCCTGCGCGCCGCCGATCCCTCGTTGCACTGGTCCGTCTCCTGGACGACGCGCGCGCGGCGCGCCCGAGAGCGCGAGGGCGTCGATTATCACTTCGTGACCCGCGACGAATTCGAGCAGCTGCGCGACGCGGGCGGTTTCCTCGAGTGGTTCGAGGTGTACGGCGACCTGAAGGGCACGCCGATGCAGTACGTCGTCGACGAGCTGGAGGCCGGTCACGACGTCATGCTCGAGGTCGACGTGCAGGGCGCGCTGGCGGTCAAGCAGGCGCTCCCCGAGGCGCTGCTGGTCTTCGTCCGGGCGCCGAGCCGAGAGGAGCAGCGCCGGCGGCTCGAATCCCGTGGCAGCGAGACCGAGGCCTCCATCGAGCGCCGGCTCGCCCGGGCTGAGGCCGAGGAGCAGATCGCGGGCGAGGCCTTCGACGCCGTGGTGGTGAACGACGACCTCGAACGGGCCACCCGCGAGGTCGCTGCTATCCTGAGAGCCCGGCGCGACCGCGGCCGCCCTCCTCACGGAGACCCTCCTCACGGAGATTGAAGGAGCCTGATGGCTGAACGCCGCCCCTCGCTCATGGAGCCTCGGATCGAGACGCTCATGAGCAAGGTCGATTCGAAGTTCACGCTGGTCACGCTCGCCGCGATGCGGGCCCGCGAGATCAACGACTACTACAACCAGCTCGGCGAAGGCCTGGGCCGGATCGTCCCGCCCCAGGTCACCTCGGTGTCTCGCAAGCCGTTGTCGATCGCGCTCGAGGAGATCTCCGCCAACAAGATCGTGTACGAGCGTGTCGAGGAGCCCGAAGAGGGCGCCGAAGAAGGCGCGCCCGTCGAGATCGTCGACTCGCCGCCCGACGCGTCGGCCTGAGCGAGCTCCGGCCCGAGCGAGTCCCGGCGTCCGATGCCCCGAGTAGTACTCGGTGTCTGCGGCGGGATCGCCGCCTACAAGGCGGTCGAGGTGTGCCGCCGTCTCGTTGACGCCGGCGTCCACGTCGCGCCGATACTCACCGACGACGCACAGCGATTCGTCGGCGCGCTCACGTTCTCGGCGCTCGCGTCCGAGCCCGCGCGCACGTCGCTGTTCGACGGCCCCGACCCGATCCCGCACACCACGCTCGGTCAGAACGCCGATCTGATCGTCGTCGCGCCCGCGACCGCGAAGCTGCTCGGCAAGTACGCCGCCGGCATCTCCGACGACCTGCTCACGGCGACGCTGCTTGCGACGCGGGCACCCGTCCTCGTGTGCCCGGCGATGCACACCGAGATGTGGGAGCACGCAGCCGTGCAGGACAACCTCGCAACGTTGCGACGCCGCGGCGTGCACGTGCTCGATCCCGAGGAGGGCCGTCTCGCGGGCGGCGACGTCGGCGCGGGGCGTCTCGCCGACCCGGCCCGGATCACCGACGCGGTGCTCGGGCTCCTCACGGGGAACCGCTCCCTCGCGGGCCGCACTGTGGTCGTGACCGCGGGCGGCACGCGCGAGGCGCTCGATCCGGTGCGCTACCTCGGGAACCGGTCGTCGGGGAAGATGGGTCACGCGCTCGCGAACGTCGCCGCTCGCCTCGGTGCCCACGTCGTGCTCGTCACGACCGCGAACCTTCCGGCGGCCTCGGGCGTCGAGGTCGTGCGGGTCGACAGCGCGCAAGAGATGCACGACGCGGTGATGGCCCGTTCCGCGCAGGCCGACGTGCTGATCATGGCCGCCGCGGTCGCCGACTTCCGGCCCAAGGCGCCGTCGACGCAGAAGATCAAGAAGGCCGACGGCGTGCCGGAGTTCGTGCTCGAGCCGACGACCGACATCCTTGCCGCGCTCGGACGGGCCAAGCGACCGGGACAGGTGGTGGTCGGCTTCGCCGCCGAGACCGAACGGTTGCGAGAGCACGCGGCGGCCAAGCTCGAGAGCAAGCGGGTCGACCTGATGGTCGCGAACGACGTGAGCGCGCTCGACGCGGGTTTCGAGGTCGATACCAACCGGGCGTGGTTGCTGGGTGCCGACGGAAGCGCCGACGAGACCGCGCTCATCTCGAAAGAGGAGCTGGCCCGGCTCGTGCTCGAACGGGTCGTCCGGTTGCTGGTTGGGCCCGCCGACGGCCCGTCCATCTAGCATGCGCGAAACGGTGGCCCGGACAGTGGCGCCGAGCCACAGGCGGAGGAGTGAAGTTCGTGAGTAGGCACACGTTCACGTCCGAGTCGGTGACCGAGGGTCATCCCGACAAGATGTCGGACCAGATCAGCGACAGCGTGCTCGACGCGGTGCTGACCGAAGACCCTTACGGCCGCGTGGCGTGCGAGACGTTGGTCACCACGGGGCTGTGCGTCGTCGCGGGCGAGATCAGCACCACGGCGCACATCGACTTCGCCCGCCTGGCGCGCGACACGATCTGTGAGATCGGGTATACCGACGCCGCGTACGGCATCGACGGCAAGACGTGCGGCGTCATCGTATCGATCGACGAGCAGTCGCCCGACATCGCGATGGGGGTCGACAAGGCGTACGAACAGCGGGTCGGGACCGGCGACGTGTACGACGAAGTCGGCGCCGGCGACCAGGGAATGATGTTCGGCTACGCGTGCGACGACACCGAAGACCTCATGCCGATCCCGATCTGGCTCGCGCACCGGCTCGCTCGGCGTCTCACTCAGGTGCGCAAGGAAGGCATCCTCGACTTCCTGCGGCCCGACGGCAAGACGCAGGTATCGGTCGAGTACCAAGACGGCGTCCCGGTCCGGCTCGAGACCGTGTTGATCTCCACGCAGCACGCGCCGAACGTCAACATCGACCAGAAGATGAAGCCCGCGTTGATCGAGCACGTCATTCGGCCGTCGCTGCCGCCGCAGTTCGCCGACGACGACTTCGAGGTGTTCGTGAACCCCACGGGGAGCTTCGAGCTCGGCGGCCCGCACGCCGACTGCGGGCTCACCGGTCGCAAGATCATTGTCGACACGTATGGCGGGATGGCCCGTCATGGCGGCGGGGCGTTCTCGGGCAAGGACCCCACAAAGGTCGACCGGTCGGCCGCGTATGCGGTGCGCCAGATCGCCAAGTCGGTCGTCGCGGCCGGGCTCGCGAAGCGGTGCGAGGCGCAGGTCGCGTACGCGATCGGGGTCGCGCATCCGGTCTCGATCATGGTCGAGACGTTCGGCACGTCGGAGATCTCTCCCGACAAGCTCGAGGCGATGGTGCGCGAGGTGTTCGACATGCGCCCGGCCGCCATCATCGAGCGGCTCGACCTGCGCCGCCCGATTTTCAAGCGCACCGCGGCCTACGGCCATTTCGGTCGCACCGAAGGCGACGGTTTCACCTGGGAGAACGTCTCGCCCTACGCCGACGAGTTGCGCCGGGCGGCCGGCTAGCGCTCCTTGGCTCGAGCCTGTCGCGTCCTCCCGGACGTCACCGCGGTCGATCGCGCCTTCGACTACTCGGTTCCCGACGCGCTCGACGCGCTGGTTCGGGTCGGCGCGATCGTGCGCGTGCCGTTGCACGGTCGCCGGGTGCGCGGGTGGGTCGTCGAAGACGCGGTCGAGCCGATATCTGGTTCCGGGGTGCTGCTCGACGTCCTCGCGGTGGTCTCGGCCGGTCCGCCGCCCGAGGTGGTCGACCTGACCGAATGGATCGCGCGGCGCTGGTCGGGCCCGCGGGTGGCGGTCCTGCGCTCCGCGTCCGCCCCGAATCACGTGCCGCCGACCGGTCGTCTCGCCGGTCTCGCGGCCGTCAGCGCGCAATCAGCTCCGATGCGCGTGGTTCGACAGCCGCCGCTCCTCGATCGGCGTGCGCAGGTTGCCGCGCTGTGCGCCGAGACGGGATCGACGATCATCTGCGTCGCGGACGCCGGACGTGCCCGCGCGCTCGCGTCGTATCTCTCTGGCGAGGGCCGCTCCGTGGCGCTGTTGCATTCGTTCGAGGCCGACGCCGCGCGCACCGACGGATGGCGGCGCGCGTCCGCGGGCGAGTGCGTCGTGGTCGGTGGCCGGATCGCAGCGCTCGCGCCCGTCCCCGACCTGCGCGCCGCGATCGTCGTCGACGACGCGGATGAGGCGCTGCAGGAGGAGCGCTCGCCGACTTGGCACGCGCGCGACGTGCTGCTCGAACGCGCGGAGCGCGCGGCTGCGCCCTTCACCGTGTGTTCTCCGGCGCCGACGGTCGAAGCGAGTGTCGCCGCCGGGGGCACGAACTTGGTCGACGCGCCCCCGCCCGACGTCGAAATCGCGGGCTGGCCACGCGTGCAGGTTGCTGATCGCCGCGACGAGCCGCCCGGTTCGGGACTGTTCTCCGAGACCCTCGCGACTGCGCTGCACCACTCGGCCGGTCTCGCGGTGTGCGTTCTCAACCGCCGGGGTCGCTTCCGGCTGCTCGCGTGCGCCACGTGTCGGCACCTGCTGCGCTGGGACCGCGCCGACGAGCGGCCGCTCGTGTGCCCCGAGTGCGGCGCGACGAAGCTGCGCGTGCTGAGGGCAGGAGTCGCGCGCGTGCGAGAGGAGCTCGAAGCGCTGGTGCCGGGCGCACGGGTGGTCGAGGTCGACACCGCGACCGCCGAAGTGCCCGAGGCCGACATCGTCGTCGGCACCGAAGCGGTACTCCATCGTGCCGCGGTGCGGCGGCGCCGGCCGGCACTCGTGGCCTACCTCGATCTCGACCAGGAGCTGCTCGCGCCCCGCTACCGCGCGGCCGCGCAGGCCCACTGGCTACTGACGCGCGGCGCGCAACTGCTTTCCGGCCGGCCGCGCCACGAGACCCTGCTGCTCGTTCAGACCCGCATTCCCGATCACGTCGTGGTGCAGGCGTTGGTGCGCGGCGAGCCCGCGGCGGTCGCCGAGTCCGAGATCGAGTACCGGCGCACGCTCGCGTACCCGCCGTTCGGCGCGCTCGCCGAACTGGCGGGCGCCGACGACGCGCTCGCCGTGACCGTCGACGCGTTGCGCGCGCTCGACGTGCAGGCAACCGGCGTGCAGGTGTTCGGGCCCGCCGATGGTCGCGCCTTGGTGCACGCCCCCGACTGGGACGCGCTGGCGAACGCGCTCGCCCGGGGTCTCCCGCCCGGCCGCGCGATCGGACGAGTACGGGCGGTCGTCGATCCACCACGCGTCTAAGGGACTGTTCGCTGCCGTCCGAGCCGCGAACTCGCGCCGCTACCATGCTCACCGTGGCAACTCACACGATTCGCGTCTTCGGGGATCCCGTCCTCAAGCGACAGACCGCCGAAGTCACCGACATCGACGGCGGGCTGGTGAAGCTCGTCGACGCCATGTACGAGACGATGCACGAAGCGCCGGGAGTCGGGCTGGCCGCACCCCAGGTCGGTGTGCAGAAGCGATTCTTCGTCTACGAGGTTCCCGACGACAGCGGGCCGCGCGTGCTCCTCAACCCGCAGATCGTCGAGGCCACCGGCGAGTGGGAGTACGAGGAAGGCTGCCTGTCGCTGCCCGGTCTCGCCTTCGACATCGTCCGCCCGAAGCTCGTCACCGTGAAGGGGATCGATCTCGACGGCAACGAGATCGTGATGCAGGGCGACGAGCTCCTCGGCCGGATCTTCCTGCACGAGATCGACCATCTCGACGGTGTGCTCATGCTCGACCGGCTCGACGCCGACCAGCGCAAGCTCGCGATGCGGGAGCTGCGCGAGCAGGGCATGGGTGTGCGGACGCCGGGCGGACGAACGCACGCGCTCTGACGCGTAACGTCGACTCGTGCGGATCGTCTACCTCGGTACGCCCGTCGACGCGGTCCCACCCCTGCAGGCGCTCGTCGACGAAGGACATGATGTCGCGCTCGTCATCACCCAACCCGACCGCCGGCGCACGCGGGGTGCGGGTGCCGACCCGTCGCCCGTGAAGCGCGCCGCGCTCGACCTCGGCCTGTCGGTGCGCACACCGGAGAAGGCCCGAGAAGTCGTCGACGACGTGGCCGCGAGCGGGGCGGAGCTGGGTGTCGTCGTTGCCTTCGGCCAGCTGCTCCCGGTCTCGTTGCTCGAGACGCTGCCGCACGGCTTCGTGAACCTGCACTTCTCGCTCCTGCCCCGCTGGCGGGGCGCCGCGCCAGTCGAGCGGGCGATCCTCGCCGGTGACCGCGAGACGGGCGTCGACCTCATGAGGATCGAAGCCGGTCTCGACACCGGGCCGGTGTTCGCACGCGCCCGCGTGCCGATCGAGCCGTTCGAGACCGCGGGTGAGCTCCGCGCGCGCCTCGTCGATGTGGGCACCCAGCTTTTGCGCACGCACCTGCCGGCCGTCCCGAACGCGGTTCCCGAACCGCAGGTCGGGGAGCCCACTTACGCGGAGAAGCTCGGCGTCGACGAATTCCGCCTCGATCCCGACCGCGCCGCGGCCGAGCTGGCGCGGGTCGTGCGCGCGGGCAACCCGCGCCCGGGCGCGTGGTTCCGCGCCGGTGACCGGCGCGTGAAGGTCTGGCGCGCGCACGACATTGCTACGCCGGCCGAGCCGCGCGAGCCGGGAACGATCGGCGCCGACGGCGCGCTCGGAACGGCGAATGGGGTGCTCGCGCTCGACGAAGTGCAACCCGAAGGCAAGCGCGTCATGAGCGCGGCCGCCTGGCGCGCCGGAGTGCGGGGTGACGTGCGCGTCGATCCCGCATGAGTAGCCGTCCCACCGCGTCGACGCGCCGGCTCGCGCTCGAGGCCCTGCTCCGCGTCGAGGATGGTGCGTTCGCGCACATCCTCGTACCGCAGACGCTGCGAAGCTCGGGCCTCGAGGCTCGCGACCGCGCGCTCGTGACCGACCTCGTCTACGGCACCGTCCGGATGCAGCGCCTCCTCGACGTCGTGCTGTCAGCCGTCTCGAAGCGGGCGATCGGCTCGCTCGATCCACCCGTACGCGCGGCGCTGCGGCTCGGTGCATATCAGTTGCTGATCGGGGTCGCCGCGCACGCGGCCGTCGGCGAGACGGTCGAGGTCGTCGACGAGCGCGCCCGCGGTTTCGTCAACGGCGTGTTGCGTGCGCTGGCGCGCACGGGACCGCCCTGGCCGTTACCGCGCGGCGACGACGTCACGGCGATCGGCGTGCGGACGTCGCATCCTGATTGGATCGTCCGGTCGTTCGTCGACGAGTTCGGCCCGGCCGACGCGATCGCGACGCTCGAGCTCGACAACGAGCCCCCACCGGTGACGTTGCGGGTCAATCCCATGGGGACCTCGACCGAGGCGCTGACGACCGAGCTGCTCGCCGCCGGGGCCGACGTCCGGCCCGGCACGCTCGTTCCGGGCTCGCTGCTGTTGCGTCATGCCGGCGATCTCGCCGCGCTGCCCGCGATCGTCGAGGGTCGGGCCACACCTCAGGACCAGGCAAGCCAGGCCATCGTCGCGATCCTCGACCCGCAACCGGGCGACCTCGTGCTCGATCTCGCCTCCGCCCCGGGGGGCAAGGCGACCGCGGCCGCCGAGCGTATGGGCGGTGACGGGCTCGTCGTCGCGGCCGACTTGCATCCGGGTCGAGTGCGTACGGTCCTGCGCGCCGCGGAGCGGATCGGCGTGCGGCAGACGGTCGCCACCGTCGTCGCCGACGGCCGCCGGCCCCCGGTGCGCGACGGCGCGTTCGATCGCGTCCTGCTCGACGCGCCGTGTAGCGGGCTCGGCGTTCTCCGCCGGCGACCGGACGCGCGCTGGCGCGTGCTGCCGGGAGACGTGCGCGACCTCGCGGCGCTGCAGACGGTTCTGCTGGCGGCTGCCGCGGCCGCGGTCAAGCCCGGCGGTCGGCTCGTGTACGCGGTCTGCACCCTGTCGAAGGAGGAGACGGTCGACGTCGACGAGTGGGCGCGAGCGAATCTTCCGGAGTTCGTCGCCGAGCCGGCGCCGGAGTCGCCGTGGCGGCCGCACGGTCGTGGCGCGATCCTCCTGCCCGCCGACGCGCACACCGACGGGATGTTCGTGCTGAGCCTGACGCGCGGGTCGACGGCTCCGACCTCTTCTGCTGCTGCCTCCGCGTCGGATCCCGCGACCGAGTCCCCGACGGCGACGTCGGCCGCCACACCCGCGCCTGCAACCGGTGGCCGCCGTTGGTCGCCCGTGACGTAGCCTCCGGCGATGAAGGTCGCACCCTCGATCCTGGCCGCCGATTTCGCGATTCTCGCGGCCGACGTCGAGCGCGTCGCGTCGGTCGCCGACCTGCTCCATGTCGATTGCATGGACGGTCACTACGTTCCGAACCTCACGATCGGCCCGCCCGTCGTGAAGTCGCTGCGGAAGCACACCGACCTCTTCCTCGACTGCCATCTCATGGTCGACAATCCGGGGGTGCTGCTCGCTGCTTTCGCCGACGCGGGCGCCGACGGCTGCACGATCCACATCGAGCTCGGTGACCCACGGCTGCTGTTCGACGAGATCCGCGCGCTGGGTATGCGTGTCGGTCTGTCGTTCGAGCCCGAGACGCCCTTCCAGGCCGTCGAGCCGTACCTCGCCGACATCGATCTACTGTTGGTGATGAGCGTGCACACCGGGTTCGGCGGTCAGCCGTTCATCCCCGAGGTGCTCGAGAAGGTACGCGCCGCGCGCGCCGCGATCGACGAGCGCGCGCTACCGGTCGAGATCGAGATCGACGGCGGCATCAAGGTCGACAACGCCCATCTCGCGGTCGACGCGGGCGTCGACATCCTCGTGTCGGGAACGGGAATCTTCGGGGCCGACGACCCGGCGGCCGCTGCGCGCGCGATCAAGGCGTCCGGCGCGGGGCGATGACGCTCGTTGCCAAAGTGCTGACGGTGTCCGACGGCGTGGCCGGCGGCACGCGCGACGACGCCAGCGGCCGCGCGCTGGTCGAACGGCTCACGGCCTCGGGCTACGAAGTCATCGTGCACCGCGTGACGCACGACGGCACCGACGCGGTCGCGGAAGCACTGACCGACCTCGCCGACGGGTTCGCGGGCTTGATCGTCACGACCGGCGGTACCGGGTTCGGCCCGCGCGACCTGACTCCGGAGGGGACCCGCAGGGTCGTCGAGCGCGAGGCGCCGGGGATCGTCGAGGCGATCCGGCGCGCGAGCGACGCCGGCGACCGGGGGTTCGGCATGTTGTCGCGCGCGGTGGCGGGCACGCGCGGCCAGGCCCTGATTTGCAACCTGCCGGGCTCGTCGAGCGGGGCGGTGGAGGGGCTCGGGATCCTGTTGTCCGTCGCCCCGCACGCGCTCGACCTGCTCGCCGGCGGCCATCCTCACTGATTGGCCCCACTGATTGGCCCCACTGATTGGCCCCACTGATTGGCCCCACCGACCGGTCGGCGCGGAAATAGAACACGTTGCATTTCCTTGGTTGCGGCGGTACGCTCGGGGGACAACTGACAACCGAAGCCCTCGGGGTTGGGTGCAAGTCCCGACCGGCGGTCAAAGCCCGCGAACGTCCCGCAGCCAGCGGGGCGCCGACCAGGTGAAATCCCTGGGCCGACGGTAAGAGTCCGGATGGGAGAGGGTCGGCTACGACGGCGTCCGCGGCGAGAGCCGCGTCCGTTTGCCGTCGCCGTTCATCGACCGACACGCCGCGCCCCGCGGGCCCGAAACCGGGAAGGGGAGCGTGCGCGACGAAGAGCTGATGCTCCGGGCCATCGAACTCGCCCGTGCGGCGCGCCGCCACACGGCGCCCTGGCCCGCCGTCGGCTGCGTGCTCACGCGCGACGGCGAGATCGTCGGTGAGGGCGCGACCGGACCGTTCCCCACCGGACCGCACGCCGAGGTCGCCGCCCTACGCGCCGCGGGCGACCGGGCCATCGGCGCCACCGCGTACTGCACGCTCGAGCCCTGCAACCATCACGGGAACACTCCGCCGTGCACCGAGGCGTTGATCGCGGCCGGAGTCGCCCGGGTCGTCGTCGCGGTCGGCGATCCCGACGAGAGGGTCGCCGGGCGCGGGCTGGCGCGGCTGCGTGACGCCAACGTCGACGTACAGACCGGTGTGGGCACCGCCGTCGCCGAGCGCGACCTCGCTCCCTACTTGCACCACCGCCGAACCGGGCGCGCATTCGTGGTCGCCAAGGTTGGGCTGAGTCTCGACGGACGCGTGGCCGCGGCTGACGGGACTTCGCAATGGATCACGTCCGCCGAAGCACGCGCCGATGCACACGAGCTGCGCGCCGACTCGCAGGCCATCGTCGTCGGGTCCGGCACTGCGCTCGCCGACCGACCGGCACTCACCGTCCGCGGCGTACGGATTGCGCCCGCACAGGCGCCGTTGCGCGTGCTGCTCGACGCGCGGGGCCGCGTGCCGGCCGAGGGTCCGCTGTTCGATATCGCGCTCGGTCCGACGCTCGTCATCACGACCGAACAGGCGCGTGCCGGCGCGGTCGACGCGTGGCGCGCGGCGGGCGCGAAGGTCGAGCCGGTCGCGCCGGGCGCGACCGGGCGAGGTGTCGATCTCGAAGCCGCGTTCACCGTGCTCGGAAGGGAGGGCGTTCTCCAGGCCCTCGTCGAGGGTGGCGGCGCGTTGCTCGGCACGGTCGCGGGAGGCGGCCACGCGCAGCGGGTCGTCGCGTACGTCGCGCCGACGCTGCTCGGTACCGACGGCGCGCCCGGGTTCGCGTTCGACGGACCTCGCACCATCGCCGACGCACCGCGCTGGACATTGGTCGACGTCGCGCGTACCGGTGCCGACGTGCGGTTGGAGCTCGAGCCGCGAGTCGGGGCGCCCTGATGTTCACCGGCATCGTCGAGGAGCTGGGCCGAGTGCGTTCGATCGTCCCGAACGCGGGCGGCGCGCGCATCGCGATCGATGCGGTCGCCGTGCTCGACGACGCGACGATCGGCGCATCCATTGCCGTCAACGGCTGTTGCCTGACGGTCGTCGAGCTCGGCGACGGTCACTGGGCCGCGGACGCCGTGGTCGAGACGCTCGCGCGGACGAACCTGGGCGATCTCGCGCCCGGCGATCCGGTCAATCTCGAACGGCCGGTGCGGCTCGCCGACCGCCTGGGCGGTCATCTGGTGCAGGGTCACGTCGACGCGGCCGGAACCGTCCGGGCCCGCGAGCTCCAACCCGACACCTCGGAGCTCTTCCGGTTCGATGCCCCCGACGAAGTGCTGCGCTACGTCGTGCACAAGGGTTCGATCACGGTCGACGGCATCAGCCTGACCGTGGCTGCGGTGCACGACGACGGGTTCCAGGTCGCCGTGATCCCGCACACGCTCGCGGTCACGACGCTCGGTGCGCGCGTCCTCGGCGCGCGCGTCAATCTCGAAGTCGACCTCATTGCCAAGTACGTGGAACGGCTGCTCGTTTCCGATCGGAGCCCATCATGATGTTCGAAACCGTCGAGCGCGCGATCGACGCGGTCAAGCGCGGGGAGTTCGTCGTCGTGGTCGACGACGAGGACCGCGAGAACGAAGGCGATCTGATCATCGCGGCCGAGAAGATGACGCCCGACAAGATGGCGTTCATGATCCGCTACACGAGTGGTGTGATCTGCCTTCCGATGGAGGGGGAGCGCCTCGACGAGTTGCAGCTGCCCCTGATGGTGTCCGGCAGCGAGAACACGGAAGGCCAGCGCACCGCGTTCACCGTTTCGGTCGACGCGCGCGTCGGCACCACGACGGGCATATCCGCAGCAGACCGGTGCGCGACCGTCCTCGCCGTGATCGATCCGAAGACGACGTCGGCCGACATCGCCCGGCCCGGCCACATCTTTCCGCTGCGTTATCGCGAAGGCGGAGTGCTCAAGCGCGCCGGCCACACCGAGGCCGCCGTCGACCTGGCCCGCCTCGCCGGTAGATATGCCGCCGGCGTCCTGGCCGAGATCGTGAACGACGACGGCACGATGCAACGCCGTCCGCAGCTCGAGGCCTTCGCGGCCGAGCACGACCTCGTGCTCGTCACGATCGCCGATCTCATCCGGTTCCGCCGTCATCGCGAGAAGCTGGTCCGGCGGGTGTCGGAGGCGCGGATCCCGACGCAGTACGGCGACTTCACCGCGCACGTGTTCGCGTCGCTGCTCGACAACACCGAACATCTGGCATTCGTACGCGGCGAGGTTGCCGGCCAGAAGGACGTGCTCGTGCGCGTGCACAGCGAATGCCTGACCGGCGACGTCTTCGGCTCGTTGCGTTGCGATTGCGGTGTCCAACTCGACCGCGCGCTCGAGCGCGTCGCGTCCGAGGGCCAAGGGGTTGTCGTGTATCTGCGCGGCCACGAGGGCCGGGGCATCGGTCTCGGGCACAAGCTGCGCGCCTACTCGCTCCAAGATGAGGGCCGCGACACGGTCGAGGCGAATCTCGAGCTCGGTTTCCCGGCCGACTCGCGCGAGTACGGCATCGGCGCCCAGATCCTCGTCGATCTCGGTGTCACCAGCATGCGATTGATGACGAACAATCCCGCGAAGTACGGCGGCATCGAGGGTTATGGTCTCGAGATCATCGAGCGGGTGCCGATGCACACGGTGCCGAACGAGGAGAACATCGCGTACCTGCGCGCCAAGCAGAACAAGCTCGGGCACCTGCTCGGCCTCGATCCCGAGAACGGCGTCGACGAGGAGCTCGGAGGATCCTGAACGATGGGGGACTACGCGGCGAGAGAAGGTGATCTCGACGCGACGGGTATGCGGTTCGCGATCGTGGTCGCACGGTTCAATCGCGACATCACCGAGGAGCTCCTCGACGGCGCGGAGCGAATCCTCCGCAAGCACGACGCGGCCGACGTCTCGGTTCTGTGGGTCCCGGGCGCGTTCGAGTCACCGCTCGTCGCGAAGCGGCTCGCGGCGTCGGGAACGGTCGACGCGGTGATCTGCCTCGGGGCGGTGATCCGGGGCGAGACCGCGCACTTTGAGTACGTCGCCGGCGAAACCGCCGCGGGAATAACCCGCGCCGCGCTCGATACGGGCATTCCGGTGATCTTCGGCGTGCTCACCGTCGACGACCGCGAGCAGGCCCACGACCGGCTCGGCGGCAAAGAGGGGCACAAGGGCGAGGAAGCCGCTTTGAGTGCGATCGAGATGGTGTCGCTGCTGCGCGGGTTGCCGTGACCCGGTACGACACGATCGGGCGCACCTACACGTTGACGCGCCGTCCCGATCCGCGCATCGCGGCTCAGATCGCGGCCGCGCTCGGAAACGCAACCCGCGTGGTGAACGTCGGCGGCGGCACCGGGAGCTACGAACCCGACGACCGGTTCGTCGTCGCGGCGGAGGTGTCGCTGACGATGTTGCGGCAGCGATCCGAGGGTGCTGCACCCGCGGTGCAATCCCGCGCCGAGGCGTTGCCCTTCCGCGACGGCGCGTTCGACGCCGCGCTGGCGACGCTCACCTTGCATCACTGGGGGCATCTGGAGCGCGGCCTCTCGGAGATGCAGCGCGTCGCGCGCGCCCAGGTGATCTTCTTCTTCGAGCCGACGCTCTCGCGCGACTTCTGGCTTTTCGCGGAGTACTTCCCCGAGATCGCCGCGCTGGAGTCCGAGCGCGCGGCTCCGGGCCTCGACCGCCTCGCCGCGACGCTGGCGGTGCACCACGTCGAGCCGGTGGCGGTGCCCGCCGACTGTCGGGACGGGTTCGCGGCCTGTTACTGGAACCGCCCGGAGGCATATCTCGACCCCGTCGTGCAAGCGGGGATCTCGTCATTCGCGCAACTCGAACCCGAAGTGCGCCGCGCCGGCACCGAACGGCTCCGCCGCGACCTCGCGAGCGGAGCCTGGGACGAACGCCACGGCGAGCTCCGCGACCTCACGGAGATCGACATTTGCTACCGGCTGTTGGTCGCCGGCCACCTATCCTGACCCCCGTGCTGCGCCTGGTGCTCCCGAAGGGTTCGCTCGAACCGGCGACCCTTCAGCTCTTCGAAGACGCCGACCTCGCGCTCACGCGTGCGTCCGACGTCGATTACAAGGCGACGATCGACGACCCGCGCGTCATCGACGTCACCATCCTGCGTCCCCAGGAGATCCCGCGTTACGTCGCCGACGGGCTCTTCGACGTGGGTGTCACCGGTCGCGACTGGATCGAGGAGACGAGCGTCGAGGTCGTGACGCTCGCCGAACTGCACTACTCCAAGGCCACCGCGCGCCCGATCCGCATGGTGCTCGCGGTCGGAGGCGACTCGCCGTGGCAGTCGGTGGCCGACCTCCCGCCCGATGTGCGGGTACACACCGAATATCCCGAGCTCACCCGCCGGTTCCTCGAGAAGCACGGCGTCGACGCGCGCGTCACGCTCTCGTACGGCGCGACCGAGGCGAAGATCCCCGAGATCGCCGACGCGGTGGTCGAGATCACCGAGACCGGCCGGGCCTTGCGCGCCGCGGGCTTGCGGGTGCTCGACACGATCCTGGTGTCGTACACCGAGCTCATCGCGAACCCGGTCGCCTACGCCGACAATGACAAGCGCCGGGCGATGGAGCAGCTGCAGACACTTCTGCTGGGCGCGCTCGAGGCCCGTGGTCGTGTGCTCGTCAAGCTGAACGTCGACGAGGCGAACCTCGCTTCTGTCATCGCGCTGTTGCCCGCGCTCAAATCGCCCACCGTGTCGAAGCTGTACGGCGAGGACGGCTACGCGGTCGAGACGGTCGTCGCCAAGAGCGATATCAACATCTTGATCCCGGCCCTGAAGGACCACGGCGCCACCGGCATCCTCGAGCTGCCGATCTCCAAGATCGTGCAATGAACATGCGGGGAATCGTCGACCGCTTCGACAAGGAGAGCGGGCTCGGGGAGATCACCGGCGCCGACGGCGCGACGTATCCGTTCCACGCGACCGTGATCGCCGACGGCAGGCGGACGATCGGGGTCGGCGCCGCCGTGGATTTCGACGTGATCGCCGGTCACCTCGGCCGCTGGGAGGCGTCCGTGATCGTCGCGGCCTGAGCATCGGCGCGGCGGTTACGGCTGAGCGTCGGCAATCTCGACGTAGAGCATCTGCGCCTGCAGCAACGCGTCGCGCAGCATCGGTTCGCCGTCGCCGAGCCGGTCGGCCAACCCGTCGACGAGCGCGGCGAGCGCGTCGATCGCGAGCCCCGCGGCCGCGAGATCGGGTTGCGGGCGCCGGCCCAGGTCGTCCGGGGGCGTGACGACCCCGAGATGAACGAGCGCGAGCTGCCAGATGCCGATCGCGTGATTGACGATGACGTCGGCGACGGGTGTCGCGGCGAGCCGCTCGTGCAGCTCGCGCACCGCCTCGAGCTCCTCGGCCGTGGGCGGCGGCCCGTCGGGCGCGGGGTCCGGGGTCGAGGAGGGTTCGGGGGGCTCGCCGCTCCCAGGTGTCCAGAGTTCGCTCACGCTCGACTATCCTCCCGCGTCGACAATCGAGGGAAGTGGGACGCTACCCAAAAGGGCAGGGTCCCCGCCCGGCTGGTCCCGATCTTCGTGCTCGGGCTCACGTCGGGTCCGTTGTGAGGAGCCGAGCGACGCTCGGCGCGACGGTGGACGCTTCCCATAGCTCCGCCGTCGTTTTCGCGAGGGCGGCCGAACGACACGAGGTGATGCCGCACTGGCCACAGACGACGCCCGCATCAACGATCGCATTCGCGCTCGCCAGGTTCGCCTCATCGGCGCCGACGGCTCGCAGCTGGGAGTGAGAACACTTCCGGACGCGCTCGCCATCGCCCGGGAGTCAGGTCTCGACCTCGTCGAGGTCGCAGCCAACGCCGAACCACCGGTCTGCAAGATCATGGACTTCGGCAAGTACAAGTACGAGCAGGACCAGCGGCGCAAGGAATCGCGAAAACGGGCGTCGAATGTCGTCATCAAGGAGATGAAGTTCCGTCCGAAGATCGACTCGCACGACTACGACACCAAGATGAAGCACGTCGAGCGCTTCCTCGAAGAGGGGTCGAAGGTCAAGCTGACGATCATGTTCCGGGGCCGCGAGATGGCGCACCCCGAGCTCGGGCGGCGGATTCTCGAGAAGGTTGCCGAGCGGGTCGCCGAGATCGCAGTGGTCGAGTCGGCGCCCAAGCAGGACGGCCGCAACATGGTGATGGTGCTCAATCCGATTCGCAAGCCGAAGACGAAACCGGCCGCCCAGGCCGCGAACGTCTGAACGACCGACAGGAACCCCGACAATGCCCAAGATGAAGACGCACCGCGGCGCGGCCAAGCGCTTCAAGATCACCGGAACCGGCAAGATCCTGCGCCGCAAGGCGTACCGGGACCACCTGCTCGAGCACAAGCCGTCGCGCCGGACGCGCCGGCTCGGCCGCGAAGCCGAGGTCACGGGCGGCGACAAAAAGCGCGTCAAGCGAATGTTGGGGAGGTAGTCCGATGGCTCGGGTAAAGCGTTCAGTCAACGGTAGGAAGCATCGCCGTGCGATCCTCGAAGAGGCGCAGGGCTACACCGGTGCGCGCAGCCGTCACTTCCGCAAGGCGAACGAGCAGGTCATGCACTCGCTTCGCTACGCCTACCGCGACCGGCGGGCGCGCAAGGGCGAGTTCCGGCGGCTCTGGATCGTCCGGATCAACGCCGCGTGTCGCGAGCACGACATGTCGTACTCGCGCTTCATGGCCGGGTTGAAGGCCGCGGAGGTCGACGTCGACCGCAAGATGCTCGCCGACCTCGCGGTGCGCGAGCCGGCGGCGTTCTCCGCACTGGTCGAGACCGCACGCGGTGCCCTCGACGCCGCCTGAGCAATTCGCGACCAAGGCGGAGATCAAGCGCCTGAAGGCGCTGCTACGCGAGCGGCGGGCACGTGACGCCGAAGGTGTGTTCGTGTGCGAAGGGCCACGCGTCATCGCGGCCGCGCTCGATCACGGCGTCGAGTTGCTCGAGTGCTACGTCGGGGTCGACGCCACGGCCGACATGCGCGCCGTCGCCGAGCGCGTCGCGGCAACGGGCGTACCCCTGCGCGGGCTCGACACCTACGCCGGGGCGCGCGTCGGCGATACCACGACCCCACAACCGGTCTTTGCGATCGCGGCGATGCAACGACTCGGCCCGGACTCGCTCGGCGGGCTCGATCTCGCGCTCGTCGCAACCCGGCTCGGCGATCCAGGGAACGCGGGCACGCTCATGCGCAGCGCCGCGGCGGCCGGAGCGCAGGTAATCGTCCTCGGGAAGGGATCGGTCGATGCCTACAATCCCAAGGTCGTACGCGCCTCGGCCGGCGCGTGTTTCGCAGTTCGCATCGTGGAGGGTGAACCTGCAATGGAGATCCTCGAGGCGCTCGGTGCCCAAGGCGTGTCGTGCCTGGGCGCGACCGCCGCGGGGGGCTCGGCGCCCGAGACCTTCGACCTGCGCGCTCCGACCGCGTTCGTGCTCGGCCACGAGACGCAAGGCATCGACCCCGACCTTCCGCTCGACGGCGCGGTGACGATCCCGATGGCAGCGGGTGAGTCGCTCAACGTCGCGATGGCCGGGACCGCGCTGCTCTTCGAGGCGGCGCGCCAACGGCGGACGTCGCAGTGACGGCGGCCAACGATCTCGTCGAACGGGCCGAGGCGGTCGCGCGCGAAGGTTCCGATGCGTTCTCCCAGGCGGTTTCCCTCGACGACCTCACCGTTGCCGAACGGCGTTACCTGGGCAGATCGTCCGCGCTGAACGAGATCCGCGAGGCGATCAAGAGCGTCGACGGATCCGAACGCGCGGTCGTGGGCAAGGCACTCTCGGGAGCGCGTGCCGAGTTGGAGGCCGCGCACGCGGCCCGTCTCGAAGTACTCGACGCGCAGACCGCGGCGTTGTCGGCGACGCGCGACCGACTCGACCTGACCCTCGGACCGCACGAATATGTCCGCGGCCACCTGCACCCCGTCACTCGTATCTGGCGCGAGCTCGAGGACGTGTTCGTCGGTCTCGGCTACAAGGTCGCGGAGGGACCGGAGGTCGAGCTCGACTGGTACAACTTCGAGGCCCTCAACTTCCCGCCCGGTCATCCGGCGCGCGCGATGCAGGACACGCTCTACGTTCGGCTGGGGGAGCGCGAGTCCGTGCTCCTGCGGACGCATACGTCTCCGGTGCAGGTCCGCACGATGGAGTCGCAACCTCCGCCGATCTACGTGGTCGCCCCCGGGCGCGCGTTCCGCCGTGACACTCTCGACGCCCGGCACTCGCCCGTGTTCCACCAGATCGAAGGGCTCGCGGTCGACGAGGGCATCACGCTCGGCGACCTGCTCGGCACGATCGAGGCGTTCATCCACGCGCTGTTCGGCTCCGATATCAAGGCGCGCTTCCTTCCCTCGTTCTTCCCGTTCACCGAGCCGTCGGTCGAGTTCGCGATGTCGTGCGTGTTCTGCCGAGGCGCGGGTTGCACGGTGTGTTCGCGTACCGGATGGGTCGAGCTCGGCGGCGCGGGCATGGTCGACCCGAACGTGTTCACCGCCGTCGGCATCGATCCCGAGGTGTACACGGGTTTCGCGTTCGGCTTCGGCATCGACCGCCTCGTCCAGCTCCTGTACGGCGTCGACCACATCAAGAATCTGTGGGACGGCGACGTGCGATTCGCCCGTCAGTTCTGAGGTCCGGTCTTGCGCGCTCCGTTGTCATGGATTCGTGAGTTCACGCCGCTCGCGGCCTCACCGGCCGACCTTGCCGACGCGCTGAACCAGCTCGGGCTCGAGGTCGAGGCCATCGACGAGCCCGGACGCGAGGTGAACGGCGTCGTCGTCGCCCGCATCCTCGACGTCGTGCCGCATCCCGACGCCGACCGGATCCGGCTCGCCGACGTCGACTTCGGCGACGGCCGGCTGCGTGTCGTGTGCGGCGCGCCCAACATCGAGCCGGGAATGGTGGTGCCGTTCGCGCGCGTCGGGGCGGTACTGCCCGGCGACTTCACGATCGAGCGCCGCAAGATCCGTGGGGTGGTGTCGGAGGGGATGCTGTGCTCGGCGCGCGAGCTCGGACTCGGCGACGATCACGACGGCATCCTCGAGTTGCCGGCCGACTCGCCGCTCGGCACCGACGTGCGCGAGGTGCTCGGCCTCGACGACGTCGTGTTCGACCTGTCGATCACGCCGAACCGTCCCGATGCGATGGGGATCGTGGGGGTGGCTCGCGAGCTCGCGGCGCACTTCGGCCTGCCGTTCAGCGTCGAGGAGCACGAGCCCGCGCCGATCTTCGACGATTTGGCGGGCGCGCGCGTGGTCGTGGAAGCGACCGATCGTTGTCCCCGCTTCGTCGCGCTCGCGGCGCGGGTCGTCATGGGCGAGTCGCCACAGTGGATGCAACGGCGCCTGAGGCTGGCCGGGATGCGGCCGATCAGCAACGTCGTCGACGTCACGAACTACGTGATGCTCGAGCGTTGCCGGCCCCTTCACGCCTTCGACCTCGGCCGGCTCGCGGGCCGCGGCATCGTCGTGCGGCTCGCGCGCGACGGCGAGAAGATGACGACGCTCGACGGTGTCGAACGCACCTTCACCGGCGCCGATCTCCTGATCTGCGACGGCGAGCGCACGCCCCAAGGCATTGCCGGGATCATGGGTGGCGCGGCGGCGGAAGTGTCCGAGACCACCGCGGAGATCCTCCTGGAGTCGGCGTACTTCGAACCGAGCGGCATCGCGCGTACGTCGAAGCGGCTCGGTCTGCGCTCCGAGGCGAGTGCGCGGTTCGAGCGGGGAGTCGACCCGAACAACACGGGAACCGGGGCGGCCCGCGCCATGGAGCTGTTCACGCTCGTGGCGGGAGCGGTCCCGGCCGCGGGGGCCATCGACATCTATCCGCGTCCCATCGAACGGGCGCGCATCACCGTGCGCACCGAGCGCGTCAACCGGTTGCTCGGCACTTTGCTGTCGGCGGACGAGATCGCGGCTTACCTGACGCCGCTCGGGATCGAGATGCACGAGAGCGAAGCGTTGGTGCCCACTTTCCGGCCCGACGTCGAACGCGAGATCGATCTCGTCGAGGAGGTGGCGCGCCGCATCGGCCTCGACCGGATCACGCGCACGGTCCCATCGAGTCCGGAGAAGATCGGCGGACTCAGCCCGGGCCAGCGCGACCGGCGCACAGTCGCCGACGTCCTTGTCGGCGCGGGTTACGACGAGGTCTACACGCTTCCGTTGCTCGCGCCTGGCGACCTCACGAACGCGGGACTGCGGCCCGACGCATTGATCGAGGTCGAGAACCCGCTCCGGGCCGAGGAATCGATCCTGCGGCCGGCGTTGCTCCCGGGATTGCTGCGCTCCGTCGCGTACAACGCGGCCTACGGCGAGCCCGATGTTGCGCTGTTCGAAAGCGGTACGGCGTTCGCGCCTCCGCGCGACGGCGAGCCGCTGCCGCAGGAGCGCCGCTCGCTCGCGTTCGCGCGCGCTCACCACGCCCGGCGCGCGCCGCACGAGCCGAACCGCCCGGTCGACGTGTACGACGCGACCGCCGTGCTGACCGCGCTCGCNNCCGACGCGCGCGGCGCGCGTGCTCGTCGACTCCCGCCCGATCGGCGTCGTCGGCGAGGTCGCGGCCGGAGTGGTCGACGCACTCTCGCTGGTCGCGCCGGTCGTGGCGTGCGAGATCGACGTCGACGCGCTCCTCGGGAGCGGGCGAACCGAGCGGCGG
>PLBO01000144.1 GCA_003134555.1 Actinomycetota bacterium
CGGCCGGACGGGGTCGGCGCCATTCCGACGATGGGTTGGTTGAGCCTGATGGAGCCGGTCGAGCCGTGGAACCCGGCGCTCCCGAACGAGAAGATCCCGCCGTCGGACGCGACCATCCAATAGCCCGGACTCGACGACACGGCCTTGGTGTGCACCGGGCCGGCGACGACCACGGTGGTTCGGGCGAGTGCCGCGGGCATGAAACCCACGACGAACGCGACCGCGGAGATGATCACCACGAGCGCACGGCGGCCTGGATGCATGTGGGCGCTTTCTGGACGGCGCAAGCCATCCGGACTTCCGGCAGGCCGCGCGAACGTCCTCCCGCACCGTCACCAGCGCGTCACTCCAGCGCTACGTGACTGTCAGCGTGCCCTTCATGGTTGTGTGGATCTTGCAGTGGAAGGGGTAGGCGCCGGCCGCGGGCGCGGTGAACGTCGCCGTCTTCCCGGGGTTGATCGTCACGTCGAATCCGCCGTTGTCGTCGGTGACGGTGTGCATCACATTGGCGTCGTTCTTCACCGTCACCCTCGACCCGGCCTTCACCGGAGTCACGTGGAAGGTGAAGCTCGCGTCGATCGTGATCTGGGCAGTACCCGAACCGGACGCGGCGGGCGTCGAGCTCTTGCTGCTGCTCCCGCAGGCGGCAAGGCCCACGGCGAGCGCGGTGATGGCGATGAGGGCGAAGAAGCGTCGTTGCACAGGAGTGAGTACGGAGCGAAGGGTGCGCATGGTTCAACGCGTTTCGCGGGGCAGGCCGAGCGCACGCTCGCCGATCACGTTCCGCTGGATCTCGTTGGTGCCGGCCCAGATCGAGCTCGCCTGGTAGTAGAGCCACGAGCGCTGCCAGGCGCCATCGCCGGGATTGCCCTCGGCGCCCCGCCAGAGCGGCTGCGCGGGGCCGACGACCGCCATCGCGGTGTCGTGCAGGCGCTTGCTCATCTCGCTCCACCAGAGCTTGTTGATGCTGCCCACGGGTCCGGGCTCCGCGCCCTTCGCGGTGCGAGAGATCGACCGCCAGTTGTGCAACTGGAAGATGCGAACCTCGACGAACGCCTGCGCGAGCCGGCCCGCGAGCCGCGGATCGTCGAGTGCGTCATGCTCCAGGCCCAGCCGCCATAGCTCGTCGAGGAGCTGGACATGGGCGACGAGCTGGCGGGGGTTGACTCCTCGTTCGTGCGTCAGCGTCGAGTTCGCGATGCGCCATCCTTCGTGCAGCGGTCCGACCAGTTGGTCGTCGGGGACGAACACGTCGGAGAAGAAGACCTCGTTGAACTCGGACTCGTCGGTGATCTGACGCAACGGACGCACCTCGACTCCCGCCGCGTGCATGTCGATCGCGAGCGCGGAGATGCCCTTGCTCTTCGGGGCGTCGGGGTCGGTTCGCGCCAGGCACCATCCCCAGTCGGCGAATTGCGCGTAGCTCGTCCACACCTTCTGACCGTTCACGACGAACCCGCCGTCGACCTTTGCGGCCCGCGTGGTGAGCGAGGTGAGGTCGCTTCCCGCGCCGGGTTCGCTGAAGAGTTGGCACCAGATCTCGGACGCGTCGAGAATGCGCGGCAGCCACCGCGCCTTTTGCTCCGGGGTGCCGTGCGCGAGCAGCGTCGGTCCGACGAGGTTCACGCCGATGCGGCCGACGAGCTCCGGTGCACGGGCTCGCGCGAGCTCCTCGGTGACGATGTAGTGCTCGACCGGTCCGCCACCGCGGCCGCCGTACTCCTCGGGCCACGCGACCCCGACGAGCCGGCCGCTCGCGAGCTTCGCCTGCCACGCGCGCCCGAACGCGACCTCGTCGGCGAGGTCGTCGAAACGCGGCGGCAACCCCTTGCCGTAGTCCCAGGGGAGGTTCGCGCGCAGCCACTCGCGTACTTCGTCGCGCAGTGCGGCTTCGGCGGGCGTCGCGCGCAGATCCATGGGCTCAGCGCCGGTATGTCAGACGCGCTGATCGATCGGCACGTACTTGCGCTCGACCGGACCGGTGTAGATCTGCCGCGGGCGACCGATCTTGGTCTTGGGGTTCGCGTTGCCTTCCCACCAATGTGCGATCCAACCGGGAAGGCGCCCGATCGCGAAGAGCACGGGGAACATGTCGGTGGGGAATCCCATCGCTCGATAGATGAGGCCCGAGTAGAAGTCGACGTTCGGGTACAGCTTCTTCTCGATGAAGTAGTCGTCGGTGAGCGCGACCTCCTCGAGCTCGAGCGCGATGTCGAACAGCACGTCCTTGGATTTCAGCTCGTTGAGCACGCGCTCCGCCGTCGACTTCAAGATCTTCGCGCGGGGGTCGTAGTTCTTGTACACGCGGTGGCCGAAGCCCGAGAGCCGGAAGTCGTCGTGCGGGTCCTTGGCCCGGCGCACCGCTTCGCGCACGTCACCGCCGTTGTCGCGGATGCCCTCGAGCATCTCCACGCACGCCTGGTTGGCGCCACCGTGTAACGGGCCCCACAGCGCGTCGACCCCGGCCGCGATCGACGCGTACAGGTTCGCTTCGGCGGAGCCGACGATCCGCACGGTCGAGGTGGAGCAGTTCTGCTCGTGGTCGGCGTGCAGGATCAGGAGCTGTTTCAGCGCGTGCACGACCGTTGGCGACACCTCGAACGGCTCGGACGGGACCGCGAACATCATGCGGATGAAGTTCTCGATCAGATCGAGCGAGTTGTCGGGATAGAGGAACGGTTGGCCGATCGACTGCTTGTACGAGTACGCGGCGACCGTAGGGAGCTTTGCCATCAGTCGCACGATCGAGAGCTGGACCTGGTCGGGATCGTGCGGGTCCTCGGAGTCCTGGTAGAAGGTCGCGAGCGCGTTCACCACGGAGGCGGTCGTCGCCATCGGGTGCGCGTCCTTCGGGAAGCCGTAGTAGAAGCGCTTCACGTCCTCGTGGACGAGCGTGTGTAGGCGGATCTGTTTACTGAACTCGTCGCGCTCCACCGCGGTAGGGAGCTCGCCGTATATCAACAACCATGCGGTCTCGAGGAACGAGGGATGCTCCTGCTCCGCGAGGTCGTCGATGTCGTAGCCGCGGTAGCGCAGGATGCCTCGGTCGCCGTCGACGAACGTGATCGCCGACTCGGTCGAGCCGGTGTTCACGAATCCGTAGTCGAGGGTGATGAGGCCCGTCTGCGCTCGGAGCTTGGAGATGTCGATGGCGAACTCGTTCTCGCTGCCGCGCACTACGGGGAGCTCGATCTCCTTACCGTTCCACAGCAGCTTGGCCGGGGGTTCCGACATCCGAGGCTCCTTCATCGGGGGCGTCGTGCAATCTACCGATCTGCTCCGCGCTCGGGGTTCGGCGGCGGACGTGAGCGCCAGATTGACGGAGTTGTGACGCTGCCTGCGAGACTCGGGCACCCATGGACTTCGACCTCACCGAGGATCAACTCGCGTTGCGCACGGGCGCGAGCGGCGTGCTCGACGACCTCGCTTCGCCGGCGCGCGTCCGCAATCACACCACCACCGATGCCCCCTTCGACCGCGCGCTCTGGCGGGCGATGGTCGACCAGGGATGGCTGGGTGTCGAGGTCGACGAATCCAGCGGCGGGCTCGGGCTCGGCTCGGTCGAGGTCGCGGTGTTGGTCGAGGAGCTCGGCCGGCACGCCGCGCCGGCGCCGTTCGTCCCGACGGTCCTCGCGCTCGATGCCTTGGCCCGGGCCGGCGACGACGCGTGGGTGGAGCGCCTGCTGACAGGCGACGCGATCGCGTGCGTCGCGTGGGACGCGGGTGCGCCGGTGCCTTACGCACCCTCCGCCGACGTCGCCATCGTGCTCGCCGACGACGGCGTGTACGCAACCGAGTTGACGCCGGCCGACCGACCCCGACGTGAACCCGCGATGGATCTCACCCGTGAGCTCGGCTGGCTGCATTTCGATCCCACGACCGCGCGCCGGATAGGCGATGCCGAGGCGCGCACGCGGTTGCTCGATCGAGGCGCGACCTTCACGAGCGCCGATCTGCTCGGGAGCGCGTCACGCGCCCTGGATATGTCGGTCGAGTACGCGAAGGACCGCGTGCAATTCGGCCGGCCGATCGGCTCGTTCCAGGCGGTGAAGCATCGCTGCGCCGACATGCTGGTCGACGTCGAAGGCATGCGCTCGACGGTCTATTGGGCTGCGTGGTGCATCGGTGCCGGCGATTCCGACGCGTCGGTCGCGGCCTCGACCGCGAAGATCTGGTGCGGCGACGCGTCGAAGCGGGTGATGGCCTCGGCGCTGCAGGTGCACGGCGGCATCGGGTTCACCTGGGAACACGACCTGCATTTCTTCCTGAAGCGGGCGCAGCTCGACCAGCTCGCGTTCGGAGATGCGTCGTCGCATCGCAGCCGGTTGGCGTCGTTGCTACGC
Source organism: Actinomycetota bacterium (assembly GCA_003134555.1). Classification (GTDB taxonomy): domain Bacteria; phylum Actinomycetota; class Acidimicrobiia; order IMCC26256; family PALSA-610; genus PALSA-610. The sequence continues at coordinate 4,344 of PLBO01000144.1, forward strand.
CCCCGGGTGGAAGCGGGTGAGAGTGTCGTCTGAGTGGAACGACGCTCCGGACGACGTCGAATGGAACGAGTGGGGTGCGGCGGTGCGGGTGCGGGTCGATCACGCGCCCGTCGCCGTGTTCGCGCGCGCGGTCAAGGACACGAGTGCGGTCTATCGATCCGAACGAGCCGCGCGGGAGGCCGGTTTCGAGCGGGTTCCGGCGCCGCCGACCTTCACGTTCGTGATGTCCGACTCCGGCGCCTACCCCGACCTGCAACCCGAGGGCGGCACCGGCTCGATGTACGCGGCGTCGGGCCATGACGCCGGGCAGGCGTTCGCGCGCGACGGCCTCTTCCTGCACGGCGAGCAGCACTTCACTTATCACCGCCCGGTGAACGTGGGTGACGTGCTCGAGGGACGCATGCGCACGTCGAAGCCGGTTGCGCGAACCGCACGCCGCGGACCGATGGAAGTCACCTGGTTCCAGACCCGTTGGACCGACGTCGAGGGCGGCGCACCCGTCGTCGACGAGCAGATCGTCTCGCTGTTCTTCCCGAACGGCTGACGCAACCGCGCGCCGGCGTCGAGCCGCCGGGATCAGGACTTGTCGCCGACCTTGTCGCCGCCCGGGCCCGCCGCGTACCACTTGTTGATGACGCCCTCGCCCTTCGTGTCACCGGGCTTGGCGTCGCCGGCGAAACGGTAGAGCGGGTGCCCGGCGATCTGGAGCTGGGTCTTGCCGTCGGCGCGGGTCAGGGTGGTCAACTTCGACGCGTCGATGCCGGGGCCGGCCGCCGGGGTGCCCGTCGCGGTCGCCGCCGGCCACGCCGACGCGCAGCCGCCCGTGCATGTGCTCTTACCCGCGACGGTGTCGTTGTCGAAGCGATACAGCGTGAAGCCCGTGGCGTCGACCAGCACCTTGCCGAGCGGCGTCGTCGCGACCTTGACGGTGGCCGCCGCCGCCGGCACCGTCGTGGTGGGGGCGACCGTCGTGGTGGGTGCAGCCGTCGAGGCGGTCGAATTCGAAGGGCTCGAGGTCTTGCTGCTGCTCCCGCACGCGGCGAGTGCGAATGCGGCGACGGCGAACGTCGCGAGCACGCTGACCTGGAAATGGCGCATGGAACCCCCCGGGCAACGATTTGGACCTCGGAACGTCCGGAGTACGGACGGCCGGCCCGGGAGGTTCGATGAACCCGCGCGTATCGCGGGCCGTATCCTCGAATCGATGGTCGAAGCGCAGCCCGTGCTGGGGAACGAAGAGGGTGTGCGTGCGGTGTACGCCGCACACGGGCCCGAGCTGTACCGCTTCGCGCTGCGCTCGCTCGGCGATCGTGGACTCGCCGAGGAGGCGGTCCAGGAGACGTTCCTGCGCGCGTGGCAAGCCGCGAACCGTTTCGACGACGCGCTCGGCTCGCTGCGCACGTGGCTGTTCGCAATCGTGCGCAACGTCGTGATCGATCTGTCGCGCGCGCGCGCGGTGCGCCCGGGGCTCGCGGTCGGGAGCCGGACGAACGAGCCGATCGTGCTCGATGACGACGTCGAGCGCGTGCTCGTGGCCTGGCAGGTCGAGGAGGCGCTCCAGAAGCTGAGCACGGAGCACCGCGACGCGCTCGTCGAGGTGCACTACAAGTCTCGCCCGTATCACGATGTCGCGCGCGACCTCAAAGTGCCCGTCGGAACCGTCAAAAGCCGCGTCTACTACGCGCTGAAGGCGATGCGGCTCGCCCTCGAAGAGTTGGGGTGGTCCGATGATGTCTGACGCGTGCCGCGAGTTGCGCGCCGCGCTGGGCGCGGTAGCCCTGGGGCGGGCCGATCCGGCCGAAGAGATCGCGCTGCGCGCCCATCTCGACGGCTGCGCGGAATGCCGGGCCGAGTTGCGGGAGCTCACGTCGGTCGCGGCGGCGCTGGCGCTCGGCGATCCGTCGCGCGACATGGGCGGGCCCACGCAACCGCCGCTCGCGTTGGAGAAGCGCGTCCTCGGCCGCCTGGCCGACGAACGCGACGCCCGACGCGCGCGGACGCGCCGCCGGGTCGCGGTCGTCGCCGCCACCGCGACCGCGATCGCGGCGGCGCTGGTCGCCTTCGTTCTCGTCATGCCCGACAGCTCGCCGTCCGGCACGCGGGTGGTGTTCGCGTCGCATGCAGGGGTGAGCGCGGCTGCGACCCTCCACTCGCGCTCGGCGGGTACCGAGGTCGCGTTCCACGTGTCGGGGCTGGACCAGGGCGACTCTTACTGGTTGTGGCTCACGGGTGCCGACGGCCAGCGGATCGGGGCCGGAACCTTTCGGGGCACCGGAACGCCCACGGACCTCGTCATGACCGCCGCGATTCCACTCGCGGACGCGCGGCGGATCTGGGTCACCGACGATCACGACAAGGTCGTGCTCGACGAGAGACTGCTCGCACCGCCTGCGTAGTCTGCGGCTCATGCCTCAGAGGGTTCCCGAGTTCGAGTTTTCCGACAATGCCAAGCAGGTGCGTGCATTCGTATTCGAGTTCTGGTGCGAGCACGGCCGCGGCCCGACGTTGCTCGAGGTGCACCAGACCACCGGGCTCGACCGCCGCCGCATCATCGGGGCGTACAAGGAGCTCCAGCTCGGCATCGACGTCGTCGTCAACGAGGACACCCAGAACTGCAACCTGCTGAAGGCGCCGCCATTCTCGTCGTTCCCGTCGCAGGTGCGTGCGTACATCGACGACAAGTTCCATTCCTTCGTCGGTTGCGCGAGCGAAGCGGTCGCCTTCTCGCACATGCCGCCGTTCAAGGACAAGACCGTCCGGCTCGAGTCGCACTGCGCGTGCTGCTTCACGCCGGTCACGCTCGTCTCGAAGAACTTCGAGATGCAGTCGGTCACGCCGCCGGGGATCTTCCTGCACATCTCACTGTCGCCGTACGACTGGAACAACGTCGACATGAGCCGGATGTGCGATTCGATGAACTACGTGCTCGACGCGGAACACGCCGAGCACTACGAACGGCAGACCGCGACCCGGGGCGTCCTCGTGAACCTCGATCAAGCGAAGATGTTCGTGCAGAACGTGGCGAACGAGCGGATGTACAACTTTCACTGGAAGCCCGGCACCTTGAACCCTCGCGCGGTGATCAAGGGTTTCGAGATGATGGGTGTCGACACGTCGCCTTGGGAGTAGCTAGTCGGGCGCGGCGACTCGGGCGCGCAACGCGGCGCGATCCGGCTTGCCGGTCGGCAGGAGCGGAATCGCGTCGACGACGACGAGCCGTTCGGGGGTCTTGAACCGGGCGACGTCGCGCGCCACGAACCACGCGCGGCACGCGTCGAGATCGAAGCCGGGCGCGCTCTCGACGAACGCGACGACGCGTTCGCCCATCAGCGCGTCGGCCTCGCCGACTGCTACTGCGTGGCGGACGTCCGGATGGGCTTCGAGCACCTGCTCGACCTCGGCGGTGCTGATGTTCTCGCCGCCGCGGATGATGACGTCCTTCAGGCGACCGACGATCTCGATGGCGCCGGTCGCGTCGATCGCCGCGAGATCGCCCGTACGAAACCAGCCGTCGGAGGTGAACGCCTCGGCGGTCTGGGCACGGTCGAGGTAACCAACGCACACTTCGGGTCCGCGCGCGAGCAGCTCGCCGTTGTCATCGACACGCACCGCGATCTCACCGATCGTGTGGCCGTCGGTGATGATCGTCGGCGCCTCGGTGGAGCCGTAGGTGCGCTTCACGCGGGCTCCGAACGCGCTCGAAGCCTCCGCGACGAAGGCCCCGCCGACGCCGGCGCCTCCGCTCGAGATCAGTCGCAGGCTCGCGACGCGCTCGCGGCTGAATCCGGGTGCCTGCAACATCGAGACGAAGAACGTCGGTGGACCGACCATGAAGGTCACCCGTTCGCGTTCGATGAGCGCGAGCGCGGCTTCGGGATCCCAGCGGGCCATGAACACTGTCCGGAACGGGACGACACCCGGCAGAGTGACGCCGTTCAACAGACCCGAGATGTGCGCGGCCGGCGCGGGCATGAGCACGCAGTCGTCGGGTCCGAGTGCGTGTTCGTGCTGCATCTGCGCGGCCTTGTACGCGAGGGTGGCCTGGGTGTGCAGAACACCTTTCGGCGCGCCGCTCGATCCCGACGTGAAGAGCACCGCGGCGAGCCGGCTCGCGTCGGTCCACGGCGTGTCGATCGGGTTGCCCATCGGGAGTGCGTCGAGGTCGTCGACGACGAGCGCCGGCCGGACGGTTTCGAGGACGCTGGCGACATCGCGCGCGCCCATCAGGTGGTGTACCGGCGCCGCGATCGCGCCGATGCGCCAGCACGCGCGGTACAACTCCGCGATCTCGTCGCGGTTGGCCGACTGCCACGCGACGGCGTCACCGGGACCGACACCACGCGCCCGCAACCCGCCGGCAACGCGCGCGATCCGCTCGGCCGGCTGCGGACTGGCGACGCGGGTGAGGAGCTCGTCGAGTGACGGGAGATCCCACGGCCCGCCGGTTCGGCGGTAGTGGGCCGTCCGAGGGGATTCGAACGTCGCGGCGATCACAGTTGTCGGTCAGGCTCGACGTGACTTCCAGCCGTCACTGGCGGGCGTCGCGCCCCTCAGCACACTGGTGCCGACGAAGTTGCGCTGGATCTCCACCGTGCCCGCGCCGATGCACAGCCCGCGGATGTCGCGGTACACACGCTCGACCGGATACTCGCGCGAAAAGCCGTAGCCGCCGAGCAGCTGGATGGCTTCGTCGCACACGAACTTCGCGGCGAGGTTTGCCGCGGTCTTTGCCATCGCAGTCTCGAGCGCGGGCGGCGTGCCGTGGGGACCGGCCATGTGCACCGCGCGTTGCATCAGCAGGCGCGCGCCTTCGAGCTGCGTGGCCATATCGGCGATCTTCCACTGCAAGCCCTGGAGATCGGCCAGGGTCTTGTCGCCGAGCTTTCGCTCGTTCATGTAGTTCACCGCGTACTCGAGCGCGCCCTGCGCCGCGCCGACGCACATCGCCGCGTTGCCGCAGCGTTCGTGGTTGATGTGCGAGATCAGCGTCTTGAACGACTCGCTGTTCGCGGGGTCGCCCCACAGCAGCACGTCGTCGGGCTCGACCCGCACGTCGTCGAACGCGAGCTCGGCTTCGCTCGTCGCCCGCAATCCCATCTTCACGTGCGTGCCCGCGACCGTGACACCGGGCGACTCGAGGTCGACGACCACCGCGCCGATGCCCTTCGTTCCGGCACTGTCGGGAAAGCGGCACCAAACGAGGCACGCTCGGGCTTTGTGGCCACCCGTGACGTAGTTCTTGTAGGCGTTCAGCCGGAATCCGTCACCGTCGGGACGGAGGCGGGCGCGCATGTGGCCGACGGCGCTTCCGGCCTCGGTCTCGCTGATCCCGATGCAGAACAGGCCTTCGCCGCTCGCCGCGATCGGCAACCAGCGGTCCTTCATCGCGTCGTTGCCGAGGTGCTCGATGGCGCGCGGCGGTCCGTTGAAGATGAGCTGGGCGAGGATCGCGCTCGACACGTCGGCGCGCGCGAGCTCTTCGAGGACGATCGCAGCCTCGATGTCGCCGAGTCCGGCGCCGCCCCAGCGCTCACCGATGGTGATGCCGAACAGTTCGGCCTTGCGCATCCCGTCCCACGCCCACTGCGGGAACTCTTCGGTCTCGTCGCCGTGTCGCGCCATCGGCGCGAGCTCGCGCTCGGCGACATCACGCGCGAGCTGCCGCAGCGCGGCCTGATCCTCGGTGTCGGCGTAAGGATTCGCACCGGTCGCGTGCGCGGGCATGGAGAAAGGCTACTGCCGGGGCTGACACGCACGTCAGGTCGTACGGGCGCGCTCCGGGGTATTGGCTCAGGCGTGGAGGAACATCTTCATCGCGCCCTGGATCACGACGAGCAGGGCCGCGCCGAACAGCGCGGGCTTCACGACCGTCGATGGTCCGAGGAACCGTTCGCGCTTGCCCTTCTTGGCCACGATCCTGGGCATCGGCTCGCTTTCGGGGCACCTTGAACCTGACTACGGTGTCAGGTATGGCTGCTGACACCCAGGGCGAAGTTGGTCCGGGCGTCGACTGGCTGATGGCCCAGCCGTACGACAGCTGGGGCGATGCCCGGCGGTCGGAGTGCCCGGTGCTGGAGTCGAACGTCGACGCGATGGGGCCCGGAACCTTCTATCAGGTGACCCGGTTCAAGGATGCCGACTCGGTGCTGCGCGACGACAAGACGTTCTCGTCGTCGATCAACGGCGACCACATCGGCCAGTTCATGGGCGACCTCATCCTGGCGATGAACGGCGAGGAGCACCGCAAGTACCGCAACCTCGTGGCCAAGGCGTTCCGCGCCTCGCAGCTCGAGCGCTGGAACGACACTCTCGTAAGGCCGGCGATCAACCGCCTCCTCGACGCGATTGCCCCGCTCGGCCGCGCCGACCTCGTCGCGTCGGTGACGTCGAAGTACCCGGTCCAGGTCATCTGCGGGATCGCGGGTGTACCGCTCGAGGACTCCGATCAGTTCGCACAATGGGCCGAGGAGATCAACACCGGCCCGCTCGCGCCCGAGCGCGGGCACCGCGCCAGTGCGGCGATGGTCGAGTACCTCCGTCCGCTCGTCGAGGCGCGCCGCGCCGAGTCGACCGGCGACTTCCTCTCCGATCTCGTGCACGCGGAGGTCGACGGCGAGCAGCTGAGCGACGACAAGATCTACGGATTCTTGCGCCTGCTGTTGCCCGCGGGCGGCGAGACGACGTTTCGCGTGATGGGGAACGCGCTCCTCGCCCTGCTCACGCATCCAGACGCGCTGGCGAAGGTCTACGTCGATCGCGACCTCGTTCCGGAGGTGATCGAGGAGACGCTGCGCTGGGAGACGTCGGTGACCATGGTCAGCCGCGTCGCGACGGCCGACACCGAAGTGGGCGGATGCCCGATCGCGTCGGGCTCGCCCATCGGCGTGCTGACCGGATCCTCGAACCGCGACGAGACGCGCTGGGACGACGCCGACAAGTGGACGCTCGGCCGGCCGGTACAGCACCACCTCGCGTTCGGAACGGGTCCGCACCAGTGCCTCGGTATGCATCTCGCGCGGTTGGAGCTGCGCGTCGGGCTCAACACGATCCTCGACCGGCTGCCGGGCCTGCGGCTCGATCCCGACGGCGCCGAATCGGCGATCATCGAGGGCTACGCGTTTCGAGGGCCCCGCGCCCTGCCGGTGATCTTCGACCCGAGTTAGCCCGCGTCTCCGAACATCGTCATCCACTGATCGCGCGTGCGCGGTCGGAACACGATGTTCGTGCGGCGCACGTCGCCGAGCGGTGCGTTTGGATCCGGCGAGTACATGTGCCCCGGATACAGCACCGCGTCGTCGGGCACGATCGCGAGCTTCTGCGTGAGGCTGTCGTACAAGGCTTCCGGATCGCCGCCCGGCAGGTCGGTGCGACCGCAGCCGTCGAGGAACAGCGTGTCGCCGCTCACGAGCTTGCCGTCGACGAAGAAGCATTGAGAGCCGGGCGTGTGTCCCGGCGTGTGAATGAGTGTGATCGGGATCTCGCCGACGAGGACGACGTCGCCCGACGCATGCGTCGCGAGATCGGAGTCGGAGCAGCCGGTGACGCGCTTCACGCCCCAGGCTTCGTCGGCCTGCACGTGCAGCTTCGCGTTGACGCCGGGGAGCGCGAGCAGCTCGGCGATGCCGGCGATCGACCAGCCACCGAGATCGCCGCCCACGTGGTCGGGGTGGTAGTGGGTGACGAGCACATCCGAGAGCCGCATGCCGTCGGCGGCGAGCAGGTCGACGAGTTCGGCCGGTCCGTACGCGGGATCGACGGCGATCGCGTCGCCGGTCTCTCGGTCGCCGATGAGGTACACGAAGTTCACCATCTGCCGCGCGATCTGATCGTCGTGCGCGAAGTCGCGCCCGGCGAGCAACTGGCGAAAGTACAGACGGTCGTCCATCGGGACGACACCCTAGGAGCGGGACGGGTCCGGCCGCCTACCCTCTGGGGCGTGCAACGACCGGCGACGGAGATCGAGCTGGTCGGCCGGGCGACGCGACAAGTGCTGCGCGCGCTCGACGATCTCACCGACGAGCAGGCCGCCGCGCCGTCCCGGCTTCCGGGATGGACGCGCGCCGAGGTGATCACGCATCTGGCCCGCAACGCCGACGCCCTGCGCGGAATGGTCGAGGCCGCGGCCCGCGGCGAGGTGGGCGTGATGTACCCGAGCGTGGAAGCGCGCGCCGAGGGGATCGCGGCAGGCCGGGGCACGAGCCCGGCGATATTGCGCGCGGATCTGCACGGCGCCCACGATCGTCTGGTCGACGCGTGGGACGCCCTCCCCGCCGACGGCTGGGACCGCCTCGGCCGCGCCGCCAAGTCGCGCACGATGCGCGACTTTGTCTGGGCGCGGTGGCGCGAGGTCGAGGTGCACCACGTAGACCTCGACCTCGGCTACGAATCGTCGGATTGGCCGGTCGGCTTCGTCGCCCGCGCGCTCGAAGAGATCTTCAGCGACCTTGCTCGGCGTGCGCTACCGAGCCGCCCGCACGTCGACGTCGACTATCTCGTGATGTCGACCGATCACGACCGCACGTGGCACGTCGAGTTGCGCGGCGCGCAGGTTCGTGTCACCGACCACGACGGCACCCCGGCCGACGGCGAGGCGAGCGGATGGGGATGCGACGTCGCCGCCTGGATGTACGGTCGCGATCCGCGCGGCGGCGGGGGAGTCCTCGCCACCGGCGACATCGGCGTGCTCCGCCTGCCCCGCTGGTTCCCGTTCACTTAGACGCGCGCAGGCTCGTCGTTCACGCGGCGCGGGCTTGGGCGTCGTTTACGCGCCGGTGATCGTGATCTTCGCGATCGTTACCTTCTGAGTGGGCGGGCCGTCGCCTTCGGGTGGGGCGAGCGACTCGATCTTCTTGGCGACGTCCATACCGGTGACGACGTGACCGAAGCGCGCGTACTCGTTGGGCAGCTGCGTTCCTTGTCGACCCGTGACGATGAAGAACTGGCAGTCGAACGTGCCGGCGGGATCTGTGCCCGTCTTCGCGGCCGCGAGCGACCCGAGGGGATAGCCGTCGGTCGGTACCTCACCGGCGACGGGCGGCTTGCCCGAACCGCCGGACCCGTCACCCTTGGGGTCGCCGGCCTGGATCACGAAGTCGGGCACCACGCGGTGGAACGTCAGGCCGTTGTAGAAGCCGGACTTTGCCAGCGACGCGAAACGGCCGGCGGCCTTGGGGGCGTGCGCCGTATCGAGCGCGACGACGATGCAACCGAAGTTGGTGTCGATGGTCGCAACCGGGCCCTGCGGCACCGCGGCCTTGCACGCCGTCCCGGCGGGCGTCGTCGTCGTGGTTGTGGTGGTTCCGGACGCGGCCGGCTTGCTGCTACTCCCACAGCCCGCGACGACGAGCACCAGACCGACCATCATGAGAACCGCTCTGCGAGACATGGGCGGGCAGATTAGGTGCTCCGGTGGTATGCGTAATGGGATCGTCGTGGCTCAGGTTTGCGCGTCTCGCGGTGGAAAACTGCGATCGCCGCTCATGAGTGCGTGCGCGGTGGCGACGGCTGCGTGTACCTCGCCGTTCGTCAACGGCCACATCGACGCCAGATACTCCGACGCGACCTCGTCGCTGACCCTGAGCGTGAGCAGGACTTGAGCGACGATGACCGGCGCGACGTCAGGACGATTCGATCTGGATCGGCGTCTGAGTCTTCTCGTCCGAGCGAACGTGACGGCGCCGACCACACCGAGCCCGAACCCGGACAAGAATTGCTCCATTTGGTGGCCTCCCACGATTGCTGTGGTTGACCTCCGCCTGCCGGAACCATCGCACGAAGCAACGCGGTGGCGCCAGTGCGCTCGACCACGCACAGTATGAGGCCGGCGATGGCCCGTGCCTCACCTCGTGACCAGGGCCGAGAAGCGCGCGTACCCTTTCGCCATGACCACCAGCGCGGGAACAACGCGGATCGAGTACCGCACGTGCCACCTCTGCGAGGCGACGTGTGGGCTCGAACTGCATCTCGACGGCCGGGCCATCACGTTGGTGCGCGGCGACCGCGACGACGTGTTCAGCCACGGCTACCTCTGCCCCAAGGGCACCGCGGTGAAGCAGCTCGAGTCGGACCCCGATCGCATCCGCCGGCCCCTGGTGCGCCGCGGCGATGCCTTCCACGAGGTGTCTTGGGACGAGGCGTTCGACGAGATCGATGCCGGTCTGACGCCGATCCGCGATCAGTACGGACCGGACGCGCTCGCGATCTACCTCGGCAACCCGGGAGCCCACAATCTCGCCGGCCTCGTTTACAACCGAGCGTTGCTGCAAGCCGCGCGCACGAAGAACGTGTACTCGGCGAGCACCGTCGACCAGATGCCGAAGCAGGTGTCGGCGGGCCTCATGTTCGGCGGGGGGCTCACGATCCCGGTTCCCGATGTCGATCGCACCGACTATCTGCTGATGCTGGGCGCCAACCCGTACGCGTCGAACGGCTCGCTGATGACCGCGCCCGACCTCCCCGGGCGCCTGCACGCGTTGCGCGCACGGGGGGGCAAGCTCGTCGTCGTCGATCCCCGCCGCACGAAGACCGCGGAGGAAGCAGACGAGCACCTTCCGATCCGGCCGGCCACCGACGCACTGTTCCTGTTCGCGCTCGTGCACGTGCTCTTCGAGGACGATCTCGTAGATCTCGGCGACGTCGCAGCCCACGTGAACGGCGTCGACGACGTCCGTCGCCTGGCAACTGCGTTCGCGCCCGAGGTTGTTGCACCGGCGTGCGGCATCGAGGCCGCGATCATTCGTCGAATCGCGCACGAGCTCGCGGCCGCTCCGACTGCAGCGGTGTACGGACGGATCGGCACCTGCACTCAAGAGTTCGGGACGCTCGCGTCGTGGCTCGTCGACGTCGTCAACGTGTGCACGGGCAATCTCGACCGGCCCGGCGGGGCGATGTTCACGCGGGCTGCGACCTCGACGGCGGGCACATTCTCCAACGAGGGGAGGGGTGTCACGTTCGGGCGTCGCACCTCGCGTGTGCGCGGGTTACCGGAGTACTTCGGCGAGCTTCCGGTCGTGTGCCTCGCCGAGGAGATCGAAACGCCCGGCGACGGGCAGGTGCGCGCACTCGTGACCATCGCGGGCAATCCCGCGGTCTCGACACCGAACTCGGATCAACTACGCCGGGCGCTCGCGTCGCTCGACTTCATGGTGAGCATCGACATCTACGTCAACGAGACGACGCGGCACGCGAACGTGATCTTGCCTCCGGAGCCCGAGCTCGCTCGCGGTCATTACGACCTCGCGCTGTACAACCTCGCGATCCGCAACGTTGCGAACTACTCACCCCCGCTCGTCGAGCTCGAGCCCGGCGAGGTTCCCGAGTGGCGCTCGATGTTGCGGCTTGCGGGGGTGATCGGCGGCCTGGGCGCGCACGCCGACGTCGACGCGCTCGATGATGTCGTCGTCTCGGGCCTCGTGAGCAAGGTGGTCGGGCGCCGGGGCTCGAACGTCGAAGGCCGCGATGCCGACGAGCTGACGAAGGCGCTCGCGACGCGACGCGGGCCCGAGCGCGTACTCGACCTCATGCTGCGCACTGGTCCGTACGGCGACGGGTTCGGCGCCGATCCCGAGGGTCTGTCGCTGGCGGTGCTCGAAGCCAATCCGCACGGCATCGATCTCGGTCCGCTGCAGCCGCGCATCCCGGAGGTACTCCGCACACCGTCGGGGATGATCGAGCTCGCGCCCGAGGCATGTGTCGGCGACGTCGAACGCCTGCGGTCTGTGCTCGAGCGGCCCCTGGCGCGCGACGGCGGCCCGCTGGTGCTCGTCGGCCGGCGCGACCTGCGCTCCAACAACTCCTGGATGCACAACCTGCAGGTGTTGGTGAAGGGCAAGGCGCGCTGCACCGTTCACGTGCATCCCGACGACGCGGCGCGTCTGGGCTTCGGCAACGGCGTCGATGTGCGGGTGCGCTCGTCGTCGGGCGAGATCGTGTTGCCGGCCGAGGTGACCGACGCGGTGATGCCGGGCGTCGTCAGCATCCCGCACGGGTGGGGCCACGACGTCGAAGGCACGCAAATGGCCACGGCGTCGCGTCACGCCGGCGCGAACTCGAACGTGCTCGCGCGTACCGATCTCTTCGATCCACTCTCCGGCAACGCGGTGTTCAGCGGAATCCCCGTGGAGATCGCGCCGGTCTAGGTCTTGTGCCGCGTCACTCGGCGTTTGCGGTCCGATCGGGTGTGGCCTCGGAAGTGCTGCGATCCACCTCGCCGGGCGTCACCTCGCCGGGCGTCACTTCGCCGGTGGTCGTGTCGCGGTCGTGCTCGGCCCGTTCGACCACGAGTTGCCGGGCGAGTTGATCGCGCTCTTGCGCGGCACGTTGCGCGCTGCGCAGCGTCGACCGCCGGCCGCGGGCCCGGCCGATGCCGAGCCCGACGAGGCGGACACCCACAAGCAACGCGGCCAGGCCGACGGCGCCCGCGACGACGAGCCACCCCGGGCTGACGGCGAAGGTGCGGCCCAGTACGTCGACGTCGATGTTGGCCGTGTTCTCCGCGAAGACGTCGATTGTGAACCCGGCCGCGACGGCAACGAGCAACAGTCCCACCAAGACCATGCCGCAGACCTACCCGCCTCGAGACGGAAATTCACCCCACAGGGCCGAACCGGCTCATTTCTTCTCGGCGTTGAGGGCGTCGAACAGCTGGTGATCGACGAGGTCGTCGTACTCCGGGTGGCGCTGGATGTAGCCCTCGACGAACGGGCAGACGGGCACGATGCGCAGGCCGCGCTTGCGGATGTCGTCGAGCGCGGCGGCCACCAGCTTGCCGGCGAGACCATGGCCGGATCGTGCCTCGTCGACCTCGGTGTGCACCAGGATGAGGCGCCCGCCGCGCATGTTGTACTGCACGAAGCCGGCGACCTCGCCGTCGACGGCGATCTCGTAGCGAAGCCGTTTCGGGTTGTCGCGTACCTCGGTCATGTCGTGCTCTGCTCTCGGAGTCCCTTGGCGAAATCGGCCATCCCGCGCAGGTACTGATCGCAGTGTTTCGTCTTCCCGACCGCGATCGCCTTGGCGTCGATGCCACCCGGGTAAACCGCGGGGATGTAGTACTCGAAGCCGTCGCCCGCGATGGCGTCGGCGATGCCGGCCGCGCAGTCGGCGGCGGGAACCTTGTCGACGTCCATGAGCGCGGGAACGTTGTCGGGTTGATCCCAGATCTCGGTCTCGATCGGGCCGGGAAGCACGAGCTTCACCTCGACCGGTGTTCCCGCGAGGTCGAGCAGCATCGCCTCCGCGAACCCGCACATCGCATACTTCGCCGCGTTGTACGCGGCCTCGTTCACGACCGGGATGCGGCCGCCCATGCTCGACACGAACACGATCTGCCCCCGTCCGCGCTCCAGCATCCGGGGGAGTACCGCGAGCCCCATGCGGACGGGTGAGTGGAAATCGACGTCCATTACATGCTGTACGTCGTGCGGGGTGAGGTCGGTGACGCGGGTGCGCTTCGGGATCGCCGCGTTGTTGACGAGCACGTCGAGACCGTCGAACGCGTCCCACGCGTCGCGCGCGACCTGCTCGGCCCGGTCGAGATCTCCGAGGTCGGCGGCCCACAGCCGCGACTCCGGCGCGAACGCGCGGCAGCGCTCCAGCACCTCGGTGAGGCGGTCGGCCCGGCGGGCGACGATCCCGACGGTCGCGCCCCGCTCCGCGAGGATCGGCGCGAGTGCCGCACCGATGCCCGACGACGCGCCGGTCACGAGGATCTTCGCCCCTTCGATCTTCACGTCGCCGCCTCCGTTGTTCCGAGCTTCCCGAGCGATTCGTGTTCGGCCCACGAGAAGATGCCCTTCGACATCGTCGACGCCTCCTCGCGCGCCCGCGCGCCGAA
>PLBO01000096.1 GCA_003134555.1 Actinomycetota bacterium
CAGTGTTACGAACCGGAACGTACTCGATCGGCGCCCGGCGCGCCCAAAGGCGGCAGGGTCATCCGCCGCCGTTGGGTGTGTGCTTTATCGACGCCATCGCATCTTGCGGTCCGCCTTGCGCAGCCCTCAGCGTTCGTGTCTGCGTCTTCTTTGCAGGTTGTTGCGCACGCGGTGGGCTTGTCACGTCACGCTGGGTCACTTGACGCCGGGTGGAGGATCAGTGCGGCGGAGTTCAGGTTCGTCGACGTGTGCATGTCCAGAACTCGCAGTCGCACACCACCCCCAAAATCGCAGGCGACCGGGCTGTTGTGACCGGCACGACTCAACACGCCGCCCCCGCAGGTAACCGCGTCCTTTGAACCGCGGTCCCGATACGGGGCCGGTCGAGGACAGAAGGAGCAGCGATGCAACTTGTCCCCAACGAACGACGACGAGGCGCGCTCCCGGTCGGTACTCGTGTGGAGGTGCGCAGCCGATACCGCGGGTCGTGGAGCAACGGGTTCGAGGTCGACCAGACAACCGACGACGGATACTGGCTGCGACGCGAATCCGACCGGTATGTGCTGCCCCGGGCGTTCGTAGCCGACGACGTGCGTCGCCGCGGCTGACCACCTCAGCGCGCAACCCAAACAGCCGCCATGGCGGGACTGCCGCTCGCGAGGTAATCCGCCGCACGCGCCCGAACTGTGCCGTCGGGGGCCCGGCTGCGGTGACTCCACTCCTGATCAACCCGGCCACTCCATCTGGTAGGCAACGGCAACCGCCGCGATCGCGACCGAGACTGGATCGGATGACGCGGTCCCACCGCCTCGCTACCGTCCTGCCCATCGCGACGTGCCCCGGCTCGTTCGTCCTCCACGCCGACAACACCGTCATGTCCTGCACCGAGGATGACGAACGAGACGGTTGTCGCGGTCGTGACCTACGCCACGAGGCGACCCGGTCCGGTGTTGGGAGTGGACGTTGACGGGCTGCAACTACTGCGGGGTCCAGTAGACGGGTCGATGGTGGAGGCAAGCGCGCAGCGAGTACCGATCGGCGTCTATGCGCGCCCCGGGCGTCCCACGAGCACGGAGAACCCCTCGATCAACGTTCGTGCAGCACGCTCGGAACCCGTCGCTCGCAGTGCCGACGCAACCTGGGACGCCGTAAGCCCGCGACCGCCGTGCTCTCCGAGATCATCTCCCACGGACGCTCATGACCGTTAGAGCCATTCGCCCACCAGAGTGCTCGTGCTACGACAGTGCAGCGACCCGGATCGCGCGTGGATGGTGTTGTCACCAGTAGTGGGCTCGACCACCGACCTGCCGACCGGTGCGGCCGAGCAGCATGAGCACCAAGCCCACGACGAGCAGGATGATCCCCACCGTCCACAGGATCGGAATCCCCAACACCAGACCCAACAACATGAGTACGACGCCAAGTGTGATCATGTCTTCACTCTTCCCCTCCCGCCACCCTCGCCAACAGAGCAGTTCGTCCCCCCTTCGGCGAGACGTACGACCCCGTCGTGGTGGCGCTGTTCTCGGAGATCTTCGTGATCCAGGTTCGCTGGTCGCTCGAGAGGAGGGACTATCGCCTCTGTCGAGGCCCGAGATTGCGTGCGCAACATTGGGAGCGTGGGCATAGCCGATTGTGGGAAGAGTGGTACACGATGAGTGGAAAAACTGATCAGGTGAAAGGCCAGGTCAAAGAGGCCGCTGGGGCCCTGACCGGCGACAAGGACCTCGAATCTGAGGGCAAGGCCGATCGTCGCGCCGGTGAGGCGAAAGAGAAGGTCGAGCACGCGAAGGACAAGATCAAAGAGGTGGTGGACGACGTTGAGGCCAAGGTCGAAGACGTGGTCGACAAGGCCAAGGACGCGCTGCATCGGAAGTAGTCCGCTGCACGCGCAGGGCCGGTGGCTCGGCCAACGACATGGAGGTACGAGAAGATGGGCCTGAAGGGAATGGTCGTCAGCATCGTCGCGTTCGCGGCGGGTGCCGTCATGTATTGGGCGGTAACCACGCAAGGTCACGGCTTCCGGGTCTCGACCGTGGGGGTCATCCTCATGATCGCCGGAGGAGTTGGGTTGGTCGTCTCGGCGATCGTTTTCGGCGTGTCGAGCCGTTCGACGGGTAGCCGTAGTCGTACCTACGACCGCGAAGCGACCGACGCGCAGGGTGCCTCGTCGTCGGTGCACGAAGAAGTGCGCTAGCTCCGATCATCCACGAGCTGACCAGCTAGCTCCTGATCTCGACGGGGGTTCCAAGGGGCAGGATCTTGGAGAGTGTCGTGATCGCGGTGTTGTCCATGCGGATGCAGCCATGCGAAACGCTGCGCCCGAGGGCGGAGATGTTGTTGTTGCCGTGGAGTCCGATCTCGGCGTCCGAACCGCTGAAAGTGGTCAGGGCGTCGGAGTGCGCGGACAGGCCGAAGGCGAAAGGTCCGTACACGCTCGATGGATTGGAGCTTTTGAGGAGCACGCGCAGGTAGTAGCTCCCGGTTGGGGTCGGGGTTGCGGTCGTTCCGGTGGCTATCGGTCCCTGATAGAGGATCGCGGTCTTGTCGAAGATGGTGATGTGGTGCGCCGAGAGTGACACTTCGATCCGGTAGGGGGTCTGGGTGAGACGGACTTCGCCGGGAGGGATCCAACCGCTCTGGCCGTTCGGCCGTTGCGGAAGTTCAACTTGCACCCAGCCGTCCGAGCGTTTTCGGATCACACGAAACACCTGAGGGATCGGATCCGCGGCGGACCGATTGAGGGCCCACGGGTTGGGGAGCACGACGCGCGGAGTTGGCGCGGAGGGATCCTGGTAGATGTCGACGCGACTGTTCGTCGCGGTTGCGATCAGTCCCACCGGGGCGACGAGAACCGCGACCGTCGTCGTGGTCGCGGGAACCGCGACGCCCGTGGAACTCGGCGCTGGCGGGATCGGCCGTCGTTGGGCGGGCGTCGACCCGGAGGCTCCACAACTTGCCGAGAGCAGCGCGAGGAAGCCGACGGTGGCAAACCGGCCGCTCAGTGTCGTATTGAGCTTCAACTCGCTAGGCCAGAGCCGCGGAACACTGGCGCAGCGTAGGCGCGGATCCGGCGCGCGATGACGGCCCCGATCTCAGCCGTGAACAGGAAGAGTGAACGTGTGGCGGCGCCTGCCGACGGGTATCCCTAAAATGTTACGACCACCGCATCATGCTGTTGTGGTTCTTCGACGCGTACCGAAAAGAGCTCTTTGATGGCGAATCACGTTGCGGTGGCCCGTCGAGGCGGTGCGACCTTGGTCGCGTTCGCGCTCGCGGCGGCGGTTCTGGTCATGTTCGGTGTTAACGCGAACGCGGCGGTTGTGGCGACGGTTCCGTTGGGGACCTCGGCGAACTATGTCGTCTTGGGAGGCTCCGCGGTCACGAATACGGGACCCAGCACCCTTGGCGGCAGTCTCGGGCTCTGGCCGGGGACGGTGATTACAGGGTTCCCGCCCGGCAAGGTGCTGGCGCCGGGAACGACTGACACGACCAACGCCGCCGCGAAGCAGGCACAGTCGGATCTCACGGCGGCGTACGTGAATGCCCACGGACGGTCGGTTACCGCGACCACGACCGCCGATCTCGCCAACAAGCACTTGCAGGCCGGTGTGTACGCCGGGCCCGGCAAGGGCGCACTACAACTGACCGGACCGTTGACGCTCGACGGGGCGGGCAACGCGAACTCGGTGTTTATCTTCCAGACCAACTCGTCGCTCACCACCGGGTCGGGCAGCACCGTGACGTTGATCAACGGTGCCGAGGCGTGCCACGTCTTTTGGCAGGTCGGTAGCTCCGCCACGCTGGGGACCGGCTCGACCTTCGTCGGAAACATCTTGGCGCTGAGTTCGATCACGGTGAACAGCAGCGTGACCGTGCACGGCCGCGCCCTTGCCCGCAACGGTGCGGTGACGTTGAACAACGACACCTTCACCCAGCCAAGCTGCGCCAGCTCCACTCCCGTCACCACTACAACGACCACCATTGGCGCGGCGCCTCCTGCGAGCCCCGTTCCCGGCACGCCGAAGTTCACCGGCTGATCCGGTCCCTGCCGCCCACGACAAACGTGGCGATAGAAGCGAGTGCACGCCCATCACGCGACGCGCTTGCTGTCGCGAACGCGCACCGAACTCGTCAGCCTCATCACCGA
>PLBO01000057.1 GCA_003134555.1 Actinomycetota bacterium
GCAACCACGTCACCGACGACGACGTTCAACGCCGGCCTGGTGGCGATCGCACCGGCCCAGTTGAGCGACGGCTCGATGCCGTGCATCGTGGCTTGCGTAGCGTCGTAGTTCTGAGTGTCCACGTAGACCGTCTTCTCGGCCGTGAGACCGTTGCGAAGGTCGGACTTTGCTGCTGCGTCCTGCGCACGCGCACGCGCACCCAGGAACGTCGGAATGGCGATTGCAATCAGAATGGCAATGATGAGTACAACGACCATCAACTCGATGAGCGTGAAACCCTGCTCATCGTCCCGACGGCGGGAAAGAAAAGACTGAATTGAGCGCACTGACAGACTCCCTTCGTGAGGCCCCGTGACTGTTCACGAGTGATCCTCGTCCGCGTGGTATCGACGATGAGGATTCGAACTTGAGTGAATGCGACTTATGCCATATCCGGGGGAAAAGCGAGCGGGCCCGGGGAAATCCCCGGGCCCGCCATCGCTAACTGCGTCGTTGTTCGACGATTACCAGGTGGCACCGAGCGCCGCGATGAGCGCGGCGGTCGGGGCGGCCGGGCAGGCTGCCTTGCCGTAATACGTTCCAGCGGTGGCACCCGACGCGATGTCGCCGATCGAGAACACCGTCCCCGACTTCGAAGCCTCGTTGAGGCAAACGACACCCTTGTCGCCTGCAACCACGTCACCGACGACGACGTTCAACGCCGGCCTGGTGGCGATCGCACCGGCCCAGTTGAGCGACGGCTCGATGCCGTGCATCGTGGCTTGCGTAGCGTCGTAGTTCTGAGTGTCCACGTAGACCGTCTTCTCGGCCGTGAGACCGTTGCGAAGGTCGGACTTTGCTGCTGCGTCCTGCGCACGCGCACGCGCACCCAGGAACGTCGGAATGGCAATTGCAATCAGAATGGCAATGATGAGTACAACGACCATCAACTCGATTAGGGTGAAACCCTGCTCATCGTCCCCACGACGACGAGCAAGAGCCTTGAGAGTCTGCACTTGGGCTGTCTCCTTTGTGTGCGCCCGGAGGATCCGCCCCCGCGATTAGCGCTTCCCACTCATCGGCACCCGGCGCCGCCGTCTTGAACCCGCAAAGTGGTTCATGACCTGGGTCACAAAACAGCACGCGTCGCGGCGGGGCGGGAGCTACTTGATGAGCTTGATGATGTTGAACATCGGCAGGTAGAGCGCGATGACCATGCCACCGACGCAGATACCCATCACGACGATCAGCAAGGGCTCGATCAGCGACGTGAGCGCGTCGACCGTGGCCTCGACCTCTTGGTCGTAGAAGTCCGCGATCTTGTCGAGCATCTCGTCGAGGGCGCCGGTCTCCTCACCGACGGCCATCATCTGCACGACCATCGGCGGGAACACCGGGTGCTCCTCGAGCTTCTTCGACAGCGGATCGCCCCGTTTGACCGCACTTTGCGTGTCCCGCACCGCCGCCGCGACCACCGAGTTGCCCGCGGTCTCCGCGACGATGTCGAGCGACTCCAAGATCGGGACACCCGAGCGCACGAGCGCGGACAGCGTCCGGGAGAAGCGCGCGAGGGCCGTCTTGCGAACGAGCTTGCCGAAGATCGGCACCTTCAGCTTGATCGCGTCCCATTGCTTACGACCTTCCTCCGAGTTGATCCAGCGCTTGAACGCGAACGCGCCGCCGGCCTCGACCAGGAAGATCACGTACCAGAGCTTGCGGCAGACCTTCGAGATGTTGATGAGGATCTGCGTCGGCGCCGGCAGCGTTCCGCCCAGCTCCTTGTAGATCCCTTCGAACATCGGAATGACGAACAGCAGCATCGCGGTCACGATGATCAACACAAGGAACCCGACCACCATCGGGTAGGTCATGGCCGACTTGACCTTGCGCCGGAGCTCGACCTGCTTCTCGATCGTGTCCGCGAGGCGCATGAGCACGCTGTCGAGCGCGCCGCCGACCTCGCCAGCGCGCACCATCGACACGTAGAGGCGACCGAACGCCTTCGTGTGCTTCGACATCGCCTGCGAGAGCGACGACCCCTTCTCGACGTCCATGCGGACCTGGTTGACGATATCCGCCAGCGCCTTGCTCTCGGTCTGCTCGGCGAGGATGTTGAGCGAACGCAGGAGCGAGAGACCCGAGTTGATCATCGTCGCGAACTGGCGCGAGAAGACCGCAACGTCCTTCAGCTTGACCCGGTCGGACAGGAACGGGATCTTCAGGTCTTTCTTGAAGGCCGTGCCGCCCTGCTGCTGGATCTCGATGGGCACGTAGCCCATCGAACGAAGCTTGCTGACGACGAGCTGGGCGTTCTCGGCTTCGAGCGATCCCTCGACGAGCTTGCCGCTCTTGTCCTTGACCTTGTACTGGAACGTTTCGGGCATGGTTGATCAGCCGTTCATCAGTCGGCGGAGATCTTCCTCGTTCGCGCAGCGCTCGAGCGCGACGTCGAGCGAGATGCGACGGCTCTTCACGAGCTGCGCGAGCGACATGTCCATCGTGACCATGCCGTAGCGACCGCCCGCCTGGAGCATCGAATAGATCTGGTGGGTCTTGCCTTCACGGATGAGGTTGCGGATCGCAGGAGTCGCGACCATCACCTCGCACGCCACCGCTCGGCCTTGACCGTCGACGGTAGGGAGGAGCTGTTGCGTGCAGATGCCCTGCAGCGCGGCCGCGAGCTGCACCCGCACCTGCTGCTGCTGGTGCGCGGGGAACACGTCGATCACACGGTCGATCGACTGCGGGGCGTCCTGCGTGTGCAAGGTCGCGAACACGAGGTGGCCGGTCTCGGCCGCGGTCAGCGCGGTCGAGATCGTCTCGAGGTCGCGCATTTCGCCGACGAGGATGACGTCGGGGTCCTGGCGCAAGACGTGCTTCAGGGCGTTGGCGAAGGAGTGCGTGTCCTCGCCGACTTCGCGCTGGTTGATCAGCGAGCGCTTGTGCGAGTGGAGGAACTCGATCGGGTCCTCGACGGTCATGATGTGCACCGACCGCTCGCGGTTCACGATGTCGATCAGGGACGCCAACGTGGTCGACTTCCCCGAACCCGTCGGTCCGGTCACGAGAACCAGACCACGCGGCATGTGCGCCCAGGCCTGCACCGCGGGTGCGATGCCGAGCCGTTCGAAGTCGACGATGTCGTACGGGATCGCACGCATCACGCAGCCGACCGAGTCGCGCTGCACGAACACGTTCACGCGAAAGCGTCCGCGACCCGGCAACGCGTACGACGTGTCGAGCTCGAGTTCGTTCTCGAACTTCTCCCGCTGCTTCTGCGTCAGGATCGAGAAAACCATCTGCCGGATCTGCGAGCCGTTGAAGATCGGCAGGTCCGTGACCGGGCGTAGATCGCCGTTCACGCGGATGACCGGCGGCGAGCCCGACGCGAGGTGGAGGTCGGAACCGCCCCACTGGATGACGAGGTCGAGGAGATCGTTGATGTGCAGCTCGTCTTCGAGTTGCTCCTCGCCGACCACGACGTTCGATCCGAACTCTGACACCTCGCCGGCGCCGTCGCCGTAGATCATCGTGATCGCGCGCATGAGCTCGCCGCGGTCGGCCACCGCCGGGATGACCTCGAACGTGGTCGCGTGACCGACTGCGGTCAGCGCGCTGTCACTCGGCGGCTCCGCGAACGCGACGACGAGCTTTTGACCCTCGAAGTCGACCGGTACCGCAACGAATTGACGAGCGAGCTCGGCCGAGAGCGTCTCGGGGGCGTCTTGGTGGATCGGCGTCTCGAGGAAGTCGACGAACCGCACCCCCATCTGCTCGGCGAGCGCGGCCGTGAGGTCCTTGCTGCCGACGAGTGCCAGCCGCAAGAGCACGGACGGCAGCGGTTCCTTCTTGCGCTCCGACTCCTCGATCGCTTGCTCGAGGTCGTCTCGCGACAGAACGTGTCGGTCGACGAGCGTCTCGCCGAATCGTCGCGCCTGGTTGGCCAGCATGGGTGCAGTCCCCCGTCAGAAGCTGTCGGACTGACCTGATATCGGCGACACATAGGCCCCGCTGTAGATCAGCGGCAACCAAAATTGTGCGGCCGGCGCCTCAGGCAACGACCCGGAAGATCTCCTGCAGCGAGGTCAGGCCCTTCGCGGCCTTCCGAAGGCCGTCGGAGCGCATCGACACCATGCCCTGCATCAATGCCACTTTTTGGAGGTCTTCGGACGAACGCCGCTCGATGACGAGTCGCTCGAGCTCCTCCGACATGACCAGGACCTCGTGGATGCCGAAGCGGCCGCGGTAGCCGGTGCGCCCGCACGACCCGCAGCCGATTGCCCGGTTCAACATCGGCCATTCCCCCGCCTCGAGCTCCTCGGCGGGCCAGCCGGCTTCGTTGAGCTCGGCCTCGGTCGGTTGGTAGGGCTCCTTGCACTTGTCGCAGAGCTTGCGGGCAAGTCGCTGGGCCACCACGCAGTCGAGCGCGCTGGTCACGAGGAACGGCTCGACTCCCATCTCGACGAGCCGCATCGGTGTGGAGGCGGCGTCGTTCGTGTGCAGCGTCGAGAGCACGAGGTGACCGGTGAGCGCGGCCTCGATGCCGATGACGGCCGTTTCCTTGTCGCGGATCTCACCGACGAGGACGATGTCGGGGTCGGCGCGCAGGATCGAGCGGAGGGCGCCCGCGAAGGTCAGGCCGGCCTTCGGGTGGATCTGCACCTGGTTGATTCCCGCCAGCCGGTACTCGACCGGGTCCTCGACCGTGATGATGTTGCGGTCGGGTGTGTTCAGCTGGTTGAGCGTCGAATAGAGCGTCGTCGACTTGCCCGAACCGGTCGGACCGGTGACGAGGATCGTGCCGTACGGCTTGGTGTAACAGGCCTCGAATCGCGCGAGCGCCTCGGGCAGGAAGCCGAGATCCTCGAGCTTGAGCACAGCTTGGCTCTTGTCGAGGATGCGCATCACGACCTTCTCGCCGTACACGGTCGGAAGGGTCGCGACGCGCAGGTCGATGCTCCGGCCGCTCACCTTCATCGTGATCCGACCATCTTGAGGCAGCCGTCGTTCGGCGATGTTGATGTCGGCCATGACCTTCAGGCGGGAGATCACACCGGCCTGGATGCTGCGCGGCGATCGCATGACCTCGTGCAGCACACCGTCGATCCGGAACCGGATGCGTAGGTCGGTCTCGTTCGGCTCGACGTGGATGTCGGATGCCCGGTCGTTGACGGCCTGGTTGACGAGCAGGTTGACGAACTTGACGATCGGTGCGTCCTCGATGATCTCCGAGAGCCCCGAGAGATCTGTCTCCTCGTCGGCCTCGTCGGTCGCGGCTTGCATGACCTCGTCGACTTCGCCGTCGACCCGGAAGAACCGCTCGATCGTCTCGATGATCTGGCTGGCCGTCGCGACGACGGTGCGGACCTCCGCGCCGGCGAGTGCCCGGATGTCGTCGACTGCGAAGACGTTGGACGGATCGGCCATCGCGACGACGAGCTTGCCGTCCTCCCAGCCGATCGGGATGGCCTGGTAACGGCGGGCGAGCGACTCGCTGACGAGCGCCGCGACCGATCCGTCGATCGTCCGGTCGTTGAGATCGACGAACTCCAGACCGACCTGACGCGCCAGCGTGCGGACAAGCTCCGCTTCGGAGATCGTGCCCTGCTCGATGAGCAAGCGGCCCAACGGCTTGCCGCTGCGCGCCTGTTCTGCGACCGCCGCGTCGAGCTGGGCCTCCGTGAGGAGTCCCTCGTCGATCAGTAGCGAGCCGAGTGGCGTTCCGTCCGACACAACCGCACCGCCCTCCCCTTCGCGCGAACGCTGGGAGTATCGGCATTGCGCGCGCTCCGCTGTATTGGGATCTCACTCTCCGCGCGAAGAATGCGGTGCGGAGCGGCGCTTCGGTCAGGCGTCCCGGAGGCCGGAAAAGGCGCTCAGGTACCGGCCTTTGTCGGCCGGGTCGAACTCGCGCTCCAGGTCGTCGGCGACTCCCCCGGTCGGACCAGGGTGCGGCGACTCGACGCCGGGGCCGTACGGCGCCTCCGGTGCGACTTCGACCGGGCGCTTGCGCGTCGCCTCGCGTCGGGCCGCGGGAGTAGCCGGTGTCGGACCGACGTCGACGGCGCCCGCGTCGACCAGGGCGAGGATCGCATGGCAGACCTCGAGCACCTGGCGGCTGGTCTTGCGAGCGAGATCGCGCACATTGCGCCGGCCGTCGATCGCCACGACGAGCTGCCAGCGCTCACGGTCGAGCGTCAGTTCGCCGACGCTCAGCTCTTCGGTGAGCCGGATCCGGCATTCGAGTGACGGGATCACGGCCTGGATCTCGCGCCATTCCTCGACCAGCCGGGCGAGCTCGTCGATTGCCGCCTCGAGATCGACCGTCTCGGCACACGCCCACGGCGGTTTCTCGGGCCCGAACCGGAACGCTCCGTCTTCGGCGCGCTCGACCGCGAAGCAGATGTCGACGACGCGCGCGAGCAACGCCGGTGCATCGGTGAGTGGTTCACCCGCGTCACTCGACTCCGCGGCGCAGCATCGGCCCTCCACGAAGTACACGACCGCCGACGAGTTCGCCGCGTCGAGCCAGAGCGCACCCGTCTTGCGCGAGTGCGCGAGCAGGCGCAGCAGCTCCGGCAGAGCAAGCGTTTCGAGTGTTCCTTGCAGCACGACGGTTCCCCCCGACGACTCGGATTGTCTCCGTCCCATCGACGGAGAGGGCCGCGCGCCTTGAGCGCGAACCCGTGCGGATCGCAGGAGCGCCCGGTTCAGGCCGGCGGGGCGGGGCGCAGCACGTGCTCGGCGGCGGCCCGCATCGCCGCGATCGGCGCCGCGCGCCCGGTCCAGCGCTCGATCTGGAGCGCGGCCTGGTGCACCAACATTCCGAGCCCGTCGACGACCACCGCCCCCCGGTCGCGGGCCCCGCGTAGCAGCGCCGTCTCGAGCGGGTGGTACACGAGATCGGCGAGGACCTGGCCCGCATGCAACGCCTCGAGGGGCAAGGGCAACTCCTCGGCACCCATTCCGACCGGGGTGGCGTTTACGACACAGGCCGCCTCTGCCGCGACCCGGGACCGTTCGTCCCAAGGCACGGCGGTTCCCGCGGCGAGCCCGGCCGCCACCGCGGCGGCATCGGGTTTGCGGGCGCACACCACGACGCGCGCGCCGGCGCGGCCCAACGCGCGCGCGACCGCTCGCGCCGCGCCACCCGCGCCGAGCACGACGACAGAAGCACCGGTCGGGTCGTGACCCGCGTCGCGCAGCGATCGCATGAAGCCTTCACCGTCGGTCGAATCGCCGACGAGACGACCGTGGGCGCCCATCGACACCGTGTTCACGCTGTGCAGGGCGGCCGCGTCGGGCGAGAGCTCGTCGCAACACGCGGCGGCCGCCGACTTGTGGGGCATGGTCACCGAGAGCCCGGCCAAGTCGAGCACGCGCATTGCCTCGAGCGCGCCGCGCGTTCCGCCGTCGGGGACTTCGAAGGCGACGTACACCCAGTCGAGCCCGAGCTCGCGATACGCCGCGTTGTGCAACACCGGCGACAGGGAGTGCCGTACGGGATCGCCGATGACCGCGGCAACCCTCGTCGATCCGGTGATCGTCAAAACGCGCCGTTCTTCTTCGCCAGGGCGATATTCGCCTCGTGTTCCTGCAGCGTGTTGGCAAACGCGGTGTGGCCCTGCTTGTCGATGACGACGTAGTAGAGGAACGACGACTGCGCCGGCGACAGCGCGGCCTTCAGCGACGCGGAGCTCACGGCGGCGATCGGCGTCGGCGGCAAGCCCGCGTGCTCGTACGTGTTGTACGGCGAGTCGATCACTTTGTCCTTGTCGGAAAGCACTCGATTGCGAGGGTCGCCGCGGGCGTAGATGAGCGTCGCGTCGATCTGCAGCGGCATTCCGCGCGCGAGCCGGTTGTAGATGACCGATGCGATGAGCGGCCGGTCGGCGTCGATCTTGGCCTCCGACTCGACGAGCGACGCGACCTTGATGATGTCGTACGCGGTGTGACCCTGAACATTGGCGTTGGCGAGGCCGAGCACCAGCGCGCGCTTCTCGAACGTCTGCACCAGCGTCGACAGAATCAGGATCTCGTCCTCGTCGGCCGAGATGTTGTAGGTGTCGGGCCACAGCAGACCCTCGAGGTTGTTGGTGCCTTGTGGTTCGAACGCGGAGCGGACCGCGTTGTTCTGCGTCGCTTCGACGAACGGGTCGACGGCCTGGCCGGGCAGACTCCCGACCCGCGCCGCGATCTGCTTCAGCCAGAAACCGGGCGGGATCGTCAACTTCACGTACGCGACGTGGGGTCCTTTCTTCAGCATCTTCACGGCCGAGCTCACACCCATGTTCTTGCGGAGCTCGTAGGTACCCGCCTTGAAGTTCGAGTCGCCATGCAGGCGGGAGTAGACGTTGAAGACCCACGACGGCCCGATCACGCCCCGGTGCGAGAGCTCGTTGCCGATGCAGGGCACGCCGCAGCCGCGTGCGATCTGCACCTCCACGTTGGTGCCGGCGCCGCCGGGAGCGGCGAGCTGCCACCAGAACCACACCCCGCCCGCCGCGAGCGTGACCAACGGAACCACGACCAGGACGATGAGCACGAGCGCGGTACGACGGCCGCGGCTCACGAGCTCACCCGCTCGAGCCACGACTGGAGCATCACGGCCGCCGCGACCTTGTCGACGACCCGCCGGCGCGCGTCGCGGCGCATGCGGCCCTCGATCAAGGCGCGTTCGGCCGTCACCGTGGTGAGCCGCTCGTCGTGCACGATGACCTCGATGTCGCCCGCGATGGCGCGCAGGGCCTCGACCTCCGCCAGCGCGGCCCGCGCCGCGGGACCAGTTGCTCCGGAGAGCGACAACGGCAGTCCGACCACGATCACGTTCGCGCCTTGCGCGCGCGCCGTTTCGACGATGGCCCTCCGGTCGGTGACCGGATCGCCGCTGCGGCGAAGCACTTCGTGCGGAGAGGCAACGGTGCGAGACGGGTCGGAGAGGGCGAGCCCGATACGTCGCTCGCCCAGGTCGACGCCCAGCGCGCGGGTTGCGGCCGTCGCGATCACGACCCCCACGGCGCCGCCAGCTCGCGCGCAACCGCGAGTGCGTCGTCGATGCCGGCGACGTTCTGGCCGCCGCCGACCACTGTGTCCGCACCCTTTCCCACGCCGCCACCGAGCTTCGCGACAGCCGGCTTCGCGATTGCGTCGGCGGACGCACCACGGGCAACCACGTCCTTGCTGATCGCGACCGCGATCGCCGCCTTTCCGTCGGCCTCGCCGACGAGCGCGACCACGCCGCTGCCGAGTGCGCGTACGGTCTCCTGCGCGAGCTGCTTCAGCTCGCCGGTGCCCAGCCCGTCGTAACGGGCGACGAGCACGCCGCGCTCGGCGCGGCCGGCGAGCTCCCCCGCCGCGCTCGCCGCTTCCTTGGCTCTCAGGCCTCGGAGCTCGTCCTGGAGCGCGCGCACCTGCTCGGAGAGACGCTCGATGCGGTCGGGTACCTCCTTCGGCGTCGCGCGCAGCAGATCGCCCGCGCGGCGCAACAACTGCTCCTCGAACTCGATGTACTCGAGAGCTCCGTCGCCCGTCATCGCCTCGACCCGGCGGAGATTCGAACCGATCGAGCCTTCGCTCACGATCTTGATCGGACCGATGAACCCGAGCGCGTGCACGTGCGTGCCGCCGCACAGCTCGGTCGACGGTCCGGCCTCGAGCACGCGCACGATCTCGCCGTACTTCTCACCGAAGAACGCGATCGCCCCGATGCGCTCGGCTTCGGCCTTCGTCGTCTCGTAGTGCCGGACCGGCGCGTCCGAGATCACCTGCGCGTTGGCCAGGCGCTCGACCTGCGCGAGCTGTTCGGCCGTGACGGGCTCGTGATGCGAGAAATCGAAGCGCAGACGGTCGGGGCCGACGAACGAGCCCGCCTGCTGAACGTGACTGCCGAGCACCTCGCGCAACGCCCAGTGCAGCACGTGCGTCGCGGTGTGATTCCGCCGGATGCGGTCACGACGCACAGCGTCGATCTCCGCGATCACCTCGTCGGCTTCGCTGACAACGCCGACGCGTACCCGCCCACGGTGCAAGGTGATCTGCCCGGGCAACCCGTACTGCGTGTCGATCACGTCGATGAGCGCGCCCGGCGCGGTCGTGATCGTGCCCGTGTCGCCGACCTGGCCACCCGACTCCGCGTAGAACGGCGTACGGTCGAGCACGACGTCGACGTCGGTGCCTACGGTCACTTGGCCGACGAGATCGCCGTCGACCACCAGGGCGAGCACTTTCCCAGTGGAGGAATACTCCTGGCGGCCGGTGAACTCGGTCGGGCCGTGCGTGTCGACGAGCTCGCGGAAGATCTCGAGCGGGACGCCCCTTGCCGCACCGGCTTCGGCCGCATCGGCGCGGGCCCGGACGCGCTGCTCCTGCATCTGCGCTTCGAATCCGACGAGGTCGACCGCGCGGCCGCGTTCGCCCGCGATCTCACGCGTGAGATCGATCGGGAAGCCGAGCGTGTCGTGCAGGAAGAACGCGTCGTCGCCGGAGACGTCGGCTCGGTCGACGATCTCGGACAGCATGTCGACGCCGCGCTGCAGAGTGGCGCGAAACGACTCCTCTTCCCGTTCGACGATCTTGCGCACGACGCCGTGCGTCGCGACGAGCTCCGGGTACGCGTTGCCCATCGTGGCGACCACGGCGTCGATCATCGTCGGCATCACGATGCCGCGTGCGCCGAGCCGGTACGCATGGCGAACCGCCCGCCGGATGATCCGCCGCAAGACGTAACCGCGCTCCTGGTTCGTCGGCCGCACGCCGTCGCTCACCATGAACGTCATCGTGCGCGCGTGCTCGGCGATGATGCGCAACGAAACGTCGGTCGACTCGCTCGTTCCCGAGCGCGCGCCGGTGACCTGCTCCGCGGCCTCGCGCAGCGGCACGAACACGTCGATGTCCCAGATCGACGTCTTCTCCTGCACCACCATGAGATTGCGCTCGAGGCCGGCGCCCGTGTCGATGCTCGGCTTGGGCAGTGGGATGCGCGAGCCGTCGGCCTGCTGGTCGAACTGCATGAACACAAGGTTCCAGATCTCGATGTAGCGGTCGGCCTCGGTGACGGGGCCGCCGTCGGGGCCGAATTCGGGGCCGAGGTCCCAGAAGATCTCGGACGACGGCCCGCACGGACCGGTGTCGCCCATCCTCCAGAAGTTGTCGTCGCCGAGGCGCTGAATCCGCTCCGCCGGAAAACCGACACGCTCGCGCCAAATCTGCTCGGCCTCGTCGTCGTCCTCGTGCACGGTGACCCAGAGACGATCGGGGTCGAGCTTCAGGACCCCCGTGTAGAACTCCCAGGCCCAGGGGATCGCATCGGCCTTGAAGTAGTCACCGAAGCTGAAATTGCCGAGCATCTCGAAGAACGAGAAGTGCCGGTTCGTGCGCCCGATGTCGTCGAGGTCGTTGTGCTTGCCGCCCGCACGGACGCATTTCTGCACCGAAACCGCACGGTTGTAGGGCGCGGTTTCCTCGCCGGTGAAATACGGCTTGAAGGGCACCATGCCCGCGACGGTGAACAGCAATGACTTGTCGACGGGAATGACGCTGGCGGACGGCACGTGCACATGCGCGCGCTCGGTGAAGAACTCCACGAAGGCGCGGCGTAGCTCGTCGGCGGTGGTCGGGCGGTCGGGCATCGCCGCGCCAGTTTACTTGCCGCCGGTGCGCACGGAGCTGCCTTTGAAGGCCGCTTCCCGGGCGCGCATGGCGTCGCGGCCCTCGTTCACAGCCGCGCGCACGCTGCCGCTCCAGCGGTCGACGACATCGGCGGGCGCGAGCCGGACCGCGACGCGCCGCACGCGTCGCATCACCGTCCACGACGAGCCGAGGCCGAGCAGGAAGCCGATAGTGAGCCAGACGAGTCGCTTGATCACGACGCCGATCTCCGGCGTTTCGACGGCGGCCGCGGCGACTCCCCGTCGCGCAACCGCTGCGCGGCACGCGACACGCCGGTGCCGAACGCCATTGCCTTGACAACCGGTGTCGCGAGCGCCCGCTTCGCTTCGTCGAGCCGCTCGGCCGACGTCACGAGGCGTTCCACGCGGTCGATCTCGCTCGCCGCTTCGTGGACCGAGACGCGCGCGTCGTCGAGCAACGCCAGCGCGTCCTCCTCGAGGATCACGAGTGCCGCGCGCAACTCGCGCAACGTTCGGGCGACGAACACGAGCACGGTGGCGAGGACGGCCACGACGATCGTCACGACCGTGGCCGCGACGATCGCCATCACGTCACCCGTCGACATCTTGTCCCGCGTCCTCTCCACGTCGATTGCGCCACTGCTCGATCAGGCGCCCCTCGGCGCCGTGGTCGGTGGCACGGTAGAAATGCTCCCCGGCCACCTCGACCGGGAGGTGCTCCTGTGGCACCCAGCCGGATGGATCGTCGTGAGGATAGACGTACCCCTTGCCGTGGCCGAGCATCTGCGCCCCTCGGTAGTGCGCGTCGCGCAGATGCATCGGAACCGGGCCCGGCCGGCGATCGCGGACCGCACTAGTGGCCGCGCCGAGCGCCGAGATGACGCTGTTGCTCTTGGGGGCCAACGCGAGGTGGATGACCGCGTGCGCGAGGTTGATCGCCACCTCCGGCAACCCGACGTATTCGACGGCCCTCGCGGCCGCGTCGGCGGTGAGGAGCGACTGCGGATCGGCGAGACCGATGTCCTCACTCGCGAGGATGACGAGCCGGCGGGCGATGAACCGCGCGTCCTCGCCCGCTTCGAGCATGCGCGCGAGCCAGTACAACCCCGCGTCGGGATCGGACCCGCGGATCGACTTGATGAACGCGGAGATGATGTCGTAGTGCTCGTCGTCGCCGTAGCGCACGCTGCGCAACGCCAGCGCGGCCTCCGCGTCGGCGAGCGTGATCTGCGTGCGGTCGGCCTGGACGGTGAGCGCGTGCGCGACCTCGAGCACGGTGAGCAGATGCCGGGCGTCGCCGTCGCTCTTGTCGACGAGATGTTGCAGCGCGTCGTCGTCGATCTCGGTCGGCTCCGCGGCCAGGCCGCGTTCGGTGTCGGTGAGGGCGCGGCGGGCGAGCTGCTCGAGGGCTTGGTCGTCCAGCGGTTCGAGACGGAACAACGTGCTGCGCGAGAGCAGCGGACCGGTGAGCGAGAAGAACGGATTCTCGGTCGTCGCGCCGACGAGCACGAGCAGACCTTCCTCGACGAAGGGGAGCAGCACGTCCTGTTGCGCGCGCGAGAAGCGGTGCACCTCGTCGAGGAACAGGATCGTTCCCTGCCCGCGCTCACCGAGCCGGGCGCGGGCCCGTTCCGCGACCTCACGAACGTCCTTGACGCCCGCGCTCACCGCGCTGAGCGTCTCGAACGCCTTCTCGCTCACACCGGCGACGAGCCGGGCGATCGTGGTCTTGCCCGTCCCCGGCGGACCCCAGATGATGACGGACGAAAGCCGATCCGACTCGATGAGCACCCGCAGCGGCTTCCCCGGCCCGAGGAGGTGAATCTGCCCGACGACTTCGTCGAGCGTACGCGGGCGCAGCCGAGCCGCGAGCGGAGCCTTCCGCGCGAGACGCTCCTCGACCGCCGACGCGAACAGATCAGGCCCTGGACTCACACCCGCCAGGCTAGAGCGTCCCAAATTGTTGCCAACAGTTCGCAACAAAACGGCCCATTTGCGGGCGATTTCTTGCCAACAGTTTGCAAGAATCGGACCGTTCGAACTCCGCACATCCGTGCCGTCCGGCCAAACGAAACGACTGCTACGCGTCGATGTCACACCTGGCGCCGCGCTGATTCAGAGCGGCGACTGTACGTTCGACGATCTCACGATCCGATGACGCTTGGGTGAAGACAAGCGGCAACCAGCCCGCGGCCGACAGCGCTGTCAGTCGCTCGCTATCTGCGACGACTGCACTCGGTCCAATGTGGAAGGGCAAGCCGTAGTACTCGGCGAACACTTTGCGGTCGGGCCACGCGAAATCGGGTCGGAACGTCTTGGATCCGACCTTCACACGATGCTGTTGCACGGGCAGAGGAAGGCGCGCCCGTCGAAATACGTCGAGCAGGTACAACTCCGACCGGCTGCCGCCCGGATCAAAGCCGATGCCACGAGCCTCGAGGAGCGAACGAACCACCGACATATGACGACCCGGTCCTGATTCGAGACGCTCGGCGCAACCAGTGAGACGGCGCAGCGACGCGACACCGCGCCGCAAACCGTCGTCAAGCACCCGACTGAGTTGGTAGCCGCTCAGAAGGCTGGTGCAATCGCACAGCGTGCGCTCGAACGAAGTACACGGGATAGCGTCGCGATTCGCGATGTCTTCGTGCCCGAGCGTTGCGGACCGATGCAGTACGACGCCACGCAGCGGCGCTCGATATTCGCGCCCCACGGTGACTTCGTATCGGTCCTCCGGCCGCGGTTCGAACCTCCAGAGTCGTGCGGCCGCCGCGTGTGAGGCGACAGAGCCCTGCAGCGACAACACCGCCGCGAGAAGGCCTCGCTCCCACGACTCTCGAGCGCCAACGAGGCCGTAGACGCGTGGACGAAGCCGCCGCAAGGTCTTCTGCTCGACGAGCCTCCGCGCATGCCGATCGCTGAGCTGCCCGTCCCGCAGTTGGTCCAGAGTCACCAATCCGTGTTGCGAGGAAAGAACGGATTCAAAACGTGCGAGCCGCGCCGCCATCCGGCGAACCGTAGGTCCCGAGTGAGACAACAATCGGCTCGCACGAACCGACGACACGTCGAGTACTTGCCAACTGATGGCAAGAAATCGGACGCATGTGCGGCGTTTCCTTGCGAACTGTTGGCAAGGACACTCACTCTTTGGGGGGGCTGAGGCGGAGGCCTAGGTCGCGGAGTTGGGTGGGGTCTATTGGCGTGGGCGCGCCGGTCAGGGGGTCGACGCCGGACTGCGTCTTCGGGAACGCGATCACCTCACGGATGTTCTCCTCGCCCGCGAGGATGGCGACGAAACGGTCGATGCCGACGGCGAAGCCCGCGTGCGGTGGCGCGCCGAACCGGAACGCGTCGAGCAGGAAGCCGAACCTCTGCTGCGCTTCGGTGGGATCGAACCCGATCAGCGAGAAGACGCGTTGTTGGACGTCGGGCCGATGGATACGCACCGAGCCCGAGCCCAGCTCCCATCCGTTGAGCACGAGGTCGTACGCCTGGGCGCGGACCGACAACGGATCGGACTCCAACCTCTCGACGTCGTCGGGGTGCGGCATCGTGAACGGGTGATGCATCGGCGCGGGACGGCCGTCTTCGCCCAAGGTCTCCTCGAACAGCGGGAAATCGACGACCCACACGAACCGCAGCCCGCCCTCCGACACGGGTGGACGCCCGAGGTCGAGACGAATCGTGCCCAATACGTCGCGCACCATCGCGCGCTTCCCGGCGACGATCAGCAACAGGTCGCCGGCGACCGCGCCCAACGCGTCGATCAATGCCAGCTGCTCGGACTCCGACACGAACTTCGCGACCGGCGACTCGAGCTCGCCCCCGTCACGGACGCGCATCCAAACGAGCCCGAGCGCGCCGAGCGCCTTCGCCCGTTCGGTCAGGGCGTCGAGTCGGGCGCGCGTCATGTCGGCCTGACCCGCGACCCGAAGGCCCTTCACCGCATCGGCGCCCGCGAACGCCCGGAAGTCGGTGTCGCCGAAAATGTCGGTCAGCTCGACCAGCTCCATGTCGAATCGGACGTCGGGCTTGTCGGAGCCGTAACGCTCCATGGCCTCGTGCCAGGTAATGCGGGGAATCGACGCGAGCCCGGCGCCGGGGCGCGAGACCTCGGCCGCCGCGAGCACCGCGACCGATATGGCGTCGAGCACGTCCTCCTGGTCGGCAAAAGACATCTCGACATCGAGTTGCATGAACTCGAACTGCCGATCGGCACGGAGATCTTCGTCGCGCAGGCAGCGCGCGATCTGGAAGTAGCGATCGAAGCCGCCGACCATCAACAGTTGCTTGAACAGTTGCGGACTCTGCGGCAACGCGTAGAACTCGCCCGGCCGTAGCCGCGACGGAACCACGAAGTCGCGCGCCCCTTCCGGCGTGGACGCGACGAGCATGGGCGTCTCGATCTCGACGAAGTCCTGCTCGGTCATCGCTTCGCGCATGACGCGATTTACGGCCGCACGAAGCCGCAGGTTGCGCTGCATCGGCGCGCGCCGGAGATCGAGATAGCGATGCCGCAGGCGGAGAACCTCGTCGACGTCGACCCGGTCGTCGAGGGGGAAGGGCGAGGGTTCCGCCTCTGACAACACCTCGATCTCCCGGGCAATCACCTCGACCGCGCCGGTGGGCAAGTCGTCGTTGACCGTCCCGTCGGGGCGAGCGGAGACGTCACCGACGACGCGCACGACCCATTCGTGGCGCAGACGGTGCGCGACCTCGAGACCGGGCAACTGCGGATCGACGACGGCCTGAACGACACCGGCCACGTCGCGCACGTCGAGGAACACCTTGCCGCCGTGATCGCGCCGGCTCGCCACCCATCCGCAGAGCACCACGGATTCGCCGACGTCGTCGGCGCGCAGATCGCCGGCTCGATGCGATCGCATCATGAGTGTGCTTCGTCCTTCCCGGTGAGCAGCCACGCCGCGATCTCTTCGCGCCGCACCTCGCATTGCGGCTTGTCGGATCGGAGATCCTTGACGGCGACCATTCCCCGCTTCGCCTCGTCGGGGCCGACGATGACGGCCCAACGCGCGCCCGAACGATCGGCGGCCGTGAACTGTTTCTTGGGCGAGCGACCGCCGTACGCCCGGTCGGCCGCGAGCCCGGACTCGCGCAGCTCGGCCAGCAACCGGGTCGTGTCCGCCACGCCGACGAGGTCGACGACGAACGCGTCGAGGCGCGGCGGAGGCACGGGCAGCACGCCTTCCGCGTCGCATGCGAGAAGCAGACGCTCGATGCCCGAGCCGAAGCCGATCGACGGAGCGGCCGGGCCGCCCATCTCTTCCGCCAGGCGGTCGTAGCGACCACCACCGCCGATCGCGTTCTGCGCGGTATCGAGCGCGCCGCTCGTGAGCTCGAACACAGTGCTCGTGTAGTAGTCGAAGCCGCGTACGAGACGAGGCGCGATCTCGAACGGGATCCCGAGCGCCCGCAGCCCCTCCTGAACGCGCTCGAAGTGTGCAGCCGACGCGTCGGTCAGGTACTCCCCGAGCTGCGGGGCGCGCTCGAGCATCTCGAGCCAATCGCTCCGCTTCGAGTCGAGAATGCGCAAGGGATTCGCCTCGGCGCGCTCCATCTCGTCGCCGAGCAGCGCCTCGTGCGCGCGCCAGTACGCGAGCAGAACCTCGCGGTAGCGCGCGCGCGAGTCGGCGTCGCCCATCGAATTGACGAGCAGGCGAACGTCGCGCAATCCGAGGTCGTGACAGAAGCCCCACAGAAGCTCGATGACCTCGACGTCGATGTCGGGGTCGTCGATCCCGATGACTTCGGCACCCAGCTGCCAGTGCTGGCGGTATCGCCCGGCCTGCGGCTGCTCCGCCCGAAAGTTCGGTGCGAGATACCACACCTTCCACGGCGTCGGCGGGCGGTGTTGCACGAACGCGCGGACGACCGGCGCCGTGCCTTCCGGTCGCAACGCGAGCCGCCGCCCGCCGCGGTCGACGAACTCGTACATCTCCTTGCGCACGATGTCGGTCGTCTCACCGACCCGCGCGAACACCTCGTAGTGTTCGACGATCGGTGTCAGCAACAGGCCGTATGCGAACCGCTCGGCCCGCGACGCGAAGCGTTCGATCACGTCGATCCAGCGCGCAGATTCGGGCGGCAACACGTCGAGCATGCCCTTCGGCGCGCGCATAACGTTTCGGTCCGCCGGCATGCGCGGCATGCTAGCCAGCAGCCCGCGCGCGACCGACGATGATTCGAGTGCGGCGGTCCCGGCCGGAACCTAGGACTTCAGACCCGGGAGCACGCGTGCCGCGTCGTACACCGAATCGACCCGTTTCACCGCGGCGAGGATCGAATCGAGGTGACCAGGATCGGCGAGCTCGAACTCGAACCGCAAACGCGCGATCCGGTCGGACTGCGTCTGGGATGTGCACGAGAGGATGTTCACGTGGTGTTCCGACAGAACGTCGGCGATGTCGCGCAACAACTTCGAGCGATCGATCGC
Source organism: Actinomycetota bacterium (assembly GCA_003134555.1). Lineage (GTDB taxonomy): Bacteria > Actinomycetota > Acidimicrobiia > IMCC26256 > PALSA-610 > PALSA-610. The sequence continues at coordinate 18,061 of PLBO01000057.1, forward strand.
CTCGACGTCGACCGACACGGTGTAGTTACCGGGCGCGTCGTTGTCCCACTCGACCTCGATGACCCGGTCGGCCTGGCTCTTCAAGCTCACCGCGTTGGCGCAGTCGGTTCGGTGCACCGAGACACCCCGACCGCGGGTGACGAAGCCCATGATCTCGTCGCCCGGAACCGGCGTGCAGCAGCGCGAGAGCCGCACCATGACGTCGTCGAGCCCCTCGACGTGCACACCCGCGCCGCTCCGCCGGTGACCGCGCGCCCGCGGCGGCCGGGCAACCGTGGTCGGCAGCTGTTCCTCGCCGCCGCGCGACTCGCGCTGGATGCGCTGGACGACCGCCTTCGCCGAAACGTGGCCTTCGCCGATGCCGACGTAGAGGCCTTCGAGATCGGCGTAGTGGAGCTGCTCCGCGACCTTCGCGAGGATCGGCGACCCGAAGAGCTTCTGGGCGGGGAGCGCCTCGCGGCGCATCGCCTTGACGAGATCGTCACGACCCTGGTCGATCGCGTCGACGCGCCGTTCGCGCGAGAACCATTGCCGGATCTTCGAGCTGGCGCGCGGCGTCTGGACGAACTGCGTCCAGTCGCGGCTCGGGCCCGCGCCTTCGACCTTGCTCGTGAAGATCTCGCACGTGTCGCCCGACTGCAACGCCGAGTCGAGCGGAACGAGCCGGGCATTCACCCGCGCGCCGATGCACCGATGACCGACCTCGGTGTGGATGGCGTACGCGAAGTCGACCGCCGTCGCGCCCGTCGGGAGGGTGATCACCCTTCCCTTCGGCGTGAAGACGAACACCTCGTCCTGCTCGAGATCGATCTTCAGGCTCTGCATGAACTCGGTCGGGTCGGTCGTCTCCTTCTGCCAGTCGACGATCCGCTGCAACCAAACGAGATCCTCGGCCGGGTTGCGCTGTTCCTTGTAACCCCAGTGCGCCGCCACGCCGTATTCCGACCGCCGGTGCATCTCACTCGTACGGATCTGGAATTCCACCGCTCGGCCCTGCGGGCCTACGACGGTGGTGTGTAACGACTGATACAGGTTGAACTTGGGCATTGCGATGTAGTCCTTGAAGCGACCCTGCACCGGCCGCCAGAGCGCATGGACCGAGCCCAGCGCGCCGTAGCAGTCCTTCACCGAATCGACGATCACCCGCACACCCACGAGATCGTTGATCTCGGCGAACTCCTTGCCGCGCACCACCATCTTCTCGTAGATCGACCAGTAGTGCTTCGGACGCCCCGTCACGTCGGCGTGGATGTTGAGCTGCTCGAGCCGCGACCGCACCGCACTCACGACCTCCTCGAGGTAGCGCTCACGCTCTCCCGCGTGCTGGAGCACCATCGCTTCGATCTCGGCGTAGCGCTTCGGGTGCAGCACCGCGAACGCGAGATCTTCGAGCTGCCATTTGACGTCCTGGATGCCGAGACGGTGCGCGAGCGGCGCGTAGATGTCGAGCGTCTCCTGCGCGATGCGCTTCTGCTTCGCCTCCGGAAGCGATGCGATCGTGCGCATGTTGTGCAGCCGGTCGGCGAGCTTGATGAGCAGGACCCGGACGTCCTTCGCCATCGCGACCAGCATCTTGCGCATCGTCGCGGCCTGTTGCTCTTCGCGTGAATCGAACTCGAGCCGATCGAGTTTGGTGACGCCGTCGACGATCGCGGCGACATCGGGGCCGAACCGCGCTTTGAGATCATCGAGCGTCACCGACGTGTCCTCGACCGCGTCGTGCAGCAACGCACCCGCGAGCGTGATGTCGTCGAGCCCGAGATCGGAGAGGATCATCGCCACGCCGAGCGGGTGCGCGATGTAGGGATCGCCCGAACGGCGGACCTGGTCGCGGTGCGCATCGCGCGCGACCTCGTACGCGTCCTCGATCAGCGCGGTCTCGCGCTGCGGGTCGCCGCTGCGCACCGACGCCAGGAGCGGACGCAGCGCGCCGTCGACGTTCGGGTGCCCGGATCGGCGCGTCGCCGCGGCGTTCGTCACAGGGCGACCCCGTCAGTCATAGGTCACCAACGTGTGCACCTCGTAGCCGTCGATTTGCTCCCGGCCGCGCAGGAAGCCGAGCTCGAGCACGAACGCGAAGCCGACGACGTCACCGCCGAGACGCTCGACGAGGCGGGCGGTGGCGGCGGCCGTGCCGCCGGTCGCGATCACGTCGTCGACGACGAGCACGAGCTCCCCCGGCGCAACCGCGTCGCGGTGGATCTCGAGCAGATCGGTGCCGTACTCGAGCTCGTATTCCTGGCGCTCGATCTCCCACGGCAGCTTCCCGGGCTTGCGGACGGGGACGAATCCGGCATGGAGGCCGTACGCCACCGGCGCGGCAAATACGAAGCCCCGGGCCTCGATCCCGATCACCTTGTCGACGCGGGTTGCGGCGAACGGCTCGGCCAGCCCGTCGACCGTCGCCCGGAAGGCGTCCGGCGCCCCGAGCAACGGCGTGATGTCCTTGAAGACGATTCCCGGTTTCGGATAGTCGAGAACATCGCGCACGTGTGCCTTCAACCACGCTGGATCCATCGGTACCAGCGTACCGATGGATTCTCCTGGTCTCGGGCTTGCCTGTTCTCCTGGTCTCAGGCTTGTCTGCGTGGCTCGCTGCGCTCGCGATGTGAGCGGCGCCTGAATCCGGCGAGCTTCCGGCGCACCCTTCGGGCTGCTCCGTCGCCGCAAGAGCGGAACCGACTGGTGTTTGCCTCGTGTTACTTCCGCTTTTTTCCCCGCTGTTGGCGGGGGCGGGCCTGGATGGTGGCGCGCGGGACGGCGGGCGGACCCGGGACGCCGAGCGGCTTGCGCTCGACCGTTTCGTCGGGCCCGTCGGCCGCAACCATCGAGCCCCCGAGCGACGCCGATGCCGGGGCGACTCCGGGCAACCGCCGGCGGCGCTCCGCGAGCACCCGATACTGCGGCTCGCGCTCCTTCCACCATGCCAGTAGTGGCGCGGCGACGAAGATCGACGAGTACGAACCGATGAACAGGCCGGCCGCGAGCGCGAGGGCGAAGTCCTCCAACGCGGTCGCGCCGAGGATGCCGCTGCCGACGATGAGCAACGAGACGACCGGCAACAGCGCGACGAGTGACGTCGACAGCGAGCGCATCAATACCGCGTTGAGCGAACGGTTCACCATCTCGCCGTAGGTCGAGCGGCCCGTCGCCGTGAGTGTGCGCTGGAACTCGGCGACTTTGTCGAAGACGACGACGGTGTCGTACAAGGAGAAACCGAGGATCGTCAGGAATGCGGTGACGGTCGCGGGCGAGACCTGGAAGTGGAACAAGGCGTATACGCCGACGGTGAAGATGATGTCGTGGACCACGGCCACGAGCGCCGCGGCCGACATCTTCCACTCGAAGCGGATCGCAAGGTACGCGGCGAGGACGAAGAAGAAGATGATGAGGGCTTTGATGGCCTTCTGGCTCACCTCGTGACCCCAGGTCGGCCCCACCGTCGTGACGCTCACGTCGTTGAGCGTGGCTCCCGCATACTTCGCGAGCGCCGAGGCGACCGATTGCACCTGACTCGGCGGCAACGTCGTAACTGTGACCGTGACGGTGCCGCCGCTCACCTTGACCTGCGGGTTCGTCAACCGCGTGCTCGCGATCGCGCCCTTGACTGCGGCCACGGTCGGGGTGATCCCTCGTTTCGCGGTGAACGTGAACGAGCCGCCGCCGGCGCCCGCGCCGCTCGGGGCGAATTGAACGTCGTTGTCGGTGACTCCGCCGTACTTCGCGAGCGCCAACTGGACGATATGGGTCGGATCGTCGATGACGCGCGCCTCGACCCTGAGGCTGGCGGCGCCGCCGCCGGGCGGGGTGAGCACGCTGACCTTCGCGTTGCCGAAGCCGAGCGTCGCCAGCAGGCTCCGCACGTCGGCGACCTTCGCGCTCTTGGCCCCCGTCATCTGCACCTGCCAGGCGGTGCCGCCCTCGAAGTCGATGCCCAGGTTCAGCCCGCGCACGAACAGCAGCAGCAAGCTCAGCACGACCAACGTGGCCGAGATCATCAGCCACCGGCGACTGTGCTTGATGAACTGGAAGTTCGTCCGCTCGTGGTACAGATCGGACGGTCGGTGCCGGCGGGTGACACCCGGGATGTCGTCGATCTCCGGCGGCGGCGGGGCGATGACGGTCACGCGCGCACCTCCGGAACGTCGAGGCCGGCTGCAATTCCGACACCACCCAAGCGCACGAGCGCGGGGCGACGCGCGAGCACCGAAACGAACGGCCACATGAAGCAGTACGCCAGGACGAGGTCGAGTGCGGTCGAGAGCCCGAGGAAGTATGCGAACCCGCGCACCGAACCGGTCGCGAAGAGATAGAGCACGACGGCGCCGATCATCGACACGAGGTCGGCGGCGATGATCGTGCGGAACGCGCGCCGGAACCCGGAGTCGAGCGAGGAGCGCACCGTCTTACCGGTGCGGACCTCGTCCTTCAATCGTTCGAAGTACACGACGTAACTGTCGACGGTGACACCGACCGAGACGATGATGCCCGTCACCCCCGCGAGGGTGAGGGTCAGACCCTGGTGCGACGAGAGCCACGACACGAGTGCGAAGAACGTGAGCGCGGTCAGCCCGATACCGGTCCACACGACGAGGCCGAGCAGCCGGTAAATGAAGATCATGTAGAGCGCGACGAGGACGAGACCGATGAGCCCGGACAAGATGCCGGCACGGAGCTGGTCCTTACCCAGAGTCGGCGACACCGACTGCGCGGTCTGGGCGACGAGTTGGACGGGGAGCGAGCCGTAACGCAGCACGAGCGCGAGTTGGTGCGCTTCCTTGCTCGTGAAACTCCCGCTGATCGTCACGTCCTGACCCGTGATGCCTTGGTTGATCGTCGGCGCCGACTGCACGATCCCGTCGAGCTCGATCGCCACCTGCTTGCCCACGTAGGGAACTGCGACCTTCTTCACGAAGTCGTCGTTCTTGAAGTGCACGTTGACGGTCCACTCCGCGGTGGTCGTATCGACGACCGCGGAGGCCGTTCCGACGTTGCGACCGGTGAGGATCGTCGGGTCGAGGAGATAGCAGGCCGTGTGCTTCAGATCGGGAAGGACCACCTGCTGGCCGGCAACGTCGGCGGTGACCAACTTGCCGCCGCGGCACGTGCCGTTGTCGGCCGCCGGCACCGTCGTGGTGGTCGCGCCCTTGACGGTCGTGGTGGTCGCACCCTTCACGGTGGTCTTCGTCGTTGTCGTCGGCGCCGCGGCCGACGTCGGCACCGCCTGTTGGGGACGCACTGCGGCGATCGGCACGGTGTCGATCGTGCCGATGCGACCAGACGCGTGGCCGAGCGTCGTCGTGGTCGCGCCCTTGACCGTCGTGGTCGTCACACCCTTGACCGTCGTCGTGGTCGCGCCCTTGACCGTCGTCGTGGTCGCGCCCTTGACCGTGGTGGTCGTCGCACCTTTCGCGGTCGTGGTGGTCGACGGGAGGATGGCTGCGCTCGAGTACGGGATCGTTCCCTTGACGACGCGAAAACGCAGCTCCGCGGTCTTGCCCACGAGCTGGTCGGCCTCGGCCGCGTTCTTCACGCCCGGCAGGTCGATGACGATGTTGTTGCCTTGACGACTCACGCTGGGTTCGGCGATGCCGAGACCGCCGACCCGGGCGCGGATGATCGCGACCGCGGTGTCGAGCGTCGAGAGGTCGGAACCCTTCACCGGGGCGAGCACGATCGAGGTGCCGCCCTGCAGGTCGAGACCGAGCACGGGACGGCTCGACCCGAGCACTGTGGCGACGAAGCAGCCGACGATCAGCACGACCGTCACCGAGAGCAGGATGACCTTGCGCCGCACGGTTCAGTCCGTCCCTGTCTCTCCGTCGTGCGGCTCGCCGGACCGGGGCAGGGAATCGGGTTCGATGCGCTGTCCGATCGCGCCGCGTGCGATGTGGATGACGGTGCCGGGCGCGATCTCGAGATCGGCATCCGCCTCGCCGAGCCGGGCGATCCTTCCGTAGATCCCGCTCGTGGTCAGCACTTCGTCGCCCGCTTGGATCTGGGACTGGAGCGAGCGCACGCCGGCGATCCGTCGCTGCTGCGGGCGCCAGAGCAGGAAGTAGACGGCGCCCACCATGAGAACGGGGAATATCGCCACCTGCACGAGAGCGCCCTTACGCCGGAGAAACGGAGACAGAAGCTACCACCGTCGTTTGCCGGTCCCTGGTTCACGATCCGGGGACCTGGAACGACCGGCCGCGGTCGGCGGCGATCGCCTCGGCCAGCCGGCCGAGCCGCTCCCCCCGGCACATCCGGACCTGCCCGCGGTAGGCGTCCCGGGGCAAGGCGGCCCAGCGCTGCGCCTCGGTCGTTGCGACGTCGGCCAGGGCTTCGGGCGGTACGACCGTGTCGAGGAATCCGGCGTCGGCCGCGCCGTCGGGATCGTAGATGCGGGCACCGACCGTCGCGTCCTGGACGTGGCGCTTCGACAATCGCTCCTGCGCGAGCTCGACGGCCCAGCGCGGGAGCACCATTCCCAGTTGCGTCTCGATGAGCCCGATGCGGAACTCACCGTGCGCGCCCACCCGCGCGTCGGCTCCGAGCAACAGCAACGCTCCCGCCGCTATCGCGTGACCCGTGCACGCGACGACCACGGGAAGCGGTGACCCGTACATGCGAGCGAAGAGCTCGCCGCCGTCGGTGACGAGCTTTCCCGCCGCTTCCGGACCGCTGCGCATCACCTGCAGATCGAACCCGCCGGACAGCATGCCGGGCGCGCCCGAGATCAACAGCGCGCCGACCTCCGCCTCGCCGGCGTCCTCGGCTCGCGACAACGCCTCGCCGAGCCCGGCGACGACTTCGGGCGCAAGGGCGTTGGCCTTACCGTTCGCGATGGTGACGTGCGCGATGCGGTCGCGGACGTCGTACTGCACGAGCTCCACTCGGGATCCCCCCTAGAACAACTCGGGAGCCTCGCCCGGCGACCGGGGCGCGTGCAAACCGATGTGCGCGAAGCCCGCCGGAGTCGCGATGCGACCGCGGGGCGTGCGCTCGATGAGTCCGCACTGCAGCAGGAACGGCTCGTACACGTCTTCGACGGTCTCGGGCGCCTCGCTCACCGCCACCGCCAAGGTGCCGAGACCCACGGCCCGGCCGACGAACGTGCGGCAGAGCGCGTCGAGGATCGCGCGGTCGACCTTGTCGAGGCCCAGCTCGTCGACCTCGAAGAGTGCGAGCGCGGCCCGCGCGATGTCGGCGGTCACCCGCCCGTCGGCGCGCACCTCGGTGTAGTCGCGCACGCGCTTCAACAAGCGGTTGGCGATTCTGGGAGTTCCCCGCGCGCGACCGGCGATCTCGTCGGCCCCGTCGGGCTCGAGCTCGACGCCGAGGATCGACGCGGCGCGGCGGAGGATCGCGGCGAGCTCGTCGGACGCGTAGTAGTCGAGCCGCGCGACGAACCCGAAGCGGTCGCGTAGCGGTCCGGTGATGAGCCCCGTGCGCGTGGTTGCACCGACGAGCGTGAACCGCGGGAGGTCGAGCCGGATCGTGCGCGCGCTCGGACCCTTGCCGATCACGATGTCGAACCGGAAGTCTTCCATCGCGGGGTACAGGCTCTCTTCGACGACACGCGGCAGGCGGTGCACCTCGTCGATGAACAGCACGTCGCCGTCGTCGAGGTTCGTGAGGATCGCGGCGAGATCGCCGGCGCGTTCGAGTGCGGGGCCGCTCGTGGGAGTGATGCGCGCCCCCATCTCGTTGGCGATGATGCCCGCGAGGCTCGTCTTGCCGAGACCGGGCGGACCTGCGAGCAGGACGTGGTCGACCGCCTGACCGCGCTGTTTCGCGGCGGTCAGCATGATCTGCAGGTGCTCGCGCAAGCGGGGCTGGCCGACGAACTCCTCGAGGTGGCGCGGCCGTAGCGTCGTCTCCTCCGCGACCTCCGCCGCGTCGGCCTCGGGACTGAGCAGCTCCTCCCTCACGTCCGCACCGCCAGCAGTCGCAATGCCTCACGCAGGAGCTCTTCGACCGTGCCCTCTTCACCGATCTGGCCGAACACCTCGCGCACCTCGTCGTTCGCGTATCCGAGCCCCACGAGCGCGTCGCGCACCTCGGCGCGCGCGTTCGGAGAGGACGATCCCGGAACCGCGGTGAGATCGAGGTCGGGCACCACGAGACGGGCTTTCAGGTCGACGAGAAGACGCTGCGCCGTGCGCTTGCCCACCCCCGGAACCGCGACGAGCGAATCCAGATCGTCCTCCGCCAGGCACCGGCGCAGGCTCGGCGGCGCGTGCACCGACAGGATCGCGAGCGCGAGCTTCGGTCCGACCCCGCTCGCGGTGATGAGCGCCTCGAACGTCTCGCGCTCGTCGCGCGTGGGGAAGCCGAAGAGAATCAGCGCGTCGTCACGGACGTGTTGATGAGTGAACAAGAAGACGTTCGTACCCGGCTCGAGCGCGGGAATCGCGCTGATGGGCACGAAAACGCGATATCCGATCCCGCCGACCTCGACGAGGACCTCGCCGCTCAGGCTCCGCTCGACGACGGTGCCACGGACGGAGCCGATCACGACGGGATCCGATCGAGCAAGCGCACGCGCCCGTGGTGACAGCAGGCGAGAGCCAACGCGTCGGCCGCGTCGGCCGGCTTCGGGACGTCGCGCAGCGAGAGCAGCCGCGCGACCATCGTCTGCACCGCGAGCTTGTCGGCCCGACCGTCGCCGGTCACGGCGAGCTTCACCTCGTTCGGGCTGTACTGCGTGACCGGGATACCCGCGCGGGCCGCGACCACGAGCGCGAGCCCGCTCGCCTGTCCGACCGACATCGCGGTGCGCACGTTCGCCTGGAACAGCACGCGTTCGACCGAAAGGGCCGAGGGCCGGAGCTGGGCGACGAGCGCGGCGAGCTCGTCGTCCAGGGCGAGGAGCCGCTCGGGCAACGGGTCGGCCGGGGAGGTCCGGATCACGCCGCACGCCGTCGCGCGCAGGCGCCCCTGATCGCGGATGACCGCGCCGTAGCCGCAGCGCGAGACACCGGGGTCGATGCCCAAAACGGGCCCCGCAGGGTCGAACACAGGTTCGATCCTAGGGGTTGGCGCGCGACGCCACGAGGATCCCGAGCGAGGCCGTTGGTCAGGGCCGGCGGCGCAGCATGCGCCACAGAACGAAGAGCACGAGCGCGCCGATGCCGATCGGTACGAGGCGCTTCGTGACCGACGCACCCGCCATTTCGAGCAGGTCGACGGGCTCGACCTCGGGAGAATCGATCCGACGCGGGCCGCTCACCGAGGGCGCGGCGGCCGACGGCGCGGCGGTGTTCGGCGCGATGACCTCGGGTGCGACGCCCTCGAGCGCCTGCTCGTAGGGTCCGCCCGCGTGGGAGGTGTCGCCTCCGCCCGCCGAGCTCAAGACGTCGCGCTCGACGTTCTCGACGAACTGCCCCATCAACTTCGACGAGACGTCGACGAGCACACCCCGACCGAACTGCGCGACTTTGCCGGTGATCGCCAGGTCGGTCGCGACGTCGACCTTCGTACCGGCGCCTTCGGGTGTCATCGTGACGACGATGGTCGCCTTGGCGTTTCCCTGACCCCGCGTGTCTCGTCCCGAGGCGTCGATGACGATCCGCCGGTTGGCTTCGTCGACCTCGGCCAGACGGGCCATGCCCTTGTACTGCGCGGTGATCGGGCCGACCTTCACCTTCACGACACCGCGGTACTCGTCGCCGTCGACCTCTTGCAGCTGCGCTCCGGGCATACACGGCGCGATGCCCTCGATGTCGAGCATCACCTTCCACGTCGCGTCGATCGGCGTGCTCACTCGGAAGCTGTCGGTGATCTCCATCGTGACTCCAACTCGGCGAGGTCCTCGGGCGTATCGACGTCGGCCGCCGCGCCCGTATCGCCGCACGGTACCTCGACCGCGGGATGCCGGCGGAAGAGAACCCGCGCGCCTTCGTCGCCGGAGAGCTCCAGCGCCTCCGACCAGTAGGGGCGGGCGATGAGCACCGGATTGCCCCGCACGCCGTCGTAACCGGCGAACGCGAGCAACGCGCCGTCGGCGTGGGCGCGTGCGACCCGGCGATAGGCCTCCGCCCCTACGAGGGGCTGATCGGCGAGACCCACGACGACGGCGGGTACCGCGGCGTCCGGCTCGAGCCAACGCAGCGCGCTTTGCAGACTCGACGCGATACCCCGCTCGGGCGCGTCGTTTCGGACGATCTCGATCCCCGGGCCGGCCGCGCGGGCAACGCGGTCGTCGGACACGACGAGCAGCACCGGCGAACATCCGCTCGAGCACGCGGCATCGAGCGCGTACTCGAGCAGCGGTCGGCCGTGCAGGGGCGACAACGACTTCGGCGCCGCGTTCGGCGCGGCGTTCGGCGCGTTGCCGCCGAAGCGGACGCCGCGGCCCGCGGCGAGCACGACCGCGGGAAGAGCCGTGCTCAGATCGCCTCGAGCGCGCGCCGGACCAGCACCTGCGCGAGATGCGTACGGTATTCCGTCGAGGCGTTGAGGTCGGACGGCGGGTCGGTACCGACCGCGGCCTCGCGCGCGGCGTCGGTGGCGGACGCGCCCTGCTCGAGCGCGTTCTCGACGGCCCGGGCGCGCAAAACGATGGCCCCCATGTTGACCAGCGCGACGTGCGTGCCGCCGTTGACGCGCGCCGCGAGCGCGCCGACGATCGCCCAGTCCTGGGCCCGCCGGTTGAACTTCTCGTACGCGAAACCGGCCGCGCCGCTCTTGCGGACCTGGATCTCGGTGAGCAACTCGTCGGGAGCGAGGGCGGTCTCGAGGAATCCCTTGAAGAAGTCGTTCGCGCCGACCGAGCGCGAACCACCCGGACCCTGCAGGACGAACGTGGCGTCGAGCGCCAGCAGCGCGGCGGGCAGGTCGCTGGCCGGGTCGCCGTGCGCGACCGAACCACCGATCGTGCCGCGGTGACGAACCTGGTTGTCGCCGACCTGGGCGGCGACCGCGCGCAGCACTCCGCACTCCTTCGCGAGGAGATCGCTCGTCTCGAGATCGCGATGACGCGTGAGCGCGCCGATCGCGAGGTGGTCGCCCGCGTCGCGCACGTAGGAGAGGTCGCGCACCCGGCCGAGGTCGACGAGCACTGACGGCGTCGCGAGCCGCAGCTTCATGAGCGGCAACAACGACATGCCGCCGGCGAGGAACTTCGCGTCCTCACCGTGCTCGCCGATCAGTGAGATCGCTTCCGCGGCCGAGCCCGCACGCACATAGTCGAACGCGGCGGGGATCACTTGGCCCCCCGCATTGTCTCGGCTGCGGCGAGCACCGACTTCACGATGTTGTGGTATCCGGTGCAGCGGCAGAGGTTGCCTTCGAGGCCGAGCCGCACGTCCTGTTCGGTCGGGTTCGGTATCTCGTCGAGCAACGACACCGCCGCGAGCACCATGCCGGCCGTGCAGTACCCGCACTGCAGGCCGTGGTTCTCGTGGAACGCGGTCTGCACCGGGTGCCACTTCTCGCCCTGCGCCAAGCCCTCGATGGTGGTGATCGCCGCGCCGTCGGCCTGGGCCGCGAGCATGGTGCACGACTTCACCGATTCACCGTCGAGGAGCACGGTGCACGCGCCGCAGCTCGACGTGTCGCACCCGATCTTCGTGCCGGTGAGGCCGCACGCCTCGCGCAGGTACTGCACGAGCAATGTGCGAGGTTCGACCTCGTGATCCTGCGCCGCTCCGTTGACGGTCGTTCCGATCCGCATGGGCCGGAGACTATCTCTCCTTGTCGCCTTCGCTACTCGGCGGGATACCCGCCTCGCGGAGGCTCAGGACTCCGGCCCGTTCGCTGCGCTCACGGCAACGGGGTGCGCCGGGCTTCCAAGAAGCGAAAGCCACAACGAGTTAGAGCTTTTCGAGTATTGGTACGAGCTTGTCGATGGGGACGAAGGTCGCCCCGATGAGCTTGCGGTCGGCGAACGCGACCTTGCCCGCGGGGTCGACCACGAACACGGACCGCCGCACGCCGATCAGCGGTGCACCAACGCCGTACGCCTCGATCGCCGTCTTGTCGACGTCGGCGAGCAGCGGGAACGTGAAGCCCTTCTTTTCGGCCCAGCTCTCGTGACTGTCGACGTCCTGAGGCGAGATGCCGAGCAACACCGCGCCGGTCGCCTCCAGATCGGCGAGGTTGTCGCGGTACGAGCACATCTGACGCGTGCACCCGGGCGTGTTGTCGCCGGGATAGAACGCGATCACGACCTTGCGCCCTCGGTACTCCGAGAGCGTGTAGTCACGCTTCGCACCGTTCTCGACACCCGGCAAGGTGAAATCCGGCGCGTCCTGTCCGACCTCGATCATCTTGGCAACCTCCCACCCCGAATACGGACCGGCGGCCCGATCGGTTCGCCGACCCTACGCGCCTCAGGCCGTGACCGCTTCGAGCACCGCATCGGGGATGTCGAAATTGGCGTAGACAGCCTCGACGTCGTCGTGGTCCTCGAGCACCTCCATCAGGTGCAGCACCGTTTTGGCCTGGCTCTCTTTGTTCAGCTCGACGACCGTGGTGGGGATCATCGTGAGATCGCCCGACTTCACCTTGTAGCCGCCCTGCTCGATCGCGGTGCGGACGGCATGGAGATCGGTGGGCGGGGTCGTCACGTGCCAGGCGTCTCCGCCGTCCTGCACGTCTTCCGCGCCCGCGTCGGCCGCCACGAGCATGAGCTCGTCCTCGTCGGCCGCGCGATCGACGTCGATGATGCCCTTGCGCTCGAACTGCCACGACACGGCGCCCGGCTCCGCGAACGAACCACCGTTCCGGCTGAACAGATTCTTGATCTCGGCCGACGTGCGGTTTCGGTTGTCGGTGAGCGCTTGCACGATCACCGCGACCCCGCCCGGCGCATAGCCCTCGTACGTCACCGACTCGTAGGTGACCCCTTCTTCCTCGCCCGTTCCCCGCCGGATCGCGCGCTGGATCGTGTCGACCGGGAGTGACGAATCGCGCGCTTTTTGGACCATCGTGCGCAGCGTCGCGTTCGTCGCGACGTCACCGCCGCCGGTTCGGGCCGCCACCTCGATCTGACGGATGAGGACTGCGAAGAGCTTGCCGCGCGCCTGGTCGGCCGCGCCCTTCTTGTGCTTGATCGAATGCCATTTGGAGTGACCGGACATCAGCAGACCTCGTTGACGAAGAGTTGATGGAGACGAAGATCGCCCGAGAGCTCGGGATGGAACGACGCGAACCAGAGGTCGTGCGCGCGCCCGAGCACGGGCACGCCGTCGAACTCGGCCAGTACCTCGACGTCGGGGCCGACCCGTTCGACGACCGGGGCCCGGATGAAGATGCCCGGGAAGTCGCCGTCGGCGAGCCCCCGCACCGCGAGCGACGCCTCGAACGACTCGCGTTGGCGGCCGTAGCCGTTGCGACGCACCGTGAGGTCGAGGACGCCGAGCGGCGACTGGTCGGTACGACCGTCGATGACCTCGGTCGCGCACAAGATCAGGCCGGCGCAGGTCGCGAACGCGGGCAGGCCGTCGCGCAACCGACGCGTCAGCGGCGCACGCAACTCCGACGAGTCGAGCAGCTTGTCGATCGTGGTCGACTCACCGCCCGGCAGGACGATCGCGTCGACACTGTCGAGCTCCTCGGGCCGCTTCACCAGCGCGACGTCGGCGCCGAGTGCGGCGAGCGCTTCAGCGTGCTCGCGAAACGCGCCTTGCAGCGCGAGGACTCCGACCTTCACCTGGCGGCCTCCGCATCACGCGGTCACCAGCCCCGCTCGGCCAGCTTCACGTCGAGCGTGCCGATCTCCTCGCCGCGCATGGCCTCGCCCAGACCGCGGGAGACCTTGGCCACGATGTCGGCGTCCTCGTAATGAGTGGTTGCCTCGACGATCGCACGAGCGCGCTTCGACGGATCGCTCGACTTGAAGATGCCGCTGCCGACGAACACCGACTGCGCGCCGAGCTGCATCACGAGCGCGGCGTCGGCCGGCGTGGCGATGCCGCCCGCGCAGAACAACGGCACCGGCAGCTCGCCGCGCGCGGCGACCTCTTCGACCAGCTCGACCGGTGCCCGAAGCTCCTTCGCCCACGCGTAGCGCTCCTCCGAGCGCCCGACCTTCAGGCGCTCGATGTCGCCGAGGATCGAACGCAGGTGGCGCACGGCCTCCACGATGTTGCCGGTGCCGGCTTCGCCCTTGCTGCGGATCAGGCACGCACCTTCACCGATGCGGCGCAGCGCCTCGCCGAGATTCGTCGCGCCGCACACGAACGGCACCGTGAACCGCCACTTGTCGACGTGGTGTGCCTCGTCGGCGGGCGTCAACACTTCCGATTCGTCGACGTAGTCGACGCCGAGCGCCTGGAGCACTTGCGCCTCGGCGAAGTGTCCGATGCGGCACTTCGCCATCACCGGCACGGTCACTGCCTTCTGGATGCCTTCGATCATCGACGGATCGCTCATGCGGGCGACGCCGCCGTCACGCCGGATGTCGGAGGGCACCCGCTCGAGCGCCATCACCGCGACCGCTCCCGCGTCCTCGGCGATCTTCGCCTGCTGCGCGTCGACCACGTCCATGATCACGCCGCCCCGCAGCATCTCCGCGAGACCACGCTTGACTCGGGCGGTGCCAGTGGTGCGCTCGTCGGCCATACGGCTAAGTCTAGAGCGTGCCGTTCACGGTCCGGCTATGGAGTTTTGGTCACCGAGTAGGTGGTGTCGGGGAGCTCGACCCACGTCTGCCCCGGGGTCAGCGCGATCACCTTGCCCGCCGCGTCGAGCAGTTGTGCGGGCTTGCTCTTGTCGGGGCGCGACCACGTACCCGTGATCTCCTTCCCCGCGGTGAACACCAGCGCCTTGCCGTGACCCGTCAGCACGGCCTCGGCACCGAGCCCATGGGAATCGCCGCCGATGTACGAGACGTACATGACGACCACGTTCTTCGGCGCGAGCTGCGCGCCCGAGGCGACCAGCTCGGGGCTCCCGAAGATGGAGCGCTTCCACGAGCCGCTCGGCGCGTCCCAGGTCCAGTTGACCGCGAAGCCGCTGAGGAAACCGACGCGGACCGACGAGGCCGGCACGCCGCCCGCCACCGGCTGCGCACCTCGGTACGTGAATAGCGCGCGCGGCGGCACGGGAGTACCGCAGCGGCTGTACATGAAGTCGACGTGCGCGTACAGGTTGAACGGTGCGCGGCGCGAATTGTCACGGAACATCAGCGGCCCGGCGCGCGTCTCGTCGAGCTGCACGACGGGTGCGGTATTGATCGACTCGATCGCGTAGGGCGCGCCGCCCGAGTAGGCGAAGACGCCGCCGATCGGCCATACGAGACTCTGGTCGGTTTTGCGTACCGAGCGGACCGGGCCGACGCGATCGGGTGCCTGGGAGTTGAAGATGGCGGCGACGCGCGTGTAACCGCCCTCGACGACCTCCTCGTACACGACGTCGGCCTGCTCGATGCCGTACTTCGGGTGGCCCTCGAGGCGGTTGTCGATCTTCACCGTGACCGCGCAGCGCTTGAGCGACGCGCCGGTCGGGTCGGAAACGCCGGTCAGTGGCGCGACCGGCGGCCCCTTCGGCTTCGACGTCGTCGTCGTCGGCGCGGCGGCCGACTTCTTCGCCGCCTTCTTGCCGCCGCCGCACGCGGAGAGCGCTACGACGATCGCGAGCGCGACAACGAGCTTGGTCATCAGGGAGGGCATCGCTCGCGACCCTAGATTCACATCTGCTCGAGGGCGTGGATGCGGTCGTCGATCGGCGGATGCGTGTCGAACAGGTGGTTCCACTTGGTGGCGCCGCGGTTCGACTCCTTGTCGAGCGGCTCCTCGATCCACAGGTGCGCCGTGGCCTTCGACGCGAAATGGGTCGACGTGTGGTCGTCCTTCAACTTCTCGAGCGCGGAGATCAGACCGGGTGGGTAACGAGTGAGCTGCACACCCGAGGCGTCGGCGAGATACTCGCGCTTGCGGCTGACTGCCATCTGCATGAGCGCGGCGATGATCGGGGCGAAGATCAGCAGTACGAAACCGAGGATCGCGAACACGATCCCCAACGGGTTGTTGTTGCTCTCGTTGTCGCGACCGCCGCGGCCCCCGGTCCAGAACATGATGCGCAGGAAGAAATCGGAGAGCAGCGCGATGATCCCGACCATCGTGACTGCGAGCGTCATCACGAGCACGTCGTAGTTGCGAATGTGGCTGAGCTCGTGGGCGAGCACACCCTCGAGCTCGACGCGATTCATCTTCTCGAGGAGGCCCGTCGTCACCGCGATGGCCGCGTGCTTGGGATTGCGGCCGGTAGAGAAGGCGTTGGGTGCCGAGTCGTCGACGATGTACAACCGTGGCTTCGGGAGGCCGCTCGCGATGCAGAGACCCTCGACCAGGTTGTGGTAGCGCGCATATTCCACCGGATCGGCCGGCTGCGCGTGGGCCATCCTCAGCGCGACCTTGTCGCTGTTGAAATAGGAGACGAACGACGACACTGTGACGATGACGGCGACGATCACGATGCCGACGACGCCGCCGCGCAGGAAGTAGTCGACCGCGACGCCGACTGCGGACAACAACAATACGAACAAGAAGATGAGCAGGACAGTCTTGCGCTTGTTCGCAGAAATCTGTTCGTACACCAACAGCCTCGAGACGACGGTGCCAAGGCGGGATGCCTCAGCGCGAACGCAGGATCAGAACTGGACCTTCGGCACCTCGGTCGAACCCTGCTCGGCCTCGAAGAACTCACGCTTGGAGAAGTTGAACATTCCCGCGACGATCACGGTGGGGAACGTCTGGATCTTCGTGTTGTACTTCTGCACGCTGTCGTTGTAGAACTGCCGCGCGTACGCGATCCGGTCCTCGGTCGACGTCAGCTCCTCTTGCAGGCTCAAGAAGTTCTGATTGGCCTTGAGGTCGGGGTAGCTCTCGGACAGCGCGAACAACTGGCGCAACGCGCCGCTCAGCACGTTCTCGGCCTGCGCCTGTTGCGCAGGACCGGCCTGCTGCGCCTGTACCGCGTTGGTGCGCGCCGCGGTGACGGCTTCCAGCGTTTGGCGCTCGTGCGCGGCGTAGCCCTTCACGGTCTCGAGCAGGTTCGGGATGAGGTCGTGACGGCGCTGCAGCTGCACGCTGATCTGCGACCACGCGGAATCGACCCGGTTGCGGAGCCGGACCGCGCCGTTGAAGGCGAAGACGAAGAACAAGATCGCCAGAACGATGACGACGAGGATGACGATGATAAGGGCCACCGGGAAACCTCCCAAAGGGGTAGGTCGTCATTCTACGGAGCGGCCCACCGTGATTCCGTCACCGAGCGCGGCCTGCAAGCGCTGCATTCCTCCGGCGATCGCCTCCAACAGCCGGTGGTGCAGGGCCGCCGACGCGCTCGCGACCACGGCGATCCCGTAGCCGTCGCCGGAACCGACGGCAGGGTGGTCGGCGATGGACGTGCCGTCGGGCCGCGTGACCACTCCGCCCGCCTCCTCGACGATCAGGGCGGCGGCCGCGACGTCGTAGGGAAAGTTCGTGCATACCGCGCCGCTGCCGACCTGCCGGAACGCGGCCTCGAGCGAGGGCTGGACGTCGACGACGTAGCGCCCGACGTCGACGTAGGCGTCGAGCTGCCCGGTGACGATCCGAGTCATGTTGAAGGTCGCCGAACCGAGGTCGAAGTAGCTGCCGCGCATCCCCGAGCCGTCGATGAGCTGTTCCAGCACGATCGTCATCGGCATGGCGGGGCGCCCGCGCAGGCCCGCCGTCCAGAACAGCGCGCCGAGATCGGTGTTCGTCGACAAGCGCACGGGCTGCTCGGCCTGCACGCCGCCGCCGCGCCGCGCGATGAAGCGGTGCCCCGACTTGATCTCGTGCACGATGCCCAGCTGCACCTCCCCCAGCGTCGCGTCGGGCGAAGGCGGTACCGCGGCGACCGAGACGCAGCACGACTCGAGTCCCGCCGCGGCCGGCCGCGTTCCGTCGATCGGGTCGACGACGAGGATCGAGCGCGGGCGTCCGATCTCGACGTAGCCGCGGTCCTCCGAATAGAACGCGATGTTTCCGGCCTCGATGCAAGCCGCCTCGACCACCTGCTCGGCGATCTCGTCGATCGCCATGGTGACGTCGCCCCCCGGCGCGACTCCTACCCCCTTACGCGCGCCCGGAGCCCCGAGCGAGGGCGCTACCGCGTCGCGCACGCGTTGCGCGAGATCGATCGCGAAACGATCGACGACGGGATCGAGGTCGTCCATGCCGGCCGGGATTCCTACCCGGCCGGTACGAGCGCGCGGGCGTAGAGCTCGAGGTAGCGCTCGGCCAGGCGACGCATCGAGAACTCCTCGGCCCGGTCGCGCCCGGACGCGACGAGTCGCGCGCGCAGGGCCGGCTCGTCGAGCAGCCGGCGCAGCGCATTTCGCAGCGCGGTGACATCGCCCGGCGGCACGAGCAACGCATCCTGTCCCGCTCGCGCCACGTTTTGATAGCCCTCGATCGCGGACGCGACGATCGGCGCGCCCGCGGCCATGGCCTCGAGCAGTACGACACCGAACGACTCACCCCGCAACGACGGCGCGCAAAATGCCGTGGCCCCTCGTAACAACTCGTTGCGCGACGCGTCGGTAACGGTGCCGAACCATTCGACGCCGGCGACGGCGCGGCGTCGCAGCTCCTCGGTTTGCGGCCCGACCCCGACGATCTGGAGCCGCGCGTCGCGATCGATCCCCGCCCACGCGTCGAGCAGTACCTCGAGTCCCTTGCGCGGTTCGTGGCGGCCGATGAACAACACCGTCGGTCGCGGCGCCGGAGCGGGCGCGGCCGACGCGATGGGCTCGATCTCGATCCCGTTCCAGAGCACCGTGTACTCGGCGCCCGACCAGTTGCCCTCGGCGGTCTCGCGTGCCAATTCCGACACCGCGACCCGATACGTGAGCCGCATCATCAGCGAGCGCAGCGCGGGGCGCAGCCATTGGTAAGGCACCTCGCCCGCGGCGTGAAACGTCCCGACCATCGGGCCGTTGAAGCCGATCAACGCGCTGACGGTAGGGCCCGGCACGATGGGCTCGTGCAGGTGCACCACGTCGGGCTCGAGGGTTCGCAACGCCTCCGCGGTGCGGCGCGCCGTCGGCCGACCGGGCGAGATCGGCGCGACCGATCCGTTCGACTCCCACTCGACCGTCGGCCCGACGCTCACGATCGTGGGATCGGGCGGCGGTCCGTCGCAGGGCGCCACGATCCGCACGTCGATGTCGAGTTGGCGCAGCTCGCGTGCAAGCCCGAGCACCTGACCCTGCACGCCGCCGGGGCGCGACATCGAGTAAGGACAGATCATCGCGACTTTCATCGCGGGCCGTTCACCGGGGACTGTTCTTCATGGGCGCCGCGCGTCATCAGGCGGAAGGCTTCCCTATTCACGGTCGCTGGGCCAGTTCGGCTGCAACAAATGCCATTGCTCGGGCGCAGCCCGGATCAGGATCTCGAACTCGCGGGCGAGGCACTGCGTGATGCGCGCGATGTCGTCGCGTAGACGACCCGTGCGCGAGGTCTCGATCGGCGGCCGGACGACTCCGCGGTGGCCGCGCCCGGACTCGAAGTAGACCGCGACCGGCAGGAGCGCGGCACCCGTGCGCAGTGCAAGCGTCGCCGGTCCGGCCGGAAGAGTCGTGCGCTCACCGAAGAAGTCGACCTCGACGCCGTCGCCGGTGAGGTCGCGGTCGCTCAGCAGGCACACGATGCGGTTGTCGCGCAACGCCCGCAGCACGATGCCGGACACCTCCGGACCGATCGGCACCACCTCGAGCCCGAACGCTTCCCGCTGGCGGGCGAACCACTCCAACAGCTCGGGCGGTTGGAGCGGCTCGACGACCGCGAGCATGTGGTGGCCCTGCGCGGCCATCCAGGCCGCCGCCCACTCCCAGCCGCCGAGATGCGGCAACGCGAGGATCACTCCCTTGCCGGCCGCGAGCGCGCCGGTCACGTACTCGTAGCCCTCGATGGTGAAGTTCGGGAGCACCGCGCCGTGCCGGACCTCGCCCGGCAGCCGGAAGATCTCCAGCCAGTAGCGCCCGTACCACTCGAACACCTGGTCGACTGCCCGGCGATCGGCGCGCCCGGTGACCCGGCGCTGATGTCGCGCCGACATACGTCGGTTCGCCACCTGCGGCCAGCTGCCGACCCGACCCGCGAACCGGCTGAGGCCGGGAACGAGTGGCGACGGGATCAGCTGCGCGGTGCGCGCCGCGACTCGATACGCGTACGTCGTGAATTGCCCTCGCACTCCCGGCACGAGACGCGCTACGGCCGCGCGCCGCGCCGTTCGGAGCGGGGGCGGGAACGCGGGCGCTGACCTTCGACCCGGCGAGCCATCCACCACGACCGCAGTGGCGTCGGCGGACGCTCGACGCCCCGGAGACGAGGCGGCGTCGTTTGCGGCGGACGCGCGGCGAGGCGATAGACGTGCACGAACCGCTGGATTGCCGTGAATCCGGTGAGCGCGAGCATCAGCCACAGCATCGGGACCAGAACCGGGAACGCCAACGCGATACCGAGCAGCACGAAGCGCTCCGCGCGCTCCATGAGACCGCCGCGGGCGTCGAGCCCCAACGACTCCGCCCGGGCCCGCTCGTAGGAGATCAACATCGAGCACGCGGCGACCGCGAACGCGAGGATCGGGAGGTACGACGAGCGCGCCGCGAGATGCCACGCGACGCCGCCGAAGAGCAACGCATCGGAGGCGCGGTCGCTCACAGAGTCGAAGAATGCGCCCCGGGGACTCGCTTGGCCGCTCCCGCGGGCGATCGAACCGTCGAGGAGATCGCTCACCCCGGCCACGATCAAGGCGACGAGCGCCCAGATGAAGTGGCCCGAAGCGATCAGCACCGCAGTCGCCACGGAGCACGCGAGACCGAAGACCGTCAGCGCGTCGGCGGTGATGCCGAGGCGGCGCAGCCGGTCGCCGATCGGGCCGAGGCCCTGCTCGACGCCCTTGCGCCAGCGCCGGTCGAGCATGCGGTGCTCCTCAGGTGTTACTTCCGAGCCTGGCTTGTGAGAGTGTCGCGCGCTCGCGTTCGCGAGCAGTCCGACCACGGTACCAAACCGCCCGCCCGTTCCCAGGCCTCCTCCTGGTGGTTCCCCGATCCGCGTTCGTAGAATCGACTCACAACGGAGCCCACCCGGGGGGTCATCGGTGAAGACGTTTCCGACCGCGAAGATCCGCAACGTCGCACTCGTCGGGCATGGCGGCGCCGGCAAGACCTCGCTGGCCGAGGCCCTCCTGTTCAATGCGGGTGCGATCGTCCGCCTCGGCCGGGTCGAGGACGGCTCGACCGTGTGCGACTTCGACCCCGAGGAACAGCGCCGCACCATCTCGGTGTCGCTGGCGCTGGCACCCTTCGAGCTCGAAGACTGCAAGGTGAACGTCCTCGACGCTCCGGGCTACGCCGACTTCGTCGGCGACGTCGCCGCCGCGATCCAGGCCGCCGACCTCGCACTGTTCGTCGTGTCGGCCGTCGAGGGCGTCGAGGTCCAGACGGAGATCGCGTGGAAGCTCGCCGAACAGCGCGGTCTGCCGCGCGCGATCTTCGTGAACAAGCTCGACCGCGAGCGCGCGTCGTTCTCGCGCACGCTCGATCAGCTCAAGGCGAAGTTCGGCGCGGGCGTCGCGCCTCTGCAGTTGCCGATCGGCGAGGAAGCGAGCCTGACGGGCGTGATCGATCTGTTGAACGACGTCGCCGTCACCTATTCGGACGGCGCGCCGAAGGGGGTCGAGGGCGCGGTGCCCGACGAGATGGAGACCGAGGAGCACGTGGTACACGACGCCCTCGTCGAGGGCATCGTCGTCGGCGACGACGACCTCATGGAGCGCTACCTCAACGACGAGCAGATCGGCACGTCCGAGCTTGCGCGCGCGCTCGCCGCGGGCGTCGCGTCGGCAAACGTGTTCCCGGTGTTGTGTGGCAGCGCGACGAAGCTTGTGGGCATCGACCGGCTGGCGAAATTCCTGGTGGAGGAAGCACCCGCACCCGCGCTCGACGGTGGGCAACCGGGCGCTTTGGTGTTCAAGACGATCGTCGACCCCTACGTCGGTCACGTAAACCTGTTCAAGGTGCTCCAAGGCACGGTCAAGCACGACGTCGTGCTCACGAACGCACGCTCGAAGGCCGACGAGCGCATGCACCAACTCTTCTCGATGCGCGGCAAGGAACAAGACGCCGTCGACGAGGTCGCGGCGGGCGACATCGCGGCCGTCGCCAAGCTCGCGCACACGGCCACCGGCGACGTGCTCACGGCCAAGGGTTCGGAGATGGTGCTCGTCGATCTGCTCCCGGCGCCCGAACCCCTGCTCGCGGTCGCGATCCGCGCCAAGAGCAAGGGCGACGAGGACAAGCTCGCGAACGCGCTGCACCGTCTTCAAGAAGAAGACCCGGTCCTGCGCATCGAACGCAACGCCGAGACCCATCAGACCGTGCTGCGCGGCATGGGAGAGACGCACCTGTCGATCGCGACCGAGAAGCTCGCACGCAAGTTCGGCGTCGAGGTCGAGACCGACGCCGTGCACGTCGCCTACCGCGAGACCGTCAACGGAACCGCGGAGGCGGAGGGCCGGCTCAAGAAGCAGAGCGGCGGGCACGGCCAGTTCGCGGTCGCGTGGTTGCGGGTCGAGCCGAAGGAGCGCAGCTCGGGCAACGAGTTCGTGGACGCGATCGTCGGCGGCGCGATCCCGAGGAACTTCATCCCCGCCGTCGAGAAGGGCGTGGTCGACACCGAGGAGCACGGGGGCGCGCTCGGCTTCCCCATCGTCGACGTGAAGGTCACGTGTTTCGAGGGGAAGCACCACCCGGTCGACAGCTCCGAGATGGCGTTCAAGACCGCGGCCGCGATGGGACTCCGCGACGCGCTCGCGAAGGCCGGCCCGGTTCTGCTCGAGCCGGTGAGCGAGCTCGTCATCGTGGTGCCGGAGGTGAGCCAGGGCGACATCATGGGCGACCTGAACGGCAAGCGCGGCCGGATCCAGGGCTCGGCGTCACTCGGCGCCGGCGAGGTCGAGATCACCGCGCACGTGCCGACGTCCGAGGTGCTGCGCTACGCGATCGACCTGCGC
>PLBO01000107.1 GCA_003134555.1 Actinomycetota bacterium
CCCTTGACACAAAGAGGATTCGTACTGGGATACGCATGTCCGGCGAGGAGGGATCACGCGACGAAATCTCCCGCAACGCACCGTGGGCGTCTAACGCGGGCGCCCCGTCTTCTTCGCCCACGCTTCGACGTCAGGTCGCAACCAAAGTCGAACACGCCCAGCGCCGAGCTCCACGACCGGCCTCGGCATGTCCGGATACCGCTTCAAATAGCTGGTCACTGTGTTTCGTTGAGACAGTCCGAGGATCTCCGCGACGACCTGCGAGTCGATGAGGTCCTCGCTGTTGATCCTCGGCGCCACGGGAAAAGCCTAACGATGTTGCCTGCCCGCGACGCGACGTGCTAGCCTAACGATGTAGGCTAAGGACAGAGCGGTGGCCCCGGCGGTGCGGAAACACCCCGGGGCCCGGCCGGCACCTGAACTAGAGGTCCCGACGTGGTGGAGCATACGCAGTCGGTTATGAGCCGCGAGCTGCGGGCGGCGGTGGATCAGGTCGCCGCGGAGCTGCGCGGGCAGCGCAAGCTCTCGGTTGAGAGTGAACCGCGCGTGCTCGGGCTGTTCGAACGGTTCGGCGCCTTCGTTGGTCGGGCGTTCGGAGTCGCGCGCCTGGGCGAGGTCTCGGACGAACACGTCGAGGCATTCGTTCGGGCGTCGACGGTTGCCGGTCAGATGCCGAGTGCGGCGACGATGCGGCTGCGCCGTTCTGCGCTGCGGCTGTTGTTTCGGACAGCCCGCGAGTTGCGCCTCGTGGAGGGTGACCCGACGGTCGATTTGGTGTTGCCGTCGCGGACGAACGAGGCAGCGCGGCCGCTGACCGATGACGAAGTCGACCGGTGTCGTCGCGTGTGTCTGCATGACCTCGCGAGTACGCGGCTGTCGGTGGCGTGGGCGCTTGGGGAAGCGACCGCGCGCACCGCGGAGATCCCACACGTCACCTTCGGCGACGTTGATCTCTTGAGTGGGCGGGTTTGGCTGCGTGGTTCGGCCAAGACCGAACCACGTTGGGGAGAGTTGACGGAGTGGGGTGCCGTCCAGGTCGCGCGCCATGTCCGCGGCCTTGGCAACGGCGAGCGTGACATGGCGCTGGCGTATGACGGGTCGGGGAATGTCGAGAGTCGTCGATCGTTTTCGTCGCAGGCGATCCGTGAGACGCTGCAGCGCGCGGGTCTGACCGGCGACCCGTATGTGCGGCCGGCTTCGCTCACTGCGTGGGCGGGTGTCGGCGTGATGCGCACGACGCGACGCATCGAAGCGGTCGCGTTGGCGCTGGGGGTCCGGAGCCTTGACGCGGCCGCGCGTGTCATCGGCTGGGACTGGACGACGAGTGCGCCCGCGGGCGGCGATGGGTAGTCGCGATCGGCCGGTCGCCGCGCTCGAGCGGGTTGAGGCGATCCTGGACAATCGGGCGATCTACGAGCTGGCCGCGCTCGTCCCCGACACGGACCGCACCCGCGGCGGCCGAACGCGCCACTACCCCACCTACGCCTGGCTCCTGTTCGAAACACTGCTGTCTGTCTATGGCAGTGCCCGTCAGGTTGAGGCCGAACTC
Organism: Actinomycetota bacterium; assembly: GCA_003134555.1. Classification (GTDB taxonomy): domain Bacteria; phylum Actinomycetota; class Acidimicrobiia; order IMCC26256; family PALSA-610; genus PALSA-610. Next base: position 1,550 of record PLBO01000107.1, read on the forward strand.
TCGCATCCGCTCGTGTGGAACTTCTGCCGGCAGAAGATGCGCGACCGGTTCCCGACCGACCCGTCCCAGTGGCTGCCGGACCAGCCGATCCGGCGCCACCATTACCAGTACGGCCGCAACCGCTACCTCACCGAACCCGTGATCTTCGATCAGCTCGCGGCGCTGCACCGTCAGATTGCCGCCGAACAGGCCCGCGAACTCGGACTCATGACTCCCGACGGTCCGGGATCATGGACGCATCCCGACCTCTCGCGCATGCTCCACGCCGACGGCAAAGTCATCACCCCTCTCTTCAAAGCAACGCGGGGCGACACGATCGTCGATCGGACCACCGGAGAGATCCGGCCCGCTCGGTTCGAGCCCGACGCGGCGTTGCATTTCCAAGGCGACGGCGAGACCGCGTGGGGCACCAAGTTCGTGCTCGTCGCAGCGCGCAACACCGACGTACACGGGCGCATCATCCTCGACGTCGCCTGGGTTCCCAACCATGGTGGTGAAGCCAAAACGGCGATCGAGTGCTTCACCCGCCTGGCGCCCCACGTGCCCGGAGCACAAGGTGTCATCTACGACACCGCGCTACGCGGCGTCCATCACCAAGTCTTGTTGCGCGACCTCGGGCTGCTTCCCGTGAACCGCGTTACCGCCGCCAAAGCCGGCAGCACGCAACCGCGCCGCAGCGACGGACGACGCGAGGAGAAAAGCACCCGCATCGAAACCAAGACCATCGCCCTCGCCGACGGAACAACCCGCACCGTCGAGCTGTACGCCCGCGGTGGTGCGGTCGGGATCGCAGAACTCACCGAACGCGGCGACCTCCACTACACCGAACTCACACGTGTCCGCACTCACCGCACCCGCGACAAGTCCGGGAAATACCGTTGGTACAACGACTACCAACTCCCCCACCACCATGGTAAGGGGATCGTCACCGTCCGACTTCACAACACCGAACAAGACACCGCCCAGAAACTGAACCGGACCGAAAACGTCCGACCGATCGCCGCGACCGACCCGGACTTCGCGCGCCTCTACCCGCGCCGCAACGACGCCGAATCCATCAACCGCAACCTCGACGACACCCTCTGGCTCCGCCGCGCGCACAGCCTCGGCCACTACCGACAAACGCTCAACCTGCTCGGCTACGCGCTCATGGTCAACGGCCTCGCCCTGCACCGCCACCGACGCCGACGCACCGCGCTCGCAGCCTGAACACACCCGCGCACATACCACCGGACGGCTTCGACGCGCCCAAGCACCGATCCGCAACGCGAAATCGGCCGGCGTCCCGCGATCGTTGCACCAACGCACGAGCATCACGGCGCAGCCCACCGCCACCACGAGGTTTTCTGCCAAGTAGTCTGCAACCCCCGCCCTCGTAGCTCAGGGGATAG
>PLBO01000031.1 GCA_003134555.1 Actinomycetota bacterium
CGTCTTGTCGAGGTCGAAGAACGCAGCTTCCACCGTTGTCTCCTCCTCGACGTCCGGTCGCCCACAGTACGGACTTGGGCTCGGAAATGGGCCGTACGGGCCTGGTGGACTGCCGCGAATGAGTACATAGTGGACACACACCAGCAACGGGCCCGCGGGCCCAGGACGGGACGCGGGGCTGCGATGCGAGCACGGGCTGGTCGACGCGCGCTTGCGGTGCTGGCCGCGGTGACCGCCGTGACCGCGATGACGAGCGCCTCGAGTGCGAGTGGGGCGACCGCGCTCGCAGTCGCTCCGATCGANNATCGCGCACGGCGACAACTTCACCAACGGCGCCATGGTCATGCAGACCGGGCTGCAAACGTCCTCGGGTGTGGTGCCCCTGGAGCTGCCGGCATCGGAGCATGCGCAGGCGCTCGCACTCGCGGGACAGCGCGTTGAGGTGCTGGGCTCACATCTCTCGAAGTCGAACGCGGCGTCGGCGCACGCGGCAATCGCCCCCGGTTCGACGCGAACGATGCGCATCGCCGTGGTCATGATGCGCCTGCCGGGTTCTGCGGCCGAGCCCGTCACGAAGGCCGCGGTGCAGGCGTCGACCTTCGGCGCGACCAACTCGGTGGCCAACTGGTATTCGCAGATGTCGGGCAAGCGGGTTGTCGTGACCGGCAAGATGTACGGCTACTACGCCGGTGTGAGCAGTTGCGATCTCGTGACGCAGACGGCTGCGGCGGCGGCCGCCGCGAAGAAAGCTGGCTACGTGGCGTCGAACTACGACAACCTCGTGGTCTACACGCCGAGTCAGCCCTGCGGGTTCGCAGGCATGGGTTGGGTGGGCGCGAACGGGGTGTTCCTGAACGGAACCGTCGACCGCGGTGTCATGGAACACGAGCTCGGCCACAACCTCGGCCTGTTGCACGCAGGCGAGTATGAATGCGGCGTCGCTTCGCCGTCGGCGAGTTGCCTGATCGACTATGGCGACCCCACCGACGTCATGGGAGCCACTGATCTCAATCGCGTCTACAGCGCGCAGCACAAGTTTGCGTTGGGCTGGATACCGTCGTCGGAAGTCGCGACCGTCACCACCGGTACGCGCACGATCGCGCTCACCGCGTCGGAGAACCCGCTCGTTGCCGGGTCGACCGAGCTGATCCATGTCCGTGCCGCCGACGGCACGCTCTACGCGATCGATCGAAGAGCATCGGTCGGCTACGACGCCGGGCTGTCGGGCGTGTGGATCCGCCGGGTCGCGGCCGTGAACACCGACGACACCGAGCTCGTGCGCAGCAGCGCGCTCGCCGCGGGCCAGACCTTCACCGATTCGGTGCACCACGTGACGATCAAGACCGTGGCCGACAGCGGCCCGACCGCATCGGTTTTCGTGTGCGTCGGAGCGTGTGGCGCGATCGTCGCGACGCAAACCACTTCGCCGGGTCCGATCAACGCGCGGGCCATCGTGACGGGATCGAAGACGGCTGCTGTGAACGCGGCCCTCACGCTGACGGTTCCTTCCGGACGCGGTGTCGTCGCCGGCCACACGGTGATCGTCGCGACCTACACGTCGAGAGTGACCGGTGCGGTTTCGTGCCGTGACACGGCCGGGAACGTCTACGCGGTCAACGTCAACAGCGTCGGCGCACAGCGCTTGATCATCTGCTCGGCTCACGTGACCAAGGCGCTCCCACCCGGCGCGAAGATCACCACTGCGTATCCCGCGTTCAGCGGTCCCACCGTGTCGAGCGCGAACCAATTCTCCGCGATCGCGGCCGGCGCGAGCCTCGACAAGAAGAGCGCGGGCGGGGCTGACAGCAGCACCGTCAGCTCGGGCCCGACCGTGACGACCACTCGTGCCGCCGAGCTCGTGTTCGGAGTCGAGATCCATCACGGAACACCGAACTTCACACCCGCATCCGGCCTCACCCGCATTGGTGGCATCACGTATCTCGCGGGAAGCGCGCGCATGACCGTGATGCCCCTGTACAAGGTCGTCCCGTCGACCGGGTCGTACCGGCTGAGCGGAACGTTGAGCGCCGCGCAGCAGTGGCGGGCGGCGATCGTCACCTACTTCAAGGCGTAACGCGAATTGCACCCTTGACGCGCGGGTGGTCGGCCCATATCGTGCGCGGACTTCCCGAGTGCCTTCCCCGAAGGTCTTCCCCGAATCTTGGCTGCGTGCGCTGAGCGCACGACCGATTCCGGGAGGCGCTCGTGTTGATCTGCTGCTGGTCGCCCAAGGGCGGCTCGGGGACTTCGGTGTTTGCCGCGGCCGCGGCACTCGTGCTCGCTCGTGAGGGCCCGGCGCGCCTGGCCGACCTCCAGGGCGATCTTCCCGCGGTGCTGGGTCTCGCATCGGATCCCGATCAGGGCCTGCGCGAGTGGCTGCGCGCCGGCCCGGCGGCGCCTACCGACGCGCTCGACCGGTTCGCGATCGATGCGGGGCGGGGGTTGGCGCTCCTGCCGGCCGGAGCCGGCGAGGTGGCCGGCGCGGATGCCGAGGCCGGCGCCGCGCTCGCCGTCGCGTTGCGCGCAGTCACGCCTGCTCCNNGTGGTCGACGTGGGAGTGCTCGCCGCGGGCCGGGAGCCGGCGCTTCACGCGCTGGTGGAGGTGGCCGATGCGAGTGTGATCGTCGTGCGCGGCTGCTACCTCGCGTTGCGGCGGGCCGTGCACCTCGACCTCGTTGCCGACGCGACCGGAGCCGTGTTCGTGGATGAGGGCGGGCGTGCCCTCGGCACGCACGACGTGGCGAACGTGCTCGGTGTGCCGGTTCTCGCGACGGTCTCGGTG
>PLBO01000073.1 GCA_003134555.1 Actinomycetota bacterium
GCGACGCGCACTTCCACGGCTCCGCGGGGAACCTCCACCTCGGCGAACCGGTCGTCGGCATGGCCGCGACACCGACAGGCAACGGTTACTGGATCGTCGAGCAGTCTCCGCCGGATCTCTTCTCACCGGCGCTCGTTGCCTCGCTGAACGCGCGGGCCGGTGTGATCTCGGCGTCGGTGCTCGACCTCACCACCCGCATCGCCTACCAGTACCGCCCCGGTCAGCTTGCCATGACCGCGAGCATCGTCAAGGTCGAGATCCTCGGCACGCTTCTTGCCGACGCGCAAGCCTCGGGCAGGTCCCTGACTCCGACCGAGCGGGCACTCGCGACGGCCATGATCGAACAGAGCGACAACGGCGCCGCGACCACACTCTGGGACGAGGTCGGGGGCGCGCCGGCGGTGCACGCGTTCGACGACGAGGTCGGCATGACGTCCACGACACCGAACGTAGTGTGGGGCCTGACGACCACGACCGCCGCCGACCAGGTGATCTTGCTCCAGCGGCTGGTGCAACCGAACGCCGTGCTGTCGAACGCGTCGCGCGCCTACGAGCTCGGTCTCATGGAGCGCGTCACGCCCAGCCAGGCGTGGGGCGTCTCCGCGGGCGTGGCTCCCGGTACGACGGTCGCCCTGAAGAACGGCTTCGAGCCGGTTGGTTCGGGCGCGACAGTCACGAGTATCGGGTGGGTCGACGGCTACGGGCGCAACTACTTGATCGCCGTGACCACATCCGGCGATCCGACCGAGAGCTACGGGATCGACTCGATCTCCGAAGTGGCCACCGCCGCTTGGGACGCCCTCGAGCATTAGACGACCCGCCGACGACCACACGGAGTTCACGTCGTCGCATGCCCGGCCGCCGTCGTGACGCTGGACCCGTCGTGTTTGGGTCTTCGGTGCGGCCTCGGAGGTTGGATCAGGGGCGTGACAGTCGACGCGGTTGAAGGAGGTCAGCTCGAGCGGCTGACCAGAAAGATGTGCATCCTTCGGGCGTGCGCCCCGACGAAGTTCGGCGCACGATCGGGCGCTGCTAATCGATCCCAGAGCCGATGTCGCAAGCCGTACTACCCGAAACCGGTTGCCGACACGGAGCAGTTGCCCACTCCGCGGTTACCAGCGAGCCGCTCGGTCTCGCTCGGGCGCGGCATCACACCGACGACTCGGTGGATTCTGAGCTCCTCGACGGAACGGTCCCGCCGCCATCGAACATCCGCGCAGGCAGGTCCCACCTGGCCCAGAACGGCACATCGAGGATGCTCCGCTCGCGCAGATTGGCGCGCGTTATGGGCGTGCGTTGTGGCCGTCCTTGGCGCCGGATGCGTTAGAGCTCGATGTCGGGGTAGAGCGGGTGTCGAAGGAGGAGGTCGTCGACTCTCGAGCGCGCGCCGCGCAGGATCTTGTCGTCGAGACGGAACTGTACGAGCGATGGCTTGCCTTGATTCGGCCCGGATGTGATGACACCGGCGGACGCGCCTTGAAGGACAGCGGCGAGTACCTCCGCGATTTCGCGCATCTCGTCGCCTCGCATGCCGAGCGTCGTGACCGCGGGAGTGCCGAGCCGTAGTCCGCTCGTGTACCACGGACCGTTGGTGTCGTCGGGGACGACGTTGCGGTTCAACGTGATCCCGGCCGCGCGGCACGCGGACTCGGCTTGTCGTCCGTTGAGACCGAAGTGACGGACATCGACGAGCACGAGATGGTTGTCCGTTCCGCCAGTCACGACCGGAACATCAGCGGCCATCAACGCGTCGGCGAGGACTCGCGCGTTGTCGACAACCGCTGCCGCATAGTCCCGGAAGGACGGCTGCGAGGCTTCGGTCAACGCGACGGCCTTGGCTGCCATGACGTGGGGAAGTGGACCGCCCAGTACTAGCGGACAGCCGCGATCGACGAACTCCGCGAGTTCCTTGCGGCAAAGGACAAGTCCGCCTCGGGGGCCGCGCAAGGTCTTGTGGGTTGTGGTCGTGACGATGTGCGCGTGAGGGACGGGGTCGTAGTCGCCGGTATGCACCTTGCCGGCGACCAGCCCCGCGAAGTGCGCCATGTCGACCATGAACGTGGCACCGACCTCATCCGCGATCTCCCGCAACACCCGGAAGTTCACGAGCCGCGGGTACGAGCTGTAACCGGCGATCAGAATCAGCGGCCGTTCCTCCCGGGCCCGCCGCCGGACCTCGTCGTAGTCCAAGAGAAACGTCGACGGATCGACACCGTATGAGCGATGGCGGAACAGCTTCCCCGAGATGTTCGGCCGGAAGCCGTGAGTCAGGTGCCCACCCGCCTGCAACGACATACCCAACAGCGTCTGACCGACGAGCTGCTTGCGCAACGACTCCCAGTCATCGTCTGCAAGATCATTCACATGACCGGCCGTGAGGCGCTCCAGCGCAGGTGACTCCACCCGCTGCGAGAGCACCGCCCAAAACGCGACCAGATTCGCGTCGATCCCGCTATGCGGCTGCGCGTACGCGTGGTCAGCGCCGAACAGAGCGCAGGCGAGTTCGTCGGTGCGCGACTCGATGACGTCGACGTTGTCGCAGCCCGCATAGAGACGATGACCAGGCGCTCCCTCGGCATACTTGTCGCTCAGCCAATTCCCCATCGCCAACAAGACCGCAGGACTCGCGTAGTTCTCGCTGGCGATCAACTTCAGGTGAATTCGCTGATCGACCAACTCGCCCAAGATCGCTTGAGCGATAGCCGGATCGACGCGAGCGACCGCGTCGAGGGCCGCGGCGAAGCCAATCGTCTCGCCCGACATCCCCTCCATGCTGACGCCAAACCGCGAGAGATAAGTCTGCAACAAGCTGCCGACGGCCATAGGGGCTCCTCGCTCCACAACGGCCCAGGCGCTCGGCACGACTCAGAGGACGCTCCCCGGTGGTCAATCCCACCTCACAACGCCAGTCACGACCTCACGATCAGCCTAGCGGTCACCCGATGACTGCGCCCTTGGTTCCAGAGCGTGCTCTCGCCTAGGTCCGCGCATCCGACGACACCGATCCTCGGCGCGCCCATTTGGCGTATCCCCGAACGCGCGCCCCATATCAACGCCACCGGGCCATCACCTATCGCCGGGTATGAGTCAGCGGTTGGGCACGTGCCGGCGCGGCGTGATCGATCGGTATCAAGGTCGATGTGACGACCCGTGGGCTACAGCGCGTAGGTCCGGACGAGGCGCAGGACCGCGGTGGCGTCGGGACCGGTGGCTACGAGACCGGTTGCAGCCGCGTCCCGACGACGGGCTGCGACTTCACAGAATTCGGTGGCGGAGCCTCGGATCGTTGTGAGTGCAGGATTGTCGGGATCGAAGTGCCATTGTTCGCCGTGCGGTCCGATCAGCTCGAGCGCGACCGGTCCGTGCATTGTCATGTCGGCCTGTTGGAACGCGTACGGGAGTGTCCGCCACGCGAGCCGGGCGATGTAGCGCAATCGGTCGGTCGGTGGGAGTGCGATGCCGAGCGCGTCTGCGATGTCGTCGGTGTGGATCCAACATTCCGACAGTCGTGTCGCCGCGAGGGTTTGCAGCGAGAGCTTGCCGGCGACCCACGTGACCCGCGTATGAGGATCGCCGGCAGCGAACACGACACGCAGTGTTTCGGACGCGTCGTGCCAACGTTGGCGTATCTTGTCGCCGCCCGCGGCTCGTTCAGCCTCGACTTGCGCGGCGGCGGCGGCATCGACGGACACGGTCTGGCGTTCACGAGGGCCGAGCAGTCCGTCGGCGTAGTGATCGAACTCGCCGCGGGCACTTGCAGTCGCGGCTTCGTCGGTGAGCGCGAGATGCGCAAGCACCGAGGCAACGTCCCACCCTTCGCAGCGGGTCGGACGTTCCCAGTCGTCGTCCGCACACGCATCGACCAGCTCCGCGAGTTGTGCGTGTTGCGAGGCCAGCGCAATCAGGATGTCTTCCACGCGCAGCCACGCTAACGGGCCCGGGCCATCCAATGAAACGCGCAGGACTCCGAGGATGTCGGTCACAGGTTGTGCCGAGCGATCGCCCGTCGGCGAACGCCGATCGGCAAATCCGTACCCGCAGTCGTCGCCGCTGAACACGTGCTCGCATTCGTCAGCGTCCCAGAAGACGGCGACCACACCCAGGGCACCGAATAACGACCCACTTCGCGCGTCCCATAACAACGGTCCCCGGGTATCACCGATCGCCGGCAGCGCGTCGTTCGCGATCGCGGCTGATGGGGGTCCGTTAGGGTCGGGTCATGAGCGGTGTTGACCCCTCTTCGGCATCGTTGCGCGGCGGCGCGTCGGGCGAGAAGGCAATACGGGCGGGAAGTTTCGGTGGCGTCGCGTCACTGTATGACCGGTATCGGCCCGGGCCGCCGGTTGCGGCGGTCGACTGGTTCCTTCCGGCGCATGTCGGCAGAGTCGTTGACCTGGGAGCTGGAACCGGCGCGTTGACGAGGCTGCTCGTCGATCGGGCCGACGAAGTGGTCGCGATCGAGCCGGACGATCGCATGCGGGCTGTGCTCGAGACGCAGGTCGCCGGTGTGCGGGCGCTTGCGGGTCGGGGCGAGTCGATCCCGCTCCCGGAGGGTTGCGCCGACCTGGTGCTGGCGTCGTCGTCGTGGCATTGGATGGATCCGATCCCAACACTGCATGAGGTGGGCCGCGTCCTGGTGCCGGGCGGGATGGTCGGTGCGGTGTGGTCGGGAACCGACCCCGAGGGGTCGTTCATGGTCCAAGCCCGCGCCCTTCTCGCGGAACAATCGCACGCTCGGACGCCTGCCGCGGACGGTGCGAACGAGCCGGGTGAGTTGTCGAGTCTCGTCATGGGCAACGGGCTTCGTGCGACGTCTGGTTTTGAGATCCCTCCCGGTCTGCCGTTCGCTCAGCCCGACCACCAGGTGTTCACGTGGGATGTGGCGCTGACTGCCGACGACTTGATCGGTATGTTGTGCACGCTCAGTTGGGTCATCACGATGCCCGACGAAAAACGCGAACGTGTGCTCGCCGAGGCCCGTCGACTCTTACGCGAGTTGCTCGGAGTCGCTGGCAGCGTCACCGTCGATGTCGCGTTCCGCGCCGACGCCTGGCGATCCGCGCGCATCTGACCTGTGTCGGTATCCCAATAACTCGAGCGCGCATCCGCCCCGAAACCTGTGTCACATAACGTCGGCTAGGAGCCGCTGGAGTCGTTTCGGCGAGTGCGCGCATGGACCGATGCTCGGCCGCAGCCGCCTGGCATGCGGGGTCTACGAAGCTCGTAGGCCGTAGCCTCGCGAGGACCTCGATCTGGGAGTGCCGGAATGACTGACAAGTCCGTGTTCAGCGACGCCGAGTGGCACGCGCTCACTGACGCGCCACTGCTTGTGACTCTGGCGGTCTTCGTCACCGGGGAGCATGGTCCGATCTCGATGGTCAAGGAGGCGACCGCGAGCGCCCACGCGATCGCGCGACCTGGCAATCGAGGCTCGGGCAGCGGGCTGATCGCCGAGATCGCGGCCGAGGCCGAGACGAAGGAAGCGCGCCACGATATGAAGGAACATCAAGGCAGGTCCGCGGACGAAACGTTGCAACGCACACTGACGGACCTGCAACCGGCTGCGGCCGCACTCGCCAAGTTGCCCGCCGACGAGGGCGCGCAGGTCGGTGCATGGTTTGTCGACATCGCCAAGGCAGTCGCGGGAGCCGCGAAGACCGTGAAGCCCGACGAACAAGCCGCGATCGACAAGATCGTGGCACTGTTCAGCCCAACGGGGGCATAACCAACCGAGCAAGCCGCGCACCTGTCGCAGAACGCGCATCCCCGAATCTCGCGTCCAGGGTGTCCCCGATCGCCGGCACCGAGGCGTTCGCGAGAGTGGGATAGTCAGTTCTGCCGGGAACGTCCGCTGTTGCTGAGCCGCGAGGGTGGCGCCGCGCCATTGTCGGTCGGGCTAGCCGAATCTCCTTGACATTTCGCTTGGATCCAAATAGCTTGCTATCAAGCTACTGTACTTCTAACGGGGAGGGTTCTTATGGCAGGTCCGATCGATGCCGTCGTCGCGATTCACAATGCATTCCGCCAGGACATGAGCTTGATCGACGCCGCGGCGCTGGATTCGGCGCGGGGGAAGCCGGGTCTGGAGGCCACGGTCGAGCGGTTCCGGTTCTTCAACGAGGTGCTGGAGTGGCACGCGCACGGCGAGGAACTTGCGATCTTCCCAGCACTCGAAGCGGTCGCACCGTCGGTCGCGGAGGCCTACGAAAAGGACCACCGGGCCCTCGACGCTGCGTTCCTCGCGTTGAACAACGCCGTGTCCGCACGCGACGCGTTGGAGACTGCCCGGGCGACGGCCGCGTTCAAGTACTTCCTCGACGTACATCTGATGAAGGAAGACACGCATCTGTACCGGCTGATCAAAGAGCGGGTCGCGGTGCCGGACCAGGGTCAGGCGGTCGGGGTGATGGCCTCGACCGTGCCCCAGGACCGTTTTCCTGAGCTGGTCGCGTGGATGTTCCCGCTGCTCGGCAACGACGACCGCGAGAACATGACCCGCATCTGGCAGATGGTCATGCCCGCCGACGCGTTCGCGGGCGCGACCGCGCTCGTCGAACAAGCGATCGGTGACGAGTGGGCCGAACTTGCTCGGCGTATTCCCGAACTGGCAGGTGCCCACTGAACTCGCCCCGACCGACCAAGGCGGTGTCGAGGGCCGGCAGCCGACGGCCCTCGACGCGCACCCCTGAGCCGCTCGTCCGGGTCGGTGACGACTTCGAGCACGAGTATCCGGGCGCGAGCGCGCTCGCGACCGAGTGCTACGCCAACGTCTACCGGGCCGCGGATCTGCTCATGGGGCTCCACAACCGCGAGACTCTCGACAGCTATCAGCTTTCGCCGAGCGGCAGGCAGATTCTCGCGGTTGTCGAAGGTGCCGGCGAGCCGCTCGAACCGAGCGTTATCGCCGAGCGGCTCCTCATTACGACCGGCTCGGTGACGTCACTGCTCGACAATCTCGAAAAGCGCAACCTGATTCGCCGTCTGCCTCACCCGCAAGACCGCCGCAAACTTCTCGTCGACATCACACCCGCGGCTCAGGCGATCGTCGATGAACTGCTCCCATCCCTGCACGCACGCGAACGCGATCTGATGTCCGCGGCGCTGTCCGCCAACGAACAACGAGAGCTCCTGCGACTCATCGCGAAGGTCCAACACGCCGCGCTCGACGCCCCGTCGACGCCGGGTCGGCCTGCTGCTGCCCGTCACCGAGCGAAGCGCCCCAAGCGTGACACCACGAAAGGATCGCGGGAATGACCGCAACCGTGCCCCCGACCATCGACGCGACCACACCACACTGGCGGGGAATCAACCACCTCGCGCTCATCACTACCGACATGGACGCGACCGTCCGCTTCTACCACGGGACACTCGGTGCCCGACTCGTCGCCACCCTGGGCACACCCGAGTTCCGTCACTACTTCTTCGACTTCGGCCCGCACTGCACCGTCGCGTTCTTCGAATACACCAACGCACCAACCGAACCATTCAAAAAGGCGGCCGGCACGCCCGATCCGCGCGCCGTGCAGTTCGACCACCTTGCACTCAACCTCCCCGACGAAGACGCGCTCATCTACCTGCAACACCGCCTGGAAGACGCTGAGTACGACGTCACAGACATCGTCGACCACGAAAGTGTCCGCTCCGTCTACTTCACCGACCCCAACGGAATCGCGCTCGAAGCCTCATGGTGGGTCCACGACCCCACCGGCCAAGCCGCCAACTACAACGACCCCGAGCATTACGCCGACCTCAACCCCGTCCCCGCCGTCATCGAGCTCCAGACCACGGGCAACCTCACCCACGTACCGAGCACCCACGCCGCCTTACCACGCGCCACACGCCCCGCCCCACAGTCGCCCACCCCGAAATAACGCCCCACTTCCCGCGTCCCATAATCCCGCCCGCGCACCGTCCCAGTTCGCCGGGACCGGGGCGTTCGCGAATCCCGCGCTCGAGGAGCGACGACGCCGGCGACCCGTCGGGAGCTCCGACGGTTGGTGCGGTGCCGACGCAGGTGTGCGTTTACGCGCCGCGTGCGACGGGTATGCCGGGTCGGTCGACCGGGAGGTGCGGTGTCGTCGCGGCGAACAACGGTATGGGTGCGGCTGATCACGACGGGTGTCGCGACCGCACTGTGTGCGGGTGCGATCGCGAGTTCAGCGCCCGCGGTGCAGGCTGCTACGAACGGCTTCGTGTTCGGGATACCGAACGCCGGCCCGGTCGGAGCGCCGGGTTGTGGATTCAACTCTGACGGCGAACCCGCGATCCGGGTGTCACCCGCGAACAACGTCGTGATGGCCTCCGAGCGCGGTCTCGGATCGGGAACCGACGCCTGGCACGCTGTCCAACCAGGCGGCACGACCGCGAGCGCGTGCGCGCTCCGGTACGGCGGCCAACCGAACGCGGTGTCCGGCGCCGGGGCGTCGGGCGGCGACGTGGACGTCGCGATCGCGTCGACGGCGCTCGCCAGTGGCGCCTTCCGCGCGTACGTGTCGAGTCTCAACGGCGGCTCAGTGGCCGTCGCGCACTCCGACAACAACGGAGCCACCTGGACCAATATCCCAGTGCAGGCCGGTCTGCCGGGAGACGATCGCGAGTGGCTCGCGGCGTTCGGCGCGTCGACGTCGTTACTCACCTTCCACGACATTGGGACCCAAAACATCGACGTCTTGCGCTCCGATAACGGAGGGATTGGCTACACCGAGATCGCGCAAGCGATCAGCCCGACAAGCACCGCCGCACAGAACGGCGCAATCGGCGGCAACGAACTCGGCAACGTCGCCATCGACCGGCGCAATCTGGCGGGCACCAAGGCGGGCCCCGCCGGTCGCGTCGGATTCTGGGCCTACCAGCCGTTCGTCAGCGGTTCGAGCACGAGGGCCGCGCAGTTCAACGAGGCGTACCTTGCGGTCTCCAACGACGGGGGTTTCCATTGGAACGACCGGCCCGTCCCATGCAGCACCGCGGCGCCGAACGTGGGGCTCGGTCACGCGTTCCCGAACGTCTCGGTGGATCCCGCGGGCAACGTGTGGCTCGCCTGGTCAGCCGGCGTCGATGACGCGAACGGTTTCAACACGAGCGGCCGCGTCATGACCGCGCTGTCCCGCGACCACGGCAGCACGTGGTCGTGCTCGCAGCCGATCGCGACCGGCCAGTCGATCCAACCCTGGCTTGCGTCCGCGTCCGGGGGCGTTGACCTCGTGTTCTACAGAAACGTTGGCACGACGGCCGCGCAGAGCTGGGCGGTTGAGCTCGCACAGAACGCGCACGCCGACACGGCACCAGCCGTGACGGGCTGGTCAACTCCGCAGCTGCTCACAGTCGTGCACCACGGCGGCGTATGCGAGGCCGGCGCGACGTGCACGAGCGGCCGACAACTGTTCGACGACTTCGGCGTCGCCGTCGACATGCGCGGCGACGCGCACATCGCGTACTCGCACGACGCCTCTTGCAGCCAGTGCACATACACCGGCTACGCGGTACAGACTGCGGGCACGACCATCGGCCAACCCGGCTGAGCAACCACGTTGCCTCTACCAGCGACCGGGCCACGCGCGGGTTGTGCGCTCACACCCAGCTCGCGGCGACCTCCCCGGCCCGACGAACGAGCCGGATCCGGGATGATCTCTCGCCGTTGTCGTCCGGTACCCGAAGTTCCGAGTTTCGGCGTTTAAAGGCTTCCGTTTCCGGCCCGAGATCATCGTCCTCGCTCTGCGCTGGTATTTGCGGTTTGGCCTCTCATCGCGATGTCGAGGAGCTTCTGGCCGAGCGTGGGATTGAGGTCGATCACGCCACCGTGTACCGGTGGGCGGAGCCCTCACACCGCTGTTGGCCGACGCGGCCCGACCCGGCCGACACGCCGCCGCTGAGATAAGCCGGTTCGTGGTGACGACTCGATGCCACGAGTTGCCGATTCGCTCACTGACGACCGATCCCCATCGTGGTCGGTGACGTCGCGGGACGGTCAGAACCCGGGTCGCGGCCGCCCGCTGCACCATGGTCAAGCGGGAACCGAGACCGTCCGAAAATAGCCAATCCGACGTGGACGGGAGCGTTGCGGTGCAGCCCTATCGACTGTGGACCACGATGGTGGCAAGAGAGGCTTCCAGGCCGAGACGAACGACTCGCATTAAGACCTTCAGCGACAAGTATCCGTGGTTAGGACCAACGATCTGGGTCTTGAGCGTTCTCTATTTCATTGTGCAGATCGTCGTCGCTTCGGTCTGGCTGCCGTCGTATAGCTGGTTCAGCAACACGATCAGCGACCTGGGCAATACGTCATGCGGCCCCAAACTGTGTTCACCTCGCCACGATTGGATGAACGGCGAGTTCTTTGTACTCGGTGCCGTCATGGCCGCCGGTGCGTTGCTCATCTACCAGGAATTCACCGAACGCGACCCCGACGAGCTACTGGCGGCACGCATCGGCTTCTCCTGCCTTGCATTAGCAGGCGCCGGTGCAGCACTGGTCGGCCAGTTCCCCGAGAACACCGTCGGCATTATGCACGTCACGGGCGCTGGTCTCGCGATCGGCGTGGGCACCCTCGGTATCTTCGTGCTCGGACTCGCGCTCGCCCTACCGAACAGTCTGCGCTGGGCGATGCGCGTCGTCGCGCCACTGGCGTTGATCGCTCTCAGCTTGTTCGCCAGCCACATGTACCTCGGGCTCGGAGCAGGCACTATGGAGCGTCTCGCGGCCTACCCAGAGACGATATGGCTCATCATCTTTGGGACATACATGGCGCGCATTCACCGTTTCGACGGTCATGCGCGCGCCCGGACGGTGAATCGTCACTAAAGCACCCGCTGACTTCGTAAACCAGAGTTCCGGACGCTGACACCTGGAGGTGTGTTCGGCGGGCACCCGCTCGACAACTCGCTGCCCAGGTCGCGTCGGCTGCAGTGTCCCAGAACGTCTAACCCTAATCCGCGAGTCGCGGTGTCACCTATCGCCGGCGATGTACCAGGCAAACAAATCGCTGACCGGGTGCGGCGCGAAGCGCGATCTGGTGTCGGGCGGGAGCGCAAATCGTTTTGTCGCATCGCGCAGGTCGGGGCAGCACGGCAGTTTTTGGAACTAGCGCATGTTTTCCGATCGCGCGCCGGGGCGTGCCGATCGGCAGATCCGTACGCGCGAGGTGGCGCGACGGACCATCGCTTGATCGCGATCGTGAGCGTCCCCTGTCGGCACTTCGGTCCCGCGCTCCGCGGGGCGGCCACGCGTTCGCGGATCGCGCCGATTGAACAGTGGATGTCGATGAGTGCGTGGTCAGTGTTGGGTCGGATCGAGCACGCGGCCCTGGAAGAGGATGGCGCCGGTGGCGTCGTCGCGGATGAGGTAGACGAAGGGTCGGTTGGCGTGCACGATGAACTGCTCGATCCGTCCCGAAGTGGTTTCCATGATCGCGGCTGTCGCGGCGGCCGCTTTCGTTCCCTTCTCGTCGACCTTGATCGTTGCTTCGTGGACGATGTCGCTCACGTACAGGCCCGACGGCGACATCCCGGAGAAATCGGCGCGCTGGGGATCGAACGCTTCGCGTACGCCGAGTGCGCCCAGCGTCGTGCGCAGATCGAGATGGGCCCGGAAGTCGAACTTCGGGAGCCAGACATCGGCGCCGGGGGTGAGGCCGCTCGTGACCTGCTGTACGAGGGTCGGGTCGAGTTTCTGTTCCACGGTCGAGAACGCGCCGGCGTCGGGGACGATAACGATCATCGACGCACCACCCTCGTAGGGCAGGCGCGCCGCGACGAACTGGTCGCCCTTGTATCCGTCGAACTCTTGCGACTCGTCTTGTTCCATCATTGGAACGTTGACGTGGCTCCCGTCGATGCGCGTGAAGGCCACCGTGTGCGTGTGCTGCTTCAAGAACGGCATGCGCCAGTCGGCCGTGAACGTGATGGTGTTGACGAGCACGAGGCGCGTCATGTTGTCGATGATCCCCGGCGGCAGCAGATTCGTGATCCGGTGATCGGTCTGTTGCGCGACGTACGCATTAATGCGCAGTCGCTCGCGTTCCGCGTCGCGCACGAAGTCGCTGAGCCGGAGGCCGGTACCGTAGTAACGGGCGAGCGTGTCGAGGTACGCCTGCTCGAACACGAAGCCGCGCTGGCCCCACGCGCTGTTCCCGGTCGACAGCTCGAGCGGCTTGCGCCCCTTGTCCTGCGCCTTGCGAGGCGCGAGAAGTTCCTGGGACAGGGCATTGAACGCGGCACCGAGCCCGCCCGCCGGAACGGCATCGAAATGCAACGCCTTGCCGATCTCCGTGGCCGTGGTGCCGTGCGCCCCGGCGTAGACCATCGCGAGCGCGTCCGAGATGCTCTCGGGCGAGAACACCAGATTCTTCCCGGGCGACTCCGCGGCCAGCCGGTGGTACAGATCGAACGCGAACTGCGAGTTGGCCGTCGTGAGCGCCTTGACGTTCGTCGGGTCGGGCGCGGCGCGGCCGACCGACGACACCAACAACTGCGCGCCGGCCGGCGCTTGCACGAGACCGGGCCCCAACGCGACCAGATGCGATGCACCACCGCCACGTCGCTGCGCGATGACTACTCCGGTCGCGAGCGCGACGACGACCACGCTCGCGACCAACGACATGCGACGGCGACGCACCGTCCGCTGCGCCCGGCGCCGCAACACGTCCGGCTCGGCGCGCGTCCCCGTCTCGTCGCCCTCGTCGTGCATGGCCCCCCGCAATCGATCGTCGAGTCCCATTAGTCGACCTCCTCGCCAAGCCGGACCGCGAGAGACTTGCGGGCCCGGAACAGATGCGTCCTCACCGTGCTGTCGGAGCAGCCGAGCATGCGCGCCACCTCCCCGACCGGTAGGTCGTGCAGGTAATGAAGGACGACCGCCGCCCGCTGCGACGCGGGCAGCGCCGCAACCGCGGCCCGCACGTCGAGTGCATCGTCACGATCGGGGTTCACATCGGTGGTCTCGAGTGACGGCGCAATCCGAGTACGTCGGGCGGCACGCACCGCCTGGCGGATGGCGACCCGCCGGACCCAGGCTCCGGGGTTGTCGTACGTGCTCACCTTCCTCCAATGCACCAAGGCCGCGACGAACGCGTCCTGCGTAATCTCGCGGGCAACCTCGGCGTCGCCGACGATCCATCGCACCGACCGCACCACGACCGCGAAGCTGTCCCGGTAGAGCGTGTCGAACGACTGGCCGCCCCACCGGTCGGTTCCCATCACTCACTGGTCTACAGGCGCGACCGGGTCGATTGGTTGACATCGTCACCCGATTTCTTGGGGCGTCGGATCAGGAACCGGGCGCGGTGGAACTCTTCCTTACTTTCACCAAGCGGCCACTTCGGGTCACTGCAGGCGCCTAGAACAAGATCCCCGAGGTGGTGTCGTGCCTATCTCAGACCGCCGGGTCAGGGCACGATGTCGCGGCCGTGGACGAAGGCGCGCTTGCAATCGTCGAACGCGCACCGATCGCCCGCTCGGGGCGCGTTACGCCATCCGCTTGAGCCGCACAGAACGACGCGACGGGTGCCCCACAACGCGCGTCCCCAAATCCTGCGTCTGGGGTATCCCAGATCGCCGGCACCGGGGCATTCGCGAGCCAAACCTCCCGCACATCGCACTCCCAACTTCGCGCTCCGGTTGCCGGATCCAGCATCGGGTAGTGGCCTGAATAACATCCCATTTTGCGCGTCCCATAACAACGGGCGAGGCGCGCCCCAAATCGCCGGCACCGAGGCGATCGCGAGTGTCGCCGTGCGGCACTTCGGTGGGCTGACCAAGCTCCGCGCCTGGTCTCTGTCGGGTGTGGTCGGGAGGGCCCGAACAATCGCGCCGGTCGCTTGGTTCGCAGCGGTCCACCGAGGCGCTGCTCGTCATGCGTAGGGTCCGGGCTGACAACGCAACGCGGGGGGTCGAGCATGGGCAACCGTTCGGTAGGGCGCGTCGGAGCAGCGACTGGTCTGGTCTTCGCGGTCCTGAGCTTGCTCGCGGGTTTCATCTATCCGCAGCAGCCTCGCATCGACAGCCCCGCCGCCACGACCTTGGCCTGGGTCAAGGACAACCGGGTGTCGCTCCAGGCGGGGATGATCCTGGGCCTGTTCGCTGCGGGTGCGCTCCTTTGGTTCGTTGGCTATCTGCGAACCGCGTTCAAGACCGGCGAGCACGGAACCGACTCGTTCGCGCCTGTGGTATTCGGTGCCGGCATTGCCGCGGCGGTCATCGCGGCTCTTGCAGCAGTGCCCATCGCGCTACTCGCGTTCATGGTCGCTCAACCGGGGGGCTTCTCCGACGCGTCGATCGTGCGGATGCTCGGCGATCTGAACCTCGTGCTCTTCGCCGCGAGTTCGGTCGTGACCGCGGTGTTCTTGCTTGCGCTGGGTCTGTCTATCTTGCGAGGACACTTGCCGACACCTACCTGGCTCGGCTGGCTGAGCATCGTGGTTGCCGCGCTGAACGCGGTGACCGTGTGGATCGCGATGACCTTCAGTACCTACCACGGGAAGGGCTGGAACGTCGTGGCCTTCGGTGCCTTTATCGGGTTCCTGCTCGTTGTTCTGATCACGAGCATCTCGCTTATGCGACAGCCCAGTACCGGATCCACTCCGATCCCCACCACAGCCGCACAGTAGAACGAAGGCGCGTTCAACCACGTCGGCGACGCCCCCGCCTCCCGAGCGGCGCCGTCCCGTGAAACGCTGAACGAACGACAGGCCGCGACCGCCCCCGAACGCGCGCCCCAATATCCCGCACCCGACCCATCACAGATCGCCGGCTATGTGTCAAGGCGCACGCATACGCTGAGTTGCGTTGAGGCCCGTCGCCGTGCATCGGGACGAGAGTTCGTTACGGGAACGCGGACACGTACCTCCCCGTACCTTCGGGTTGTTGACCAAAGGCGAATGCGCAGTCTCAAGCGTCGCGCACGGTTCGCGCGCGCTTCGGGCTTCCGGCCCGAAGTACTGCGACCGCGCTCCCCTACCTCGGGCTAACGCGCCCGACGAGCGAGATCCAGCTCGCGCCGCAACGTCGATGGTTCGATGACTTCCCGAGTGGAAACGGTCGCACTGATGCAATGCCGCTGCCGTACTTACGGGAGTGACCAGCGACGGCAGAGACGCATTCTGGGGTATCCCAGTACGGCACATCGGTGACGCGATCCGCCGGCGTGAGCGGCGCGTTATGGGACACGCTTTCCGCTCGGTCGGCACGTCAGCGGTAGACGCGCAGTGGCATCGGATGTGGTTGTCTCGAGCTGGACGGTTGTCACGCTTCAGCGGTGAAGACTCGCCATTGGTCGGGGACGCCTTTCAGCGTTCGCGTCCCGCGGTCGGTGAACTTGATGCCGGAACCGGCGACGAGGTCCTTGACGGTCGAGGTGACGAGTACCTCACCGGGTTGCGCGAGCGCGCAGACACGCGCGCCGATGTGCACCGCGATACCAGCGAGGTCATCGCCTCGTGATTCGCACTCGCCGACGTGCACTCCCGCGCGCACGTCGATCCCGAGCGACCGCGCGCCGTCACCGATCGCTTGCCCGCACCGCACCGCGCGCGCCGGACCGTCGAAGGTAGAGAGGAAGCCATCGCCCGTAGTGTTGACCGCTCGGCCCCGAAATCCCTCCAGTTGTGTGCGCACCATCGCATCGTGACGGTCGAGAAGTGCGCGCCAGGCCTGATCACCGAGCGTCGCGAGCCGCTCGGTCGAACCGACGATGTCGGTAAACAACACGGTCGCGAGGATCCGATCGCTCACGGGAACCGGCCGCGTACCCGTCAAGAATTCCTCGATCAGCGCACCCATCTCGGCGGTGTGCACGCCGAGATATATATCCGCGCCCGGAAACGTGGCAAGGCGCGCGTTCGCGATGTGATCGACGAGGAACTGCGACGGACCTCGCGTTTGGAGATCATGTTCAGCGACCAACACGAGGGTCGGGGCCTGGACCAGCGGGAGGGCAGCCCGCAAGTCGATCTCAGCCCGTCCCGCTACCACGGCTGCCGCTGCCGCTCGACTGGCACCCTCCTGTTCCAGCCGCGCCAACACCCGCCGGAACGTGGGGTCCTCGAGACGGCTCGGCGCAAGCCACTCGTACCCCCACGGGTCGTCGACATCGCCCCAATTCGATCGCGTGAGCAACGTGAGCCGCTCCGCCTCAACCGGGTCGAGCCCGAACGGATAGTCGGCCGCTCGAAGTCCTCCCGCCGACGTGAAATTCAAGACGAGCGCATTGACCCGAGGTGGATGCATCGCCGCGAACAACAACGCGACTTGACCGCCATCGCCGCTGCCGTACAGTGCGGCTTGGCGTGATCCGACCGCGTCCATCACGGCGAGGATGTCGTCCACCTGTTGTTCGAGCGGTGGCGCACCACCCGCGACGAGCGGATCCGACATCCCCAGCCCCCGCCGATCGATCCGGATCAGCCGCGAGAACTTGGCCAGATGCTGGTCGTGCGCCGCGACCACGGGATCCACTGTGCTCGCGCGGATGCTGCTCAGAATGCCCGGCACTCGCACCAGATCAATCGGGCCGCGCCCGCTAATGCAGTACGCGATCGAAACGCCATCCGCATCCGCGTACCGGACCTCTGCGAAGTCACCGTTCACGAGCCATGTCCTCCCAGGGCATTGCCAAACGCTATGCCCCCCGAGTCGACACTCGCCCGGGCGCGCCTTGTCCCATAGCACGCGTCCCATAATCCCCGCCCGCCACTGTCACCTATCGCCGGCACTACGGCGTTCGCGTTAGCGGCCGAGCGCACTTCGGGGGCGGGCGTGGGACGAGCGCCACGGTCGGCGCCACGATGGTCTCTCGGGCCGCCTGATACGTTCCGCGGCGTCGACTGACTGTCGGATCTGTCCTGGTTGGTGAGGCATCGCGATGGTTGAGATCGATGAAGGTGTCATGGAGGGGTACCTGCTCCTTGCGGACATCTCCGGGTACACGACGTTCTTGACCGGCACCGAGCTCGAGCATTCGCACGCGATCGTGACGGAGCTCACGAAACTGATCCGAGCGACGCTGAGCCCGCCGATGCAGTTCGTGAAGCTGGAAGGCGATGCCGTGTTCTGCTTCGCCCCGCGGGAGGCGTTCCCCAGCGGCGAGTTGCTGGTCGAGCTTGTCGAGTCCTGCTACTTCGATTTCACCAATCGGCTGTTGAACATGACGCGTTCGACAACGTGCACGTGCGATGCGTGCCGTGCCATCGGTGGTCTCGACCTCAAGTTCGTCGTGCACAACGGGACGTTCATCGTCGATCGTGATGAGGATGGCCGCCTCGATCTCGCGGGTCCGGACGTGATCCTCGTGCATCGGCTGTTGAAGAACACGATCATCGAGCAGGGCGGGCCGAGCTCGTACGGGTTCTTCACCGATCCGTGCCTCGCGGGCGTCTCGACCGAGCTCCGGCTTCCTGCTCATGAAGAGTCGATTGAGTCGTTCGCTCCGGTGACCGGGGTCGTGCAGGATCTCGCGGCGGTGGCGGCACAACGACGCGAGGCGCAGGTGGTTCGCCTCACCGACGACGACGCCGATTTTGTCACCTCGTACATCGTCGACGCGCCGCCCGCAGTGTGCTGGCAGTACTTCGTGGAACCAGGAAAGCGGTACCGCCACATGTCGGTTGTCGAGACGGGGATCGAGTTCACGCCGAACCGCGAGGGTCGGGTCGCGACGGGAGCGTCAAGCCATTGTTCTCACGGCGTCGGCGGCGATGGTCTCCGGGAGTATCTCGACTGGAGACCCTACGAATACTTCACCTGCCGTCTCTCCAGAGTTGAAGCCGAGGGTGTCGAGCACACGTTCGTCGAGTGCCTGGAAACGTACGAGTTCATCGACCTCCTGGACGGCCGCACCGAGCACCGTTGGCTGCTCCGCGCGGACGACCGCTCTCCGGAAGGGCTCCGCGCTTTCGAAGAGTCCGGTGCATTTATCCGCGAGGTCTCGACCCACCCCACGTGGGGCGATCAGATGCGCGTCCCCATCGCCGAAGACGCGGCCATGTACGGGCTCGACCGTCCCGTGGGCTGACAACTCGGCCGGGGTCACCATCAGCAACCTCCGCCACGGCGCGCCCGTCGCTCGCGAAGCGCGAGGCGTGTAGGGAGCGGCTGGATACATCGACCCCGGCAAGCGAGTAGCCCGAGTGTCCCAGAACACGTATCCCATAATCCCGGCCACCCACCATCCCAGATCGCCGGGACGGTGACACAGGCGCGTCTCGCGTAACGGAACCCGCCGACTATCCCAGAAGAGGCTTCCCCGAATCTCGCGGCCGCCCGATTACGAAACGGGGACGACCGTGTCGGATCTCCGAGAGGAATCCCCGGCCGCCGCTCGACTCCGGCGCGGCACGAGGCGTGATCCGGCGAGACTATGTATCGCGATCGCAACGCCGATCGCGATGCAGACGTCACCGATGCTGTAGACGTTCGCAAGCGGAACCGCGTGCGGCACGGGGAAGATGTCGCCGAGGAAGAGCAGACGCGGGTGCGGCACCGGGGCCGAGTTCAGGAAATCGGTCGAGCTCGAGAGAATTCCGGCGGTGCGCAGGGCACTCCGCGATGCGGGCATGACGCCGTTATTCGCAAGGATCGCGATCAGGTTGAGCGTCGCGCCGAGCGCGAGCATTCGCATTCCGGCGAGGCGTCGGTTCGCGACGACGAAGACCGCGGCGAGGGCGTACGACCCGATGTAGAGGACCCGATGGAGCCCCGGGCTTCCACCCGGCACCACGGAGATGATCGCGATCTGTATCGCGAGGGCGCCGAAGATCGCCAGTGCGTACCGCACCTGCACCCGGCCGAGGGCCGCGAGGTTTCCGCCGGCGGGCCGCACCGTGACCACGCTGAGAATGACGACGGCGACCAGTAACNNCACCGCGCGAACCGCGCCCACCGAAGGGGACAATTCGGAATGAAACCTCGCCTCGTCCGCATCGCCACCGCCATCGCGACCCTCGCCACTTTCGCGGTGGTCACCGGAGCCTCTCACAAGTTTCACTGAGAAGACGCTGCCCTGACGGCCGCGCCGACCGCCAGTTAGACGATCGCGCGTCGATGAGCCTCGGAGACGGCTTCGACGCGCGACGTCGCGTCCAGCTTCCGCAGGATGTTCGATACGTGCGCGGCGGCGGTGCGGCGGCTGATGAACAGGGTCTCGGCGATGTCCGAGTTGCTCTTGCCGCTCGCCACCAAACGCAACACCTCGAGCTCGCGCACTGAGAGCGCTTCGTCGCCATCGATCGTCGTGCGCGCCGGCCCGAGCCGCAGCTGATGGGCGCGGGCCAGCGCCACGATCGCGATGTCGAGACCCGCGAAGCCGTGCGTCGTCGCCGCGGCCCGAGCCCGCTTCAGGAGCTCCGCGGCCGACGGACGGTCACCGGCGTCCAACATCGCCTCCGCCTCGCGCCAGCGGAAGTAGGTCGCGTAGTACGGCAACCCAATCGTCGCGAAGGCCTCGGCGGCGCGGTGTGCGCGGGCGACGACCTCCACTCGCTGCAAGCGGCCGACCTCGGCATCGATCCCCATCGTGTACGCGTGGAGGAGCGGACTTGATCGCGCGAGCTGCGCGACGGCCGTCTCCCACGCTACAACGATGTCGGCCGCGCGCGCTTCTGCGTTCTCGATCGCACCGATCGGCTGAGCCGCCATCGCCGCGACGGCACTATCCGCCTCGACACGCGCGCCGACCATCGCGAGGTGACCGTGCCAGTACGTTTCTCGGTAGCGCTCGGCCGCGACGGCAGCCTCGCCCCGGTCGACGGCGCGACGGGCACCCTCGACATCGCCGTTCCAGGCCAGGGCATCGGCGCGCAGCATCTCGGTCTCGATGACGAGTTCGGAGTCCGTGGGCGCGGCGGCACCCACCACGTCGGGCCGCAGACCCCTGAGCACGGCCTCGGAATTCCCTGACGTGTAGTCGACATAGGCGCGACCCATCGCGCTCGCCCACGCGTCGAATCCCTCGGTGAACACGTCGTCGATCGATGCCATCGCGGCCGCGGCTGCTGGGAGGTCGCCTTGCATGCAGAGTGTTAGCGAGCGTTGACGCCGACTCACCACGAGGTAGCGCCGTAACCCGAAGCGGTCGACGAGCGCGTCAACCTCGTCGAGGAGCGTCACGGAACCCTGGAGGTCCGGAACGTCGGTTTTGAACGCGGCGTGGTTGTAGAGCACGAGCGCGAGCATCGACGGCGCGTTCGCGTTGCGGGCGATGTCTGCCGCCCGTGCGTATTCGGCCTCGACCTGCTCGAAGTCGCCGTACGCCTCGTAACACCACGCGCTGACGAGATACGCCCGAGCTTCGAGCACGGGATCGTTGACCCCTCGCAGCGCGGCCATCATCTGCGCGGCCGGCTCGCGGACCTCGGCCGGCGTGCCGTACGCGACAAGATGCTCGACGCGGCTCACGAGGAACCGCGCGCGCGCGGCGGGGTCGACGCGATCCAGGACCGGCAACAAGGTTGTCGTCGAGAACTCGAACCACTCAGCCGCGCGATCGGCCTGCCACAGCAGGGGGTACACGCGACCGGCCGCCTCGACGCCCCGGCTCGCCTCGAGCGCGTATGCCTCGTCGAGACCCGCCCGTGCGAGATCCGCGGCGCGTCCGATGTGACCGGCCAGGCCCGCGGCGTCGCCCGCGTCGAGCAGCAACGCCGCGTGATCGATGCCGGCGACCGTGGGCGCGTCGTCGACTGATTCCCACCAGCCCAACGCGCGTTCGTAGTCGTCGAACGCGGCCTCGAACGCGAAGCTCTGCTCCGCTTGCTCCGCCGCGGTAACGAGCCATCGCAGCGCCGCGGATGCATCGCGAGCCGCATCCCAATGCCGCGCGAGCTCCGCAATACGGTCGATACCGACCGCGACGGCCGGGTGAGCCGTGAGCGCGGCCGCGATCGCGTGGTGCAGCGCGACGCGCTCGTCGGGGAGCAGTTCGTCGAGCACGGCCTGGCGCAACAACGCGTGTCGGAAGTGGTAGCTCGTGCCGTCGCCCCCTGCGATCAGCAAGCCACGGTCGACCGCCGCGCGCGCTGCACCGCGCGTCGTGTTGTCATCGAACCCGGCGGCGGCGGCGAGCCATGCCTGCGGGGCAGTCGCGCCGATGACCGCGGCCGTCCGCACAAGGTGACGACTGGGTTCATCGAGCACATTGAAGCGCGCCAGCATGAGGTCGCGAACCGTCTGCGGAACCCCGGTCGTACCGAGCGCGGCCACGAGCTCCTCGACGAACAATGGATTCCCGTCGGCGTCGCGCGCGATGCGCCGAACGTCGGCCGGGCTCGCGTCCGGGCCGAGCAGAATCTCGGCGATCTCGGCGGTCGAGCCTTCCGCGAGCGGTGTGAGTGCGATTTGGCGAGAAGCAAGCCGTGCGAGTTGGGCAATCAGGTCGCGCTCGCCGGCCGCGTCCTCGGCACGGTAGGTGACGACGAGCAAGATCGGCGCCCGGCCGAGATTGTTGGCGACGTAGCGGATCAGCTCGCTGCTCGCGGGATCGACCCAGTGCA
>PLBO01000081.1 GCA_003134555.1 Actinomycetota bacterium
GGCCCGGGGCGAGC
The DNA here is from genome assembly GCA_003134555.1 of Actinomycetota bacterium. Lineage (GTDB taxonomy): Bacteria > Actinomycetota > Acidimicrobiia > IMCC26256 > PALSA-610 > PALSA-610. The sequence goes on from PLBO01000081.1 coordinate 15, forward strand.
GCGGCAAACGCGACGCGCACACGGAACGCCTCTTCGCGCGGCTGCTGGGCGCGGAGCGCACGGTGGTGGTCAATAACAATGCCGCGGCGGTTTTCCTGGCGCTGAACACGCTGGCGGAAGGCGGCGAAGTCATCGTTTCCCGAGGAGAGCTGGTCGAGATCGGCGGCTCGTTTCGGATTCCGGATGTCATTGTTCAAGGCGGCGCGCGCCTGCGAGAGGTTGGAACGACTAATCGGACGCACCGCGCCGACTACGAGCAGGCCATCACGGACGACACTCGCGTCGTGCTGGAGGTGCACCCGTCGAACTACCGCACCGTCGGTTTTACATCCAGCGTCCCTTCGGGAGAACTCGCAGACCTCGCACATACGCGCGGGCTCCCCCTGGTCGTCGACCTCGGCTCAGGTCTGCTCGACAGTCGATGTCCCTGGATCGACGATGATGCGCCAATCTGGCTAAAGGACGAGCCTGGCGCCCGCCAAGCGCTCGCTGCCGGAGCGGATCTGGTCACCTTTAGTGGAGACAAACTTCTCGGCGGTCCTCAAGCCGGGATCATCTGCGGACGAAGCGATCTGCTCCAACGCATGCGTGGTCACCCACTCACACGGGCTCTGCGATTCGACAAGACCCGTGCCGTTCACCTTCACAGCACACTTAACGCCTACCTCAACGGCACGGTTCAACGCGACGTACCGTTCTGGCGAATGGCGTGCGCGCCGACCGAAACGCTCCGCGAACGCGCGGCCAAGATTGTGAGTTGCGTCAATCGGCCGCAACAAGTCCGCGTNNCGAGCCGAACGGCAAGGCTGGGACCTTCGCCGCGCGACTTCGGCGCGGGGATCCACCGATCATCGCACGCATTCACGAGGACCGACTCCTCGTTCACATGCGCGCAATCGATTCCGCCGACGATAACGCCCTGGCCACGGCCCTGTGTACAGCCCTCGCTGCAACGTCATGATCGTTGTCCTTGCGGGCCACGTCGACCACGGGAAATCAGCCCTAGTGCGACTGCTCACAGGAATGGAACCGTNNCTCGCTGAGGAGCAACGACGCGGGCTCACCATCGACCTGGGATTCGCGTGGACGGTCTTGCCATCCGGTCGCAAGATCGGCTTCGTCGACGTTCCCGGACACGAACGCTTCGTCCGCAACATGCTCGCAGGATGCGGCGGAGCAAACGCGGCCCTCCTGGTTGTTTCGGCCCGCGAGGGATGGAAACCTCAAACCGAGGAACACGTCGAGATTCTCGATCTTCTTGGTGTCCCGGCTGGCGTCATCGCGATCAGCCACGTGGACGTCGTCGATTCCCAAACCGCCGACCATGCACTTGCACAGACGCATGCGATGGTCGAGGGCACGTTCCTGCAGCACGCACCCGTCGTGTTGACTTCGCTGACCAATCCCGCGTCGATCGAGCGGCTACGACGCGCGATCGACGACGTCATAACGTCGGTCCCTGAACCAGGAGACCAAGATCGACCGCGTTTGTGGATCGACCGGTCGTTCACTCTTCCCGGGGCTGGCCGCATTGTCACCGGGACGCTCACCGGTGGATCATTGTCGGTCGACGAAGACGTCACGCTGGCTCCGTCGCCGTGTGGTAAATCGATCGGACGGATTCGAGGAATTCATACCTTTGGCGAACCTGCCACACACGCGACAGCTGGGTCGCGAGTGGCACTGAATCTCAGCCGACTTCATTCGCAACCAGCTCGCGGTCAAGGCGTAGTGCGAGGGGAGCAGTGGAGCGAAGGGCACTTTCTCCATGTCGCGTTGCGGCCTGTGCGCTCGCTTATCGACCTTCCACGGACCCGGGCCGCATACAGCATCGTTGTCGGCACGCGACACACGACCGTACGACTGCGCTACCTCGCGCAGCAGTCGCTGCTACCGGACCAACGCTCAGTTATCGCGACACTCAACCTCGCCGACATTCTCGCCCCGGTCGGCATCGGCGACAGGTTCATACTGCGCGATGAAAGCGCGAGCACAACCGTTGCAGGTGGCACCATTCTCGCGGTCGACACGACTGAGATGAAATACGACCCAGTCCACCTCGCCGCGTGTGCGAGAGCGCTGACGGAACCCCAGGGGACGCCGCGCGTCGTCGCCCTGACCTCCGCGTTTCTGAAGGAACACGACGGCGTCATCGACACGAACGCCCTCATGCGCTGCATCGGAACGGCACACTCACCGGGAATCGTGCGCGTGCGCGACGTTGTAATGCTCGCGGCTCGGTACTCAGAATTGCGTGCTGAACTCCTCAGTCACAACGTAAGCGGTCAAGCCGAGCTACGCCGAGACGCCGCCGCACGCGCCGTGGTCGAACAGCTCGCCCACGAGGGTCTGCTCCAAATTCGCCACAACATGATCCTTCGCACGGACGCCCGGGACTCGACCCGAAATGAGATCCGCGAGCGCATCGAGATGACAATCCACGACGCGGTACCTCCACTGCTAACGCGCGGGGAGCTATGCAGCGCCGCGGGCGTCGACGGCTACGCCATAAGTGAATTCGTTGCATGCGGCGCGCTCGTTGAGGTGGGAGACTTTGTCACCACGAGTTCGCAATATAAGCGTTACTCCGACCTTGTAGCCGCGTCACTCGCGGGGCAACCGAAACCGACTAGCGAGCTACGAGAGGCGCTTGGCTTGTCGCGCAGGTTCGCGGTTCCAGTCCTCGAGTCTCTCGACCGTTCCAGCCTTACGCGTCGAGCCGGCAGTCTTAGAAACCTGCGCCGTGAGCCTTCGGACACCATCTCCATAGGCTCCTCGTAGGACGCGATGCCCCGTATGGCCAAGAGAGACGACCGACTCAATCGGCTGATGCGCGACGGCTTCCTTCGTTCAGTCAAGACGTTAGGTGAACGACGAAGGCCCGGGCGCGAAACCCGGCTCGTGCGCATCGGCGGTCGCACCACCGAGGTCAGCATTAGGGACGTGCTCCGCGAATCCCGCCGACGTTGAGGCGGGGCTCGGCAGTTCGAGCACCATGCCGAGTTCCGCTCGCATCATGTCCTGCAAGGATCGCACGTGCCGCATCCACGTTGCGATCGTGCGAGCAGCAGCGGNNAGTCAACACGGCAACGAATACCAGCAGCAGCTTCTCGGGCCCGAAGTCGAACATCGCGCGCCTACACCGACTTGGGGTCGTGTTCCTCACTGTCTTGGCGCAAGCCCCTCTCGAACTCCTGTTTCGCAGAGCCGAGCGATCGGGCGAGTTTTGGTAGTTGCGAGCCGCCGAACAACAAGACGACTACCGCAAGGACGATCAAGATGTCGGGACCGATGATCTCACCAAGCACCACGACCTCCTCGTCGGAATGCTGAGGTTGTTCGAGCCGAGCATACGACAGGCCTGACGACAGTCAAGCCTCCCTTTCAAGCTTTGGCCCGATTCTCTGAGGATTGATGTGTTTGACCGCTTGTTGCCCGAGCTCCCGGGCTTCGCCGCCGCCAGAGTTTGGCACCACAAATGTGAGCGTCCACCATCCTCACCGGATTGTCCAGTCTTTGCCCGGCCTCGTCCCTTCTTTTCTCGCGTGCGCCCAGGGCGCGTTCGTTCGGGCGCTGCGTTCGGAGCGGGACTGCCAGGAGGAGCGTCGCCGAATGCACGATGGACGACGTTGACAGTCGTTCGCGGTCGATGACGGCTGGACGTTCGGCGTGATCCTTGAGACGCGCGATTCTGTGCCTGGTTGCCTGACTATTGCGTGGCGAGCTTCTCGATCGCCGATACTTGNNAGATGTCGCCGATACTGTCGATGCTGTAGCCGACGAAGAAGGCTGACGCTGCGTTTAGCGTCTTGGCCGTCGCCGCGTATCCGATGACGCCTATCCACAGAAGCCCCAGCGCGACCAGTATCTGTGCTTCGTGGATTTGGATCCAGGCGATGCCGTCATCGACGGCGACGAGGGAGGTCGGTTTGGCGCTTCGGACGTCCTTGATCACTCCGACCAGGACGTGGGCGACGCCTCCGGCGATGACGGCGATGTAGGTGGCGACCCATGCTCGCCAGTGGCTGTGAAGGTGCTCCGCCTCGACGTCCCGCCAGGCTCGACGAAGAGGTTGACGGCGGAGGCGTTCTTGAACTCCGCCGTGGTCTAACCCCCGTTCTTGGGCCACGTCTCCGCACACGTGCCTCAAGTCGAGTCGTTGCCGACGTTGTGGGCATCGTGACCGATTCCGGTGCACGCTTCGACGTAGCGCCGCCGGGCTTGTTGCGACCGGACGTTGGCAGCTCCTCACGGACTGGGGACGCCGCCACGTGTGTGTGGGCGCA
>PLBO01000114.1 GCA_003134555.1 Actinomycetota bacterium
GCGCTGGTTGCGGTCAACGGCACTGCGCCGCTGTTTCCCTTCAACGGCCTGCCGGCACTCTCGTTCGTCTGGCCGGTGCAGCTGGGCTCGGCCTCGTTGCCGCGCTCGGTGCGCGCACGTTCGCCTGGATGTTGTTGGCGGCAAAGCGAATCGCCGATCGCGGACACGCGGCAATACGCGTCGCCGCCGCGGGTGGCGCGATCGCGATCCTGTTCGCGATTGGACGCTCGCTGACCGGTGAGTCCCTGGTGTTGACGCCGGGCTATGACGTGGTCAGGTGGGCCCTGGATCCCAAACGCAGCGTCGCGATCTTGCTCGCGGTGTTGGTGCTGCGCTGCCTCGCGACAACCGCGACGGTCTCCGGCGGTGGAGTCGGAGGTCTCTTCGTTCCGCTCGTCGTTGCCGGCGCCCTGCTGGGACGTGCGTTCGGTCTCGTCGTCGGCGGAAACGATGCGCTGTTCCTGGTTATCGGTATCGCGGCGTTCCTCGGCGCGGGCTACCGAGTTCCCCTCGCCGCGATCATGTTCGTCGCCGAGACGACCGGCCGACCCGGGTTCGTCGTACCCGCGGTGATCGCGGCAGTCGTCGNNACGGTCACCACCCACCAGGAGCGTTCGACCCCGGGCTCGCTCCCGCCGTGCGCGAGCCCCCCGAGGACGACTGAGCAACGCGAGTTGCCGGGCTCAGATGAGGTCGGGGTCGGTGATGACGTCGATGAGGGCGGGTCCGTTGTGCGCGAACGCGGCGGTGAGCGCGTCGTCGAGCTGTTGGATTCGCGTGACGCGCGCGCCGTGCGCGCCGCACAGCTGCGCGTAGGCCGCGAAGTCGGGATTGTGCAGCGAGGTCTGCCACACATCCCATTCGCCCGCGCGTTGTTCCTTGGTGATCTTGCCCAGCTGGCTGTTGTTCAGCAGCACGTGCGTAATGTTCATCTCGTACTTCACCGCGGTGGTGAGCTCCGCGAGGTACTGACCGAATCCGCCGTCGCCGGTGACCGCGAGGATCGTGTGCTCGGGTGCGGCGGCCCACGCGCCCATCGCGGCCGGGAACCCGAAGCCGATCGAGCCGAGGTAGCCCGACATCAGAACGTGCTGGCCGGGCTTGCACTCGAAGTACCGGCCGAACGAATAGGTGTTGTTCCCCACGTCGACCGCGATCACTGCGTTGTCGGGTGTGTGCCGGGACAGCGCGGCGAACAACGGGGCGGACGCGACGCCGAGGCCGCGGTCGTCGCCCCCGCGCCGCTCCTTCTCCGCATGCCAGATGACGCGCCGGGCCGCGACGTCGGCGCGTTGATCGACCGGATGCACGGCGCCCGCGTCGGCGTCGGCGAGCAGGCGCCGCGCCGTGACGGCGACATCGCCGAGCATCGGGACGGTGACCGGGTGGAAGCGACCGATCGCGTCGCGGTCGGCATCGACCTGGATGATCGGCTTGTACGGCGCGATGCCGGTGTGATTCGCGAACGACGCACCGAACACGATCAGCAGGTCCGACTCGTTCATGAGCCACGACGCGACGGGCGTGCCGCTACGACCCAGCACACCACACGCAAGGGAGTGGTCGTCGGCGACGATGCCCTTCGCCTTGAACGTGGTGAGGATCGGCGCGTTGAGTCGTTCCGCGAGGCGGATGACGTCGTCGATGCCCTGGCGCGCGCCGTCACCCACGACGACGACCGGCCGCTGCGCCCGCGCGATCAGCGCGGCGGCCTGCTCGACCGGCACGGCGGGCGGTGCAACGGCGAGATCGGGAATGCGTCCGCCGGGCCCGCCTGGACGCGCGTCCTCGGCCGCGGGAAGGGTCTGCACCTCGTCGGGCAGCACGAGGTGCGCGACCCCGCGCTGGATGAGCGCGTGCTTGCAGGCGAGGTTCATCAACTCGACCTGATCGGAGTCGCGCTGCACGGTCTCCGTCGATACCGCGACGTCGGAGAACGCGGCCGCGAGATCGAGATCCTGGAACGCCCCGCGTCCGCGCACCTTCGACGGCACCTGGCCCGAGATCGCGAGTACCGGCGCACGATCGACCTTGGCGTCGTACAACCCCGTCAGCAGGTTGGTGGATCCCGGCCCCGCAATCGCGAAACACGCCGCGAGCCGTCCGGTCAGCTTGCCGTACGCGCTCGCCGCGAACGCGGCCGCGCCCTCGTGGCGGATGCCGACGTACGTGAGCGCGCCGCGCGTCTCGGCTTCGCGCATCGCGTCGGCGAAACCGAGGTTCGAATGGCCGACCATGCCGAACACGTGCGTGACGCCCCACGCGATCATCGTCTCGACCATGAGATCGGAGATCGTGCGCACCCGCGCGTGCTCGGGTGGCAGCGCGACGTAGATGCCGTCGGCGCGCACCTCGACCGGATGACTCTTGGGCGCGTCGGTGAAGCCGGGCGGAGGAGTGCCCGTGATCGGGTCGTAGTCGTAGCCGTGCCAAGGGCAGCGCAGCCAGCCCTTCTCGATCGACCCTTCGCCGAGCGGGCCGCCCTGGTGGGGGCAATGGTTGTCGAGCGCGCCGTAGCGGTCGTTGCAACGCGTCAGCGCGAGCGACACGCGGCCCGCGGTCACCGTCATCACCCGCCCGTCGGCCAGCGCGTCGACGTCGGCGACCTTGTGCCACACGACCTCGGCGTCGGCATCGGCGTCGGTCATCGCACTCCCCCGTACTCGATGCCGGTCAGCGCGGCCATGTCGCGATCGAACGTCGTGAGGTCGTCGGCGGAGAAGTGTGACAGGTGGTCGTGTCCGCACGCGCGGGCGAGGACCTGCATGAGCTCGACCGTCGCGCGCAAGAAGTTGTTCAACCGTTGCGCCGCCTCGTCGACCGGCAGACGGGCCCGCAGGTGTTCCTTCTGCGTGGCGATACCGACCGGACAATTGTTCGTGTGGCACGCGCGCATGCCGAGGCAACCGATGGCCTGGATCGCGCTGTTCGCGATCGCCACCGCGTCGGCCCCGAGCGCGAGCGCCTTGGCGAAGTCGGCCGCGTCGCGAAGGCCGCCGGTGACCACGAGAGTCACATCGCGCCGCTTGCGCTGGTCGAGATGACGGCGGGCGCGGGCGAGCGCGGGGATCGTCGGGACCGAGATGTTGTCGCGGAACAACAGCGGTGCCGCGCCGGTTCCGCCGCCGCGTCCGTCGAGAATCACGTAGTCGACGCCGATCTCGAGCGCGGCGTCGAGGTCGCGCTCGATGTGTTGCGCCGACAGCTTCACGCCGATCGGGATACCGCCGCTGCGCTCGCGCACCTCGTCGGCGCAGTGCCGGAAGTCGTCGACACCGTGCCAGTCGGGAAAAGTCGGCGGCGAGATCGCCGGCGTCCCCTCCGGGAGCCCGCGCACCTCGGCGATGCGGCCCACGACCTTCGGACCGGGCAGGTGCCCGCCGGTCCCCGTCTTCGCGCCCTGGCCGAGCTTGAAGTGGAAGGCCTGCACCTTCGTCAGTACATCCCAGCTCCAACCGAAACGCGCCGACGCGAGCTCGTAGAAGTAGCGCGAGTTCTCGCGCTGTTCCTCGGGCAGCATCCCGCCCTCGCCGGAACAGATGCCCGTGCCCGCGAGTTGCGCCCCGCGCGCCAGTGCCGTCTTCGCCTCTTGTGACAACGCACCGAACGACATGTCGGACACGAATAGCGGTATGTCGAGCCACAACGGCTTGGCCGCGTTCGGACCGATGCACACCTCGCTGCCGACCGGTACGTCATCGAGCAACGGAAGGCGCGCGAGCTGTGCCGTCACGAACTGGATCGCGTCCCAGCTCGGCACCTGCTGGCGCGCGACGCCCATCGCCGCGACGAACCCGTGATGACCGACCTTGGTCAGGCCGTTCATCGCGAGCTCGTGGATGCGCATGACATACGGCTCTTCGATCGCGCCGTGCGGATCGCTGTACAGGCCCTGGTACACGTCGGGCGAGTACGGCTGCGGATGCATCAGCTTCCAGCGGATGACCTCGTCGCGATCGACGAACAGGCCGTCACCATCGACGACCGACGTGAACTTCGCGAGCACCTCCGCGTTGTTGTACGCGCTGACACCGGTCTCGATGCGGTAGTCCCAACCGTGCAACCCGCAAATCAGGTCGTCGCCGACGATCTCACCGTCGGCGAGCAGCGCACCCCGATGCAGACAACGGCCGTAGAGCACGGAGTGCTCCTCGTCGCGACGGATGACGACGAGATCGACGCCTTCGGTGCTCGCGTGCATCGGATGCCGGTCAGGCACGTCGGCCCACGTCGCGATACGAACCAGATTCACATCAGCCCCCTCGCGTGCCGCTCCTGTTTCGTGGAGCGCAGCGTACGACGCCGGACCGGTGAGGCGCGACGTTGGAGGCACTCGGTGGACGCACGACGGTCGCCGCGGACGCCGGCGACCACGGCGTCACCTACCAGTCCGCGACCTGGATCATCAAGGCGTACAAGCCTTGACGGAACGACACACCCATCTCCCGAGGAGCCGAGTACGATCGTCGCGTGCAGAAACACCGGGCGCGCATCACCTACTGCGTCCCCTGAGACTATTCGGACCGTGCCGTGCGCACGGCTTCGGACCTCCTTCACGACTACCAACACGTGATCTCCGAGTTGGTGCTCGTGACGGGCTCGCGCGGCGTCTTCGACGTCGAGGTCGACGACCGGCCGCTCTACTCCAAGAACACAACCGGCCGACACGCCGCGCCCAGAGAAGTGCTTACGCTGTTCCGCGAGCAGATCGCGCCCGATGTCGAGGTGTACGAACGCTGACCGGGCGCGCTCGGATCGCTCCTCGAGTTGTCAACGCGTCGTGATCGACGTGGCGCGCCGCCACGGCGGCAGCACCAGCGCGGCGCCCACTGCCGCCACGATGACGACAGCGACGAAGATCGCGTTCAGATGTGTCCGCAGCGGGCCGTGGTCGTACATGGTCACGCCAACGGCCGCGAGGGCCGCAACCACCGCAAGCCCCACGACCAAGTGCTGGCGGCGGAGTCCGATCACCAAGAGGATCGCGGAAACGACGAACCAAAGCCGGCTCGCGGTCCCCATCGTGTCGACGGCCCGTATGGCTGAGAGCGTTCCGGGAACGTGCTCGACAGTGTCGCGGTAGAACATGGCGCCGCAGTGAAACGTAAGTCCGGCGACACCGATCGCGCTCAACGCGGTACCGCTCGCGGTCATCGGGGCTGCAAAACGACGCAATGGGAGGCCGACCAACACGAACCTGCTGCCGAGGATGATGGCAACCGTCACGATCAACGTGGCGACGAAGGCGTGAGACACGATCGAACGATACGCCCGCCGCGACGGACGCGAATCGACATGACGGGTCACGGCCGGGACGACTGACCTCGCGCGATCTCCCGAGCGAATGCGGCGGCGACGAGGCGATGACTGGCCTCGTCGGGTTGCGGGGTCAGGCCGTCGGTGGGCGCCAACGTCACCCGCGCCGTTGCCAGCGAGACGAGCTCGCCGTGGGTAGCTGTGATGACGCTGTGAATCGCGACGTTGTATTGGGCGGCGAGCGCGCCGTAGGCGGTGGGGAGATCGGCAACGAGTATGCGCTGTGCTCCGTCAGCGCGCAGCGTCTCGACGAGTCGCGTGAACGCGAGCGTGAAGGACGGAATCGGTGTGGCGGCGAGGAGGTCGTCGGCCCCGAGCCAGATCTCGACGATCTCGGGTTTCAGCTCCTTCGCGAGTGGAGCTTGGGTTGTCAGTGCGTGAGCAACCGTCGCGTCGTCGAGCGCACCGTTGACGAATGCGGCCAACGCCGGAAGGTCGTCGCGAAAGACGATGTACGGCCACGCGTCCTGCAGGCGATCGCGTACTCCGTCGCCCTCGGTTGCGCTGCCACCGATGGCGAGGACCGTCTCCCGTACCGCGCTCGGGGCTATGGAGTGTGCAGGCGCTGCCCCGTGCGAACCGGAACTGCACGCCGCGAGCATGACCAGCGCAGCTGCCGCCGGAGCGCGCAGGCGCGTCACTCGTCGCCGATCGCTTGGCGGGCCGGCATACGGGCGGCGCGGATCGCGGGAAGGGTGCCGGCGGCGAGCGCGAGGACGGTTGCGCCGACGACGACTGCCGCGAGCAACGCGATCGGAACACCGAGGTGCACGGTCTGGAGATCCTGACTGGCGAGGTAGCCATTGACGACCGCGGCGAGGGAGCGCGCGACCAGCAGACCCGTCGCCGCTCCGATCGTTCCGCCTGCAAAACCGAGCGTTCCGGCTTCGACCAAGAAGATGCGACGCACGTCGCGGTCCGCGGCGCCGACGGCTTTGAGCACGCCGATCTCGCGTCGGCGTTCGCGGATCGCGGCGAGCATCGCGTTGGAGATGCCGAGCGCCGCGATCGCGAGGCCGATCAGTCCGATTCCGGCGAGTACGAGCTCGACGACGTGTACGTAGCGCTGCACCTGTGTGATGAGGCTCTCGGGTGCGCTCGTCGAATATCCGACCGTGTTGATTTCGGCGCGCACGCCGGTCACGTTGTTGAGGCCGTGCGCCACGACGAAGAGTGTCGAGTATTGCGACGGACTTGGACCGAGTGCATCAATTGGCGCACCGGCGGTCGACCAGGCGCGCGCGGCGCGCGCGAGTTCGAGGGAGACGACGTACAGGCCGTCGCCGGCGTCCTGTGAGACGACTCCGACAATCTGAGCATGTGTCCAGCGCACGCGGCTGCGCCTGCCGATTCCGCTGTTGAACAGCCGCGGGGCGCCCATCGTTACTTGGGTGCCGACGATCGCCTTGGCATTGGTGTTCGTGACGCCGATGCGTTGGAGGAAGTCGACGGTGACGGCGATCTCGGTTTGCGATCCTGGGTCGGGAAGCCGGCCGGCGACTATGGCGATGGGGAGCTGGTTCACTCGGGAGAGGTCGACCCCGATCGCCGAATCGAAGATGGGTCCGTTGTCCTGATGACTCGAGTGCGCTGCCGCGGGAAGGACCGGCGGCGGAACGACCACCATCGGTGTCGCGATGATCGGGAGGACGGAGGTGACATCGCGGAGTTGCGAGATCTTTTGCAGTGCGGCGTCGTCGATGCGGCGGGGCGGTCCGGGACGAGGATTGTCGGTGTCGAGGGCGACCGGGGTGGGCGCGGCGGCGTCGACCTTGATGCCGGAGAGTGGGCCGCCCGCGGTGACCTGGTCGAGCACGCGCTGTTTCGCTGCTCCGCTGGCGATGAGGAGCGACGAGAGCAGCGCCGAGCCGAGGGCGACCGCAAGTACCGTGAGGACGGCGCGGCCACCGCGCCGTCCGACGCTGCGCCGGGCGAGTGTGATCGCATCTCGCCAGGTCATGGCGCCGCGATCTGACCGTCGACGAGGTGCAGTGTCCGGTCGGCGAGCCCGGCGACCGCGTCGTCGTGCGTGACGACGATCACGGTAGATCCGTGCCGCGCTGGGACCTGCATCAGCATCTCGAGCACGATCGCGGTCGATGCCGCGTCGAGATTGCCGGTCGGTTCGTCGGCGAGGACCAGGCGGGGTTCGTTCGCGAGTGCGCGTGCGATCGCGACGCGTTGCTTTTCGCCGCCGCTCAGGGCGCGTGGTCGATGTCCGAGTCGATCGGCCAAGCCGACGCCGGTGAGGAGTTCGCGGGCGCGGGCGCGGCGCCGGCGTCGCGACACGCGCTCGAAGGTGAGGGCGAGTTCGACGTTCTCGAGCGCCGTGAGCTGGCCGAGCAAGCCGAAGTCCTGGAATACGAACCCGACGACCTCGCGCCGGTAACGCGCGGTGCGATCGCGGTCGAGGGTCGACAGATCCTGACCGCCGACCGTTACCGCGCCGCCCTGGGGGCGGTCGAGGCCGCCGAGTACCGACAACAGGGTCGTCTTACCCGACCCGGATACGCCCGTTATCGCAACGACGCTGCCGGCATCAACGTCGAAGTCGATCCCATCGAGCACTGTGAGCTCTCCTGCGGGAGTGCTGTACCGAAAGGTCAGACCGCGCGCGGTTACGGCCACGCCGGTCGGCTCTCGGTGCTCGGGGCTTTCGTCGTCTCGATGCGGGCGCAGATCCACCTGAGGTACTACGAATCCGACCTGTGGACAGCCTGTGACGTGGACGCGGGAGTTCGGCGGGATCGAACGAGCGCGACGACGAACCAGACCGCGGCGATGGCGACGACAACGCCGACGGCGGTCAGGGTCGAGGTTGCGTAGTTCAGGGGCTGGACCGTCAGGTTGTCAGGCGCGCGCATACGTCCGTAGCGCCGAATGCCGGGCCACGCGATCGCGACCACGACCGCCGAGCCGAACAGCGCGGCACGAAGCGGCGCGCGCGCGATCGCGGGAACGCGGCGCACGACGAAGAACGCGACGAGGGCGACGATCGGCGCGACAACGAGATCGTGCACGATGTCGCCGCCGACGAAGAACTTCAGGTAACTCGACGGCGGGGTCGCGTCGGTGTGGCGCACCAGACCGACCGCGCCGATCAGCATCACCGGAGTCCCGCACAACAGACCGACGCACAACCCGAGTCGGCTCGTCGACGTCACGTCGCTACGAGAGTTGTGACCCATTTGGTCTGCATCACCCCCGGTCGGTTCGGCGCGATGAGCCGCAGTGGATAGTCGATGAACTCGTAGCGTGCGAGTTCGGTGACGAGCATCATGTTGACCGTCGGGCGGGCGGTGAAGTCGAACGTGTCGAGCGTCTTGATGGTCGGGAACCGGGCAGCCTTGAGTCGTCGTTCGGCCGCTCGTTTCTCGCGCTCGAGGAGCTCGAGTTGGGTGAGCTGCAGCAGGTAGGTGAGGTGATCGGCGTTGTCGGCGGCGCATTGGTGCGCGACTTTCTCGCATTCGGCGCCGACGGTCGGTAACCGCAACGCTTTCAAGGCGTGACGTAGCAGCACCATCGATTTGGTTTCCAGGGTCTTCATGTCAGGCTCCGATCTGGGTCAAGACGCGGTAGGCGCCAAGGTCGGGTGGGTCGATCGCGAACAACTTGAGGTGGGGGTGGCCGTCGAGGCTGAACAACCCGACCGGCCGCTCCGCGCGGTGCAAGCAGATGAGACGCACCGCGTCGGCGCTGGTCGCGCCGATCGATAGGGCGATCTCGACCGCCGTGGTCAGTTCCCGCAACGACGCTGACTCCAACAAGCGGAGCACCTTGATTAACTCGCGGGTCCCAGCCGAGCCGAGATCAGACTCGAGTCGACGGCGCAAGATCGCGAAACGTGCGAGCAGCCCCCAACGTTCCAGCGGCTTGGCGACGTCGAACGCGCCGGGCTTGCGTTCCAACAACGCCAGGTAGTGGCGCGGGCCGTACGTCGTTCGTTCCTTGGACCACACGCGTGGGTGTCGGGCAACGACGGTCGGACCCACCGCGATCGCGACCTCGTCGAGGACGCGAACCACAAGACGGTCGCGTCGACGCAACTGGCCAGCGGTCAGATTACGAACTCAAGTTTCGGCTGCACGCTCACGTTCACGGCGAACCTCGCCGAGGGGACGAGCGACTTCTACACGGTGAAGATCGAGGGTCCGAGCGGCGAGCAAACCTACTCACGCGCCGATCTCGAACGAATGAATTGGCAGGTCTCGCTCAAGGCGAGTTGACCAGGTGCAGATCGTCTCTAAACTGCGGTCAATATTGGACGTGGTTGTGATCTGAAAGGGACTGCTGTCGGTTGGGTTGACTCCTTGACGTGTGAGGATTCGTCCTCACCGAAAGGATGTTCACCATGCCGAAGGCTTACCCGCCCGAGTTCCGTCGCGATGTGGTCGCGGTGGCCCGCAAGGGTGACGCGACGTTGATCCAGATCGCCGAGGATTTCGGGATCTCGCAGTCGTGTCTGCATCACTGGTTGCAGATCGCCGACGTCGATGACGGTGTGCGGGCCGGGGTGACCAGTTCGGAAGCGGCCGAGCTGCGCGAGTTGAAGAAACGCAACCGGACCCTGGAACAAGAGAACGAGATCTTGCGTCGCGCGGCGGCGTATTTGCGCGAGAGACGCTCCCAAAATGAGCTACCCGCTGGTCCGTGACCTTGCCGCCGATGCGATACCGGTCGCGGTGACCTGCCGGGTGTTGGGATTCTCGACCCAGGCGTTCCACAAATGGAACCGCAGCCCGGTGACGGATCGTGATTGGGACGACGCGCATCTGATCAACGCGGCGATCGACATCCATCACGACGATCCCGAGTTCGGATACCGGTTCATCGCCGACGAACTTCACCAAGCGGGCGTCAAGGTCGGTGAGCGTCGGGTGTGGCGGCTCTGTTCGCAACAGCAGCTCTGGTCGGCGTTCGCGAAACGGCGTGGCCTCACCCGCAAGGCAGGCCCGCCCGTGCACGACGACCTCGTCGACCGCACCTTCAGCGCGCCGGCCACGAACGTCGTGTGGCTCACCGACATCACCGAACATCCGACCGGTGAAGGCAAGCTCTACTTATGCGCGATCAAAGACGTGTGCTCGAACCGGATCGTTGGCTACTCGATGAACCATCGCATGACCGCCGCCCTCGCAGTCTCGGCGTTACGGAACGCGATCGCGTTGCGGTCACCGGCCGGGACGATCGTGCACTCCGACAGGGGCAGTCAATTTCGATCACACGCCTTCGTGCGGACCTTGCGCACCAACGGTCTGGTCGGCTCGATGGGCCGCGTCGGCGCGTGTGGTGACAACGCCGCGATGGAATCGTTCTTCTCGCTAATCCAAAAGAACGTCCTCGACCGACAACGCTGGGGCACTCGCGACGAACTCCGCATCGCGATCGTCACCTGGATCGAACGGACCTACCACCGCCGACGCCGACAACGCGCCCTCGGAAGACTCACACCCATCGAATATGAGATCCTGACCACCGCCGCGCGAGCGGCCTAACTCCAAACCGCGGAGTCAACCGAACCCGCAGCAGTCCCATCCCTCTCACGAGTGACCGCAGATGTAAACAACTTCCGTCAGTTTTAGAGTTAGCACCTAAGCCGTGGGTGTGGGGTTGGTTTGCCAGGTTGTGAGGTCGTCGGCAGGGTTGTCGCTGATCTGCTCGGCGGGGAGTGGGTGTCCGAGGAGGTAGCCCTGGGCGTAGTCGCAGCCGAGGTTTCGGAGCGCTTCGAGTTGCGTGGGGGTTTCGAGGCCCTCGGCGACGGCGGTGAGTCCGAGCGCGTGTGCGAGGGTGACGATGGCTTCCAGGATGCTGGTGTCTTCGGGTTCGTGGCCGAGTCCGTCGATGAAGCTCCGGTCGATCTTGAGTGCCTCGACTGGGAAGCGTTTGAGGTAGCTGAGCGATGAGTATCCGGTTCCGAAGTCGTCGATACTGAGGTGCACGCCGAGGTGCCGTAGCGCGAGGAGGGCCTCGTTGGTCGATTCGACGTTTTGCATGAGCGCGTTTTCGGTGAGCTCGAGACATACGGCGGTGGCATCGATCCCGGTTTTGTCGATGATGTGCCCGACGGCGGAGGCGAGTCTCGGGTCGGCGAGTTGGCGGGGCGAGAGATTGACGTTTATGACGAGGGGCGCGGCTGTGGTGGTGCGGTCGCGGATTGTTTGCCAGCGTGCGGTTTGGCGGCAGGCGGTCTCGAGGACCCACGCGCCGATTGGGACGATGAGGCCGTTTTCTTCGGCGAGGTGGATGAAGTCGTCGGGTTCGAGGAGGCCGCGTTCGGGGTGGTTCCAGCGCACGAGTGCCTCGAAGCCGATCACGCGGCCGGTCCGCAGGTCGACGATCGGCTGGTAGTGCACGGCCAGCTCGTTGCGTTCGAGCGCGCGGTGTAGGTCGGTTCCGATTCTGAGCGCGGCGTCGGCTGATCCGTGACGGTCAGGTTCGAAGACGACGGTGCGGGCGCGTCCGTCGCTTTTGGCTTGGTACATCGCGGCGTCGGCGTGGCGCACGAGCGTTTCGGCGGTGTCTTCGCCGTTGGAGATCGCGATCCCGATGGACGCGGTCACGAATACCTCGTCGGTCGTGAGGGAGATGGGCTCCGCGACCGCCTGGAGAAGCCGCCGTGCGATCGCCCTCACCGCTTTGACGCCGGTGAGGTTGTTGCATAGCACCATGAACTCGTCGCCACCGAAGCGCGCGATGACGTCTCCCGGTCGAATCGTGTTCCGGAGTCGTTGCGCGACGACGACCACTAGTTCGTCGCCGAACGCGTGCCCGAGGCTGTCGTTCACGACCTTGAAGTGGTCAAGATCGATGAACAGCACCGCGAGCGTCCGGTTGTGTTTGCGCGGTGCCGCGAGCGCGGTCTTGACCCGCTCGGTAAATGTTGTGCGGTTGGCCAGGCCGGTCATCGAGTCGTGCGCCGCTTCGTACGCGAGCCGGTCGGCGAGTGCCTTTCGGGCGGTGATGTCTTCCAACTGTCCGATTTGGTATATCGGGTCGCCAGCGAGGTTGCGCACTGCCGACACGCTGAGTGCGGCCCACACCAACGAGCCGTCGGGCCGGACGTAGCGCTTCTCGAGCCGGTACGAGTCGATCTCGTTGCGATTGAGGCGTTCGCGTTGTTCGTTGGAGATGGCGCGGTCGTCGGGATGGGTCAAGTCCCGGATCTCCACGCCCACGAGTTCGTCCTGGGTGCGACCCAGCAGCGCCGCCATCGCCCGGTTCGAGCGCAGTATCCGCCCGGCCAGGTCGACGAGCCCCATGCCAATCGCCGCGTCATCGAATGCGTGGCGGAAAGCTTCCTGTGCCTGGTTCAGCGCGGCTTCGGACGCCTTACGTTCGGTGACGTCACGCAGATTCGCCACCCAGCCACCGACGCTCGGGTCGTCGGATAGATCAGTGACGAGAAGGTCAAACCAGCGCCAGTGGCCGTCGCGGTGACGCATCCGCGCTTCGGCGCCCGTCGTTCGGGCACTCGGTACGTTTTGCGCGATCGCGGCGCGCACCGCCTCGATGTCGTCGGGGTGTACGAACTCCAGCCCCGACATGTTGGTCGTCTCTGACGCGGGATAACCAAGGATTGCCTCGAAGGCCGGGCTTACGTAGCGCACGTTGGCGTCCAAGCCGATCACCATGATGATGTCCGATGCGTGCTGGATCAGCGCCCGGAAGCGTTGTTCGCTCTGACGCAGCTCCGATTCGCTGTGGCGCAGCTCGGCTTCGACGGTTTCGGTCTCGATCACCCCGCGCTCGAAGAGCTTGATCGTGAACACAACCCCCAACGCGGCGAGTACCGCGAGGCCATGCACGAGTGGCTGTGCCACCAACGTCGGCGCGATGCCAAGCGCGATCGCGCCGTCTCCCAGCGCAAGGGCCGCGACACACAACACGATCGCCGGTGTGACCGCCCGCAGTCCCGTCAGCCGGATGGCATCGACCGCGCCGAATATCAACCCGATCGCGAGCATCGGTCCCCAACCGATCGCGTACATCACCGCGGTGATACTGGCGATGTGCACCGCGACCCGCGCCCACAACCGCCGACCCTGACCGACCTCGGCCCACAGCGCCGCCGCCGTCGACGTGGCCGCAACACCAGCCACCAAAAGCGCGAACACGAGCCACAACGGCGTCGTCGAGATCAGATCCAACCGGCGCGCCGCCCAAAACGCCGGCACCACTACCGGCAGGGTAAAAATACTCGGATCCCTGAGCCGCGCCCCCAAACGCGAACGAAAGGCCAACGACGAACACGGATTCTCCACCGAAGCGCTATCGACCCGCCCGAATCGCGGCTTGACCAGCGCCTCACAACCCGGCCCGCAGCGCCGTCTCGACCTGTTCCTCCGTTCGCCGGCGATGTGGAAGACGCTCGCGGCCGGAAGCAGCGAGCGTCCCGCGCGAAGGATCAGCCGCGGCCGGGCTGCCGTTCGGGACTCGTCGAAGGCACGAAATCCCGAGCAGAACGCGCGCCCATAACGCGCACCGAACACGGCACTGCCCTATCCCAGCCGTTAGGGACACCCACGCTGACCGTGTCGTTGCCTCGTTGCAGTCACGAAAAGTCCCTGCTGCCGAGGAGATCGAGCAGCGGCTCAAGGGGTCCTGGGGGGTTTGAAAACAGTCCCAGGCACTCCGCGCTCGTGGTCAAAATCACAACGTTCTCGCTGGTAACGGCACCTTTTTCGTGTCCGCTCGCTTCGACATCGGGTGGCGCTCTTTCAAACCCTCGACCGGCGGAGCGGGCACCACCATGTCTTGGATCGCGGTCGCGTCTTGCCTGTGGCGAGTTGGTGCGATTGGTCGATCGCGCGCTCGCCGCCGCGGTTGGACGGGTGCGTGTGTAGATAGATACGTGTGTTGCTCCGGCGCGCACGGCACTCGGTCGGGAGTAGAGCGATGCAAGGAAGGCGAGCGGGCTGCGTGGCTTACCCCGCGCGTTTCAATACGAACCCTCAATCCGGCGCAGGCGACCCTGGACGGCTGACTTCTTGTCCGCGTAACCGACCATGCCTCACGCTCCCCTCGAATATTTTACCCCCCTAGGGTATCATCGGCGTGTTCGCAGTTCCCTACCGCCCGCCGGGTGCCGGGCCGTGTTCAAGACGTTCGTGAGCTTCCACGCGATAACGAGTGGACATTCCACCGCACCGATCGGTGCCCTGAGATGTAGGTGAAGGCGAGCGTGTGTGGGAGCCGCGGCGAACTCGTCTCAGGCTTCTGAGTTGCAGTCGTATTCGACGACTTTTTGGCCTCGCTGCTGTCGCCCTCCGCGAGCCCGTCCTGGAACTCGGTCTTTGCCTTGCCGAGCGACCGGGCTGTCGGAGTTCGCCACCGCACCTGACGACGTTGGGAACGCTGCGGCTACGTTGAGGAAAGGCTTCGGGTACCTGCGAACCGCCGCTCCTCCATGTCGCGCTCGCTAGATCTAGAGGCCCGTCACGACGACGGGGGTGAACGCGTTGTTGGTGGTGCCGTTCCCCAACTGCCCGGAGCTGTTGTAGCCCCAGCATTTGGCGGTCCCGTTCGCCAACACCGCACACGAGTGGTCACCGCCGGCGGTGATGGCGACCGCG